>JAFDZR010000021.1 GCA_018266875.1 Bacteroidota bacterium
TAAAATCAGCATAGATCAGTTTTTCATTTGATGTCAGGATTCCTGTATTTGTAAAATTACCTGCTCCGTCATTTTTGAAGATCTTTCCATCATAAGTATTTATAAAATCAAGATCACCGTCACCGTCAATATCAGCAGTATTTGGTTTGTCAATAAACCACACGCTGGGTGAAATATTAAATCCCGTGTTTCCGGAATTTGTTAACTTTGAATTATATAAAAGTATATCCTCGTCATTATCACCGTCAAAATTAAACGGTGTTACATAACAAACATCAAACAAACTGTAGTTACCGGAAAAACTCTCGGAAATAATTGTTTCTGCGTTAAAATTTCCTGAACCGTCATTTCTGAATAAAACAAGATACTTACAACCGAATATATAATTAAAGGGGGTCCAGAATCTATGTTGAACTTCAATAATGTCCAGATCTCCGTCACTGTCCATGTCATCAATTTCGTAATCAAATAAATTATAATACTGCGGTTCAGAACATTCAAATGGCAAAGTTATTGTAGAAGTAAGTGTAAATATTCCGTTGTCATTTCTGTAAATTGCCATTTCAATTCCTGAGAGTATTGCTGCCATATCAAAATCTCCGTCACCGTCAAAGTCACCGGTTTTTTTTGAAAGATTTCCGGGAGATGAATTCATGAAAGTAAATATTCCTGTTCCGTCATTGATGTAGTATTTTATCGTATTATCCAAAGCACCGAATACAATATCCAAATCCCCGTCGAGGTCAAGGTCACTTAGCATAAAATTTCCTGTTCCGTCAGATATCGCGGAGAAGTAGCTGAAATGTCCCGAACCGTTATTCTTCATTATTTTCAGACCTGTATAGATGTTAAATATAATTAAATCAACATCACCGTCACGATCTATATCTCCGGACTCGACATTGTATGAATCATAAATAATTTCAGATATTTGATAGTTTTCCGTACTGCCTGTCACTTCAGTAATGAATGAATATATAAATGGATTAAAACGAATATTATTTTCACTTTTTATCCCGGATTTAAATGTAACAGAGATCTTTTCACCTGTTTTGAAATCAGTTGAAGGATCAAGTGTCAGAGTTTTTGAAGCCGCATTATAGTTTATATCTGCAGAAATTGACCCCGAATATGATCCGGTTATAATAATATTAGAACTGTTTAATGTAGACGCATCCATATTCTGATTAAATACAACAGAAATGTCTGATGCTATATTTACGCTTACTGAATTTTGAACCGGGAAAAAAGAAACAATTTTGGGAATAATATAGTCAGCCGGACCAAAAAATCCGTAAGCTCTTGGTTCCCGTGATACAAGGGCATCACTGATCCCGTCACCATTGATATCACCTGAGGCAAGACTATAGCATTCTACATTTAATTGTACAGGAATATTGTTCAGCCCTGTTATACTTCCGAAATAAATATTTACTCCGGGCAGATCACAGGTTGATACAAGTATATCATTATATCCGTCATTATTGAAATCACCGGCTGAAGATACCCGATATGAACAAGCTGATAAACTTAGGTTATAATTCTGTGAAGGACCTGCTGCTGAACCGTAATATAAATATAAAGATGATTCCCTGTCACCAATACATATTTCATCGTATCCATCTCCGTTAATATCTTTTGCTATGCAAGCAGCAAATCCGAAATCATATATGTTTTGTGAAAGAGTGATTTCAGGTGGATCGAACATCTGTCTGTCAGCTGAACCTAAATAAACAAAAACTTTTCTGGAATCAGCATCAGATACAACTGCATCGTCAAAGCCGTCTCCGTTCACATCTCCCGAAATTGAAACATTTCCTCCGAAACTATAATCAGGAGGACTGAAAATACTGGCAGTCCAAGCGGGTCCGGCTGAATCCGATAAACCTTCAGCAGATCCCAAAAAAACTAAAGCTCCTACATGATGTGAATCCAGAAGATAATATTGAACACTTGCGATCAGATCATCATATCCGTCACCGTTGACATCACCCCCGGAAGAAACCATAAGACCAAAATTAATACCTCCGTATGAAATACTTACCCAGTCCGCAGTATCTTTTATTCCTGTTGCTGAACCTAAGTATAATTTTACTTTACCTGAGTCTTCAAACGGAACTCCAATAATTAAGTCATAATATCCGTCATTGTTGAAATCTCCTTCACAGGTGACTCTGTTACCGAAACCGATTCCGTCACCATAAATTATTTTGTCAGGTAATACAGATGGTCCGGAAGATGAGCCGTAATAAATAAATACTGCTCCGCCGGGCTCGTAAGCCGGAGCGCTGACCGCAACATCATCGAATCCGTCTCCGTTAAGATCACCGGATGAAATACAGTCTCCGTATCTACTCCATTCCTGATCGCAGACTGCTTCCCAGTCCGGCGATAGTGAAAGCGGATCCACAGTTACCGGATAGTCAGCTTCAATATCATTCACGACAATTGCGAATTCTTTTTCATTCCTCTTCTCAAAAAATGCATCAAGTGTTTTACCGTTAACATCAAATACATTCAGTGAAGTATATTTCATCTTGTCTCCGGTAATTGAACTGAACAGAACTTGATCTCTTCTTACATTCATCTCAAGTTCAGTTTCCGCATTCAGTATAAGTTCAAGATTTCTTTCTGTATCCGGTTTTTCTTTAATTATAAAATCCTGCCGCAAACCCTGACTTGAATTAGTATATTCTATCCGGATTTTGCCGGATTCAATTTCCGCAGTATTTTTTTTGACATTTAATTCACTAATGCCTAACTCATAATTCCTGATTGATAATATTATTTTCCAGTCATTATCAATCTTAATGCTATTATTTTTAATGGATTTGTTCTTTGAATCTTTGAGACCAGGAGGCATAACCTCAGAAAGCGGTTTTGCAGTAAATCCGTCTTTGTGAAATGTGAAATGGAAATTGCTGGGTCTGTTAGTTGTCTGGTATGAGTTCATTTCATCGATGAATGAAATATTATATTCATCTGTTAAAATTTTTTCAGCTGCACGGGAATACATGTCAATGCTGACTTTTTCCGATGCATTAAATTTTTCCTCACTGATGTTTTGAGTTATCTGCGGATGGTCCGTAAAAAGTGTAAAGGAATTTTCGCCGTTATTCTTCCTTAATAACGGTATATCAGGATCATTCAAAGGTATTATGCTCAAAAGGATCAATGAGACAATTGATATTAATTGTTTCATTTCAACTCCCTTTTTTTAAAATACATTAAAACCTGAACAATAATCAGAGGTGGAATAACTATCCGTATCCTGCCCTTCCCTGTTTGAATTATTAAAAGTTCTTATTTACAGAAATCGAATAATTACTCTAACATTGTATTTAAAAATAACCTATTCTTAATAAATTAGTAATTCATTTATTTCAACAGATAAAGAAAATTTTTAATACAGTCCAAAATGAATTTGTTTCTTTCAAAATATATTAATTCATAAATTGATTTGAAATGTTTCTTAATTTTATTAAAACTACCCGGTTGTGAATTATTGCCGTTAAGAATTCGTGATAAATTATGTCAATAAAAATTACCTGTAACTATTTCAAATTATTTGACATTTGAAATTTGTAATTTAAATTTTCACAGTCCCGATATATTTTATAACTTCTGTGTACATAGATTCCTCAT
The DNA here is from genome assembly GCA_018266875.1 of Bacteroidota bacterium. GTDB lineage: Bacteria > Bacteroidota > Ignavibacteria > Tepidaquicellales > Tepidaquicellaceae > UBA2330. The sequence continues at coordinate 3,646 of JAFDZR010000021.1, forward strand.
CCAGTCCCGCCTGACGCAGCACGCTTTCTGCTGTTCCGCTTCCGAGGTAATATCCCTTTCTGAAAGGATGAAGTATCCTGTATCTTCCCTCGAAACTAGTTATCCATTTATACATTGTCGGCAGAGTGAATCCAGTAATGCCGAGCGCTGTGTTTCTGACTTCATAAGGAAGAAGCGCTTCTCTTTCTTCTTTAGGATGGGCATCGTAAAGTTCTGCGCTGGATACGTGATAAATGTTTAAATTATATCCTTCATTATCCAGTCTCGGCAGGACTTTTGTCACGAACTCAATTGTGACTCCGCTTTCCTGCAGTATTACCGAGCCGTCTGGTTTCCTTCCTGCATCCGCTTTGCGCAAAGCATAAACGCCTTTTACAGATTCGCCTGCCGGAGCGATGTTAAATTTCTCCCTGTCAATAATCAGTTCATTCGGTCTTGTAACAAACGGAGAAAGTACTGCCGGCCGCTTCTTCAGTCCTGCAGCAAGCAACGGCCAGACTTCTCCAGGTTCCCATGGAGTAAGTGTGATCAGAATTTCCTGCGGGAAATTTTCCTGAATCAGCTGCAGACACTGCGGATCTGCATGAGTCGGTCCGTCCTCTCCTGTTTTCAGACCGGCATGAGCGTTAATGAGTATCCATGTGTTGAAATGTCCGCCGTAATGCATGACTTTATTCTGCTCGCCGATTCCGTGAAGCCGCGCTGCGGTATGCTCCATCGCTGATATGAATGCTCCGTAGGATGAACTCACTCCGATATGCTTTCCGTAAGCCGAAAGTCCCGCCATTACTCCGCCGATCGCATCTTCGCATATTCCACCGACTGAAAGTATCCTCGATCCCGGATTATCAACAGCATCAAAATATCCTTCGTGAAATCCCTTACCGAGCAGATTGACTGAAGTCGAACCCAGAAGATCCGCAGCTACACCGAGAAGCGCACCGTTTGAAATTTTATTTATTATTCCAAGGGAATTTCCGAGCACAGCTCTTAAAGTCGTAGTCTCTCCCGGTTTAATATTAAGCTCTGAAGGAACATCCTCAGCCGAAATAATTTTATCCTTATAAATATGCGCAAGGTCAGGCTTGTCCTTTACAGGCTTTCTGTCTTTTTTTATTAACCGCTCCTTACTGCCTGCGATCTTCCCGGCAAAATATGAAAAAGATTTATCTTCGCTTACGGCTTTTCTGACAGTCAGCAGAGTATCATAGAAGCACTGTTCAATATTTTCATTTGTCTGCTCTCCTTCGGATCTCGGTATCTGCATTCCCGTCATATCCTCAAATTCCCTGCAGGCGCTGTAATATCCCTCGGAATTTATTTTATGTCCGGCGCCGTGTGATGCTTTTCCCTCGATGCCGTATTTCCATCCCTTAACAGTCCTGTAAACAATCGCTGTCGGCATTTTATTTTCCAGCGATTTTGCAAAAGCCTGAGCTGCGGCAATGCTTTTAAAGTCTTTTCCGTCATCTACATGTATTACATTGAAATCATGAAGATAACAGAGTTCCATTGGATTCCATTGAACATAATCTCCCTTGATGTCTCCTTCCCTGCATACACGATTTGAATCAATAGACGCCTGATTGTAATCAATATGCAGACATACATTGTGGAGACGCATTGCAGAAGCTGCTGCAAGCGCTTCGGAAACCCTTCCCGGAGTCATTCCGCCTTCGCCTTCCACTAAGTGGATCTTCGGAGCGTTGTCACCGAAATAATCAAGAGCTCCGACAGCAATTCCGAATGAAGCCGGTACGCCGACGCCGCTTGCTCCCGTTGCAATTCTCACATGAGGAGTAGCGGGAGTAGGGTGACCGTCAAGGGCTTTTGATCTGAATTTTGAAAATAACGGAAGTGTGGTAGTGGGATTTTTTCTGAATCCAAGCAGGTCCTCAAATCTCAGCTGATATTTTTCTTCCGGCAGTAGTTCAGGCGCAAAAGCTCTTACCAATTCATTCCTAAGTCCCCACATTGCATATAGACCGAGGGCTTTGTGACCTGCGGCATAAACAACGAGATCATTTTCATCTGCAAAAGGTTTTGCAATATCGAAATCAAGAAAGTTATAAATTAAAGATGAAACAATTCTTCCCGATGATATCGAACCGCCGGGATGACCGCTTGTCGGAACGAAATTAAACATCACAGCGCAGAGTGTTCTGTAAACAATATCCAGCTTTTCAAACAGCGCGGCTGTTTCTTTATCCATTGGCGAAACTGATTTTAAGATTTCATTTATTTCATAATATTTTCCCCTGCGGGGACCGAATCCGGGGATAATTGATTTTACTGAGGTATAGTCAGGATTATTAAGATTATTCATGATAGCTTTCCTTTGATAAGTTATATAAAAGAATTGTCTGAATTAAAGCGTTCAGATTTTTATTTCGTGTAATACAAAATGCTAAATTCCCGAGAGAAATGAAGTGAAGAAATTGGTGTTTTTTTTGAAATAGTTGAATAAATTTTTATCCGGTCTGGTTAGTCTCAGTTATAGCAGAGAGGTGACAGGCAGCAAGCGAAAAGCTGTCTGTTGCAGCTTTGAGTTACTTGTTATCTTTGGATTAGATCTGCAAAAAATATTGTATGCGGAGATATAATAAATTTCTTCTAGTTTCTTCTAACAAGTATATTAGCAAACTTCGCCGGCACTGAAAGTTATAATACCTGTATATCAGCTATATAAGTTTGATTTGTAAATGGAAATGAGAATCTTTATGAAAAATACAGTTGATGTAGATAAACAATAAATTAGCTGTTCAAAATTAAAATTTTATTTTGTAATTTAATTTAGGATAGTTAATAAACAAATAAGAAGATCATGACAAAAAAAGCCATACGTATCGGAAGAAGGTTAGTAAAAGATGTAAGAAATCCTTCTAAAAACAAACTGCATGTAATTTACTCCGGAAAAAAAGGGTGGTCAATTGTACCGGTTGGAAAAGCCCGGGCAATAAGAATTTTACCCTCGAAACGGACTGCTATTACTTTCGCTAAAAAGTATCTGGATGAAGGCGAAATATCAATTCATAATACTGATGGAACTGTAAACTCATATATTACAGTAGAGTAACCGATCCATAAATTTAAGTAAATTTATGCCTCATTTAAGGAAGAATGTTTTTATCAATTGTCCTTTCGACATTGAATACAGACCTATTTTAAATTCAATTCTCTTTACACTTATTTATATTGGAGCAATGCCCATTCTTTCAGAAACGATATCTTCTTCTGACATTAGAATTATCAAGATTAAAAAACTTATAGCCGAAGCTGATTTTAGTATACATGATATCTCACGCTGCCGAATTAAAAAAATATCAGAATTACCAAGATTTAATATGCCATTTGAATTAGGACTTGATATTGGGTCTATATATTACGGTAACAAAAGACAAAAACAAAAAAGGATTTTAATTCTCGAAAAGGATAAATATTTTTATCAAAAAATATTATCCGATATTTCCGGTCAGGATATATTTAACCATAATGACAAACCTATTAAAGTAATTGAAATAATAAGAGATTGGTTTTCTGTATTAAACAAAAAAAAGTACGATAGTCTCGAGAAGATTTGGAATTATTATAATGACTTTAATGACTCACTTATTATAAGTTTACAGAAAGAAGGATGTAAAAAAAACCGGATTTTAAAATTACCGGTTACAGAATTTATAGGTTATGCCGGAAAATATATAAAGGAGATAATGAAAACCAAAGTTATATAAGTAGAAAAGCGAATTATAAACTGAATTTTCTGAAAGAGAATCCCTAAGTTCTCATATCGGAAAGCACATTAATCTCAGTAATCTGCGGACTTCTTTATCATTAAGCAATATGGCAGACTTTATGATCATCGGCTTTTCTCCATGGTTCACCTCACATTTACTCCCAGTCCCGGAATACTCACATTCCAAATCCGCAGAACAAAAAAAGCATTCTCATATTTATTCCTTATTACTATATTATGAAACCCTGAATTCAATATAACGTCTAAATCTGTGTCCGCATTTGATTTATTTTATAAATTTTAATATTCAAAACCTTTTTTAAATTTTAATATTTATTATGAAACGAATTTTATTTCTTCTGATTTTTATTCTTTCCATTTCCGCCTTAAATACAAAGATATTCAGCCAGACCGCGGATGAGATAATCGACAGATACGCTGAAGCAATGGGTGGCGCTGATAAACTCCTTTCTGTTAACTCCCTTAAATTTTCCGGTACTGTCTCAGCCAGAGGAAATGATCTGGATTATACTTTGACTGCGGAAAGAAACGGCAAAGCCAGGACCGAGATCAACTATCAGGGCATGCAGATGGTAAACGCCTGCGACGGAAATACCGGATGGACAGTAAATCCTTTCAGCGGAACAAGGGACGCGGATATGCTTCCTCCCGAAGAAGTTAAGACTCTGAGAAAAAAATCAGAGTTCGAAGGCGAACTTATCAACTACAGAGAAAAAGGCTACAAAGCCGAGTTTCTTGAGAAAGATGATTTCGAGGGAAGCGAGGTATATAAAATTAAGCTTACTGATAATGACGGCGATGTAACTTACTATTTCATAGATCTGGATACCTACCTGCTTCTCATGAGTAAAAGCAAACGAAAGATCGGCGAAAAAGAGATCACATCAGAGACCATTTACGGAAATTATAAAATGACAGGCGGAATTATGTTTCCCATGTCCCTCGATATAAAAACATCTGATGACAGAGGCGGTCTGAAAATTAACTGTGAAACAGTCGAGATAAATGCGAAAGTAGATGACAGTATTTTTAAAATGCCGGGGAAATAATGTGTTCAATGTTCAATGTTCAATGTTCAATATTCAATATTCAATGTTCAAAAATAATTATAAAAAAATAAATATATGAAGAAGTCCGTACTCATTTTAATAATTCTGATTCTTGTTTTTCAGAATTCCTATTCACAGACATCTCTCAATTCCGCCACTTTCGGAGCTCTTTATACCAGACTTATCGGATCTGCTACAATGAGCGGTAGGATAACTGCTATTGACGGGGTGAACAGCGAACCGAGGATATTATATGTCGGTTCAGCAGGCGGAGGCGTATGGAAAACTGTCAACGGCGGCGCTGTTTTCAAATCCGTTTTTGACAAATACTGTCAGTCGATCGGCGCACTGACAATTGACCAGAAAAATCCGAATGTTATCTGGGTCGGAACAGGCGAATCAAATATGCGGAATACTGTTGCGATCGGTAACGGAATGTATAAAAGCGATGACGGCGGTGACAACTGGAAAAGAGTAGGTCTTGAAAAAAGCGAGCATATTTCAAAAATAGTGGTTGATCCGAAAAACAGCGACATCGTTTACGTTGCAGTTCCCGGCGCTCTATGGAGTGACAGCGAAGACAGAGGTCTTTACAAAACATTCAACGGCGGGGAAACCTGGGAAAAGATATTTTACATTGATGAAAAAACCGGCTGTGCGGATATTGTAATGGATCCGAATAATCCGAACATTTTATATGCCTCAATGTGGCAGTTCAGAAGAAAACCTTATACATTCAGTTCGGGCGGAGAAACCAGCGGACTTTTTAAAAGTACTGACGGCGGTAAGAACTGGAACAGGATTGACAAGGCGTTTGATGAGGATAATCTTCTCGGCAGGATATGTCTTGCAATTTCACCTGTGGATTCAAAACATCTTTATGCAATTGCCGAATCAAAGAATACAGGTCTGTTCGAATCGCTTGACGGCGGACTGACCTGGACCAGGAACAGCGCTACGGGAAATGTTGTAGCCAGACCTTTTTATTTCAGCGTGCTGGCTGTTGATCCAACTGATGAAAACAGGATTTACAGACCTGCATATGATCTTTCTATCAGTGACGATGGAGGAAAATCTTTCCGCGAGTCATCCTCGGAAGGCGGATATGTTCACGGGGATTATCATGCAATTTGGATCAATCCGAAAAATCCCGAACAGGTTTATGTCGGAACAGACGGCGGTGTATTCATGTCTCTGGACAGAGGGAATAATTTTGTAATGATCCATAACCTTCCTGTATCACAGTTTTATCATGTTGCTTACGATCTGGACAAACCTTATTACAATGTTTACGGCGGTCTTCAGGATAACGGTTCCTGGATGGCGCCGTCCTCTACAACCGGAGGAATTGATAATGAAGACTGGAAATCGATCGGATTCGGCGACGGATTTTACATGGTTCCGGATCACAGTAATTCGGATTTTGTTTATTGGGAATCGCAGGGCGGAAATATATTCAGATACAATCAGAAAAATTTTGAAAACAAGGACATCAGACCTCAGCCGATGAAAGGAGAGGATAAACTGAGATTCAACTGGAATACTCCTATCGTTCAGAGTGTGATTAATCCGGGTACAATTTACCTTGGTTCCCAGTATCTTTATAAAACATCTGACAAAGGAGAAACCTGGGAAAGGATTTCTCCCGATCTGACTACAAACAACCGCGTAAAGCAGGAACAGGAGGAATCCGGCGGACTTTCAGTTGATAATTCTGCAGCTGAAAATCACTGCACTATTTTTGCCGTTTGTGAATCACCTGTTGATGATAAGCTGATATGGGTCGGAACAGATGACGGTAATCTTCAGGTAACCGAGAACGGAGGAACAAGCTGGACTAATGTGATAAAGAATGTTAAAGGTGTTCCGGACAGCACATGGGTTTCAAGCATTGATGCGTCAGCCTTTGACAGAAGAACAGCTTTTGTGACTTTTGACGGTCATGCCGGAGGTGACATGAATACGTATATATATAAAACCACCGATCTTGGAAAAACTTGGAAATCAATTTCAACTGATCAGATAGAGGGCTATGCGCATAAAGTAAAACAGGATATTGCAAGTCCGGATCTGCTTTTTGCCGGAACTGTCTTCGGTCTGTATGTAAGCATTGACGGAGGAAATAACTGGGCGCAGTATGCAGGTGAAATTCCGAAATGCGAGGTAAGGGATATAACTATACAGCCGGAAAGAGGAGATCTTTTGATCGCAACTCACGGAAGAGGAATTATCATTGTCGATGATCTTACGCCGATGAGAAAACTTTCATCCGCAATAATGAATGAAGATGCAGCGCTGCTGCCTTCAAGAGAAGCTTATATCAACGGGATACGTCTTGGTTCCGGCTTCTCTCCGAATGTAGGAATGTATATTGGTCAGAATGCGCCTGAAGATGCGCAGATAATATATTATCTGAAGAAAAGAGCAATTACCGGCGAAGTAAAAGTTGACATTTATAACAGTGAAGGGATTCTTGTAAAATCAATTCCCGGAACCAAACGCAAAGGCATTAACCGTGTAACATGGAATATGAGACTCACTCCTCCGAGAACAGCTCCGGGCGTAACTCCGGATCAGAGCGGATTCATCGGACCTTTTACTAAGGAAGGAATTTATACAGTAAAACTTTCGGCGGGAGATAAGGTTTATACAGGAACTCTTGAAATAATTCACGATCCTAATTCTCCATATTCAAAGGAAGATATAGCTGTAAGAGATGAGGCAACTTTAAAAGCAATGAAGATGCATGAAGAACTCGCTTTTGTTGTAACGAACATAAATAAAGTAAAAGGAGAAACACAAAAACTTGAAACCGAGGGGAAGATCAGCAGTGAAACAGCCGATACATTAATCGGAAAACTAGAAGCTCTCAGAAAGAAAAGCGTTGCAACCAAAGAAAGCAGAGGAATTACTGGCGAAGAAAGACTCAGGGAAAAAATAACGGATCTTTATACAAGCTTTGCGTTTTTCGGAGGAAAGCCGACACAGCAGCAGCTGGACAGGATCGAAGCTCTTCAGTATGAGATCAATAATGCGGGAACAGAAGCTGATGAAATCTACAGAATTTATCTAAGCAAGGTAAATGAAGAATTAAAAAACAAAGGCATGGATGAGATCAAACCAATGTCTGAAGAAGAATTCAATAAAAATAAAACGGGAAAACCTTCTTAATTAAGAATTTCAAATTTCAAATAAAAAAATTACGGGCTGCAAACATTATTTCAGACAAAACTTGTAACCCGTAATTTTTAGCTCGTAACCAGTAACTAATCAGATTTCCGTCAGTTAAATTAATAGTGCCTCCTGATTCACTTCGCAGCTGAAGCTGATAAATCACAGATCATTGTACTTCCGGTTGTAAAATCTCCTCCGCCTGATCTGCTCTTTAATTAGAATAACCTCAGCCAATCAAAGTAATTCTATTTTTAAGCCTTTGAAATGATCATCTTGAAGGAGATACATTATCCGGTTTATTTCTATACTCCGGAACCCTGGTTGTAAGTTTATCTATTTCGATTGGATCATAATCTGCTTCTCCGGAAAATGAACAGGATTCTGAAGTTTCCCGATACCGGAAAATTGCGGAGTAAATATTTAGAGAGAATCATTAATCCCGTATATCCGGGATAAATTTTCTTATGTTCATTCTGATCTTACCAAATATGATCCTGCAGGCAGACGAACAAAAAAAAAAATTTTGATACAAATTTAAAAATTAATCTCAAACAAACATTTCTGAATGATCTGTTAAATTAAGCAGGATAGACTTTGTTATATTAATAATCTTTTAATATATTGCTATTATGTTTTTTAAATACCGGACAGTATTGGTTATAAACTTTTTTTTAAAAAATAAAATGCTGACTTAATTTCACTAATCTAAATTATCATTAAATTGAAACGGATACTTATACTGATTATTTTATTTCTGAGTAACAGCTCTTTTTGCAACATGGCATCGCCTGTCAGAGAAGGGACTCTGACGAGTTCAGCATTCTCAAGCCGTGACATAGACATATTGAAAGAGAAAATTGATCTAACAATCGACAAGGATTTCAAAACCGGATTTTTTAAGATAGAATACATTATAAGATCAGATTCCGGCGGAATTCAGATCCCGCTGCTCTTTTATGCTGCAGATTACAAAGACGGATTCAGTGTCAGTGTGGATGGAAAAGAAACCGAACTTCTAAACATACCTGCTGAATATCTCTCGTCTTCCGGTTCCGGTATAAATAAATTCAGCAGATTTTCAGATTCATTTACAGAATCCGGTGTTAAGACAGGAACAGTTACAATATTCTGGGAAGAAGGATCTGGAAATGTTTACGAGCTCAGCGATTTAAAATATTTTGAGACCGGACTTACAAAAGGCGAGCATGTTATCAAAGTTGAATATACGGCTGATGCATGGCTGAATTTAAAAGACTGGATAAAAGAATACAGTTTCAGATATTCGCTTTCTCCCGCTAAACACTGGAGGTCATTCGACTCGCTCATTGTTAATGTAAATTCAAAAGCTTTTTATTCAAACATCAGTACAAACCTTGGTGAACCAGCCGCAGGAAATTTAAACTCCTCTGCAGAATGGGTTTTCACAAAAATCCCGGCAGAATTTTTAATTGTCAATTATTCTCCTCATATCAGCGGATTTGCAACTGCATTGATCAACCTGGGACCAACGAACCTAACTGCAATCTTTTCATTTGTCATAATTCTGATTCATATTTTATTTATTATGATTTTCAGAAAAAATAATCCTTCAAAAAAATTCTCATGGATCGTAATGATCGGAAGTTTTATCATCCCGCTGTTGATTCTTCTGTTTTATATATATTCATTTTATATTATAGACAGCGCAATCGGACCTGAAGCGGGAAAACATCATGGATATACTTTTTTGGTAATTATTGTATATCCTTTAATAGTACCGGTCTACTGGTTTTTAATGTGGATTACAGACAGAATAATAAAGAAAAGATCATTGAAACCGGTTTAGAGAATTCATTTCACCAATGAAATGCCTCATCGGCAGATAATATCACAGCGGACAGTGAAAGGAATCTAATTTCTTTTAACAAATCAGTACAGTCTTTAGAAAATTACAAAGCATACATTAAATTAATTTAAGTTAACATTATGAACCCGCAAAAGAACAAAGAAAATGCGATCGCATTTTATAAGATGGCTTATGAAGGAAATCCTGAAAAAGCGGCAGAGCTTTACGCAGGTCCTGAATATATTCAGCACAATCCTGTTGTTGGAAACGGCATACAGCCTCTTATTGATTATTTCAACAGAATGCAGAAAGAATATCCTGATAAATCAATTGAGTTTGTGCGAGCTGTATCTGAGGGAGATCTGGTGGCATTACATACTCATCAGACCTGGCCGGAGGATGATGAATATGTGACTATGGATTTTTTCAGATTTGATGAAGATGGTAAAATTGTAGAGCACTGGGATTCTATTCAGCAGATACCAAAAACTTCTGCAAATAATAATACAATGTACTAATAGTTACGAATTACGAATTACGAATTACTTAATACTATAAATTTAAAAAACTTTAAACTCGTAACTCATAACTCATAACTCGTAACTTATTACTATTTGACATTTGAAATTCGTAATTTGCAATTACTCTTACGGAGTAATTTTCCCAACAAAATTAAATCCGTTATTATCAGCAAACACCGCATCGGCAAGATCAGTAACGTCGTCGCCATTCACGTCTGTAGGCACATATCCCGAAACAAAATTAAATGAATCATTATCGATAAGACTGCCGTCTGCAAGGTCAATAAGTCCGTCCTGATTCACATCACCGCTGTATATTCCAAATCTTTGCGGAGAAGAATCTATCTGAATCATATTATTCCCAAATGCCTGTGTAGAAGAGGAAGAGAAATTGTAATTCACAGAACCACCGAAAGTAACAGTAATTCCGACTGCGCTCCATGTTTCGATACTGTTCCTGTGCTTGACGGCAAGATAGTAAGTACCGTCAGGAGCATTTGTGAAATTCAATACGGCATTACCAGTACCTGAAACTACAGCATTTGAACTGCTGATAATATTATAAGGAGAAACAGTACTTCTGAGAGTTGTCTTTAATGTATCACTGAACTGCGAGTTAGTTCCGGAATTATAAAATCCCTGAATATATAGTGTAAGATTTACAGCTGCATTTGGAATTTCAGTAACTGCAACTGGACTGTAATTATTATGAATGTCCTGCGCAACTATGAAGTAATAATAAAAACCACTAAGAGGTGAAGTGTCAATAAATGCAGTTGTAGTCACTGTCGAAAGAGGAGTCTCAGTATATGGATCTATGGTAGGACTTGTACTTCTGAACAGAATGTAATTCTTTAGATCAGGCGCGGGATTGGCTCCCCAGTTCAGGTTAACATTTGATCCGGCTTTGACAGCAGTAAAAGGTGATACTACTGGCGGAGAAATGTTGTCTATGCTGCGACCCGAGAGAATTCCGGATAACCAGTATTGAGATTGATTTGAAGTTCGTGCCATGATCCTGTAATACATTGTTCCGTTTCCACCGGCTGAAGAGTCAGAAGGTGTATTGTCGGTAAAAGTATAGAATGATCTTTTGGTTGCAGGTACAATAGATTCGACTTCCCAAGAGAATTGCCCGCTTCCCGGCGGATAACTCCTGTAAACCACATAATCAGTTATCAGATTATTTCCAATTACATCAGAGCTGCTTCTCGCCCATTTGAGATTAACATAACCGCCCTGATCATGTGGAACATCTTTGACATAATTCAGAATCGGCTTGGCTGAAATTGCCGAACCGTAATAAACATATGATCTTCCGGTACTTGAAGAATAATCAGAAGCACCTGATATTACATCAGAAAATCCATCGCCGTTTACGTCTCCGGCAGATGAGACTGAAGTTCCAAAATTAGTATAAGTTGATTCACCAGTCATAGTAACATCTGCAATATTATCCGGTGAAATACCTCCGAGGTAAATATATGTTTTCCCTGTGTATGAGGAATAATCCGGAGCACCAATGATAACATCAGAATATCCGTCGCCATTTACATCACCCGCCGTTGAAACCGAAAATCCAAAATTATTTTGAATACTCTCACCTGTCATTACGACATCCGGATCATTATTAAGAGAAGTACCGCCAAAATATATATAAGCTTTACCCTTTGCACTGGAATTTCCCGGAGCACCAACCACTACATCAGAAAACCCATCACCGTTTACATCACCGGCTGTTGAGACTGACGTACCAAAAGAATTATTTGATCCTTCACCATCCATTGTTAAATCAGCAAAGTTATTCATTGGTGATCCGCCGAAAAAAACATATGCTCTGCCTGTGCCAATCAAATATCCTGTAGATCCGACAATTACATCATCAAATCCGTCGCCGTTCATATCTCCGGCATTAGAAACCGAAATGCCAAAAAAATCATTTGCAATACCTGGTGCCATTATAACATCATAAACGTTATTCATTGATGCTCCACCGAAATAAATGTATGCTGCTCCTGAAAGTGAAAATCTTGCATAAGCCCCGACAATTACATCAGAATATCCGTCACCATTTACGTCACCTGCTGATGAGACTGAATATCCGAAAACGTTATCTGCAGCTTCACCCGACATTATCACATCAGCAACATTATTCATTGGTGCACCACCGTAATAGATATATGCCCGTCCCGCATTTGAATTATATCCGTATGCCCCGATTATTACATCGGAATACCCGTCACCGTTTACATCGCCGGCAGACGAGACTGAATTTCCAAAATAATTATAATTTGAGTCTCCGGTCATTACAACATCAGGAATATTATCCGCAAACAATCCTCCGTAATAAATATACGCTCTCCCTTTGCCAATATTATAATAAGCCCCGACAATCACATCAGAATATCCGTCTCCATTTACATCGCCTGCAGACGAGACAGATCTACCAAAATAATTATCTATGCCTTCCCCCGTCATTTTCAGATCAGAGGTGATCTCATTTTTCATATAGTAATCCAGCAAATATGCTCTTCCTGTATTTGCATTATATCCATGTGCACCGACAGTAAGGTCTGTATAACCGTCACCGTTCACATCACCTGCTGATGAGACTGAATTTCCAAAATAGTTATTTACATCTTCACCGGTCTTTGTTACATCTGCTGTATTATCCATAGATGCAGCTCCGAAATAAATATATACTTTTCCGGTATTTGATGAATTACCGTAAGCACCTGCTATTACATCAGAATAACCGTCTCCATTCAGATCTCCTGCTGAAGATATTGAAGCACCAAAGTAATCACCGGAAGCTTCACCTGTCATTACCACATCAGCGACATTATTCATTGTTGCGCCTCCATTAAAAATATAAGCTCTGCCGGTATTTGAAGAATATCCCTGAGCGCCAATGATCACATCAGAATATCCGTCTCCGTTTGCATCTCCTGCTGAAGAGACCGAATATCCGAACGAGTTGCTTACTGCTTCACCCGTCATTGTAACATCTGATACAATATCAGGTGATGCACCGCCGAAATAAATATAAGCCCTTCCTGTGTTTCCGGAAAATCCGTAAGCTCCTGCTATTACATCAGAAAATCCGTCACCATTGACATCACCAGCTGATGAGACCGAGTATCCAAAACTAATACTTGATGACTGACCGGTCATTATCAGATCTGAAACATTATTCATTGATGCGCCTCCGTAATAAATATAAGCTCTGCCGGTAGTAGAAGAATATCCGTAAGCACCTGCTATTACATCTGAATAACCATCACCGTTAATATCTCCCGCAGAAGAAACGGAAAACCCTAAATAATTATTTGTTGCCTCACCGGTCATTATGACATCAGCTGTATTATTCATTGCTGCGCCTCCGTAATAAATATATGCTCTGCCTGTGGAAGAAGAATATCCACTTGCGCCGACTATTACATCTGAATATCCGTCGCCGTTCACGTCACCTGCCGAAGCGACCGATCGTCCGAACTGGTTGTTTATTGCCTCACCGTTCATTGTCACATCAGCTATTGTATTCATACTCACTCCGCCATAATAGATGTATGCTCTGCCGGTAAATGAAGAATATCCATATGCGCCGACTATGATATCTGAATACCCGTCACCGTTTACATCACCGGCTGATGCCACAGACCTTCCGAAAAAACTTCCGGCAGTCTGTCCATTAAATATTTTTCTCTGAAATGCATCACCTTCAGGATCCTCAGGTGTTTGTCCTGATATTCCGGAATTTTCCGAATCATCAAAAATACTGTTCCCGTTTTCATCTTTAAGATTGTTTAGCCAGTCTTCAGTGACACCTTCGGGAAACGAATCTGACTTTGAATGCGGAGCGTCTTGAGTGTTTGGAGTGTCTGGAGTTTCATTTGAATTCCAGTTTGCATTTGCAGAATCACATAAAATTAAAAATACAGAAAGCAAAACTGATAACGATAAAAAGTGTTTGATTTTTTTCATGGTTTGATTAATAGTTTTTTGAATAGTTAAGATTTCTATAACATCAATAAAAAAGAAATCCTCAGTTTATTATATTTGAATTAAATTATTTTAAAAGAGTCATTTTCATCAGCTTGCTGCCTGAATGACTTTTTGAATTATAGTCCATTTTGTAAAAATATGTCCCGCTTGATAAATTTTCTCCGCTGAAATCAACCGAATATTCTCCGGGTGAAAATCTGTCGTCTGCGATCAATGAAATTGTCCTGCCGGTTATATCAAAGATCTGCAGTTTCACATTCCCTGATTCAGGAATTTTGAATCCGATTTTTGTAGATGGATTAAACGGGTTTGGATAATTCTGAGAAAGCGAAAACTCTTCGGGAATTACATTCGAAATTTGGTTTATACCCGACAGTAAACTTGAAGCCCATGTACGCCCGACTCTTATTCCGTCTATTTTTACTGAAGATGATTTTAGTGAACCGCTTTGGGCATAATTGTTCGTAAGAATTACCTGACCAATATTTACCATATCCAGAGTGTCAACTATAAATGCACTAGGAACAGCCGGCTCTGTAGCCGGTACTCCCGAAGTAAATACATACATTTTAGCGCTGTCATTATTATTGCCGTTTACAAATGAATATTTCACAACCACAAGATAAGTTGTATTTGTATTGTAAACCGTACTGCTGTAATTGATAATAATTGATTTTCTGATTCCAAAATTAAAAGTTGTCGCAGACAATCTTTTTGTATATAAAGCAGTATTAAAAAAAGTCGATCCTGTAGATTGATTGAAACATATATTATAACCGGTTGTTGCTGTTGCTGTCATACTGTCAACCCGGATCATATAAGACATATATACATTGCCTGAATTCTGTGGTGAAAAATTATGAGACACATTATCACCTTCACCTATGTTTGAGAGATAAGCAGTATTTCCAATTCCGGATCCTGCATAGCCGGGATAAGAAAGTCCCGGTGATTTGACCTGAACGTTTGAAGGAGTATTAACTCCTGATCTGTTCCAACCTCCTGTACCTTCAAGGCTGTCAAGTACAGTATAATTAAAATCATCTTTGAATAAATTTTGTGAATATAAACTCTGAACACTTATAATTATTAACACCGATAAAGCAATAAATTTTGTAATTTTCATTTTTATTAATTATTAATTTAATTTTAATAAACTTTAAAATAACCGGCATACCGGTAATGCCTTTAGTGATCAGAAGCTTGCAATCAACTGACCGGGTTATTTTAAAGAACTGAACAAAAATACTCTAATCACTCTTTCCGGGCAAAGAAAGTTTTTCGGGAATTACATCCTGAAATTATCTTAAGTATATATCAATATTCTAATTTTCTACCTATTTTTGCGTTATTTTATTCTTTCAAAGTATTTTTCTTACACTATAGTATAGAATGCATAAATCCTCATTTCTAGAAATTATGAAAACACTGGACAAGGAAGAATTAAAACGATTCGAAGCATTTCTGTCATCACCTTATTTTAACACAAGAAATAATAACCTAAAACTCTTTGGTATCATTAAAAAATATGCTCCCGATTTTAACAATAAATCACTCGATAAGGAAGAAGTATGGAAAAAATTATTTCCCGGCAAGGAATATAATTATGGTCTATTAAAAAATATCATTTACGATATAACTAAATTAACTGAGCGGTTCCTTGAAGTTGAGAATTTTAGTTCCGATGAGATCGGGCGAATGAAAAATCTCTTGAGAAAACTTACCGATAAAAATCTCAAAAATATTTTCCTGAATAAGTACAATAATTTTGAAAAGAATTTCTTTAAATCTTCAAAATTTTATTATAACTATTTTGAGGATTATTTTGATCTGAAATTCAGCCGGTTTGAAATGGAAGCTTTTAATCCTAAAGACCGGACTAAATTACTGGGATCTGAAATAGCAGAACTACTGATAATTAATTTTATGGCTAAGTTCAGTAATATTTATAATAGTTTATATATTGAAAGAAATGAGTACAGTGAAAAACCCGAAAATAATTTGATAGAACATTTTGCCGGTGCTGTCTTCTCAAATTCCGAACTGGAAAATTATATTGATGAATTAAGTAAAGGTGAGAAAAGGGATTACAAAACCGCATTTATTTTTTTTAAATTAATGAAATCATATATTAATCCTGAAGACAAAAAATATTATTTTGAATTCAAAAACGCACTTTTTAAGAATGACAAATATATTTCCGAGGCAGCGATGAGAGGGCTTTATGCATGTCTGGGCAGCGCTCTGGATAATTGTAAAGATGTTGCAGAGATCCATAAAGATCAGGAACTTTATGACATTTTCAATCAGCTCGTTGAGAAGAATATATTTGCACATGAAGACGGGAAAGTCCTTCCTACTCTGTATTTAATGGCAGTAAAAGTATCCGGATATTTAAAAAAACCGGAGTTTATATCAAAATTAATTAGTGATTATCTTAAAAAAATAGATCCTGAACTTCAGGAAAACTTTAAGAACTATTCACTCGCTTATCTGTATTATTCAAGAAACGAATTTGACTCAGTGCTTGAATTTTCCAACAAGATTACCATTGATACTTTTCAGCTTAAATTCATTCTGAAAAATCTTCAGGTTTTAATAAGTTTTGAGAAAAATGATTACGACATGTTTCAATTTCTAAATGACTCTCAAAAACACTTTCTTTCAAAAAACAAATCCGTTACTGAACGATATAAAAAAAGCAACATGAAATTTCTGTATTATACAAATTTACTTTTTAAATTAAGAGAATCTACTGATAAAATTGAAACAGGATTAACCGAAAAAAAAATAAAAGAAGATATTGTGGTTAATAAACAATGGCTGCTTGAAAAATTAGGAGAATTAAAGATTAAGATTTAAGATTTAAGATTTAAGAAAAATTACGAGTTACAAGTATTTAATGAATCTTCACTCGTAACTCGTAACTCGTAACTTATTACTATTTGACATTTGAAATTCGTTATTTGCAATTACTCTTACGGAGTAATTTTCCCAACAACATTAAATCCGTTATTATCAGCAACCACCGCATCGGCAAGATCAGTAACGTCGTCGCCATTCACGTCTGTAGGCACATATCCCGAACCCAAATTCAATGAATCAT
>JAFDZR010000022.1 GCA_018266875.1 Bacteroidota bacterium
AATTGAAATTTACTCTATAATTTTATACAACGTTTTGGACACTATTGCTTTATTTGAACAATATTTCTGTTAATTAACATTTTTATACTTGATTGAAATAAGTATATTGAAAAAATTTTTCCTTTATTGAATATTGTACTAATAACAGGCGGTCCTTCTTCAGAAAGAGAAGTTTCGGTTTCATCTTCAAAAAGTATTCTTAAAGCGCTAGAAGAATCAGGTCATAATGTTACACTGATCGATCCTGTTAACGGAAATGAACTTATCAGCAGGGAAGAAATATTTAAAAATTCCGTGAGGAAAGAATCCCCCGGGTTTGAAGAGCTTGAAAAGTTAAAATTAGATTCGAACAGGAAAATACTTGAATGTATAAACTCTGATATATTTGATAATAAGGATATTGTATTTCTCGGCGTTCACGGGAAATTCGGAGAGGACGGGAAACTTCAGAATCTGCTTGAATTAAGAGGAGTGAATTACACCGGTTCAGGGGTATTTGCTTCGGCGCTTGCAATGGATAAGGATATTTCCAAGGTAATACTGGAACACTCCGGGGTAAAAACTCCCGAATGGATAACAATTAAAGACAGGAATTTTTCGGATTTTGAAACACTCGGTAAAGAGATAAATACATCACTGGGATTTCCTTGCGTTGTTAAGCCTAATGATGAGGGAAGTACGGTTGGTTTGACTATAGTTCAGCCCGATGCTGAAGATATTTTCCTGCAGCGGTCGGTAGAGCTGGCTTTTAAATATTCGGATAAGGTAATTATTGAAAAATATATAAAAGGAAGGGAGCTTACTGTTCCCGTGATCGGGGATGAAGCATATCCTGTCATAGAGATAAGACCCAAAGACGGATTTTATGACTACGAGCATAAGTACACAAAGGGAATGACAGATTATTTCTGTCCGGCGGATCTTCCCGCAGCTCTGGAAGATCTTGCAAAAGAAAAAGCGCTGACTGCTCACAAAGCTGTCGGATGCTCTGTTTATTCAAGAATTGATTTCATGCTTGATGAAAAAAACGAACTTTACTGTCTTGAAGTGAATACGCTTCCGGGAATGACAGATACATCGCTTGTACCGAAATCAGCACTTGCAAAAGGAGTGAATTTCACACAACTTATAGAAAAAATAATTCAATTGTCATTAAAAAAATAATTTTGATCTGAAAATGAAAGACAGCAGCGGTAAAGTCAGCTTATTTACGGGTATCGCAAGATACATTAAATACAATCTCAATCTGGTAATAGTTGTGTTGTTTTTTATTGGACTGATCTCAATGACAATTTTCGGCAATAAAGGGATACTTCAGAAAATGAAGCTTGAGCAGGAAACTCTGGCGCTTGAACAGCAGATAAAAGCAGAGCTTGACAAGACAGAACAGCTTCAGAAAGAGATTGATGCTCTAAAATCCTCTGATTCAAAACTTGAAGAAGTAGCCCGGGAAAAATACGGGATGACCAAAGACGGTGAAAAAATTTACAAAGTAATAATTGACAGTACTGAATAATGGATAATGTAATCTCAACGTTAGAATCCCTTCTGAAGATAAATTCACCCACCGGATTCACAGCAGAGGTAATTAAATATATATCTGAACTTTTTGATGATGACACTGACCTTATTAAGACAGTTACGAATAAGGGATCATTACTGATATCGTTTGACAAAGATCCCGAACTTCTCCTTACGGCTCATATTGATACTCTGGGAGCCATGGTAAAGGAAATTAAATCTGACGGCACTCTTGAAATTACACAGCTCGGCTCTTATCCATGGAATTCTTTTGAAGGCGAATATGTGACAGTCAGAAATACCGCAGGAAAGCATTTCCGCGGTACTTTCCTTATGAATAACCCTGCCAGCCACGTAAATAAGAATCTCGGCACGGAAAAAAGGGATCAGGGCAGCATGTCAGTGCGGCTTGATGAACTTGTCAGCAGCGACAGAGAAGTAAAAAAACTCGGAATTGACACAGGGGATTTTGTGTTTTTTGACAACCGATTTGAATACACAAAATCCGGTTTCATTAAATCCAGATTTCTGGATGATAAAGCCTGCGCTGCGATACTGATCGAACTTATAAAAGAATATTCAAAGTCAAAGAAGAAAAAGAAGATCGGATTTTATTTTTCAAATTATGAGGAAGTTGGACACGGTTCCGCGATGGGAATTCCGCTTTCCGTAAGGGATTTACTGGTGCTTGACATGGCTGTTATAGGTTACGGCTGTTCGGGAAAAGAAGACGCTGTTTCAGTCTGCGTAAAAGATTCTTCAGGACCGTATGATTTTCACGTTTCGGAAAAACTCAAATCCCTTGCTGTTAAAAATAAAATTAACTGCAGAACTGATATTTATCCTTACTACGGATCTGACGGAAGCGCCGCTCTGAGAGCGGGATATGATGTCAGAGTCGGACTTATAGGTCCGGGAGTCTCCGCTTCGCACGGGGTGGAAAGAACACACCGGAAAGGAATTGCTGAAACATACAAACTTGCCAAAGCATATATAAATAATTTTTAATTCTTTTACAATGTTTATTAATAACGATATTATACATTATTGTAAAGATTATATTTCAATTTAGCATTAATAATTAAGTCATTTAAATTTGAAAAGAATAGTTTCGGGTATAAAACCATCCGGTGATCTGACTATCGGAAATTATCTCGGAGCCATGAAAGGTTGGGCGGATAATCAGTTTGACAAGGGAAATGAAAATTTCTTCTTCATAGCAAATCTTCATGCAATTACCGTAAAGCAGGATCCTGTCCTATTAAAGAAAAGAACCCTGGATATAGCAGCATGGCTTCTGACTGTAGGAGTGGATCCGAACAGATCGGTCATCTTTATTCAGTCAATGATACCTGCTCACAGTGAAATATGCTGGATCCTGAATAATTATGTGACGATGGGAGAGCTCGGCAAGATGACTCAGTATAAAGACAAATCCCAGAAATCAGGAAAGGAAGGTCAGCTTGCCGGACTGTTTGATTATCCTGTGCTGATGGCAGGCGATGTGCTTTTGTATGACGCTGATGAAATACCTGTAGGGGTAGACCAGGTTCAGCATGTCGAGCTGAGCAGAACAATAGCGCAGAGATTCAACAATCAGCACGGTGAAACATTCAGGATCCCGAAAGCTACTTTATCAAAAACTTCCGCAAAGATAATGTCATTAAGCAATGCTTCAGAAAAAATGAGCAAGAGCGAATCCGGAGACAGTTATATTCTGCTTGAGGATGAGCCTGATACAATCATCAGGAAATTCAAACGCGCGGTCACTGATTCCGAAAACAAAATTTCATACGGAAAAGATAAACCCGAGATATCAAATCTGCTCACTATCTATTCGGAATTCTCCGGAAAGAAAATTGCGGATATAGAAAATGAATACAAGGATTCAGGTTACGGAAAATTCAAGACTGATCTGGGTGAACTTGTTGCAGGAAAATTATCCGAACTTCAGAAATTATACTTTGAGATAAGAAATGATGAAGTAAGACTTGCAAACGTTATTACCGAAGGCAACAGCAATGCAGGCATTATTGCCTCTGAAAAAATGTCTCTGGTGAAAGAGAAATTGGGACTTCACTGATCTTTGCAAGGAACAATTGCTAACTAATACAGTAGAATCAAAAAAATTGATAGAGCCAAGCCCTAAAGACAAATTAAGACAGGATGAATTAAAAGCTCACGGAGTAATCCCTTCGCATGTTGCCATTATTATGGACGGTAACGGCAGATGGGCTAAATCCAAAGGACTGTCCAGAATGTTCGGTCATAACGAAGGAGTTAATTCAGCAAGGGATATTGTTGAGGTATCAGGTCAGATCGGTATCAAATATCTTACACTTTATACTTTTTCCACTGAGAACTGGAAAAGACCGAAGACAGAAGTTACAATGCTAATGAAACTTCTTATCAGGTCCATACGTGATGAAACTGACAGACTTAATCAGAACGATGTAAAACTCATTGCCACCGGAGATCTTGATAACCTTCCTGATAAAGTAAGGAAAGAACTTGAGGACGCGATACTGACCACAAAAGACAACAAACTCATGACACTGAATCTTGCGCTCAGTTACAGCGGAAGATGGGACATTCTCAACGCCGCAAAAAAAATTGCAGAGGAACATAAAAAGAATGGTTTTGATTTAAATGATCTAAATGAAAGAACCTTTTCTGATTTTCTCGCTACTAAAGGAATTCCCGATCCTGATCTTTTGATCAGGACAGGCGGTGAATTCAGAATAAGCAATTTTCTACTCTGGCAGCTTGCATACAGCGAAATTTATATTGATAACTGTTACTGGCCGGATTTCAAAAGGAATAATCTCTACAAAGCCATTTATGATTTTCAGAAAAGGGAAAGAAGATTTGGTATGATAAGCGAACAACTTACAAAAAATCAAAAGAATTAATTTAAAATGTCATTCAAAGTATTAACAATAATATTATTAACAATTGTTTTCCGACCGTTCAATATTTATTCACAGGAGCAGGGACCGGTAACCTATAAAATTGCAAGCATTGATACCAAAGGAAACAGGAATTATGAAAAAACAACCATCATTTCCTATTCCGGTCTTCAGCCGGGAATGGAGATCACTATTCCTTCGGATGAAACAAGAGACGCAATTACCCGGCTCTGGAACATAGGTATTTTCTCAAATGTAAAAATTTACGTTGATAAAACATTCGGCAAAGACG
Source organism: Bacteroidota bacterium (assembly GCA_018266875.1). Lineage (GTDB taxonomy): Bacteria > Bacteroidota > Ignavibacteria > Tepidaquicellales > Tepidaquicellaceae > UBA2330. Next base: position 4,723 of record JAFDZR010000022.1, read on the forward strand.
TGTATCTGGTGATAGAAGTGGAAGAACTGCCGAGAGTCGAAAGCATTGAAATTACTGGCAATGACGAATTTTCAGAAGCAGATATAAAGGAAAAAATAAATCTTGTAAAAGGTGAAGTTGTAAGTGAACAGAAACTGAAGGACATTGAATTCAATCTTACAAAGGAATATGTAAAGGAAGGATACGGACTTGCAAAAGTAAAGGTGGATAAACTGATTTCCGCGAATAATGAAGCAAGGGTCAGGATCAAGATTGATGAAGGAAATAAACTCACAGTAAACAAAATAATTTTTGAAGGCAACAGAAAGATCTCATCAGGCGATCTCAAAAGCGCATTTGATGAAACTACTGAAAGCGTTTGGTGGAAATTCTGGGACGGAGCCGGATTCGACAAAATAAAATTTGAACAGGATAAAAAACTGCTTGAGGAATATTACAGGGAAAGAGGATTCAAGGATGCCAGGATAGTTTCGGAAAAACTGGATATTCTTCCATCTAAAAAAGATGTTAATATTATACTGAAAATAGACGAAGGTGAGAAATATTATATTAATGACATTAAATTTTCCGGCAATAAACTTTATGACGATAAAACGCTGCTGTCAAGACTGCAGCTGATACCGGGCAGCGTTTATAATTCAAAACTTCTGCAGCAGAATTTATTCGGGAATGAAGCTGAATCAGATGTAAGTTCACTTTATCTGGATAACGGTTACCTTTCATTTAATGCAAACATTGACGAAGTTCCTGTTTCTGATAACAAAGTCGATCTTAAGATTGACATAAGCGAAGGGAATCCTTTCAAGTTCGGACTTGTAAGTTTTGAAGGTAATGACAAGACCAAGGATAAAGTTCTCAGAAGGGAATTATACACAATACCGGGAAATTTCTTCACTAAAAGCGACATCAAAAGAAGCATGCAGCAGCTTGCAGCTCTGAATTATTTTAATCCGGAAAAACTGACTCAGGATATTTCTCTTGCAAATGACAGTACTGTTTCAATAAAATATATTGTTGAAGAAAAATCCTCGGATCAGTTTAATGCATCAATTGGATACAGCGGAAGTTTCGGAGTTACAGGCGCTCTAGGACTTACTTTCAATAATTTTGACATTACTCAGCCTTTATCCGGAGGAGCGGGACAGCTCATGTCATTCAACTGGACATTCGGGACGGGGGGAACATACAGGACTTTTGATATAGGTTTTCAGGAACCATGGCTTTATGATACTCCCACACAGTTCGGTTTCAATATTTTTGATACACGTTCAAACTATTCAAATCTTGATCAGAAAGAAACCGGAGCATCCGTAAATATCGGAAGAAGATTCAAATTTCCTGATGATTACTTCAGAGGAGACTGGACATTAAAGTATCAGAGAACAAATGTAATAAACGGAGACGGCGTCTATCAGGAAGGTATCAGAAATCAGTTCAGTATCAGACAGATAATTTCAAGGTCTTCTGTATTCGAACCGGTATTCCCTACCAGCGGAACAAAATTTTCCAATTCTACGGAGTTATCGGGTGGACCTTTCCTTCCGGGAACTGTGGATTTCATAAAGAATATATTTTCAGTTGAAGCTTATACGCCAATGTCTGTAAACAGAAAATTAGTACTGTTCTCTAACTTTCAGTTTTCTTTTATTAACTCATTTGCAAAAGACAAATATCTTCCGCCGAACGAAACATTTTACATGGGCGGAAACGGTCTTACATATAATACTATTGCTCTCCGGGGTTATGAAGACAGAAGCGTCGGACCGCTTAATCAATTCGGGAATCCTATTGGAGGAAGAGTTACTGCAAAATACGGGATCGAGCTGAGATATTCACTTTCACTGGATCCGCTTCCGATTTTTATTCTTGCCTTTGCAGATGCTGGAAATGTATGGGCTGATATAAACAAGACCGATCCTTTTGATCTCAGGAGATCAGCGGGATTCGGTACAAGATTGATTCTTCCGGCGGTTGGTCTTGTCGGTTTCGATTTCGGTTACGGTTTTGACAGAAAAGCTGTAGACGGTCAGGACCCGAAATGGCAGTTCCATTTTCAGTTCGGAAGAGGATTCTAATTCAATAAACATTAATTAAAATTAAATAAACAAAAGGAGAAATTTTTGAAAAACAGTAATTTGAAACTATTGATTTTTATCATAACAGCAGCAGGATTTTTGTTTTCGGGAAACTTAATGGCGCAGGTCAAGATCGGTTTTGTTGACAGTGAAGTAATTCTGAAACAGCTTCCCGAAGCTCAGAAAGTACAGAAGCAGCTTGAAGATCTGCAGAAATTATACCTGGATACCATTCAGACTAAAGAGACTGAACTCAAATCAAAGGCGGAAACTTTTAAAACAAGATACGCCGACGCTCAGAAAAGCGTTGAGTCAGGAACTGTCTCTTCCGAAGCAGACCTGAAATCACTTAATGAAGAGATCTCCGGACTGCAGAATGAACTGCAGCTTCTGAGCGAGTCGCTTGATAATTACAAGCAGAACATTCAGAATTCACTTTTACAGACACAGCAGGAACTATTCAAACCTGTAAAGGAAAAGATTACCAAGACAATTGAAGAAGTTTCAAAATCACTTAAGATCAATTTTGTTTTTGACAAAGCTGACGGAACTCTTCTGTATGGTGACAAGGAATTTGATATTACATTCAAGGTTCTTGATAAACTCAAGTAAAGATTTTATTTTTCCGTGAATTTCAGTATTTTAAACCTTCACGGTATTATTATTTTAAAGCATCAATGAAAAATATTAGAATAATCCCGGTATTTGTTTTTGCTTTGCTTATATTCTATTCCGGCGCAGGACTTTACGCTCAGACAAAGGTCGGATACATTGATTCCAAAAGGATCATTGAATCCATGCAGGAATCAAGAGATGCTCAGCAGCGACTTGATAATCTGGTTACCGAATGGCAGTCTGAACTCAAAGAACTGCAGGACAGTCTGAGACTGGTAAAAGATGATTATGAAAAGAAGAAACTTATTCTTACAGACCAGCTTAAACAGCAGACCGAAGCCCAGATCTCAGGACTTGAAAACAAGGTTAGCAATTTCAAGGTTCAGAAATTCGGTGAAGGCGGAGAGTATTTTCAAAAACAGACCGAATTCATGAAACCGGTTCAGGACAGGATATTCAAGGCGATCGAAACTGTGGCAAAGGACGGCGGATATGATTATGTCTTTGACAGAAGCAGCGAAATACTCCTTCTGTATGTTAACGAAAATTACGATCTTACAACAAAGGTCATAAATGTTATAGAAGGGAAATAAATGAAACTTGGAGAGATTGCTGAAATAATCAACGGCAGAATCGAAGGTGACCGCGATATTGATATCACAGGTCCCGGTAAAATCGAATCAGCTGAAGCTCACCAGATCACTTTCCTTGCAAATCCCCGGTATGAAAAATATTTCTCCGATACAAAAGCCGGATGCGTAATTGTTTCGGAAGATTTTAATCCAAAAAATCCATCCGTAAAAATTTCAGTTATCAGAGTAAAGGATCCCTACAGTTCGTTTCTCAGGCTTATAGAGATCTTTGAAGTTAATGATGATGAAATGGAATCAGGTATCTCGGATAAAAGTGATATTCATTCGGATACTGTTATTGGAGAAAATGTTTATGCAGGCAGCAATGTCTGCATTCAAAAAGGCTGTAACATAGGAAACAGTACGAAAATATATCCAAACACTTTCATTGGAAGAAATTCAGTTATTGGAAAGAACTGTAAAATCCATCCGAATGTAACAATTTATAAAAATACTGAGATCGGTGATAATGTAATAATTCATTCCGGGACAGTGATCGGCTCTGACGGATTCGGATTTGCCAAACAGGGGGATTCATCCTATAAAAAAATTCCGCAGACAGGAAAAGTAGTTATAGAAAATGATGTCGAAATTGGTTCCAATACTTCTATAGACAGAGCGACAATAGGAGAAACGAGAATTTGCAGAGGTGTGAAACTTGATAATCAAATCCAGATTGCCCACAATGTTGTGATCGGAGAAGATACTGTAATAGCCGCACAGGTTGGAATTGCCGGATCAACAAAGATCGGCAAAAGATGCATGATAGGCGGACAGTCGGGGCTTGTCGGACATATTGAACTCTGTGATGATGTTATCATCGGAGCAGCAGTTGGAGTTTCAAAATCCATTATGGAGCCGGGGATTTATACAGGATACAGGGTCAGACCTTACAGAGAGGACCTTAAAACAGAAGCAAGAATTAAGAATCTTGACAAATTAGAAGAAAGATTAAAAAAATTAGAAACTTCCGGAAAATAAATTTTACTTTATGTTAGAAAAACAGCGTACCATTAAAACAGAGATCTCAATGTCAGGCGTAGGTCTTCATACAGGAAATAAATCCAACATGACATTTAAACCTGCACCCGAGAATTACGGCGTCAAGTTTAAAAGAACCGATCTTCCCGATTCCCCCGAAATCCCGGCTGACATAGACCACGTTATCGATATTTCAAGAGGTACAACTATTGCAAAGAACGGTGCAGAAGTCCATACTGTTGAACATGTGCTTGCAAGCATAATGGGATGTGAAATCGACAATATTATAATTGAACTTGATTCAAACGAACCGCCTATAATGGACGGCAGCGCCAAGGACTATGTGGCGACATTAAAGAAAGCCGGAATTGTGGAGCAGGATGCAAAAAGAGATTATCTTGTTATAGAAGATACGGTCCATTATCATGATGACAAAACAAACGTTGACATTGTTGCTCTTCCTCTGAAAGATGATTTCAGGATCTCCGTTATGATCGATTACAATAATCCCGCCCTCGGCGTTCAGCATACTGGTCTGTTCAATTTACATAAAGAGTTTGAGAAGGAATTTGCTCCTTCCAGGACATTTTGTTTTCTCAGTGAAATTGAATATCTGCAGAAGCAGAATCTTATTAAAGGCGGGGATCTCAATAATGCAATTGTTATCGTTGACAAGGACGCTTCTAAGGAGGAACTTGAGAATCTGAAAAAATCAATCGGCATTGAGGAAAGTATTATTCTTGGATCGAACGGAATACTTGACAACCGCGAACTCAGATTCAGGAATGAACCTGCCAGACATAAACTTCTAGACCTGATCGGTGATCTTGCATTAATAGGAGCTCCGGTTAAAGGTCAGATTCTTGCAGCAAGACCTGGACATAAATCCAATGTGGAGTTTACAAAGATGCTTAGAAAACTCTATCTGCAGAAAAAAATTGAGAAGAAATTTCAGGTGCTTAAATCGGAGAACTGTGTGTTTGACATCGAAGCCATTCTTGAAATCATGCCTCACAGATATCCTTTTCTGATGGTTGATAAAATTATAGACATTGATGTTAACAAGAGAATCGTAGGTATCAAAAATGTAACTTACAACGAACCTTTTTTCAACGGACATTTTCCCAACAGAAGAATAATGCCCGGTGTAATGATAGTTGAAGCAATGGCGCAGTGCGGATTTATTCTGCTGCTTAATTCCCTGGACGATCCGAAAACTAAAATGGCGTATTTCGCTTCCATTGAAAAAGTAAAATTCAGAAAGCCTGTCGTCCCCGGTGATCAGCTTGTTTTTGAAATGTTCCTTGTTTCATTCAAAAGCGGTATCTGTAAAATAGCCGGAAAAGCATATAAAGATTATATCGGGGGTGAACTTGCCTGCGAAGGTGAATTTATGGCAGCCGTTGTTGATAAATAAATCAATTACGAATGTCAAATTTCAAATGTCAAATTTCAAAAGTCAAAAGTCAAATGTCAAATTTCAAATGTCAAATTTCAAATAGTAAATTAAATTTTTAAATTTGAACATTGTACATTGTCAATTGCACATTGAACATTGTCTATAGTGTTATTCCCGCGTGCTTTAAACGGGAATCTATGAACAATACACTAATCCTACATCTTCAGAAAATCTAATCCTGAATTATTAATCCAAATTTACTTTTTCACTACCTGAACTATCAAGCACTGCGAACGTGACCAACAACAAACGTAACCGTTTCTCAAGCCAATTTGATCTGTCAGAAAATTCAATGGAAGTATTTTTCAATAAAGAATCTGCCGTAATAACTTTTTTTGAAGTAGATACTAATTCATCATTCAGTTAATAATATTCTCCGGAACATGAGTTATAAAACAGATGCCGGAGAATCTATTTTTAAATCCCGGTGATAACTTAAGGAAATCCCGGACTTTCTCTCGGAAGTCTGTAAACAATTTACTGATCTCCGTAACTTTCTCAAGGATTTCCTTGACAAACCTATGGATTTCCTTGAACAAAATACGGAAACCCGTAACATTCTCACAGAAGTCCGGAAATAACTCAAAGATCTCAGTAACTTTCTCACAGAGTTCAGTAACTTTCTCACAGAGTTCAGTAACTTTCTCACGGTGTTCAGTAACTTTCTCACGGAGTTCAGTAACTTTCTCACGGAGTTCAGTAACTTTCTCACGGAGTTCAGTAACTTTCTCACGGAGTTCAGTAACTTTCTCACAGATTTCAGTAACTTTCTCACAGATTTCAGTAACTTTCTCACAGATTTCATTGAAAGATCTACGGAGACCATTTTTTTTAATAATTTGCCTCTGGAGTGAAAAAATGAGACGATTTCAACATTTTTTAAAAATGCTTCTGAATTTATTTCTATAAGAGAGGATCCGCAGACATTACTGACAGATATGCCATGACAAAATAGTTTGTGAAAAAATAGATATAAAATTAAGATTTGACAGGAAAAACAATTTGGAATACCAACATCTTCGCAATTTTGTAATTTATAATTTACAATTTATAATTATTAAGCGCTTCCACTCCCGGAAGTTTTTTCCCTTCAAGAAATTCCAGAGAAGCTCCTCCTCCGGTAGATACATGTGAGATCTTTTTCTCAAGTCCTGCTTTTGCAACAGCGCTTGCAGAATCTCCCCCTCCGATAATCGTTACAGCTCCTTTTGATGTTGCTTCCGCAAGTGCCTTTGCAATCTCCATAGTACCTCTGGAAAAATCATCAATTTCAAAAACTCCCATAGGTCCGTTCCAGACTATAGTACTGGATTTCATTATCTCATTTTTATATGTTTCAATTGTTTCAGATCCAATATCTACACCTATCCAGTCATCGTATTCCTTGGTGATCCCGTCAGCGGCAAATTCAATGGTTTTTGATCCCTGTTCAAATTTTTCAGCCATAAGGACATCTTCGGGCAGAATTAATTTTGTATTGGAAGTTTTTGCTTTTTCAATAATTTCTTTTGCAAGTCCGACCTTATCCTCTTCAAGAATTGATTTACCGATATTATATCCCATGGCTTTATAGAATGTAAACATCATTCCTCCTCCGATCAGGATAATATCGGCGGAGCCGAGCAGATTTTCCAGCACGTCAATCTTTCCTGAGATCTTTGAACCGCCGAGGATTGCGCACAGTGGTCTTTTCGGATCGCTTACAGCAGCAGACAAGTATTTCAGCTCTTTTTCCATCAGATACCCGGCAGCGCAGATTTTTATAAAGTGAGTTACTCCTTCTGTTGATGCATGCGCTCTGTGAGCTGTTCCGAATGCATCATTAATATAAATATCTCCGTATGCAGCGAGTTTTTCTGCAAAAGCAGGATCATTCTTTTCCTCTTCCTTGTAAAATCTCAGATTCTCAAGAAGCAAAATATCTCCGCCTTTCATTTCATCTATTATATGAATATTGTTTTCACTTATACAGTCATCAGAAAAGAGAACCGGGAAGTTCAGTACGTTTGATAAATATTCCGCTGCAACCGATAGGGAATACTTTGGATTCTTCTCACCTTTCGGTCTTCCAAGATGACTCATGAGTATGCATTTACCTCCGTTATTGATTATTGCTTTAATTGTAGGAAGGGATTCGAGAATTCTTTTATCATCGGTTATGACTCCGTCTTCGTTCAAAGGAACATTAAAGTCGACTCTTACCAGGATTCTTTTTCCGTTTATTTCATTTTTATCAATCAGATTCTGAAGCGAAAGTTTATTGTTAGACATTATAGTTGTTGGATTTATTAATGGAATATGTAAAAATAATATTTTTGAACAAGCAATTACAGTTAATTTTCTATAATAATTTTACATCCCGTATAAAAATAAAACGCAGCGTTCATTAAAAATAACGCTGCGTATTAATTTTGCTTATAATTTGTATTGTCTGTTCCTTACTTGATAAGTATCATTTTTTTTGTATCAGCAAATCCGTTTGTT
>JAFDZR010000023.1 GCA_018266875.1 Bacteroidota bacterium
TTAAAAAGTTTAAAAGATTTTAAAATATTAAAGTATTTCTTATGATTAAAAATTAATTTGTACACTATTGATTTCGGACGGGTATGGAAAATTTCATTGCTGTTTATATCTTTCGGAATTTAATATAAGTTTTATATTGTCTAAATTAACAAAAAATTTTTATTTTGAAATTTATAAACAGGGCAGTATCTTTTCAGGCTTTTCTTTTGATCTTTTTATTATTTTCATCTGCAAACTCATTTTCAAACCCCGCTGATGATTATGAAAAAATGAAATGCCAGAAAAAATTAAAATCCTTTGACGCTTCTCTTAAACAGCTACCTATTAATGAAGTAATGGCTGAAGTCGGAAAAACATTCATGGGCACACCGTATGTTGCCGGAACACTGGATGAAAATCCCAATTCAGAGGAGCTGACAGTATACATATCAGGTCTTGACTGCGTTACGTTTGTAGAGAATTCTCTTATATTCTCACGACTGATTAAAACAGGCAGAACGGATTTTGACAGTTATAAATCCGAGCTTGAGCACATCCGTTACAGAAACGGTAAGAACACCGGATATTCATCAAGACTGCATTACTTTACCGACTGGATCTATGACAATGAGAAGAAAGGAATAGTAAAAGACATAACTGCCGAAATAGGCGGAGTAAGTCTTGGAAAAAATATTTCATTCATGACCTCTCACAGAGATTCTTATAAGCAGCTTAAAAAAAGTGATCAGCTTTTCAGTGAAATGTCTGAAGTCGAAAGTAATATCAACAACAGGGATATTTATTATATACCCGCAGATAATATTTCTTCAGTATATGACAAGCTTCAGACCGGTGATATAGTCGGAATTACTTCTTCACTTGACGGACTGGACATTGCTCATACAGGTATGGTGTATAAAGAAGGAGGAAAGACCTATCTTATGCACGCTTCGCTGAAGGATAAGAAAGTTGAAATTTCATCAGTGGAGCTTCAGGATTATATCGAAGGAAATTCAAAACAGACCGGTATAGTCGTGGCAAGGGTTATAGAAGTAAATTAAAAAATATTGTTCTTAATTTATTGTTTCGCTTTTTATCTGATAGGATCATTTCCGACAGCATATATTCTGGTCAGGTATAAATACAAAAAGAAAATTACGGAAGAAGGGTCCGGCAATGTCGGCGCGAGGAATACTCTTGATGTAACGAAATCCAGGACAGACGGGATAATAGTTCTTGTGACAGATCTTTTAAAAGGACTTCTTCCGTCACTGTATCTGATCTCATTCAGCGGCATGGAGAATAAACTTATGATAATTCCGCTTACGCTTCTGGTAGCAGGGCATAATTTTTCCCCCTGGCTGAAATTCAAAGGCGGAAGAGGACTTGCAACAGGAGCCGGAGTTTTTTTTGCTGTGAGCTTTTTTGTAAATGTCATATGGCTGATCCTGTATTTTACCTTTGAAAAATTTATAAAGAATGTAAACGTATCAACTGTCTTTGCATTGATTATACTTCCGGTGATAATATTTTTATTTCCGGATATATTTTTAAAATTTGCAAATAAAGGGATCACCGGAGGAAATAATTCACTTTTCATTTTTTATCTGAGCATCGCAGTCTGCTTTGTAATAATTTTAAAACACACTGAACCATTGAGAAAATGGTGGTTCGGTTTATTTTCTAAAACAAATTAATATTTTTCAATGAGCACAAATCCCGTATTAAAAACAACAGAAGAACTTGATGAAATGGCAAGACAAATCAGAAGAGACATCATCAACATGCTGGTAATTGCAAATACAGGACATTCCGGCGGTCCGCTGGGAATGGCTGATATATTTACTGCAATGTATTTTAACAAGCTCAACATTGACAATATGGACCTGGACAAAGCTGACAGGGATTATTTCTTTGTATCGATCGGGCACATAGCTCCGGTATGGTATGCGACTCTGGCGAGAAGGGGATTCTTTCCGCTTGAGGAATTAAAGACATTGAGAAGGATCAACGGCAGACTTCAGGGACATCCGGCTTCACCAAAAGGTCACGGAGCGCCCGGTGTTGAGATCGCTTCCGGTTCCCTCGGTCAGGGACTTTCCGTTGCAGTAGGAATGGCGCTCGGTCTGAGAATGGATAGCAAACCGAATCATGTATACTGCATTAACGGTGACGGAGAGCTTCAGGAAGGACAGATCTGGGAAGCGGTAATGACAGCAGCTCATCACAAAGTTGATAATCTTACTATGATCGTTGACAGAAATCACTGTCAGATAGACAACAGAACGGAGAATGTAATGACGCTTGAGCCACTTGCTGACAAATTCACTGCCTTCGGATGGAATGTTATGAATATGGACGGACACAATATGAAACAGATACTGGAAACACTTGATAAAGCAAAATCCTTTAAAGGAAAACCGACTGTAATAATAGCTGAAACATTAATGGGAAAAGGAGTTTCCTTTATGGAGGATAATTACAAGTGGCACGGAATCCCACCAACGGTTGAACAGGCAGGAATTGCTCTGAAGGATCTTGCGGAAACAAAATTCGGGGATTTTTTTAATCTTGAGGAAATGGCCGAACTATAAGCCGTTGAATCTGCAGACATTTTTTGAAATTATTTTTTAAAATTTAATAATATTTTTTGACAAAGGATTTTTACAAAGAAGAAATAGGAAGTGAAGTACTTATTATAGGAGGGGCTGAGGACAAGCTCAATGAAAGACATATTCTCAGGAAATTCGTTGAGATGTCCGGAGGAAAAGACGCAGAGATACTTCTTATTCCGGTTCCGTCTGATTTCCCGATCGCAGCCGCAACTCTTTATAAGGGAATATTTGAAAAAATGGGTTTGAAAAGTGTAAAAGTCCTTGATGCAACTTCAAGCAAGGATTTTCTTGAGCTGAATGCTAATGAAGTACTGGAAGGTATAACCGGAGTATTCCTTACCGGAGGCGACCAGATGAGGCTGACTTCAATACTCGGAGGAACAAGATTTCTGGCAGAGCTTAAAATAAGGATAAAGAACGGTACAGTACTGGCAGGATCAAGCGCAGGCGCTGCCGGATTCAGTTCGACTATGATAGTAAGAGGAGAACCGACTGTACAGCCGCTTAAAGATTCCATCAGGCTTTGTCCCGGTCTGGGAATTCTTCAGAATATAATTATAGATCAGCATTTTACGCAGAGAGCCAGAATAAACCGTCTGATAACAGCAGTGTCTTATAATCCCAGCAATCTTGGGATCGGTATTGATGAAAACACGGCTATCCATATTAAGAAAGACGGAATACTTGAAGTACTGGGATCTGGTACAGTTACAATAATTGACGGATCCAATATTAGTTACAATACAATTGCGGAGGTGGAGGAATCCGAACCTTTTTCCGTCATTGGACTTCAGATAAATATTCTGAGCACTGGAGTCAGATATGATCTGAACAACAGAAAACCGATTGAGACTGTAGGCGATTATCTCCAGATCTGACATAATTTTATACTTATCATATTTCCTGAACCAACAGCATATAATAAATAATTTTGAAACTGCATTGAAACATTAATTTTATTTTTAAAAATGAAAATCCTTGAAATCAGAGCTTTACGCGGCGCGAATTACTGGAGTAACAGATGGAAAAAGCTTATAGTAATGAAACTTGACATTGAAGACTATGAAGAAAAACCATCCGATAAGATTCCCGGGTTTACCGAAAGATTAAAAGAGCTTTTGCCGAGTCTGATCTCACATACATGCAGTTACGGTTATGAAGGCGGATTTCTTCAGAGAGTTTCAGAAGGCACATGGGCGGGACATATCATCGAGCATATTGCTCTTGAAATGCAGACGCTTGCCGGGATGGATACTGGATTCGGCAGAACGAGAGAGACAAATGCGCGGGGGATTTACAATGTAGTATTCAGTTATCTTGAAGAGAAAGCGGGAATTTATACGGCAAAAGCTTCAGTAGATCTGTTCATTGGTTTGGCAGAAGGCAGACCTATTGAAGAGCTAAGGAAAATGCTTGATGATAATGTGCAGAAGCTGAGGGAAATAAGGGAGGATGTCAGATTCGGTCCCAGCACAGGTTCAATAATTGAAGAAGCTGAACAGAGGGGAATCCCGCATATAAGATTAAATGATCAGTCTCTGGTGCAGCTGGGCTATGGAGTTTATCAGAAGTTAATCCAGGCGACAATGTCATGCAGAACAGGATTCATTGCAACTGACATAGCAGGCGATAAAAATCTTTCTAAGAAAATTCTTCAGGGAATGGGAATTCCCGTTCCGGCAGGATATAAAATTTACAATGAGAAGGATCTGGAAGATGCTGTGGATTCTATAGGATATCCGGTTGCTGTTAAACCACTTGATTCAAATCACGGGAAGGGGATTTCCGCAAATATTAATACACTTGATGACGCAGTAAAAGCTTTTCATTCTGCGAAAAAATATTCCCGCGCCGTAATAGTTGAAAAATCTCTGAGCGGAAGTGATTTCAGAGCTCTTGTGATAAATAATAAACTTATAGCTGTAGCTGAAAGAACTCCTGCTTATGTAAAAGGCAACGGCAAATCAACGATCAGGGAACTGATCGATATTGTAAATAAGGATCCGAGAAGGGGATACGGTCATGAAAAAATACTCACTCAGATAGTTATTGACAGTATGACATTAAGACTGCTTGAGCTGAAAGGATATACGCCGGATACTGTCCTGAAAAAGAATGAATTGTGTTCTCTTAAATCAACTGCAAATATCTCAACAGGCGGAACAGCAATTGACAGAACTGATGAAGTTCATCCCGACAATATTTTTCTTTTTGAAAGAATAGCAAAAATAATAGGGCTTGATATAGCCGGAATAGATGTAGTAGCGCCTGATATTACAACTCCGATCATACAGAACGGCGGAGGAATAGTTGAAGTAAATGCTGCTCCGGGTTTCAGAATGCATCTGGCGCCTTCGGAAGGCATTGCCAGAAATGTAGCTGAGCCGGTCGTGAACATGCTTTTTCCTGCGGGTGAAAAATTCAGGATACCAATAATAGCCGTTACTGGAACAAACGGAAAAACGACTACCACAAGACTAATTTCTCATATCCTTAAGAACGTAGGAAAGACGGTTGGTTTCACAACCACCGAAGGTGTTTACATCGGAAACAGACTGATACAGTCAGGAGATAATACAGGACCGGTCTCAGCACAGATGGTTTTAAGGGATCCGACAGTTGAGATCGCAGTTCTTGAAACCGCAAGAGGTGGATTGCTGCGCGCAGGACTTGGTTTTGACGGATGCGAAATTGGAATTGTAATGAATGTTACGGCTGATCACCTAGGTCTGAAGGACATTGATTCGCTTGAAGATATGGCAAGAGTAAAAGCAATTGTTCCTGAAAATGTTTTCCCGTCTGGATTTGCAGTGCTTAATGCTGATGACAAACTTGTGTTAAACATGAGAGAAAGATTGAGCTGTAATGTCGCTCTCTTCAGCATGGATGAAAACAATTCTGCCGTAAAGGAACATACAAACAAAGGCGGTATAGCATGTGTGTTTGAAAATAATTTTATTACTTTACTAAAAGGGCATTGGAAATTAAGAGTTGAAAAAGTTATCAATATACCTCTTACATTTGAAGGTAAAGCGGCTTTTATGATTCAGAATGTCCTGGCCGCCACTTTGGCAAGTTACATACTTCACGGAGTCAGCATAGAAGATATAAAGTTCGGATTGAGTTCATTCGTACCGTCAGTGACACAGACACCGGGAAGACTGAATCTTATTGATGTCGGCAATTTCACAGTTCTTATAGATTTTGCGCATAACCCTGCGGGAATGGAAGCTCTGTCGAAATTTGTGGAAAAGCTGCCCAACAAAAATAAGACAGGCGTAATCGGCGGGACAGGCGACAGAAGGGACGAGGATATTAAAAATCTCGGCAAGACTGCCGCAAAAATGCTTACAAACATTATCGTCAGGGAAGATGAAAGTCTGAGAGGAAGACAGGAAGGCGAAGTGAACAAACTGATGCTGGAAGGTATCAGAAGTGAAAAGCCGGATGTTCTGGTTAAAGTCATAACAGATGAAGTGGAAGCTATAAATTTTGCACTGAAGAGCGCAAAGAAAAATGAACTTCTTGTAATTCTTCCGGATAACATTCCAAGAGCAATATCCATTGTGAACGAATTCAGGGACAAGCTTAACAAAGTAAAAATTGAACAGAGTGATATTCCGAATATAAATGAGGAGTCGTAAAATTTTTCACGGAGATATTACTAATCGTTTTAAAATATCCCGGAGTCGTGTCAGGTTTATCAGACAGTGTCAGTCCCTATAGATCCTGAGAATAACATCATTGTCGTTTTCTGAATATCCCCTGTACATTCCCTCAGAATTGAAGATCATTTCTATATTGCAGTCCTTATCAATCGCAATCAGTCCTCCGCTTCCTCCTGCTGCCAGAAGTTTTTTATTGACGACTTCATCACAGGCTTGCTTTAATGTCAAAGATCTGTATTCCATTAAAGCTGAAACATCATAGGCCGCAACAGTTCTGAGGAAATATTCTCCGTCTCCGGTACAGGATACGGCGCAGGTTTTGTTATTTGCATAAGTACCTGCTCCGATAACAGGACTGTCACCGATTCTTCCGAATTTAACGTTAGTCATTCCGCCGGTTGAAGTTGCGGCAGCGAGATCCCCGTTAACATCAAGCGCTACAGCTCCGACAGTCCCGAATTTTTTTTCCGTGCTTCCGTCAACTGAATGGTCCAGTCTTGCTTTACCGGTCTCAAGAGCTTTTAAGTACTGCTGATATCTGAATTCACTGTAGAAATAATTTTCGTCTTCAAACTTCAGTCCTTTTTCCTTTGCATAGATCTCTGCACCTTTTCCGCTTATCAGAACGAGTTCGGGATCATTCATTACCTCATGTGCAAGGATGACCGGATTGCGGACACCTGTCACCGAAGCGACGCTGCCGGCAGAGAGATCCTTTCCAGACATAATTGAAGCGTCCATACTGTGTTTCCCTTCGTTAGTAAAGACGGATCCTTTACCGGCATTAAAAAGAGGATTGTCTTCAAGAACTGTAACGGTTTTCAAAACAGCTTCCACAGATGTTCCCCCGGACTTAAGAATATCTGAACCAGACTGAACAGCGTCCTTCAAAGCGTTAAGGTATGACTGTTCCTTTTCCGGAGTCATATTGGATCTCAGGATCGTGCCTGCTCCGCCGTGAACTGCAATTCCGAATTTTCCCATAGAATAGAATTTATTGGATATTTAAGAAATAAAAAAACCTTGTTAAAACAAATTAACAAGGTTTTGATCTGTAAAAAACTTAATTTTATTTTCTTTGGAATTTTTCTTCTTCAAGAGTAAATACCAGAGAGACTATGTGGCTGTTTCCCAGCTGTTCCAGTCCGTCAAATTTCGAGAATGAATAATCAATGTTTATTTTAGGCAATTTCACACCTGCTCCGAGAGTAAGATTTCCCAGGTCGTTAACACCTGTTCTTATGCTTACAATGTCTTTGAAAGAATATTCTATACCTGCATGAAGGTCAAGACTTACTGGACCGACATTTGCATTGGCGCTGCTTCTTCTGTTTTCAAACCTGATGTCAAAATCAACTGCGGGAGTAAGAGTTCCTTTGAGAAAATCCATCTGGTAAGCTGAACCGATCTTTGCGGTCGGAGTAATAACTTCTTTCTTTCCCGTAGACCACGAAAGATAAGTAGTAGTAAGATCCTGCAGGTTTGCACCAAGAAAGAATCTTCCGAACGGATTATAATTCATCCCGACATCAAACCCAAGTCCCCATGCGCCTTCTTCCGCAATATTTCTTCTGATGATCTTAAGGTTAGCTCCGTAAGAGAATTTGTCGGATTGTTTCTTTGAGTAAGTCAGGTAAACAGCGTAATCCGAAGTACTGAAGTAAGTGATCTTTGATTCGTCAAGCCGTTCGCCTGGATCGAGAATACCGTTTCCGTTAAGATCTATGAGTGCATTTCTGGTATCCTGAATATCGTCAATACCCATTCTGATAAGTGAGATTCCGAGAGATGAATTTGACCCGAATGGAATTCCGATAGATCCGTAATCATAATTTACAAGATTACCGAACTGAGCGTCGTGCATAAGTGAGAATTCAGGATAATTTATTTTTGATAAAGCACCCGGATTCCAGTAACCAGCTGTTACGTCATTTACAAGAGCGACATATGCGCCGCCCATTCCTCTTGGTCTTCCGCCTACTCCTATTGATAGGAATTCGCCAGCATATTTATTTCCGGATCCCTGGGAAAAACCATCCTGGATAAGGATAATAGAAAGTAAAACTATTAAAATAGTTTTGAACATAAGAATTTTCATAATTTGGGTATGTTTACTTTTGGTTTTTTAAAATAGTAAACTAAAATTTCATTATCCTCCGGATAAATATTTCCTGTAATAATGATTATTTTAATCGGATAAGTCAATACAAATTTAATTGATTTTGAGATAAAAGCACTATATTAGTAATAAAGTTTCAGTATTTTGATATTTTTTATTCTAAATATGAATAAGATTAATTAAAAATCTTTTACCATTTTCTTTTGATAAAACAATTATTTAATTTTGTAAAACATTAATTTAATATATTTTTAATTTACTAAAAATGGATACAAATTGAATTCATATAATTGGTGGTGGTAATTTAGGAACTGCACATGCTGTCGGATTTTCAAAATTCTCTGCAGATTCGACAATAACAATTACAAGAAGAAATACAGAGCATATTAAATATCTGGAAGCTCAATATATAAAATTCTCTAAAGATAATAATTACTAGATTGATAATGCAGATTTTATTATTCTGACAGTTAAACCATATCAGGCAGATAGAGTTTTAGAAGAGATAAATCCTTTTTTAAAAAATAAGATTGTTGCTTCTGCTGTAAGCAGACTGAATATAGATGAATTGGAAAAGAAGACTGAAATCTCATCTTTAATAATCAGGATCAAGCCAAATATTTCAGCTCAGTTTGGAGAGTCCGCAACCTGTATTTCCTTTAAGAAAAAAGCTGGGAAGCGGGAATGAATATTTTGGAACTCCTTGATAAGATCGGGACAGCTTTGATTATCTATGAAAAAATGATGAATGACGCGACTTTTCTTGTGGCATGCGGTACAGCATATTCATTACGCTACATAAGGGCAGCTATGCAAGAAGAAATTGAGATTGGGTTTGACGCAAATATAGCATTGGCAATAGCTTCACAGACAGTAGGAGGAACTGTAAAGATGACTCTGGAAGAAAAAATTCATCCTTAACAATTAATTGCCGTGTTACTACTCCACAGGGCTGCACTATTGTTGGATTGAATGAAATGGAACATCAGGGATTAAGTTCTTTATTAATAAAAGGAATAAAATTTCTTATGAAAAGATTGAATAGTGTATTCCAGTTTACAAATCAAAAAAATTTAAATATTCGTTTTAAAAATCTATTTAGTGATAATATTAAGATATTTTGATTCTATAAATATTTTTTGTTTTATATTTAATCTCAAAAATTTATTTAAAATGCAGTTTTCTAAAAAGTACAAAATATATATTATTTTATCTATTTTACCCGTATTACTTATACTTTCCGGAAGTATTTTGAAAAATTCTTTGGGGGAATATTATTTAAATCTTTACGATCCAGCATATGTGTATTTAATCAACTCTCTGAATCTTGCACAAATGAGTGGCTATGGAGTCGGACATATTGATCATCCCGGAACTCCTGTACAGGTCACCGGTTCAGTAATTTTAATAATTTATCACTTCTTGAGTCATACTTCACTTGATATTGTTGATGATGTGTTCAACAGACCGGAACAATATCTGTTTATTTTGAATAAAGGATTCATCCTAATTGTTGCTGCAGCGCTTTTTACTTTAGGATTATTGGTCTTCAAATTTGCAGGTAATATTCTAATTAGCATATTATTTCAACTCTCACCTTTTATAAGTAACGTAATATTATACGGAATGGTAGATGTATCTCCCGATAATTTTCTTATTCTCAGTTCATTATTGTTTTCTGCAATGCTCATAATTTATTTGTATAAAGATAGGGAAGTTTCTGAGCTATCTTTTAAAATAATACTTTTAATTTCTATCATCAGCGGATTTGGTCTAGCAACTAAATTAAATTTCATTCCCGTATTATTTATTCCTCTTATTTTGATCAGCAAAATAAGATTAAAGCTTACTTATGTTTTTTTTACATTAATTTTCTTTTTTATATTTGTTTTTCCAGCAATAGAGAATTATCAGTATTTTGTCGGCTGGATAAAAAATTTATTTATTCACAACGGTATATATGGTACTGGAGCTGATAACATAGTTAATTTCCCTCAGTTCTTTAGAAATATAGTGAAAATAATAACTATCAATTATTTTTTCGGAATAATTTACTTTTTTTCGATATCAACTCTAATATATTATTATTTGAAATGGAACAAAACTAATTCTTCCGTAAACACATTTAAGCCATTAATAGAAGTGAGAGTACTTACTGCTCTTCTTATTTCATTTACAATTCAGATAATTATAGTTGCAAAACATTATCATCCTTATTCTCAAAAATATATGATCCCGTCGTTAATGCTTTCATTAACAGCGCTATTTGTCTGCATCAGAATACATTTTTATTTTTTTAAAAATAGAAGAGAAAACCTGATATATCTAATTATGATTATATTGTTACTGATCTGGAATGCAACACAATTTTATAGTCTAAATCAGTATCTAAGATTTCAAAAATTAGAATCCACAGTAATTGAAGATTATATAAAAGATAATTATTCTCAAAACTTTATTATCTCTGATCTTGAAAGTTCGGATTATGAAAAATCAATGGCATTTAATATTTTTTATTCAGGCAGTCAAACGGATAAATATATGAATCTTCTTTCGGAAAAATTTACATCAAATATCTTTTACAGTGGATGGGCAGATCAGTTCATTTATATTTCAGATACTGTGAAAATAAGAAATAATATTCTCAAAGAAGAAAAAATAATAATTCAGTTAAGTAAATTTGCGTCAATAGATAAGGTTAGAGCAAAGTTGATAGAGCTTTGTAAAGCAGATAATATTTTTATAGATAAAAAAATAGAAAACAATAACGGCGAATCAGTTTATGAAGCGTATATTTTTAAATAAGTTAAAACTGTTAAAAAAATCACTAAATAATTATTCGAATAAAGGCTGGGCAAGTAAAAATGAAAATCAATCGAAGAATAAAAAACAAATTCTATCTTAAACCCGTATTGCATTTAAAATCTTAATAGTAGAAATATAAATCGAAATATATTTTAGAAAGGAACATTAATGTAATCAATAGTATTTCTTATAATATCTTAAAAATGTATTTTTATTAAGATTCTAGCAAAAAATTTCAATAAAAAGATTTAATATTAAAATTTAATCTAATATAACTTCCATTCAAAACTATGAGTAAAAAATTAATCCTTCCGATATCAATTCTTCTTCTTGCACTTGGAATATTTGTCGGAATGAAAATCCAGAACGCTGTTTCAGATGATAAGATCTCCTCTCAGGTAAAAAAATTCAATGATGCTCTGGAGATAACCTCAAGATATTACGTTGATGATGTTGATTCTCAGAAACTTACTGAAGATGCCATCAGGGGAATGCTTGAAGGACTAGATCCGCATTCGGTATATATAACAGCAGATCAGTTAAAAAGAGTTACTGAAGATTTTCAGGGTAGCTTTGAAGGAATAGGAGTTGAGTTTGATATTGTCAATGACACTTTAACAATTGTTTCGCCGATCAGCGGAGGACCTTCAGAAAAACTGGGAATCCAGGCCGGGGACAAGATCGTAAAAATAGACGGAGTGAACTGTGTAAACATAGCCCGTGAGGATGTCCCGAAAAAATTAAAGGGTCCTAAGGATACAAAAGTAAATGTAACAATAGTCAGACCGGGAATGTCTGAACTGCTTGAATTTGAAATTACTAGGGATAAAATACCAATTTACAGCGTCGATGCTTCATTCATGTATAATAATGAAATTGGTTATATAAAAGTATCAAGATTTTCCGCGACGACATATGACGAATTTATGAAAGCCATGGGAGACCTTAAAAATCAAGGTATGAAAAAAGTTGTTCTTGATCTTCGCAGCGATCCGGGAGGATATCTAGACCAGGCATTCAAAATAGCAAGTGAATTTATTCCGGCAGGCGATAAGATAGTTTACACCAAAAGCCGGATTAGAGATTTTAATGAGGATTATGTTTCGGAGGGCGGAAAGTATAATGACATACCGCTCATTGTTCTTGTGAACGGCGGATCTGCTTCTGCGAGTGAAATCGTTTCAGGCGCAATTCAGGACTGGGACAGAGGACTTATTGTAGGAGAAACCACATTCGGAAAAGGACTTGTCCAGAGACAGTTTGACCTTTCCGACGGATCAGCATTCAGAGTAACTACGGCAAGATATTACACTCCATCCGGCAGACTGATACAGAAAGGATATGAAGGAAGTAAATATAAAGACATTGCGAACACAAATATTGAAGGAGATAATATTAATCACACTAATGACATTCAGGATTCCGCAAGACCTGAATTCAAGACTTTCGGAGGAAGAAAAGTTTTCGGCGGCGGAGGTATTACTCCTGACTATATTATTAAAATGGATACACTGACTGACTATTCCGTTCAGCTTAGAAGACTCAATCTCTTCTATATCTTTACTGAAAGATATATGTCAGCAAACAGGAAAAATATCGAGTCGAGATTCAAAACTGCACAGGATTTCAGGGAAGGATTTACAGTGGATGAAAATATGCTCAGTGATCTGAAAGACATGGCTGCGGAAAAGAATGTTAAATTCAACCAAGATGAATATAATAAGGATTTAGATTTCATAAAGACTTCCATAAAATCCCAGATAGCAAGAGATCTCTGGGGAAATAACGGAACTTATATTGTCTGGGTTGAAAATGACGACCAGTTTTTGAAAGCAGTTACATTGTTTGATGAATCCATTAAACTGGCAAAGCTAAAACAATAAAATCAGTAATGATTTTTTATATCTTAAGAAGAAGCTTCATTACGGCATTTCTGTTAATTTGCTTGATTGCCAATGAAGCTTTTTCTCAGGAAAAAGTTCTCGAAGTAGGGGAGGAACTTAAATATGAAATTTCGTATGGCTTCATAAAACTAGGTTATATGAAATTTGTCCTGACCAATTCCAGAAAAGACGGAAAAAGAACAATTTACAATGCAATGCTGGAAGTAAAAACCTACCCTGAAGTTCCTTTCATTTCCGTTAATGATATTTTTGAATCCGAAATGGAATTCAGCGATGGAGAATTGTTTACAAATAAATTCTATGAGTCGAATTTCAAGAACAGATCAATCACCAGAAAAGACTGCAGATTCAATTACAAAAAAAACATGATAAAATATACTAAGGAAACAGATGGAGATATGGAACTTGATTTGCAATTACCAATGAAAGAAAATATTAAATACCGCGACGAGCTTTCCTGGCAGTATGAATTCAGACTGAATTCATTCTCAAATAAAAACTATAACATTCCTGTGTTTACTGAATCGGAAGAATCTTCAGTCAGATATTCCTTCAACGTAAACAAGACTGTCATTAAGATAGAAAATACAAATTACGACATTGCTGTAATTAAAATGGAAGGGACATCAGATTTTACCGGACTGTTCGGATTCAAAGGCGAGTTTCTTGTTCTGCTGTCTGATGATGACTACAGGATCCCGATTAAGGCATATTTCAATTCATCACTTGGTAATGTTGTACTCGAACTGATCTCATACAAAAAGAGCAAATGGACGCCGCCGCCTTTTTTAAAATAATAGAAGTGATTTTATGAAAAGATCATTTGTAAAAATAACGATATCGATTCTGTTCTTAATGCTGAATTTTGCTGCCGGTAATATCTGTTATTCACAGTCCGAAGTACTGCAGACCGGAGAAGAATTAAACTATACTGTAAATTACGGTTTCATAGAGATCGGAGAAGTCAGAATTAAACTCACCGGTAAAAAGCAGTCCGGCAAAGATGTTGTTTACAGTTCTGTATGCAGCATGAAGTCTTACAAAGGAATACCTTTTGTGGATCTAAACAGTGAGTTTGAGTCAGATATGCTGTTTGACGGTAAGAATATATATACTCTCAGATTCAAAGCAACGGAAACAAAGGATGAAGGGAAGACAATTATAGAATATACATTTCATTACGATTCGAATTTCGTTCACGTTTTTAAAGAAAATCTGGGGAACAGGGAACTTGACAAAAATATTTCAATCAATCAGAATGTGAAATTCCAGGATGGTTTATCATTATTCTTTGAATCAAGATTAAATTCTTTTTCTTCTGATAATTTTATGATACCTGTGTTTATGAATGAATCCGAGACATCAGTTAATTACTATTTCTCGTCTACAAAAGAAAAAATTTATATTCCGTTATTTGATAAAGACATGAATTCCTTCAGATGCAACGGAGTAGCCAATTTTCAGGGAGTCTTTGGACTTGGAGGTGAGTTTGCGGGATGGTTTTCGGATGATGATGCCAGAGTCCCTCTGAAGTCACAGCTGAATGTAATAATAGGCAGCGTAACGCTGGAGCTTAAAAGCTTCAAAAGGACCGGATGGAAATGATTTAAAATGAAATTCCTTTCAAAGTCATTTGATCAAGAAATTCAGCTTAAAATTTTATAAAGAGCTATATAACACAATTATTTTTAAATTTATCCGGTTTTTAATTTTTTCGGGATATTTACGGGAAAATGAATCAAAACAACTTTTAAAAATATTTCAGCTATTTAAAAAAAGAAAATTTATTAAATTGATAAGCTTAATAATATTTAATAATTTGCATATCAAATTAAACACAGAATGAAAATAACAACAAGATTAATATTAATTACGCTTCTTTTTTGCGCCAATTTAACATTTGCTCAGGATGCTCAGGAGATAATAAGAAAAGTTCAGTCGAAATACGAAAAAATTTCAGATGCAAAAGCATCATTCACGCAAACCCTCAAAGCAAAAGGCGGGAAAGCAAATTCATCATCAGGTGTTATTTATATAAAACAGAAGAATAAATACAGAATAGAAGCCGGCGGTCAGGTTATCGTAACTGACGGACAGACATCTTGGTCATATTCCCCGAGGAAGAAACAGGTTGTGATAGATAATTACAAAGATGACGGAAATACTTTTTCACCAAATAAATTTTTATTTAATTATCCGGAGAACTTTTACTCCGATCTTCAGGGTGAAGAAAATATTAACGGATTTGATTGTTATGTAATAAAGCTTTCACCCAGAAGCAGCGGTTCGGTAAAGTCAGCTACTATCTGGATCGACAAGCAGGAAGATTTCATAAGAAAAATTAATATAGTGACTTCCGAATCCACAAATACTTATTCATTAAAGGATATTTCACTAGACTCGGGCGTCAGTTCTTCAAAATTCAGTTTCTCTCCGCCTGAAGGCGTTGAAGTTATTGATTTAAGATAAAAGCCGATTGTTTTTTTGATTCTTTAATTTGAAGTTAAGCAGTACTGATATTGCTTAACTTTTTTAATTTTTATATTGAATACCCGTTTAAAAAAAATTCTCAAAACAGTTTCATTATTTGCAGTAACATTTTTCTTCCTATATCTTGCATTCAGGGGGAATGATTTCGGGAAACTGTTTATAGAATTAAAGAGTGCAAATTATTATTATGCTATTGCGGGTGCTTTCACAGGTGTTGTAATTGGAGGATATATCAGAGCTCTGAGGTGGAGATATTTTCTTAATCCACTGAAGAAAAATATACCAATGAAAAATCTTTTCTCCTCAATGATGGTGGGTTACATGATGAACAGCATCATACCCAGAACAGGAGAAATATACAGGCCGGTACTGCTTGCAGGCAAAGAAAAAATTTCCAAAGCATCTGCATTCGGGACAATACTTGTTGAAAGGGTTTTTGATGTAATTACAATGCTGATTTCATTCGGGATATGCGTGATATATTTCAAGCAAAAATTATCATCAACATTTGCAGATTATAATCTGGAGTCAATTTCGCTTTACACTTTTATACTGGTGATTCTTTTTATTGGGATTATCATTGTAATTCTTTTCAATCTTGAGAAGTCCGAACTTATAATTGAAAAACTAACAAGAAGATTTCTTCCTGAAAGATTTCATGTTAAAATAAGAGATATATTTGTTTCGCTAATAAACGGATTTCTATTTATAAAATATCCCAGATATTATATTCAGATTTTCCTTCTTTCGGTGCTGTTATGGTTTTCATATGTAGTCTCAACATACCTGACATTCCTCGCTTTTGATCTTGACCTGAATCTTCTGGATGCGAACCTGGTTCTTACAATGATAACATTTGCAGTGACGCTTCCTCTGCCTGCAAACTCAGCAGGTGTATATCATTTTTTCTGTACTGCTACGCTTGTAAATATATACGGTATTGACAATGAGACTGCATTCGGGTTTGCAACTGTAAGCCATCTGCTTGGACTTATCAGCCTGATACTGATAGGAGCTTTTTACTTTTTAAAAGAGAATCTGGACATTAAAAAAGCAAAAAAGTTAAGTGAAAATGAGATCGGATGACTTTTACAAATCAACTTCTGATTTTAGTTTAGCTTCTTTTCTATGGCTGAGATAACCAAACAGAACCGGTAAAAGTGACAGAATAATAACGCCGATTATAACATATTCAAAATTCTTTTTTACAAATGGAATATTACCGAAAAAATATCCTAAAAGAGTCATTGAAAGCACCCAGAAAGTTCCTCCGAAAATATTAAAGGAAACAAATTTCTTAAAATTCATATCGCCTACACCTGCTACAATTGGTGCGAATGTCCTTGCGAAAGGAACGAATCTTGCATAGATAATTGCTCTTCCTCCATATTTCTCGTAGAAATGTTTTGCTTTAACCAGATGGTCTTTTGCAAAGAAAATTGATTTTTCGCGTTTAAAAATCTTAGGTCCTGTTTTTCTTCCGAACCAGTATCCGACCTGATCTCCGATTATAGCCGCAAGTATTAAAGATATATTCAGCACATATATATCGAGAAATCCCTGAGCGGCAATAAGTCCCGCTGTAATTAAAAGAGAATCTCCCGGCAGAAAAAATCCTATCAGTAGTCCTGTTTCAGCAAAGACAATAATAATAAGAACGGTAAGCCCACCCCATTTAATAAGTTCCTCAAGATTTTTCAGATTGGAAAAAAACTCCGAGATTACATCCATTGAATAAGTATTGATTTAAATTGAAAGTATGTAATTTAACAATCCTGTGATAAAAAAAAGTGTGAAAAAAAAATAAAAATTTGGGTGTAAAGTTACACATTTCTAAACCTTTTTGAAATTCCTCTCATTTATCAAAGGGTGGGATGGGTGGGGTTGGGTTCATATCCGGTTACAAGATAACCTTGATCTTTTTTTGAACCACATAGACACATAGAAACATAGAAACATAGATGCTTAAGAAAAAGGAAAAAAATAAAACTCGTTCCAAACTCTTATTAAGAACGCAATTTATTTGAAACTGCTATACAAACCAAAATTAATTATTCTCATTCTTAAATTTTTCCAAACCCCCCCCCCTTAATCATAGTGGAGGTTAGGGTGGGGTTTGGGTTCGTATCCGGTTACAAGAAATAGTTTCAGCCAGTCTGTCTGTCTGGAATTGCAATTGATTTTGAAACTGCGATACAAACCAAAACAATATTTCTAATTCTGAAAACTTTTCCAATATACCCTCTCTTTTATCAAAAGGGAGGGCTGGGATGGGTTTTAAAGAGATTTGACTGTCAGATTTGCATCAGTTCCGCAGATCCGGCGCTGACGGCAGCTGAACCGGTGTCGTCTCTGCAAAGCCAATACGGACAATACTTTGCAGAAGCGGCGTAAAATATTTTCACAAACCGTGTTTTTTTACATTTGACACAGCAAATCATAATTAATATTTTTAAGTGGTTATTAATTTTTAAAGGAAAATTCACAGTCCGGTTCAAAGCCGGAAAAAACTTTAAATATGAATTTTATTATGTTGTTCCGTAAAAAAAATTTTGTCAGCCTAATCTCACTTAAATGAAAAAACTCATTGCATTCATTTCGGCATTCGTTTTTGTAAACGTCTTTACTGTTAATTCTTCTTCCTCCCAGTCGGTCTGGCAGTGGCAGGAGCCACAGCCGACAGGAAATGCAATGAATGCAGTTTCGTTTGTAAAT
>JAFDZR010000024.1 GCA_018266875.1 Bacteroidota bacterium
ATACAACGTTTTGGACACTATTGAGAAAATTCTGTTTACCCCTATATCCTTGAAACCAGTTAAATAATTGTCGGAAACTGGTCCAGTTTAATATAAATGGAAAATCGTCTGTAAATAAAATTTCCCACTCAGTATATATTAAATCAGTTCTTTTCAGCATAAATTCATAAATTAAATTATCTAAGAGTGTTTCTGAATATTAAGAACTGAAAATTCTATAAATATATTTCATTGATTCAAAGTATCCCTTAACTGTATATGTGAAAGAACTGTAGCTTATTGATTTATACTACTTTATTTCATGATTATTTTCAGTTACCGAAATGCGGATTTAAATTGAAGTAAAAAAAACACGGAATCACATTCAATTTCATGATCCCGTGCTTAAAATGTAAAACTGTAATTACTTAGGGAGTAATTTTGCCTACAAAATTAAATCCGTTGTTGTCTGCAAATACAGCATCTCCAAGATCAGTTACTTCGTCGCCGTTAACGTCTGTAGCGCGGTATCCGGTCTCGAAATTATATGCGTCATTATCTATCAGACTTCCGTCGGACAGATCAACTGTTCCCTCCTGATCTACATCACCGCTGAACATGGTCCATTTAGTTCCAACCTGGATCTGATTGCTTCCGAATGCCTGTGATCCTGATGTTGTGAAATTATAAGACATGGAATTCGAAATAAAACTGTTTCCTCCGGCGCTCCATGTTTCAATTGAATTTCTGTGTTTTACTCTGATATAATACGGGGTTCCGTTCACAGCATTTAAGAAAGAAAATGATGCGCTACCTGCATTGTTCAGAAAACCAGTTGCGGAATCAACGGCTGCATACGGAGCGGATGTATTTCTCAGATATACCCGGACAGTATCGTTGATCATATTACCTGTTCCTGTATTATAAAATCCTTCTATCATAACCGTAAGGTTCAGTATTTTAGGCGGCGGCAATACATTGACTCTGAAACTTGAAGCCCAGTTCCAGACATCTCCGGATTCATTTCCGTCACTGTTTGTTGCCAGTCCGGTTGCAAAAATTGTATCCGTTACGGGTGATGCGGGAGCCGTGTAACTGAATAAAAACTGCACTTCATTATTGACCATGGGAATATTGGTGTTCTGTGTCAGCTCTGAATTTGATAAATGAAGTGTGGATGAAACCGGTGCCAGAGTTCCGTTCCTAGTGGCAATATCACAGCCGGCTCCGGTTTTTGTTGCTCGGTGTATTGTGAGAGTATATGTATTTGTTGATCCTGTGTTTACCGAAGACGGTCCGGTAATAACAACAGATGTAGCGACATCTCTCGAACTGTGACAGCTGCAGCCGCTGGTAGAGGTTTTTAATGTCCTGCCTGTCCTTCCGTCAATGCTGGCATTTACAACGTAAGCAAAGAATGAAAGGAAAAGAATAATTGCCATAGCTGTGATGTGTTTCCTGAATCTGAATAAATTTTTCATAAGCCGTTTAACTCCTTTTAGTTTAATTTAATTAATTTCTTTTGGGTGTGGGAGGGAGGTGATTAATTGTATACAAAATACCGTGCAATTAATCACATGCTCATGACTTTAATCATACTTTTCGGTGATTTATGTCATTCTGACTGAGTAAAAAAAAAATAGTTTTAAATATTTTTTTAAATTTATTGTAACGATCAAAAAAATATTTTAACATTAATATATTGTTTGATTTAAAAATATCATTCCAACATATTCAGTAAGTTCATTAATAGTTTCCTTTCCTTTTTTCCGGATTTTTAAAGGCAGTTTTTTTTGATCCGGCTGCATTTTCTATTTGAATTTTGTTCTGTAAATTATATTATTAAAGGACTACAGAAAAACGGGCTCCTTTTTTAGAATGATTTTAATTGTTAACTAAATTAGATTAATTTTTAAGTTCAATCTTTTATCAAAAATCATTATTTAAGAAAATCCAAACATTAATTTCTTAAACAAAATAATTAAATATGAAAAAGATTATACTTTTATTCATTTTACTATTCCCATTATACATTTATTCACAGGACCTTCTGATCCCTGATAATCCATATGACAAAGCCGATGATCAGACCAGATCAAGTAATGCGTTTCAAAGAGAACGATGGTTCTATGAACAGAGAATGTTTCCAAACAATACAATTCCGGCTGATGCTTATGAAAAAGCATATCGTCAGAAAGAAGAAATGAATTCTCAGCTGGGATTTGCAATGAACGGTATTTTTGATTCATGGGTCACTCTCGGACCAAAGACAGGATTCTATTTCAGTTATTCAAATATTACTTCAAGAACAACAACTGTCAAATACGACCCTACTGATCCGAATAAAATTTATATCGGAACAGCATTCGGAGGAGTATGGAAATCTGTAAACGGCGGTAATAACTGGACAGCAATGAGTGACAATGAAGTTTCACTTGCATCAGGTTCAATCGCAATCGACCCGGATGATCCGAATATTATTTATTACGGAACAGGTGAAGCTACATACAGCGCAGCTTCATATTACGGAAGAGGGTTGTTGAAATCAACAGACGGCGGCGCAACCTGGACAAATTATACATCCGGTCTCGGATCTTTCAGTTTATTTTCCAAGATAATTATTCGTCCAGGTCACAATAACGAAATACTTGCAACAATGGGTACAAAATCAAGCGTAGGAGTCTCAGGCGGAATTTACAGAAGCACTAATGCCGGAGTAAGCTGGACACTTCTGAATTCCGGCAGAGCTGATGATATAGTTTTTTCACCTACAGGTGACACTGCATATGCAGTAGGCAGCGGAATTGGTTACAGAATTTCAACTAACGGCGGAGCAACTTTTAATTCAAATGGCGCTATCTCAATGGGAACGCGAAATCACATTGCCATATGTAAATCTTCACCAAACGTGCTTTATCATGCAAGACATTCATCTTCATCTATATTTGTTTACAAATCTACAGATGCCGGTTTTACCTTTTTTCAAATTGCTGCAGGTCAAAATTTCAACGGCGGACAGGCATGGTATGATTTTTATATGCATGTGAATCCTTTTAATCCTGATTATGCATACACCTCTGCAGTTGATGTCTGGAGGACAACAAACGGTGGCGCAACTAATTTCACAAATATAACAAACGGATATGGAGGAGGCGGAGTGCATGTAGATCAGCATAATTTGGATTTTCATCCGACTGATCCGTCGCAGATGGTGTGTGTTAATGACGGCGGTATCTGGAAGTCGACTAACTATGGAACTAACTGGACGAATATGAATACCGATCAGACACTTACTCAATTTTACAGAATTGCTTCAGATCCTTCAAATGCAAATCATATATTGGGAGGTACTCAGGATAACGGTACGCAGAGAACGATCGGTACAATAAACTGGACTGCAGCATATGGCGGAGACGGCGGTGATGTTTGTTTTCATTCACAAAACAATAATTATATTTTAGGAGAGACACAAAATAACGGTGTCTTTAGATCAACAAACGGCGGATCAAGTTTCAGTTCTGCTACTTCAGGACTTTCAGGTTCGGGAAGCTGGGTCGGACCTTTACTTTCACATCAGGATTCAGCAGGAATTTTTTATACAGCAAGACAACAGGTTTTCAAATCTACAAACTGGGGTGCAAGCTGGTTTGCCATATCTACAGGGACAAGCGGTACTATAAGAGAACTGGCGATCAGTAATAATTCAGGGAATGTAATGTATGCATCCTCCGGCAGCACAATTTACCGTTCGACAAATCACGGATATAATTTTACTGATGTTACTTCCGGACTGCCGGGAAATACAATTACAAGTATCAGCGTGCATCCTGATTCTTCTAATGTAGCTGTAATAACTTTTTCCGGATTTGGATCGGGTAAAATCTATAAGACAACAAACACAGGCGGATCATGGACAAACATCACCGGAAATCTTCCGGACTCACCTGTTAATACTGCTGTTATTTATCATCCCGGATATCCGACCAGCGTTTATTTCTGCGGATCTGATATTGGTGTATTTGTTACGCATAATTACGGACAGACCTGGCAGGAGCTGGCGAACGGACTTCCAAACACTGTCGCTATACATCTCGATCATCATTTAGCAACAAACAAATTAAGAATCGGAACTCACGGAAGAGGAGTATTTGAAATACAGCTCAGTAATTTTATTTTTGCTGATATAAAAATGATTCCCGAAGGATATTATGATCAGGGTTTAAACCGTCTGAACAGAAAAGATACTGTAAGTGCTTACATAAGGAATTCAGTTTCACCATACAATGTAATTGATTCTTCCAAAGCAGTAATTGATTCAATTACATTTAACGGTAATTTTGTTTTTAATAATGTTGCTTCAGGAAATTATTATCTCAAACTGAAACATAAAAATACTTTAGAAACCTGGAGCAGAGCAGGAGGTGAGACAATAACACAGGGTATAGGTTTCAGTTACGATTTTACTCCATTCGCTTCTAATGCTTTCGGCAATAATATGGTACAGGTGGATTTTTTACCTGTCCGGTATGCATTTTATTCAGGAGATATCAATGATGACGGAATTGTGGACATAAATGATATGGGATACATTGAAAATGATATTTTTAATTTTACAACCGGTTATGCACAATCAGACTTAAATGGAGACGGTACCGTCGACCTTGCTGACATTACTTTTGCAGATAATAATTCATTTAATTTTATTACAAAAATAACTCCCTGAAAAACAGATTAAAAAAAAGGTTATAATCCCGGAGATACAAAAATAAATTGTTTCATAGTTATTTTGATCTTCCTTACTTCTGTAATCGCTGAAGCTCTATGTTTTCATCAGAATACAGGTGAAGTATGTACTTTACTTTCAATACATTTTAATAATAAAAACACGGGATGGGTCTGCGGACAGGAGACAAAACCCAATACTGCTGAATGCGGTAACTGCCTTCGCAGGAAAGACAAGACTCAGCATTCAGGCGCGGGAAAATTTAAACAGGAATTCAACAAAGGAAGAGAGATTTCTCCGGATGAAATCATAAAAACCCTTCTGAAAAACTGATTTTTAAAACATTCAATTCACTCCTTATATATATGTCCTCAGCTTTAATTACTAAATTGATTAAGAAAAAAAAGAAATATATTTTCAAATATTAAAAGGTACTATATGAATGAACTCAATAAAATACATAAAATTATTTTTGACGCAATTGATGTACTTAATGAAGGTCTTGATATTGAAAAGAGAATAAGCAAGTCAAACGACACAGTTCTTTACGGCACCAACAGCCGTCTTGATTCTTTCGGGCTGGTAAATCTGATAATAACAGTCGAGGAAAAAATCCAGGACGAAACAGGAGTAGCATTAAATCTTGCAGATGAAAAAGCTCTTTCAAGAAAAAGCAGCCCTTTTCTAACTGTCGGGACACTTTCAGCTTATATAGAAGAATTATTGAAAAACACATAAACTCTATCAAAACCCAAAAATCAATTGGAAGCAGAAAGTAAAGTTATACTTATCACAGGTACAAGCAAGGGCATCGGAAAATATCTTTCTGAATATTATCTTGAAAAGAACTGCTTCGTTTACGGCTGCAGCAGGAAGCCGTCTGAAATTGAAAGCAAAAATTACAGACATTTCTGCCTGGATGTTTGTGATGAGAAAGAAGTGATGAAATTATTTCTGAACATCAGAAATGAAAGTAAAAAACTTGACATACTTATCAACAACGCCGGTATCGCTTCAATGAACCATTTCCTCCTGACACCTCTGAATACAATGACAGATATAATGAATACAAATGTAATAGGTGCTTTCCTATTCACAAGGGAAGCGGCGAAACTTATGAGAAAAAATTCTTTCGGAAGGATCATAAACTTTTCTTCTGTAGCTGTTCAGCTTGATCTGGCAGGTGAAGCGGTTTACGCATCATCCAAAGCGGCATTGAATTCTTTTACGAAAATTACGGCAAAGGAATTTGCGGAATTTAATATCACTGTAAACGCAATAGCGCTTACTCCGATGAGAACCGACCTGATTAAAAATGTTCCGGAGGAAAAGATTAATAAACTTATCGGGAAACTTACGGTAAAACGGCTGATGGAATTCAAAGACATTTCCAATTTAACAGATTTTCTTATCAGGGAAGAAAGCGGTTTTATAACAGGTCAGATCATTAACTTCGGAGGTATCTGATGCACGCTGATTTTCTGACGGATGCATTTGAAAAATATTCAGGTTCGCCTGCGCTGGTCTGGAATGGCAGAAGTTATGATTACAAAACTCTCCTGGAAATTTTCAACAAGAGAAGCAGTGAGATAAAAAGTGTTTATAATCTCAGAGGAAAAGTGACAGCTTTAAAGAGCGATTTTTCTCCTGAGTCTGTCTGTTTAATGCTTGCGCTTATTGAGAATGAATGCATTACCGTTCCTCTGAACCGGAATTCAAAGGAAAATGAAAACAAGATCAGCGATATTGCAATGTGTGAATGGCTGATTGAAACGGATGAAAATGATAATGTTTCTTATAAGGATTTAGAAAATACGGCATCTCATATTCTCTATGACAGTCTCAAAGAAAAGAATCATCCCGGTCTTGTGCTGTTTTCTTCCGGCACATCTGGAATTCCCAAAGCTGCTGTTCATGATTTTACAAACCTTCTTGAGAAATTCAAAACTCAGCGTACAGCCTTTTACACTCTGAACTTTCTGCTTTTCGATCACTGGGGCGGTCTCAATACAATGTTCCATACATTGTCAAACGGAGGTCTGCTAGTTTTTACAAATGACAGAACTCCTGAAAACGTATGCAGCTTAATAGAAAAACACAAAATTGAATTGCTGCCGGCTTCACCGACTTTTCTTAATCTTCTTCTGCTGAGCGAAGCTTACAAAAAATCCGATCTCAGCAGTCTTAAAATAATCAGTTATGGCACCGAGCCGATGCTGCCCGGAACGCTGAAGAGACTTAACAATATTTTCCCCGGAGTAAAATTCCGGCAGACCTACGGTCTGATCGAGATCGGGGTAATGAGATCATCATCACTAAGCAATGATTCTCTCTGGGTAAAACTCGGCGGTGAAGGATATACAACGAGAGTTGTTGATAACATACTGCAGGTAAAATCCTCATCAAGCATTCTGGGTTATCTGAATTATCCCAGTCCGTTTACGGAAGACGGATGGTTTATAACGGAAGATTACGTTGAAACCGACGGCGAATACTTTAGAATACTCGGAAGAAAAACGGATCTGATGAATATCGGCGGTGAAAAAGTTTACCCTGCGGAGATTGAAGATGTACTTAAAGAGCTTGAAAATGTAGCAGAGGCAATTGTCTATTCCGAACCAAACAGCATCACGGGAAATATTATCTGCGCAGAAGTCACAATGATAAAAGACGCAGATAAAAATGAATTTAAATCAAAGATAAGAAAACACTGCCGCGAAAGACTTGAAAATTTCAAAGTACCCTCCAGAATAATAATTTCCGATAAAATAGATTACACTGAGAGATTCAAGAAAAAGAAACCTGTCAATAACCGGTCCTAATAAATCCTTTTACCCCATATGTCAGATAAATTTGCAGAACTGCTCTCAGAGAAAACAAGGGAAAATCCCGCATTCATTCACATTGATTTTATTGGTCTGATAAGAATGGGCAGGACACACCCGGAGCGGCTTGAGAATTTCTGCGCACTTCTCAGAAAGACCGAACTCCTCGGAGGAAATATTTGCATACCGGCATTTACTCTGAGTTATACACGGAATGAAGATTTTGATCTGCTGAACAGTCCTTCGGTAAATGTTGGTATTGTTTCCGAAGCTGTGAGAAATGAATTTCCGCGAAGAAGAACCTGCGACGGATTATTCTCATTTACTGCAATAGGGAATAATTTTTCTGATGAAAATTTCAGAATAAAAGATTCTGATACTTTCGGGGATTCGCTTATTGCTGAAGTCTTCAAAAAGGACGGCTATCTTGCTTCGATCGGCGGAGTGTTCAGAAACTCAACTGAGATCCATTATCTGGAAAAGCTGCTGGAAGTGGATTACAGATCGGATAAAATATTTGAAGGAAATCTGATAGCCGGGGACGGAAAAGCACACCGCCAGAAGGTCACATATTTCTGTAAGAATTTCGATTATAATCTCTGGTATGATTTT
Organism: Bacteroidota bacterium; assembly: GCA_018266875.1. Lineage (GTDB taxonomy): Bacteria > Bacteroidota > Ignavibacteria > Tepidaquicellales > Tepidaquicellaceae > UBA2330. The sequence continues at coordinate 8,140 of JAFDZR010000024.1, forward strand.
TCCGCGCTGGAGCATGATCTCAGGGAGGAAGGGCTGTTTGAAATATATAAAGCCGGTGAATATCCGGTGTATATTGAGATGATCAGATTCAGAACTGTCTATGAATTTTTAAAGGAAAAAATCAGAAAGGATAAGAATTATCTTATCAATGATCTGAAGGACAAGAGAACAAAAAATTAATTACAAATTACAAATTACAAATATTTAACTTAAACCCCGTAATCTGTCTTTCCTGCTTCCCTATATAGAAAGCTTAATGTTTCAAATTCTTAAATTTAAAACATTGCACATTTCACATTACTTTTTACAAAACCATGACAATTAAGAATTTTCTAATTTCTATTTTTATTCAGATTTCGAAACAACAGAACTGATCAGTTTAAATACTGCCGGAATTATTGAAACGATTACAGCAGACTGTTAATGATAAATACAATCAGGAAATTCCGGAGAAAATTCAAGTAACACCTCAAAATAATTTAATTGTTTCCGCGATGCGGAAAAGGAGATTAAAATGAAAAAAACAATATTTACATTCGCAGTATCTTTAGTTATGATCTTACTCTCATTAAATCTTGTCAGCGCCCAGGGAACACAGATAACTATTCTGCACACAAGTGACAGTCACTCTCATCTGGATGCAACAGGTCCGAAGAACTGGCATCTGGAAGGAACTCTAGGCGGTATCAGTAAAGCTGCCACCGTAATCGGAACAGTAAAACAGACTGAAGAAAACGTCCTTACGCTTCATGCCGGAGATTTTATGGTTGGGGATATTTTCTTTAATTCTTACTTCGGAGTGCCTGAAATTCAGATACTTAAACAGATCGGATTTGACGCTCTGGCGGTTGGAAATCATGAATTTGATCTCGGACCATCCACTCTTAATGATGTACTGAATGCAGGATTCCAGAACGGGTCATTCCCTATACTATCTGCAAACCTGGATCTTTCAGGTTACCCTCAGCTTTCCGATTTTATTCAGCCATATACTATGAAAACCTTTGGTGATGTAAAAGTAGGGATTTTCGGAATGACAATTCCTTCACCTTTAAGCAATCCATATCCGGTTATTATCAGGGAAGATATCGCTGAAGTTGCATATGCAACTGTACTTGAAATGCAGTCTCAGGGAGCAGATGTCATAATCTGTCTATCTCACCTTGGTTCTGAAATTGACAAACAGGTAGCTGCAAATGTCCCGGGAATCAGTTTTATCATAGGCGGACACGATCATTTGATCTTTGAACAGCCAGTTGTAGTTATGAATCCTGAAAATAAACCAGTTTATATCTGCCAGTCAGGACCGTATTATCAGAATATCGGCAAACTGAAATTTACAATTGAAAACGGAGAAGTAACTTTTGATAATTATCAGCTTATTCCTGTCGATAAGAATGTTCCGGCTTATCCGGAAATAAAAGCTGCTGTTGATGAACTGAAGCTGGGAATTGAGGCTCAGTACGGAAATGTATTCCGAACAGTAGACGGATTTGCTTTATGTGATCTTAGTTCACTAAGCGATCCTGAAAGCAGAAAAAAAGATTCCCCGATGGGTGATCTTATAACGGATTCTTACAGATATAAAACTCATACAAAAATAGGAATTACAGCTCAGGGACTTATTGCTGAAAAAATTTACCGCGGAGCGGTTACCAGCGCTGATCTTTTCAGATCTGTAAGTTATGGATATGATACGACCAACGGACTTGATTTCAGGTTAGCTACTTTTGATATCAGCGGAACGGAGCTTATTAAAGGTCTTGAGATCGGATTGTCGATGATCGGCGTTGATGATGATTTCTTTCTGCAGGTTTCCGGTATGAGCTTCAGATACAATCCTTCAAATCCTCCCGGCGAGAGGGTTATTTTGCCGTCAGTAAAAATCGGTAATCAGCATATTGTTCCTGACGGAATTTATTCGGCTACTGTAAACGAAGGCTTGCTCGGTATTCTTTTGTCACTCGGCGGGATAGTTGTTGAAAATATACAGATACTCCCTGATAATGAGTATTCCGTATTAAGGGAATATGTACGACACAAGAGAGTAATATATTACAAACCTGAAGGCAGGATAAGAGAAGCCGGTAACGGCGATAACATTGAATCAGATACTGAAAACGGAACGGAAGTTACGGAAAAATATTACATGCTGTCTGATAATTATCCTAATCCTTTTAATCCGTCCACTACTATAAATTATCATATACCTTTAAATGGTCTTGTCACATTAAAAATTTATGACATGGTCGGAAAAGAAGTAGCATCACTTGTAAATCAGAATCAGGAAGCCGGAAATTATACCATCCGCTGGAACGCATCTGATTTTTCTAGCGGAGTATATTTTTATAAGTTACAGTCGGGAAATTTTGTTCAGACAAAGAGAATGATCCTGATGAAATAGTATGTTATATATTTTAAATATTTGAATTAAAGAAACACATTTTTAAATCCCGTCGACGAATAGGTCGGCGGGATTTCTTATAAATCTTGAAAACATTCATTGTTTCCTAATTAAGAAACTTATATCTTTGTCTGAGATTATGAATAAAATTAAAGGAAATGATGATTAAATTTAATGTTAGGTTTTTAGAAGATGCAATTGAATTTCTTGACAAGCTTGATGAAAAAGTGAGGGATAAGATCATCTATAATATTATAAAAGCAAAAACCATAAACGACAGAGAGCTTTTTAAAAAATTAAATTCTGAAATTTGGGAGTTCCGAACTCTTTTCAATAAAAAACAATACAGACTTTTAGCTTTTTGGGATAAGACAGATAAAACTGAGACATTAGTAATATCAACTCATGGTTTTATGAAAACAACCGGTAAAACTCCCAAAGCAGATATTTTGAAAGCTCAGAGTATTAGAAAAGAATATTTTAAATTCAAAAACCATAAATTATGAAAAAGCAAAAGTTAAAATCATATAGTCTTGAAGAAGTTACAGACAAATATATCGGAAAATCCGGAACACATAAGCGTGATGCTTTCGATAATGAACTTAGGCTTGACCTGCTTGGTGAAGCTCTGAAACAAGCGAGATTAGACCGCAATTTAACACAGGAACAGCTTGGAAATCTTGTTGGAGTTCAAAAAGCGCAAATTTCAAAACTTGAAAATAGTCTGACAGATGCTAGATTTGAAACGATCCTCAAAGTTTTTAAAGCCTTAAATGCTAAGGTTAATTTTAATGTTGAGTTATTGGATAAAAAGATTAATATAGCAGGAATATAAATTGGATTGTACCTTAGATTATGTTCAAAAAATTTGAATTACGGATCCTTTATTCTTAAACTGCATTTTAGAAAATTTTATATTCATATACAACAATTCCGGCGACACCCGCATCAGATACTTTGGTTGCCACAATAACTTTGCTCACTAAGGACAACGATAGTCAGGCGTGAAAATAGTTTGCAATGAGTAATTTTTAAATTAGATTCCACACTTGTGCAAACTTTTTGATCACCAACAACAGTGCCGGCGACTCTTGCCGTAGATTCTGTTGATGGTCACGCCCGCTCAGCTCACTAAGACCAACAACGGCGGTATTTGTAATAATAAAGCCTCTCTTTATTTGACATTTGACATTTGAAATTCGTAATTATTTAAATGGTTGTAGGGTGTAAGATAGATTTTCCCGCCAGAAGCACGCGGGAATGACAGTAATGGGCACTCGCGGGAATGAAAGTGTTGAGCGCACGCTGGTATTCCTAATTCGTAATTCTAAATTCTCAATTGTTCTTTGAGCCTTTGAGTCTTCGAATCTTTGAATTAAAGCTTTTGAGACTTCGAATTAAAGCTTTTGAGACTTCGAAGTAAAGCCTCTTAATAATTTTAATAATACTAATTTTGAAATTGTATTGAGCAGCTCAATTTTATAATTTAAAGCCAATATTGTAAAAAATCATTAAATGTTCATAACTTTCGAGGGAATTGATCTCAGCGGCAAGTCTACGCAGATTAAGCTGCTTGAAGATTATTTAAAAAGAAAAAAAAAGAAAGTGATAACCGTCCGCGAACCCGGCGGCACAATGATCTCCGAAAAGATCAGGGATATTCTCCTAGATAAGAAAAATCTGCACATGGAGAATGTAACAGAGTTCCTGCTGTTCTCCGCTTCAAGATATCAGCTTGTAAATGAAATTATATTACCGCGTCTGAAAAAAAACTATTACGTACTCTGCGACAGATACTTTGATTCTTCAACCGCTTATCAGGGTTTCGGCGGAAAAGTTGACCTTAAGAATATTTACACTATCAATAAAATAGCCAGCGCGAACCTTGATCCGGATCTTACGTTTCTTATTAATATCAGCGAAAAGGAATTTTTAAGGAGAAAAAAAGCTATTAAAAAGGCAGAAGACAGAATTGAACAGAAAAAGCTTTCCTATTACAAAAAAGTAATTAAAGGGTATATGACAATTTCGCAAAACAATAAAGGAAGATATGTTGTTATAGACGGCACTAAGACAGTTGAAGAGATCCATTCTGTTATTACTGATCACATAAATAAGTTTAATAAAAAGTTCAAAAAAAAATAAAATGAAAAATTACGGAGATAAAATCAAGAAAACCTATCCTCTCATAATTACCGTCCTGATAGTAATGTTTCTCGGAGTCAGTCTCAGGGGAGATGATGATATTTATAAAAAGATCAACCGGAATATGGAGCTGTTCGGTCAGGTATACAGGGAAATAGCGCTTAACTATGTTGACGACATTGATCCTGATAAATTCATGACTGCCGGAATTGAAGGCATGCTTTCCACTCTCGATCCTTACACAAATTACATAGATGAAAACAGCCGCGATCAGATCGATCTGATCACAACCGGAAAATACGGAGGGATCGGAATAACAGTTAATGTCAGGGACAGCCAGGTTGTTATCTCCGAAGTAATGAACGGATATGAAGCGCAGAAAAAAGGTTTAAGAGTCGGTGATGTTTTTCTGGAAATTGACGGAGTCAAACTGGAAAATGACAAAGTAAAGAATATGAGAAGTTTTGTGAGAGGACCGGTGGGAAGCGATGTGAACATTAAAATCAAAAGAGATGACGAAATACTTGATTTTGTACTTACGAGACAGGAGATAATTTTAAAAAATGTTTCATATTTCGGATACCTTGAACCCGAAAGCGAAGGGATCGGATATATCAAGCTTGACAGATTCACAAATATATCTGAAAGTGAAGTTGAAAATGCAATTAAAACTCTGAAAAGCGAAAGAGAGCTTAAGGGACTTGTAATAGATCTGCGCGACAATCTCGGCGGGCTGCTCGATGCCGCAACAGGAATACTGAATAAAGTCGTACCTAAAAACAGTCTCCTTGTTATAACGAAAGGGAAACGCGAGGATTCGGAAAAAAAATATTTTTCAAAAGAAGATCCGATGATCTCTGAGGAAATACCGCTTGCAGTTATAATAAACAGCAAATCCGCTTCAGCATCGGAAATAGTAGCCGGAGCGGTTCAGGACCTTGACAGGGGAGTCTTAGTCGGAACAAAATCGTTCGGAAAGGGACTCGTTCAGCAGATAAGGGATCTTGACAAGAGTGCGCAGATGAAGATCACGACTTCCAGATATTTCACTCCTTCGGGAAGATGGATACAGGAGAAAAATTATTTCAAGGAAAATAAGTTTGGGGTGTTCATTGATGATGCAAAATATGACCAGACAAATTTCAAAACTCTTGACGGCAGGACCGTTCAGGCTTTTGGCGGAATTACTCCCGATGTTGAGGTAAGCGTGGAGCCGGAAAGTGAAATACATTTTGCACTTTTGTCAAAGGATATGTATTTTAAGTTTGCTGATGATTATCTTAAGAGAAATCCCGGGATCACAACAATACTGCCTGAGGAATCCCTTTTCTATCAGTTCAGGGATTTTCTGACGGCTCAGAATTTCAATTACAACTCCCGCATAGAAAAAAAGATAAAGGAAGTTGAAGAAATGGCGTCTGAAAAGAATTACGGAGCTGAAATGAAAGACCTTCTTAATAAACTTGAGGCTGAAGCTGAATCAGGCGAAATGAAAGAACTTGAATCTGCAAGGAATGAAATCATACTTAAGATAACCGACGAGATAAATAAAAGAATAATAACTGAAGAACAGCAGATAAGATCAGCGCTCACTTATGACAAGCAGGTAATAGAGACAATGAATATTCTTAAAGACAGAAGCAGATATAATTCTTTACTTGGAAAATGAACCAAAGGGAATTTTAATTTTTCAATTTAATAATCAGTGAAAATAGGGATACTCGGCGGCGGACAGCTGGCAAGAATGATAATTGAACAATGCAGCAAGTTTGCATTTGAATTTCATATACTGTCAAATGAAAAAAATTCCCCGGCAGGTCAGATCACAAAATATGAAACCGAAGGAGACTGGAATGATGAGAAACTTCTTCTGGAATTTTCAAAAAACTGTGACATCTTAACGCTTGAAAATGAATTCATTGATCATAAAAAATTAAAGGTCATTGAAGAATCAGGAAAGAGAGTCTTCCCTTCTTCTGATAACATAAAGCTGATCCAGGATAAGCTGATCCAGAAAAACACACTAAAGAAATCAGGAATACCGGTTGCCGATTTTACTGAAGTAAAAGATATAAAGGACATAGAGGATTTTGCAGCGAAAAACGGCTACCCCGTAATTTTGAAATCAAGGACAATGGGATATGACGGGAAAGGGAATTTTGAAATAACCGCAGCCGGAGATATTCAAACGGGATTTGACGAACTGAGGGAAAGAGGCGAGCTGATGTGTGAAAAATTTGTGAAGTTTGAAAAGGAAATAGCTACACAAGTTGTAAGAAATTTTTCCGGTGAGATAAAAGTGTATCCTGTTGTTGAAACAATTCAGAAAAATCACATATGCGAACTTGTGATCTCAGCAGGACAGTTCGAAGGTAATATTACCAGGAAAGTAAATGAGATTGCCAAAAAGATTGTGACGGATCTGCAATACACAGGAGTCATGGGAATTGAAATGTTTTTGAACGGAGAGGAGATACTTGTAAACGAGCTTGCGCCGAGAGTACACAATTCAGGACATTATACTATTGAAGGAAGTTATACATCGCAGTTTGAAAATCATGTACGGGCAATATTGAATCTGCCACCGGGAAATACCGACAGGGTTCAGGATAATTCGGTTATGATAAATCTTCTTGGCAAAAGGCAGGGCGAAAGCAGATTGAAAAATGCAGGCACAGTTTTGAAAAAGGAAAAAACATATTTACACATGTACGGAAAAAAACAGACCAGACCGGGCAGAAAGATGGGGCATATAACTGTACTGAGCAGCAATGTTCAAAGTGCAGTTGATACAGCTTATATTGTTTCCGGAGAACTGGATTTTTAATTAATCTAATATATAAATTAATATGATATCATTTATTATTTTTCTCGTTGTACTGCTTGTCATAATGACGGTTCTCAAAGGTCAGTTCAAAGAGAATCTTCAGTTTGATAAGATAATCAACTTATTAAGAGTAGCGGCAGGAGTCGGAATCATACTTTCAATTTTATTTGCATCAATAGTGCAGATAGGTCCGGGTGAAGTCGGAGTGCAGATACTTTTTGGTAACGTGCAGGACAGAGTTCTCAGGTCCGGACTTAACTTTATAAATCCGCTTATTGAAGTTCAGGAGCTTGACATCAAAACCCAGGCATATACAATGAGCGGTTCCAATGATCAGGATGACAGTGAGATCAAAATAAAGAAAAGTGATCCTATACAGACATTATCCTCAGACGGACTTACACTGCTTCTTGATGTAACGGTCTGGTTCAGGGTAAGCGCTGATGAAACTCCAAATCTGATCAGGAACATCGGCACTGACTATGAAGCGAAGATAGTTCTTCCGGCTATCAGGACAGCGATCAGGGATATTGCGGTGAATTTTGTTGCAACGGATATATACTCTTCCAAAAGAGACGACTATGTAAATGATGTTGCAAAGAAACTTGAGAAATCATTTGAAGGAAGAGGGCTGATACTCGAAAAAGTGCTTCTGAGAAATGTTGAACTACCGCAGAAAGTCAGAGAAGCCATTGATGAAAAAATAGCTGCGGAGCAGAGAGCCCAGCAGATGGTTTACGTTTTACAGAAGGAAAGACAGGAAGCCGAGAGAAAAACTGTTGAAGCTACCGGTGTTGCAGAAGCGCAGAGAATCATTAACAGTACTATCAGCAATTCATATCTGCAGTGGAAATACATTGAAACTCTAAAAGAGCTTGTAAATTCTCCGAACAATTCCTTTGTAATAGCTCCGTATGATCAGAAGCTGACGCCGATGCTGAACTTCAATCAGGGAAATAAATAATGGAAGAGCTGATGGAAGTTTATGTAACTTATGACCCGATGCAGGCGAGTCTTATAAAAGCAAAGCTTAATGACGAGGAGATCTATTTTAAGGTTACGGGAGATTTCAACATTGCAATTTCAATGGAGACATTCAATACTGAGCTGAGCAGAATGGCTATAAAAAGACCCATAAAATTTTTCGTACTTGAAAAGGATTTTGAAATAGCGAAAGTCGCCTTAAACACCGACAACTCTTCTTTTTTTGAAGATGATCTGGAATACTGAAGATGAGAAAAAGCAAAAAAAATATTCTGTTTAAACTCCTGATATCTGCGGCGGCAATATCACTTGCAGTATATCTCAACAGAGACAATTTTAAATTTCCCGGTTGGAATAATATTGAACCTACTGTCAAAACAGCCGGCATGAATCAGATGAATTTGTATAAAGATCCAGAAAATAAAATCACAGAAATGAAAGACAGCACGGAAAAAACTGATCCTGTAAAACTTCACTTTGACGCTCTTGTAGCTGATACGCATAATGATTTTCTCTGGCAGGTTTACGATAAGGGAGCGGATCTTAATAAAAGAAACAGTTTTACACAGTCGGATATTTATAAGTTCAGAGAAGGCGGACTGGATATTCAGGTATTTGCAGTCTGGATACCAATGAAAAAAGTAAAGACTTCTTACGATTTTACTATATCACAGATAGACAGGCTCAGGGAATTTCAGACGCTGAGTAACGGTCAGTTTGAAATCGCGGGAAACTATGATGATATAATAAGGATAACCGGTGAAAAGAAATTATGCGGACTTATCGGCATTGAAGGCGGAACTGCCGTTGAGAATGACGCCGAAAATGTAAAAAGATTCTTTGATATGGGAGTAAGATATATCGGACTTACCTGGAACAATTCCAATCTGATTGCTACTTCAGCCAAGGATGCGGTTCTCAACGGAAAGAAAGGCGGACTTACTGAATTCGGAAAAGAGGTTGTTAAAAAAATGAACGGGACCGGAATGCTGATAGATGTTTCACATTTAAGCGAAGCTGCGTTCTGGGATGTAATAGAAATTTCAACACAGCCAATTATTGCTTCGCATTCAAACTGTTATTCAATTGATCCACATTACAGGAATCTGACAGATGAACAGATTAAGGCGATTGCAAAAGGAAACGGTTATATCGGAATAAATTTCTACGATGAATTTCTTGCGCCTGACGGAAAGAAGAACGGCGCTGATATTGAAAAGATAATCGAGCACATTGATCACATTAAAGAAACAGCGGGAATTGATTTTATCGGGATCGGCTCGGATTTTGACGGCGGCATTTCTCCTCCGAGAGATCTCAGGGATGCAACACAGTATCCGGAACTTACAAAAAGATTATTTGAAAAAGGTTATTCTCCTGATGAGATCAGGAAAATACTCGGTCTGAATTTTCTTAGAGTTTTCAAACAGGTATGCGGATAATGTATAATTAAACTAGCTGTCAAGTTTCTGTATCTCATCTCTCAGTTCCGCAGCTCTTTCAAACTCAAGGTCCTTTGCGGCGTTTATCATTTCTTTTCTCAGTTGTTCAATGAGTTCTTTTCTCTGTTCTGAGTTTATTTTTTTGCTTACCGGATCTGTAATAATGCTGAGAGCTGATTTTTTATCTTCCTTTCCCTTTTTGGTATATTCATTTTTTGCTTTGCTGTCGGCTACAACCGTGGCTGACATTATCTCTTCGAAAGTCTTCAGAATTGTCTCAGGAGTAATGTTATGATCATTATTATACTTAGTCTGTATTTCCCTTCTGCGGGCGGTTTCCTTAATGACTTTATCCATGGAGTTTGTAACTCTGTCGGCATACATAATAACGAGCCCGTTGACATTCCTTGCGGTTCTGCCGGCGGTCTGCATTAAAGATTTTTCCGATCTCAGAAAACCCTCCTTGTCCGCATCGAGAATTGCGACTAGCGAAACTTCAGGAAGGTCAAGTCCCTCTCTTAAAAGATTAACGCCGACGAGGACATCGAAATCACCGAGGCGGAGACTTCTGAGAATATCCACACGGTCAAGAGCGTCAACTTCGGAGTGCATGTATTTTACCCTTATGCCGATACCTTCCAGATAATCGGTAAGGTCTTCACTCATTCTTTTCGTCAGAGTCGTTACAAGAATTCTTTCTCCTTTTTTACTCCGCTGCCGGATCTCATTTATAAGATCATCGATCTGATTTTTTACCGGTCTCACCTGAATTTCAGGATCGAGAAGTCCCGTTGGTCTGATGATCTGTTCCACTACCACGCCTTCGCTCTTTTCCAGTTCATAATTTCCCGGAGTAGCGCTGACAAAGATCGCCTGTTTGATCATAGATTCCCATTCTTCAAAAGTCATAGGTCTGTTATCGAGAGCGGAAGGAAGTCTGAAGCCGTATTCAACAAGAGTCTTCTTTCTCATTCTGTCTCCGTTAAACATTCCGCCTATCTGCGGAACGGTAACGTGCGATTCGTCAACCACCAGAAGAAAATCTTTCTGAAAGTAATCAAAAAGACAGGATGGTCTGCTGCCCGGTGCTCTTCTGTCCATATGACGGGAATAATTTTCAATACCGTTGCAGTAACCGATCTCCTGAATCATCTCAATGTCAAAATTGGTTCGCTGTTCTATACGCTGCGCTTCGATCATTTTTCCCTGAGCTCTGAAATATTCTATCTGAACCTCAAGTTCTTTTCTGATATCAACAATAGCTTCATCCGCTTTCTCTTTGCTTGTAAGAAAATATTTTGCAGGATAAACGACTACGCTGATATCACTGCCGATCACTTTTCCGTCTTCACGGTTGATGTAAGATATCTTTTCAATAACGTTGTCAAATATTTCAATTCTTACTCCCGTATTATTTTCATAAGCGGGAATAAGATCAATGTTATCGCCTCTCACTCTGAAAGTGCCTCTGAGAAAATCCGTATCATTCCTTACATAATGAATGTTTACAAGTTTTGACATCAGTGCTTTTCTCGAGATCCTGTCCCCGACTTTCAGTAAAAGCATCTGTTCGGCATATTCTTCAGGCGCTCCGATTCCGTATATGCAACTTACAGATGAGACGACTATTACATCTTTTCTTCCTTCGAGAATAGAGGCGGTTGCTCTGAGACGGAGTCTGTCAATCTCCTCATTTATGGAAAGATCTTTCTGAATATATGTGTCAGACGAGGGAATGTAAGCTTCCGGCTGATAGTAATCATAATAAGAAATAAAGAATTCAACTCTGTTGTTCGGAAAAAATCTTTTGAATTCTCCGTAAAGCTGAGCCGCAAGTGTTTTGTTATGAGACATTACCAGGACCGGTTTGCCGATATTCTGTATGACATTGGAAATAGAAAATGTTTTACCTGAACCTGTCACGCCGAGAAAAGTCTGAAACTTATCACCTCTGAGAATTCCTTCGGTCAGTTCCTTTATGGCAACCGGCTGATCTCCTGCCGGTTTATATGCTGATTCTAATTTAAAGTCCAATTATTATATAAAATTATTTTGTATATAAATCTTAACGCTGATTTTAAGGTCAGAAAATTATGTAAAGAATGGATTCACTCTATTTCGGTTATAAGATTTATTTCTTTCAGAACACTGTTAATGTTATTGAGTTTCGAAATTTCACCCGTGCAAACAAGAGCTTTTCCCTTTGTATGAGCAAAGACAGCGATCTGCTCACACTTTAACATATCAAATCCCGTCGCTTTACAAAGCTGACTGATTACATCATCCCATATATGGTTTGAGTTAAACAGAATAAGTTTATGAAGGACGCTGCTTTCGTCGCCGGTTATGCTTTTATTTTTTAGAATTGTATCAGTCATAAAACTATTTTCTTGAAAACATACACAGCTGTTCGCAAATCTGATCCTGAAGATTTCTGGGACCGTTACTGGATCCTCCAAATCCATTCATTGCAATAAAAAACAGGAGTAGTTCATTATCCCTGGAAACAGCATATCCTGAAAGGCAGCTGACTGAATTTAATGTTCCTGTTTTCGCGTGAACATTGTTTTCGGCTTCGGTACCGATCATTCTGTTTCTGAGTGTTCCGTCCTTTCCGGCTACTGCGAGGGATCCGTAAAAATAGTCAAAGGTTTTTACGTCGTCATACATGTATTTAAGCAGTCTGATATAAAGATCAGAATTTACTGTATTGAATCTTGAAAGACCGGAACCTTCGAGAATCTCAAAAGTATTTCTTGAATTTCCCATAGCAGTCAAAAAATCGATCACTGCCTGTTCGCCTTTTTCAATCGAACCGGGAGGCGAGTCATTAACAGCGCCGATTATCTTAAACAACGTGATTGCAGATTGATTATCGCTTTCCTTGTTCATATGTGAAAGTACATTATACATTGAATGCGAAACTTCAACTACTTCTTTCGCGCCTGCAGGCGTAACGCCTGAAATAACAATTCCGTCAAGCTTAATGTTCTGAGAAAGAAGTTCATCGGAAAGCAGATTGCCTGCTGAAGCAGCAGGGTCATAATTTCCGGGATTTTTATTCAGGTTCAGACCGCATACATAAGGCCAGTAATTGCTTTTAGTGTCACCCTGATAATAATCCGAAAGGCTGTAATACTGTTTGTCAAGATAGGATTCATCATAAATAACATTGCCTTTGATCTCGGTAATGTTCTTTGCCGCGAAAAGTTTTGCAAGATAACTAATGTCGGAGGAATTCAGGTCAGGATCCCCGAAGCCTTTCAGATATATGTTCCCGTCTACAATGCCGTCTTTGATATTAGTGTCATCAGTAAATATCACAGTCCGGAAATTATAATCCACACCAAGATAATGAATTGCGGAAGAAGCTGTAATGAGTTTTGTAATTGATGCGGGGATAACATTAATTCTCGGTTTAAATTCATAAAGCAGATCATATTTGTCAGCGCTGGCCACTTCAACGGAAACAGTATAATTAACCCCGTTCAGAATAACATCAATGCTGTCCGCAAGCTGGTCTATCTTATCTTTTGAAAAAGTAATTTCCGGGGAAAGGAAAAACAGCTGGAATAAAAAAAACAGCGTAAGGAAAGATTTTTTGAGCAAATTAATTTTTTTATTTTGAATTGATCTCATGTTTATTTAAAATTTTGTTGTATGCTTTTATTAACAATTCACCTGAATCTGTGTAAGTCAGAAGTTTAACTGCAGAATCCGGATCACACCATTTAAAATCCACGATTTCTTTCCGGTCAATATTTATCTCTTTAATAAACACTTCAGCGATAAAATAGTCAACGGTTTTTTGTATTTTGAAATTTCTTCCAGCATTAAAAGAATAACTCTCGCTAAGTTCAATATTTTCGGATAAGAATTTCACATCGGAAATTCCGGTTTCTTCTTTTAATTCCCTGACGGCTGTCTGAATTTCCGTTTCACCGGATTCCTTATGACCTTTGGCAAATGACCAGTGACCCTGTTTGTGCTTAATGATCAGAAATTCAGGTGAGCCGGAAATCAAATGGTAAATAATGATCCCAATGGATCTGTCCTCTTTGGTGTTCACAGATTCTTATTGGTCAGATTATTTTTTTGCTTTATTCCAGATCTCATCCATTTCCTCAAGGGACATTTTCCCGAGTTCAAGGTTATTGTCATTTGCAAATTCCTCTATCTTACTGAATCTGTTTTTAAATTTATTCACAGTTCTTCTGAGAGCGTCTTCTGGATTTATTTTATGGAATCTTGCAAAGTTAACAACTGAAAAAAGAAAATCCCCGAATTCATCTTCAATATCTTTATGAGGTTTGTCTGAATTAACATTCTCTTTTAGTTCATCAAGCTCTTCGAGTATTTTATCGAAGACTGGTTTTTCTTCTTTCCAGTCAAAGCCGACTTTTGACGCTTTTTCCTGAATCCTGTAGGCTTTAAGCAGAGCAGGAAGCTGTTCGGGAATTCCGTCGATCACGGATTTTCTGCCTTCATTCTTTTTAAGCAGTTCCCAGTTGCGTTTGACCTCTTCGCTGCCGCTTACTTTCAGGTCACCGAAGACATGCGGATGTCTGTCAATAAGCTTAACGGATTCTGATTCTATAACTTCTTTCAGCGTGAATTCCTTTTCCTCTTCGGCAATGTTGGAATGGAAAACCACCTGCAGCAGCAGATCGCCGAGTTCCTTTTTAAGTTCGGAAAGATTATTCCTGTCAATTGCTTCCAGGACTTCATAAGTCTCTTCCAGCAGACACCGTCTCAGAGAGAGATGGGTCTGAATTTTATCCCAGGGGCATTCGGTTCTTAGTCTTTTTACAATTTCCACGAATTCATTGAATTCGTCAGTCAGTGTTGAGTTTGTTTTTTTCAAATTATTATTTGGTAAAGATAAAAATTTTAAATTTTATAGTCAGTGTTTAAAGTAAAGAGAAGCAGTAATTCTATCAATTGTGTCCAATACGTTTAGTCCAAGAAATCAAAATTTACCGGAGTAAACGTACTTTCTATTGTACGACCCTCCTACAGGAGCCCGGGGGCAGGCTCGAAAGTAACAGAGAAAATAGCCCCGGGTACTCGAAATGAAAACAATTACCCGGTTTTTTGCCTCAAAGACTAAAAGACTCAAAGAGGTTTGTCATCCCGCTTTAGGTAAATTACAGACCGAAGTGTCCTGCATTCACTGAAAAATATTTCAATTTCACATCCATTGATTTACATTCAGTCTTCATTGTTTGACATTCTGTCTTCATTGTTTGACATTCAGTCTTCATTGTTTGACATTCAGTCTTCATTGTTTGACATTCAGTCTTCATTGTTTGACATTCAGTCTTCATTGTTTGACATTCAGTCTTTATTGTTTGACATTCAGTCTTCATTGTTTGACATTCAGTCTTCATTGTTTGACATTCAGTCTTCATTGTTTGACATTCAGTCTTCATTGTTTGACGTTCAGTCTTCATTGTTTGACATTCAGTCTTCATTGTTTGACATTCACTGAAAATTGTTTCACATTCACACTTCATTGTTTGACATTCAC
>JAFDZR010000025.1 GCA_018266875.1 Bacteroidota bacterium
TCCATTTTCCGATGAACCAATACAGTCTATTGAAAAGCGTGACTATGCAACGATAAAATATAATTCAACAGGTAATCAGTTATGGGTGCAAAGATATAATCATAATGGAGTTGGTACTTCGGGAGATATTGCAAATTCGATCGTCATAGATGGATCAGGTAATGTCTATGTAACCGGCTACAGCGATGGAGATGCTATTTCACAAATTGACTACGCAACAGTTAAGTATAGTTCTACTGGTGTTCAGCAATGGGTTCAAAGATATAACGGACCCGGTAACGGATGGGACTTTGGTTACTCAATTTGTATTGATAATTCGTCCAACGTATTCGTTACAGGTTATAGCATTGGAAGCGGAACAGGCAACGACTTTGCAACTATTAAGTACAATTCTATTGGCGTACAACAATGGGTGCGAAGATACAATGGTCCAGAGAATGGAGAAGATGGTGCTATAGAGATTCAAGCGGATGTAATGGGTAATGTATATGTGGCAGGTGAGAGTTCAAATAAATTTGGAACAATAAAGTATAATTCTTCGGGTGATCAACTTTGGGTGAAAAGATACGAATCAACTGTAAATAATGTATGGAATAAAGCAAAATCGATTTGTTTAGATAATTTTGGAAACATTTATGTAACAGGATCAAGTGGAATTACGGGAATAGAAAATGATTATGCAACAATAAAATATAATTTTGATGGAATAGAGCAATGGGTGCAAAGATATAACGGACCTGGAAATGGAGAAGACGTCCCAAGTTCTATCAAAGTTGATGCAAATGGGAATGTTTATGTAACAGGTGCATCTGAAGGAAATGGTACAGGAAGTGACTACGCAACAATAAAATATTCTCAGCAACTACAAGCACCATCTAACCTATATTATGATGCATCTAATAACCGTCTTATTTGGACTTTAAGTCCATCATCTAATGTTGCAAATTATTTAGTTTACAAAAAAGGAAGTGATAATATATGGGAATCTGTAGCAGATAGTGGTGGATTGGTAAATTCAAATCAGAATTACTATAACATTCAAACAAGTGGTTTTAATTATTATAGAGTTGCAGCAATAAGCAATTCAGGTGATACAGCAAGATGCGATTCAATTTATGTAAATCGAGGTTATGTTTTAAGAAGATGGAATGCAGAAATTATAGAATCATTTAAAGTAAAAAAAAACGGCTTCAGATTTGGAAATTCAGAATCGAGTAATGGAGAACCTATTTTATGGAAATCTTCCTGGTATTCTCAATTTCATTATTTTTACCCACCATATCCAATATCTTTCTCTCTGTTTAACTCATCGGATTATCCTGATTGGCCATTATTTACAAATGTTTATGGAAGAAACAAATGTTACAGTTATTATTTTAGGCCGGGAAACATCTTAGATTCTTCTTTTCTTCGTAAAAGTGTTAAGAAGTGGAGGGATATTATTTATAATCCTGTTGCAACCGGATGGCGGGGGGCATGTTTTGGAATGGCTGCATCTTCTTTATTGGCATTTTATAAAAATGAATCATTTTATAATCAATTTCCAATATTAAATAATGTTGAAAATATATATGATCTTTCACCCTCAAGCGGAATAAGTAAAATTGTAAACTGGTTACATCAATCTCAATATTTTGGTGCTACAGCAGGCAGATATTCTTTACCAGTTGATTTAGCAGGACAAACCCCAGTCATTGTTCTTAATAACCTAGAATCCAGATTTTCTAAAACAACTACTCCGGGTAAATTAAATGAAATTTTAGCTATCTTTAGTGAATCAGGAGGAGGTCATGCAGTAGTTCCTTATGCCATTGAAAAAGTTAATGATTCAATAAAATATTTATATATTTACGATAATGAGTATCCTGGAATCGATACTGCCCGTTTTATTATTAATACAATATCAAATTCTTGTATTCATAATATGAACAACACTCCAATTAAACGTATGTACTTAGCGGGAAGTTTGGAATCATTTCTTGGAGAACAAACATTTGAAGAGAATATTCAAAACTCTTATTCAAATAATAATACTTTAAACGATTCCATATTATTTTTCAACTCGATAAATAGTTCCATATTTTATTTGAATCAAAATGGCGATACAATTTCTGGATTCCGAATTACTGACAGTTCATTTATTGGGAATAAAAATTTTGGTTTTTCACCAATGACTAATGGAAGAGTGAACCCACCAGTATATTATAAATTACCATATACAAATTATTTAAAAGTGATTTTAAAAGATTTTGACCCCTCAGAGCAAACATCTTTTTTATCGTTTGACTTTGACTCTACAACGTCATACAAAATAGAACGAACTGATTCTGTTCAATCAAATCAAAATGATATTTATTTAATAGATAATGATTATTTTTCATTCGTAAATTCTAATCCTGTTCAAAAAAGAATAAATCTGTTAACAATAATCACGGAAAATCTTCAAAGCAAAAAAGAGAAAACATTTGATATTAGTAAATTTGTTACGATACAAAATGATACTGTTTTTATGAAGAAAAATAATGATAATTTAGTTCTAAAAAGTACAGGTTCATCAAAAACTTATACTCTAAAACTGAATTACATTGATTCATCGGGGAATAAATCTTTTTACAACCCGTCTGTTTTTCTACCTCTAAATTCTACTCACATTATTTCTCCTGTATGGGATAGCATCAAAACAAAACCAGTGAAGATATATGTAGACTTGGGAAACAACGGAACAATTGATGATACTGTGTTCATTTCGGATACAGTACTTACAAAAATCAATAATACTAATAATGAAATACCCGGTAATTATAAATTATATCAAAATTATCCTAATCCTTTTAATCCTTCAACGATGATCAAATATGAAATCAAAATTGACGGTTTGGTAACTTTAAAAGTTTATAATATTCTTGGTACAGAAGTTGCATCATTAGTAAACGAGGTAAAACAAGCAGGCAGATATGAAGCTGAATTCAATGGATCCAATCTCGGCAGTGGAATTTATTATTACAGGTTGCAAGCAGGAGATTTTGTTGAGACAAAGAGAATGGTGCTATTGAAATAAATTTAATCAATATATATGAAAACAATCTTATTAATTTTCTTTAATATCTTTTTTATTACTTTAATTTCTTGTTCACAGGAAAATAAAAACGCAGCACAAATAAATATTGCATCTGAGTATGACGAATGGATGAATGAAATGTCCGGTGTTTACGAAGGTAATATTGATGTTTCATTTGCAGATGGTTCATGTACTACTTTTGGGAGAATATGTATAGATTTATTGAATGATAATCCGTCAGTATCTATTGACGGTGTTCTCATACCGGATTTTAAATTAACAAAAAATAATATTAAGAATAACACATGGTATATTTATTCGCTGATTGATATAAATTATGATGAAAATTCAAACAGTTGCATAGCTAGATTTGCCGATGAATATGGAATGAATGATGGAGAAGATTTTAATTATATCTGGCATAAAACCGGCGATGCTGAAATGGCTAAAACTGAAATTGAGAAATTAAAGTCCGATAACAAAATCTTTTCCCAATATTGGGAGAAATTTATAATAGCATTTATGAACAATAACTTCAAAGAAATAACATCAAATGTTTCTTTTCCAATAGTAGATTCATGCACAAAAGAAGTCATCAACAATGAATTTGAGCTGGAAAATAAATTGAGGAATGTTCTGAGTTGGCAGACAACGGAAGATATGGAAAAAAATTCCGACCAGTTGAGAATAGTTGATCATTACGCAAAGATATTCGGAGGGAAATACTATTTTCAGAGAAACAGCAGTATTTTTTGGGATATAATTGACGGAGAAGTAAAACTTATGAATTTTCATTGCGGATTTGGATAATGAAATGGAAAATTATTTTTGCTTGAAAGCATGAGAATAGAGTAAAACCTATATACGAAAACAAAATATATTTAGGATTCAAAAAATAGAGTCTTAGATATAACACGATTAGACGGAAATTGCAAGACTGACACAGAGAAAATATTTTCAGAACAAACAATTCAATACAACGAAAAGAACTTGCCTTTAGAAGTTGTTTTTACTGACAGCTCAGGTAATAAGGAAATTCAAACAATTAGTTATAGTTATTTTGATTAAACAATTGTTCTTTATGAAAACATTTTTAATTCCAAAATTTTTATAGTATAAATTATGAAATATGTATTTGTAATATTTTCAATTTTCTATTATTTGCTTTCTCAAAACAGTTATTGCCAGATCTCGGGAACTGGAAAAATATATATTCCGTCCGCAGGAGGATATTTTCTTGTTACTGATATCAATGCATGGAGCGAAGAGGATTATAATAATTATAGTGGCAAATATGAATATATCTATCCCGCTTACGATGAGTTTGGTGAATGGGCTGGAGATGGTGTCAGTGAAGAAATGTCAGTGATTTTTTCAGGCAAAACTATTTCCTTGTCAACTCAAATGCGGGTAGAAGGGTGGGATGAACCTGAATCAGCAATTAGTCAGTTTCAGTATCCCTCTGATTTTTCGAAAAATTATGGGAAATTTATTAAGCTGACTTATAAAGACAGCAGTAATAGAAATATTACCACAAAAGGATTACTAACTAATACTAAAAATAATAATGAATATTTTTATGAAAAATCTAAGGATGCAGGTCATAATTCTTTCTTTCTGTTTAACAAACCAATGAGTTTTATTTATAATTTGAATGATTTTCAAGAAATGTATCCTGAATTTTCATTTTATGAAAAAGATAAAACCGGTAGTACTGTTTATAAATATTCAAGCTCTAACTCCGATGGATCCGGAAAATATATACTTGAGGTTATATTTAATCAGGATTTAATCAAAGAAATGCGGCTGACTGGTCAAAGATCCGATGATTTTAATGAATTCGATAATATAAGGTTTTCTATTCAGGATGAATTTTTTTATGATAGGGGAACGGAGATTAATGAGAAATATTCTTCATTTTTTGAAAAAGATGATTTAAAAGCTGAAATTAATTATGGGGAAACTACTTATATAACGATTACATGGAAGTGATTATTAGATATCGTCCCCAATTTAGCTTAATTAATATGAAAAATTTTTTAACACTTTCATTTCTATTGATTTTCGGTAATGTCTGAATATTTGTAATGATTTTATAAAATAGTTTTATTCTCATCAAATGATTAAATATAATTGAGCACAAAATGAAAAAAAGGATTTTAATCATTTTATTGGTTTTAGTTGTATCCTCGTGCGATAAAAAAAATGAGAAATCTGAACCTGCAGTTAAACTTAGTAAAAATAAATTGGAGTTGAATGAAAGAAAACTTGAACAATTGGCAAAAGACAGTTTGCCTCCTGTAAAGGAAAGCTTTCTAAAAGATACTCTTGTTTTAAATCCCCGATACAAGTTTTCAAAACATTCAAGTTTTAAAAATTATTGGAGGGATTTTAAATATGCGATAAAATCAAATGATAAACCTGCAGTTTTGTTGATGACTAATATTCCATTTGAGGACAGATATGGCAGGGTCTATGATGGGGCATATGGTTCTTCGAGATCTGTAAATTCAAATACACCTGAAGAATTTTTATTGAATTATGATAGAATATTTGATATTTGTGATAAAAAAATAATAGCTAATGCAAAATTTAAGACCTTAAATGAAACAATGTTTGATAACTATGATACCAAAGGACCCGGACTATACAAGCTTACAGAAGATGCATATCTTTTAGATTTAAATACAGAAGAAGATCTGGAAGAATGTCATTTTGAACCGTACCTTTTAATTTTTGAAAGAATCGGTGGTGTATTTAAACTTTCGTATATACCATATCAATCGTAAATTTATGAAAATAGAATTTTTCTTAAAAGCTTGATACAAACCATTATGAAAATTTTACTAATATTTTTTATTTTAGTATTTGCTGTATCTTCATGCAATAAATCCGATTCGTCAAATCACGAAAAAAAATCTGCAGAAACCTCTGACAATGAGATCAAGAAGAGAGAAGTTGATCTCAGGGAAAAGGAATTAGCGCTTAAAGAAAGAGAACTGGAGCTGCAGAAAACGGATGATAACAAAGATGAAAATGAAATCAAATGTGATTTTCCCGAAGCTTCAGCAAGGGTTTTAACTGATGAGGACTTAAGAAATAAAATTCCTTGGGGATTAAGGGTTATGAGGAATGAAATATTCGCAAGACTTGGGTACAAATTCAAATCTGAGGACATGAGAGATTATTTTCTCAAAAAAAGCTGGTATATTCCTCTGTATGACAATGTAGAAGGCTTGTTAAGTAATATTGAAACTGAAAATATTGAATTAATTAAACGATATGAAAAATATCTCGGCAGCAGCTATAATGAAAGTTATGCGAGATAAACTATAAAAATTTATTTTATAAACTATAAAAATCAAAATGAAAAAAACCAAACTGTTTTCTAAAAGCACCTCTGCTCCATTTTTAAAAAAATCTTTTAATCCGGTTTTTGTTTCAGTATTTATTTTATCTGTTTTATCTTTTATCAGTTCTATAGCTCAAGCACAGCCCAAAAATATGGATACTGAAGGATGCGCTGCCTGCGGTGTATTTACAGGAGTAATGATACTAATTCCAATATTATGGTTTGTAATAAGTATTGCTTTATTAGTTTGGACAGCACGGGACGCTAAATCCAGGGGTATGGACGGAGCGGTTTTATGGATGATACTTGTACTTTTTCTTGGACCTATCGGACTATTAATTTACATATTTTCCAGACCACAGGGAATTCTGATTCAATGTCAGCATTGCAATAATAAACGACTTCAGGCAAGTGCAAAATGTCCACATTGCAACAATACTTAAAAAGACCGGAGCCGTACCTGATAATTCTTGTTTTGATTATGTTGTTAACACTAATTGATGTATGCAGGAAACCGGAAGATCAGATAACTGGAAGCATTTATATAAGCGCAGTACGTTCTTATCAAAAATACGGAAGACCTGTTTTGAAAGGGAAAGTGGTCTGCAGATATAGTCCTACATGTTCTGAATATTCAATAATTGCGGTAAAAGAAAATGGGATTTTAAAAGGGTTGGAAATGACATACTATCGAATTGAATCGTGCAGACCGGATAAATAAAAATAATATATGAAATTTTATTCTAACTATGGCCATAAATATAAAATAGAATATATTAAACAGTTATAATTTGAATAATTTTAAAAAGATGTTTGAACTATAATAGTTAATAAATTTTATCGGATGAAGAACTTAAATATGAAAGAATTTGAATCAACAAAATATCTGATTGCAATATTTGTATTGTTAGCAGCATTACTTTCATCCTGTAATAATACTGAGAATAAAACTCAAGTTAAGGCAGCTCCTATAACTAAAACTGCAGATGCAATAACTGAGCAAAAAGACTATGAGATAAT
The DNA here is from genome assembly GCA_018266875.1 of Bacteroidota bacterium. GTDB lineage: Bacteria > Bacteroidota > Ignavibacteria > Tepidaquicellales > Tepidaquicellaceae > UBA2330. Next base: position 7,431 of record JAFDZR010000025.1, read on the forward strand.
TGTAGGATCTTTTCTGGGTGATGATAAGAGATGTTATTACGGTGAGAATCCTCCTTCATCTTTGAATTTGATCTGGAAATGCTGGCTTGGCGGTGCACCTTCGCAGATGCCGAAAAACAGTACTGGTTCAAATGTAAGATATGGTGCAGGATGGACGGGACAGCCGCTTTTGTTTAAAGAGAAAGATGTTTTGTATCTGATTCAGGGTTCTTATGATTACAACCTCAGAAAGATCAATGCTTCAAATGGTGAAGTAGTATGGAAATATAAATTTGATGATGCAATAAAAGGAACGGGCACTTTGTATTATAATCAAAATTCAAAGAGTGAAGAGAGCAGATTTGTTGTATTGCAGGGCAGCAGACAATCAGCAGCATCTATTTATAATTTCAGATGTATTTCATTGCTTAACGGCGGAGAACTTTTCAGAATGAAGATAGAACGCACCAGAAGCAGCAGCCGGGATATAGATGGTTCAACTCTGATAATAGGTGATTCCGCTTACATTGGTCTTGAAAACGGGATATTCAAAGTGTTCGATCCTAATAGTGATAATGCCGTTAGTTCAGGAAAGTTTTATGAGCCGGAAGTTTTTAATGAATTAAATTTATTTTCATCAAAAGATATTGCACGTGTCGGCGGAAACATAATTACCGAATCATCTCCGGCTTATCTAAATGGTAAAATATACATTACAGCAGGCTCGGGAAATGTTTACGGATACGATATTGCAAAAGGCGAAATTGACTGGGAATATTTTATTGGTTCAGATTTAGACGGTTCGCCTGTGATCACTGAAGACAGTTGTTTACTTGTTCCGGTTGAAAAACAATTCATAGCAGGTAATGGCGGATTGCTGAAACTTGATCCCCGTAAGTCTCCTGAAAATGCTCTTGTCTGGTATTTTCCGGTTGGAAATTTTCACATGCTTTCATGGGACGGCGGAGTGATTGGCAGCGCATCAATTAATGATAAATATAAATCACCAAATTCAAAATCACTTGCGGCATTCAGCGGTATAGACGGGTATTTATATGTCGTGGATTACAAATCATCAGACGGAACTGCAAATAGCTTTGACGGTAAAACGACTGTTGATAAACCTGAACTAATTTTTAAATATAAAACAGGATCTTCGATATCTTCCCCGATAATATTTAAGGATAAGTTAATTTCCTGCGGTTACGGCGGAATATACCTGTTTAAATTTGATGAAAACTATAATTTCACTTTGATAGAAAAGAAAAATTATTATTTCGAAGCAACTCCGGTTGTTTACGATGGGAAAGTATTTGTCGCTTCGAAAGACGGATGGCTTTATTGTTTTGGGGATGAAAAATAATGATAGGTCTGTATAAATATTATTGAGTTAAATTAATAAAATTGTAAAAAATATATTATAATGTTTGAATCAATTTAAAAACTATATTCAATTAAAAATAAAATTACTTCTATGAAAACAATTTATCTATTTACTACAGTGTTATTAATAATGATGATTCAAAGTAATGCTCTTGCTCAATTTCAAGAATTTCTTCCATCTGAAAATGAATACGTAACCGGATATTCTTATGATGACTGGATTGTGGCTGATGAGACTGAATATTCTGGAAAATACGAATATGTTAAGAATGAATGGGTAACTAAAGTCTATGATCCATTTATAATTATTACAAACAAAAATGATAATGTATTATTTGAAATTACAGAGGATATTGGCGATGGTACAATTCAAAGCACCAATGAAATTATATCTATGAATTCAGAGGGCTTTCAAGCAGGCAACCGATCAGGTATATTTAGAAAATTAAATTATAAAGATAAGAACGGAATAGAAAAAATCTCTTACCAGATAAGGATGAACGGTGATTGTTGTGATGGGGCATGTGATGATTATTTTGAGAGAGTGGAAATTAATTCCGGTAATTAAAATTCTAAAATAATCAAATATGAATACTTTAAGAATATTCATTTTATTGTTTGTAATATTTTGTCCAGTCATTTCCTGTGGTCAAAACAATAAGAAGGCAGATTCTGGTTATGCAGAATCAACAATGACTGAATTTGATTATTATGAAACATTGAGATTGGAGAGGAAAGAGAAAAAAGTGAAAGTTGTATCTGTTTATTCGTTTTTTAACGATGCTCTTGAAATGAAAGATTACTTTGATGAAAATGGTTATTTGAAAAAGAGAGAACATTATTTTACTTCTTTTGATTCAGATGAAAGAAAACTTTCAGCACAACTAGAGATTACTAGTTATACCGAATTTGGACAAATCTCGGGTGTATATATATCATTTGAGGAATCAGAAGATACAAGTAAATTAAGTTTTGAAAATTTAAATTTGAAAAATTTTTACGAAACTGATTTATTTACAAGTAAAGAATCTGTTGATTCGGTTTTATTTATTTTTAATGAATCAGGATTGCTAACTGAGAAAAGATTTTATAATCATAACAATTTAGACTACTACTTAAAAGAATTATTAATATATGATGAGAATAAAAGATTAAAAGAATTAAAATATATTCCTGATAAGAGTATTCCCAGTACAGTAAGATACAAATATAATGACATAGGTCTGCTTTTGGAAGAAGTTAGTACTTATGATTCTCAACCTGATGGAAGAGCATTTGGTGTCAGATATGAATACATTTATTTTGATTCTGATGATTCTTACAAAAAATAAATGAAGGAGCACTTCCCGTAGATATTTTAGTAAATCAGGGAAAAATATTCTTATCTTCTGAAAATGACTGGCTAACAATTATAAGTTACTGGGATTGGTTAGAACCGGTCATTGAAAATTATGCAGGAAAGTATGAGTTCTTAAAACCTGCTCAGGATGAAGATGGAGAATTCCTTGGTGATGGATATAATTTTATTACCGAAATAAAAATCACTGATGATAATATTTTGGTATTAGGTTATGGAGAAATCGAAGGTAGATTTGAAGGGATTGATACATTGTCAAACAAGCAAATTGAGGGTAACAAGTTTGGATATAATCAAATGTTTGTAAATTTGCAATATAAGACCAGAAGTAACGAAGTAAAAAATTCAAAAGGACTTATAGAATTTGGTGAAGATGGGAAAATAGAAAATTTTTCAGAGTTCACAAATATTGATAATTATAATGTCGAGAATGATAAAAAACTTATAAATGTAGCATCTTATGAATATAAGACTTCAATGGATTGTATTGAAGATTATATAGAAAATGAACCAATAGAATACGAAGGTTTATATTATTTTACCCATTTTGGTACTGATGTTTATTCTTTTACTTTTAGTAACAATAAAATAAATATAAGTTGGAACTTCGAAAGTTTAACCAGCAAAGACAGTACCTCATTTAAAGATATACGATTTGAAAAAAACTATGTCTATGCAGTAGATTCATATGGATTAGATTTCAGAGCAAGATTTGTGAAATTGAAATGTGATGTAAATAGTGAATTATGGAAAGGATATATTGGATTATCGTAAATGAAGAAAATTTATATTTAATGCAGGGAGATTAAAATGAAAATCACAATTCTATATTTAATAGTTTTAGTTGCTTTCTTTTCAAAGCCGCTTTCAGCTCAGGACTTTCTCGAAGTAAAGTATTCTATAGATGAAATTAAAAAGCAAAGAGAAAATTTTAAGAATGAGAAAGTAAAATCTATAAAGTTCGATAATACAATTGTTGAAATTGACCAGTCTGGAAAATTTATACAACAGAATACTAATGGAGAATTTGAATATTATAAAATATATAACTATACCAATGATAATCTGACTTCATATAATGCTCCGGCTGATATGGACACTTATTTCAAATATGATTCAAATGGAAATGTTATAGAAGCAGCTGATGCAGGAATTACAATGATATTTTACTATGACGAAAATAACTGCAGGATTCGCGAAGAAATAATATCCGAAGAAGGTGAAGATTGTCCATTTGAAAATATAATTTACGATGGAAATAAAATAATTGAAATTGTAGGTTTTTCTTGTTGTATGGGATTTCATGATAGAACTATTTTTGAGTATTCTGAAAAAGGAAATATAATAAATATAAATACATATACAAGCAGGTGTGATTCAGATGAAGAAGTAATTTCAGCCTTTGAAGAATATTTTTATAATGCAAACTCTAACCTGCCTTATAAAATGAAATCCTGGAGAGAAGGTCAAGATGTTTCAGAAATAAATTTCGAATACGAATATTATGAATAGACAATCTTTAACTATTCCTTTTCATATCATTAAATTAAAGAAGATAAACTATTTCTATGCAGCTTTAATTTTAATTTATTTATTCTTCTGTTATCTCATGCTACAGATAACACTTCAATATATTCCTTATGATACTGATGTAGCATTCTTAAGGATAAAGCAGGATGTAATTGATTTGCCGTTTTACAAAATTGCTTTCTTTACTCATGTATATACAGCTATATTTGTGCTAATTGCAGGGTTGACTCAATTCTCTTCATTTATCAGAAAACATTTTACTAATCTTCATAAAATATCCGGATGGGTTTATGCTTTTACGGTAATAATTCTTGCAGGACCATCAGGGTTTTTTATGGGAATCTATGCTAATGGTGGATTGATCTCAAAAACTGCGTTTTGTATACTGGCGCTGCTTTGGATCTACTTTACAGCAATGGCAATTGTTAGTGCTGTTTTAAAGGATATAAAGGCGCACAGGAAATATATGATCAGAAGTTTTGCATTAACTTTGTCAGCTATAACATTAAGAGCATGGAAATATATCATAGTATTTATTTTTGAACCAAGACCAATGGATGTTTATCAACTTGTTGCATGGCTTGGATGGATACCAAACCTGATAATTGCTGAAATAATTATCACTAAACTCTTTAAAAAATGAGAAAACTTTTAATTCTATTGCCAATTTTATTCCTCTTTTCTTGTGAGAAATCCGAGACAAATATTCAAAAAGATGATGAGCAGAATAGAGATGGGAAAAAAATAGAAAATTCAAAATCTAATAACGAAATTAATACAGAAATGACTAAAAAAAGATCAATTGATGATTTCAAGTATGACCCAAATTTGGAATTGTCCGATGGTGTTTTTGTAGGAGACTTTCATTCTATTACAGATGTTATAAATAAAAATAATGCATCCGTGAAGTTATTGAAAAAGAAAGATATAGAAAATTTATATAAAGATGAGTTAGAAATAATAAGAAATTTAATTTTTGCAAGGCATGGATATATTTTCAAGTCAGAAAATATTTTGTCCAGAATGGAATGGTATATCCCAAGATCTGAAAATGTCAGTGATGAGTTAACTGAAATTGAGTTGAAAAATATTGAGTTGATAAAAAGGTATGAGCCATATGCTAAAAAAATAGATTTTAATAGATGAAGCTTGACTCAGTAATTTCTGGGTTTCTTACTTTTGTTTCAATGTAATTTGATTGAAAAAAATTATACTTTGAACAATGAATTAGAAAAAATAGAATTGAAAAACATAAAATTACTAAAAAGACTTGAACAATCTACTATAAAAATTTCCATTTTCGAGATAAAAACTTAAAAATAACGAATAATGAAAAACATTCTTTTCTTAATTGTAACAATTATCTTTATTTCCTGTGGAAAAAAGGATAATCCGAATTTACAGAGCAATGAACAGAAAATAGATTCCTCTTCAACAACTGAAGTAAAGTCTAAATCTCCTACAGATTCTGTAAATAAAATTCTCGGATATTATGTTGGTGAATTCATTGCTGAAGAGTTTAATGAGGAGAGTCCATATACTTATAGTAATAAAATTACTATATCTATAGATTTAATCTCAAATGACAGCTTGTACGGTCACAGTGTTGTAGCAGGTAATAACAGACCATTTAGGGGAAGTGTCGAATACAAGAATAATTCTTATGCAGCTAAAGTATCAGAGCCGGGTGATGATAAGTATGACGGACAATTTTCTTTTACAGTTTATCCGGATTCATTAAGGATCAACGGTAAATGGAATTCCTATGATAAGAAAATAATGGTAACAAAACGCACATACAGTCTTGGTAAAAGAGATTTTGTTTATAATAAAGAAAATAAAATCCCTGATGAAAAGAACTGGAATACGCTATATGAACAAAACCCAAGATTTCCTGATAAGATTGAACAGATCTCAGGTGAGATTTCAAAAATAAATGCATCAAATACTTTGCTTACTAAAAGTGACGTTGAAAATTTATATAAAGGAGATCTTGAAATAATAAGAAATTCAATTTATGCAAGACACGGATATTCTTTTCAGAACAGAAAAATGAGATATTTTTTTGATAATGAAATTGACTGGTATATGCCTGTAACTACAGATGTTAGAAATGAACTTACTGAAACAGAGAAAAAAAATATAGATCTTTTAAAAAGATATGAAGATCATGCCGAAAGCTATTATGATTCATACGGAAGATAGAATATATCTGTTTGTTAAAAATAATTTTATATGATTTATAATTTTAACTAATGAAAAATTACCTGATTTTATTATTTCTGTTTTCATTTATTTTCTGCTCTTGTGATTCTGAAAAAAGCAATACAGAGAAGGATTATCTCAAGCCGGGATCTGATACTGTTGTGAAAAGTTACACCTCAGGTGATCCGCATAAACTTGTAGAATCTTATCCGGATTTTCTGGATTCTGTCAGCAATAATTATTTGTATTGGCGGGATGGCACAAAAATGGTTTATGATGACGGGAATAAAAGTAAATCACATGACAAAAAACTTAATGATCCTGATATTGAAGATATGTTGTCGCAGGAATACATAATCGGCAGCAACTGGATAATTCCTCCTCCGGAGAATTTTGATCCCGGCAGAATAAGATATGAACCGTTTTTTTTGAAAATGTATGGGAATAATTCGGGGGAAGTAAGTAATAATCTTGTGAATATAGAATGGGTTGATGGTTCAAATGTAAAGTTTACAAAAGTAAACGGAGCATCGGATCAGTTAATTAAAGTCGTGGAAGAATTAAGAAAGCTACCCGGGGAATTCAGAAAATATTTAGTTAATCCCGGTGGAACATTTTTATGGAGAAATATAGCAGGTACAGATCGTTTGAGTAATCATTCATTTGGTAATTCTATAGACATAAACACCAAGTACAGTGATTACTGGCTATGGAGTAAAAGTCTCGAATATAAAAACAGGATTCCAATTGAGATTATAAAAATATTTGAAAAACACGGATTCATCTGGGGTGGTAAATGGTATCACTATGATACGATGCATTTTGAATACAGGCCCGAATTATTGAAATGAAATATCATTTTAACTTTGGAATAATAGTTAAAATCATTATAAAATCTTATGTATTAACAGAAAATGATTATTACTTATTATCATTAACGTTCCCCGTTTTGCTTAAACACTAAATCTATTTCTTAAAGGCAGAGCCTTTCAATTAATGTAAAGATTCGATAATTAATAGTAATAAATATTTATTGCTTTTTACGGTATCAGATATATTCATTGATATAATTCTTATTCTAAAGTCTTTGAAGTATTTTTCTATTTTCGCCGTTGTTGGTCTTAATGAGCGCAGCGAGCGTGACCAACAACAAACGGTAACTTGTTGGTTGCAGCTGTGAGCATCGGATTTGAAATATAAAAATATTATATCTGGTTTGTAATGCTTCAAGTGGAAATGAAATTTCTGAATACTTATAATTGTAAACATTTACCGGTTTCTGTAAAATTAATTATTGTTATAACAGCAGAGGTTAGATATCGGAAATTCCCTGATCCAATGGCAGGATACTCCGTCCGGCAGGATGAAAGTCCTGACGCCACAATTCAAACGTTCCCAAGCTGGGGTTTGGGAACGAGCGGGTTTAAAACAAGTCCTGACGCCACAATTCAAACGATCCCAAGCCGGGGCTTGGGAACGAGCGGATTTAAAGTCCTGACGCCACAATTCAAACGTACCCAAGCCGGGGCTTGGGAACGATCGGATTTAAAGTCCTGACGCCACAATTCAACGTTCCCAAGCCGGGGCTTTGGAACGAGCGGGTTTAAAACAAGTTCTGACGCCACAATTCAACGTTCCCAAGCTGGGGCTTGGGAACGAGCGGATTTAAAACAAGTTCTGACGCCACAATTCAACGTTCCCAAGCCGGGGCTTGGGAACGAGCGGATTTAAAGTCCTGACGCCACAATTCAAACGTTCCCAAGCTGGGGCTTGGGAACGAGCGGGTTTAAAACAAGTTCTGACGCCACAATTCAACGTTCCCAAGCTGGGGTTTGGGAACGAGCGGATTTAAAGTCCTGACGCCACAATTCAACGTTCCCAAGCCGGGGCTTGGGAACGAGCGGGTTTAACTATCAGATTGTTCGAAAACAATTTTTTGGTTTTTGCCTCAAAGGCTCTAAGGCTCAAAGGTGAATATTATGAAAGATTTAACTTTTTATATTTGCTTCTTGTAAGCAAATCAAACTTATTAAAACAGAATGAGAGTTTGAGGACGAGAGGGGATTGTGCCTGAGAACTGGCAGAGATTTTTTCAAAAGATTAAATTAAATTAAGATATATGAATTAAAAGTCACAAATTGAAAATTAATTATTTCAGAATACACTATCATGAGACACATAATCATTATTTTAATATTCACCATCCCCACCGCAATTCTCTCCCAATGGCAGACACAAATCTCCGGCACTACTGAAAATCTGAGAACTATATATTTTATCAACTCACAGACGGGTTATGCAGGCGGGGAGAACGGAAAAATGCTGAAGACGGTGAGCGGTGGGATGTACTGGAACAGCTTAAATTCAGGTGTCAGTCAGAGAATAAATTCTTTATACTTTTTTAATGCGGATTCGGGAATTGCCTGCGCGGACGGTGGATTGATCATAGTTACTAATGACGGAGGCTTGAACTGGAGTAATGTGACAAGCGGGGTGACTGATGATCTGTATGCGGTTTCCTTTAAGGGAGCGCGCGGAGTCTGTTCGGGGTCTTCGGGAACACTTTTGTATTCGACTGATTCAGGTTATAACTGGACCGTAGCCAAGAACGGATTTCTGAGTGCTTATTACGGAGCTCAGATGGTTTCGGACAGCGTTGCCTATTCAGCCGGAGTGAACGCGATCTTTCAGCCGTTCACAGCCAAAACAACCAACGGCGGACAGAGCCACACCTTTAATAATTTCTATCTGAACGGCAATGAAGGCAATCTCACGGATATCTGTTTCATTTCGGAGAATACCGGATTCGCTTCAGCAAGGGTCTTTGACGGAAGGGGAGCGGTCTCAAAGACAACCGACGGCGGCGCAAGCTGGACTACGCAGATTTTTTTTAGGCAGCTGCACAGCATTGACTTTACCGGTGCGAATACGGGATACTGCGTCGGCGATAACTATTTAATTTTAAAGACTACGGACGGCGGAACAACATGGGGAAGTCAGTCAGGTTCGCAGGTAACCGCTTTAAGATGCGTTCACATGACAGACAGCGTCACCGTATATGCGGCAGGTGACATGGGAACGATACTAAAAACAACAAACGGCGGAGTGTCTGCAGTCGGTGATCAGTCAGAATTGATTCCCGGCAGATATGTATTGTATCAGAATTATCCTAATCCGTTTAATCCCGTGACGAAGATAAAGTATTTCATTTCACGCGCCGGATCTGTTTCGATAAAAATATATAATACTGAAGGCAGGGAAATCGCAGTGCTTGTGAACGGGACCGTGAGCGCGGGAGAGCACAGCGTTGTATTTGACGGAAATGATCTTGCCGGAGGGATATATTTTTATGAATTTATATACGGCAGCATTAAGGAAGTCAGGAAAATGGCGCTTGTGAAGTGATAATATTTATGACATTTTCATAAGCTCCCGGTGTGAGTCTGTTCGTATTTTCCACCAAGACGCAAAGACACCAAGATAAAAGAGAAAAGAAAAAAAGAAAACTTTTTTATTTCTATTATCTTGTTACCTTAAAATGCCATTCCCGCGCGCTACCCATTTTTGTTATTCCCGCGCGCTCCCGGCGGGAATCTATTTATAATTCTTAATTCTTAATTCTTAATTGAAACATCATCCCTTATCTATAATAATAAGAATTGATTTTGAATAATAACCTTTCTATGTTTGTGACGCATATTAACGATCGGTTAAAACCAAAATGATTTTAACCGATTAAATAATATTAAAAATTAAATTCGAAAGGAACTAAAATGTTCAGCAAAAAAGTCATCTCAGTGATGATTTTACTCGTGGCACTTTTTGCATTCAGTGCAAACTCATTCAGTCAGTCAATGCCCGGAGACAAAGCAGGCAGAACAGCTGATATGCTCTACAAGAAACTCAATCTGAGTACAGATCAGTATTCAAAAGTCTACTCCTCACTGCTTGGTTATTATTCAAACCAGGACAGTCACATGAAGGAATTCAAGAAAGACAAATCAGCTTGTGAGAAAGCCTGTATGACGGACTGGGAAAAAGTAAAGACCGCAATGTCAGGCGTACTTAACAAAGACCAGATGGCAAAATTCTCAGGCATGAATGAAAAGAGCATGATGTATGTAAAGAATGTTAAAAGACACAAGAAACAAATGAACACAACAACAGAATCAAAACCAACAGGCGAAGTTAAGAAAGACGAAAAGAAAATGGAGACAACAAAGAAATCCGAAGATCCCACAAAGAAAACAACGGATACAAAAACAAAGACTCCGCCGGTAAAAAAGTAAATTGAAAAAGTGAAATTAAAAAGCGGGTATAAGCCCGCTTTTTTTTTGTTAAATTTAAACAACATAGTATCTATTTGAACCACATAGACACATAGACACATAGAAACAAAGGATAATTATTCAGCACATTCCAATACTCCTCTCCTTTATCAAAGTGGAGGGCGGGGCGGGGTTGGGAATATTTCTTTTTTGAACCACATAGACACATAGAAACATAGTATAAATATTTTACTCATTCCAATACTCCTCTCCTTTATAAAAGTGGAGGGCGGGGCGGGGTTGGGAATATTTCTTTTTTGAACCACATAGACACATAGACACATAGAAAAACTTTTCCGCACATTCCGATACTCCTCTCCTTTATCAAAGTGGAGGGCGGGGCGGGGTTTGGAACAGAATCTCTTTTCAATGTCGGTATAATTTATTATTAATTTTATTGGTCAGGAAAAGTGAATTTTATTTTTATAAGATTCACAGAAATAAAATATACCGTAAAATATACTTAAACCTCTTATATCATTTCGTTATATTTGCATTCATTTTAAATTAATTAATCACATTGTCAGACAATAAAATAATATTCTCCATGGTGGGAGTGAGCAAAACTTTCCCTCCGCAGAAACAGGTTTTGAAAAATATTTATCTTTCATTTTTTTACGGAGCGAAGATCGGAATTATCGGTCTTAACGGATCCGGCAAGTCAACTTTACTGAAAATAATAGCAGGCATTGAAGATAAATTCGAAGGCGAAGTTCATTTTACAAAAGATTACAGCATCGGATATCTTTCACAGGATCCTGAGCTTGACGAAAGCAAAACAGTGAAGGAAATTGTTCAGGAAGGCGTTCAGGAAGTTGTTGATATACTTAAAGAGTACGAGGAAGTGAATAATAAATTCGCAGAGCCGATGGATGATGATGAGATGAACAAACTCATCGAAAGACAGGGCGAACTTACGGAAAAAATTGAACATCTCAACGGATGGGAACTTGACGCTAAACTTGAAAGAGCTATGGATGCCCTCAGGACTCCCGAAGGAGACGCCCCTGTAAAAAATCTTTCCGGAGGGGAACGCAGAAGAGTCGCTCTCTGCAGACTGCTTTTAAAGGAACCGGATATACTTCTGCTCGACGAGCCTACAAACCATCTCGATGCGGAATCTATAGACTGGCTTGAACAGCATCTTAAGCAATACAAAGGAACTGTAATTGCAATTACCCACGACAGGTATTTTCTTGATAATGCAGCCGGATGGATACTCGAGCTGGACAGGGGAGAAGGCATTCCGTGGGAAGGAAATTATTCATCATGGCTTGAACAGAAAACAAAGCGTCTGGAAATGGAGGAAAAGCAGGAAAGCAAAAGGAGAAAAACCCTTCAGCATGAACTGGAGTGGGTGAGAATGTCCGCAAAGGCAAGACACGCTAAATCAAAAGCACGGCTTCAGGCATATGATAAAATGCTTAACGAAGATACTAAGAAGAAAGAGGAACAGCTTGAGATATTTATTCCCAACGGTCCGAGACTTGGAAATAAGGTCATTGACTCGATCGGTGTGGCAAAATCTTTCGGCGAAAAAATCTTATATGATAATCTGAATTTCACTTTGCCGCCTGCCGGAATTGTAGGTGTCATCGGAGCCAACGGTACAGGAAAGACTACTCTCTTCAGACTTATTCTCGGCACGGAAAAACCGGATAAAGGGAAATTTGAAGTAGGGGAAACTGTGACTATAGGTTATGTCGATCAGGCGCATGCAGACATCGATCCGGAAAAAACAGTCTGGGAAGTAATTTCAGAAGGTAATGAATTCATAGAGATTGAGGGAAAACAGTTCAACTCCAGAGCTTATGTGGCGAGATTCAATTTCAACGGCGCGGATCAGGGGAAGAAAGTCAGCATGCTCTCAGGCGGCGAAAGGAACAGACTTCATCTTGCGCTTACCCTGAAATCGGAAGCAAATGTTCTGCTGCTTGATGAACCTACAAATGACATTGATGTGAATACTCTCAGAGCTCTTGAAGAAGGTCTCGAAAACTTTGCCGGATGCGCAGTTATAATATCGCATGACCGCTGGTTCCTGGACAGAGTAGCAACTCATATACTGGCTTTTGAAGGAGATTCTATTGTTGATTATTTCGAAGGCAGCTATTCTGAATACGAAGAGTTCAAAAAGAAGAAATTCGGATATGTGGAGCCGAAACGGGTCAGATATAAAAAACTTGTTGAGTAAAAAATCAGCTGAAGGTTTTTAAAGTATCCGTCAGAGTCCTGATATCATTTTCATTGTTGAATAAATGCGCGGAAAGTCTGAGGAAACCTTCTCTAAGAGCTATGAAAATATTTTTTTCTTCAAGGAATTTCTGCACTTCCTCGTTCCTGCTGTTCACATTATGCGAGAATAAAAGAATATTTGATCTGTGAACAGGGGAGAGATCGGAAATAATTCTGAACTGAGTATTCTTCATCTGCTCTATGAACATATTCTGTAATCCAAGTATGTGTCCGAATATATTTTTCACTCCGAGCTTAAGAAACAGATCAACAGAAGAAATAAGACCAATCATTCCCAGAGTATTCGGCGTGGAATTCTCAAAAGCATTTCCGTCCTTTTTGAAATTGAGCTTGTAATCAAGAAAGTTTTTGAAATCATATTCTATGCTGGAAGTAGCAACATAAGTGGGATTTACCTCATCCCTTATTCTGTCTGAAATGTATGCAAATCCGATTCCCGCAGGAGCCATCATCCATTTCTGTGATCCCGCCGAGAGAAAATCAATTCCCGATTCCCTTACATCGACTGGACATGCGCCGATCGACTGAATGGAATCCACCACGAAATAGCAGTTGTATTTTCTGCAGAGCTTTCCTATTTCATTCAGGTCGTTTCTGAATCCAAGAAACTCGACAGAACTTATGGTCAATACTTTTACGCTTTCATCCGAAATAACTTTTTCAATATCCTCCGACCTGATCTTCCCGTTCTCAGAAGGAATAAGAACATTCTCAATTCCTCTTAATTTCTGCTGATTCATCCATGGATAAACTATTGCGGGAAATTCAGAATCTGCATAAGCAACTTTGTCTCCCTTGCTGAGCTTAATTCCGTTTGCAAAGATATTCAGACCGTGTGTAGTGCTTCCCGTAATAATGATCTGATCCACCTCAGCGTTGATCAGTTCAGCGCATCTTGATTTCAGAGTGTCAGCTAATTTCATATTCATAAGACTGAGATTTCTGTTGGTAAATGTAAATTCATCAATAAATCCGATCAGCCGTCTTCTGGTTTCAAGCGAGTACTGTGAATAATGAGCCGAGTCAAGATAGACGCATGTATCGGTTACTGGATACAAACTCCTTGCGTCTTCAATGCTGTTGATATCTTCCAATAGGGAAACGGAATCCGCTGCTGTGTTGATCATTATTTTTTCTTCTTTTTTGTTTTTTTATTTGTGGATTTAGGTTCTTCCAGATTGCTTGCGAACATTTTCTTATAGGATTCATAATAGAAATCAATACTGTTCACATAATTGTACGGCTCTTTCCAGTTATCAAGAGTCCCGTAAGGAGGATGTTTCGTATCCGGCCACACAAGAGCGTGAATCGAATCTTCCTTTGACGAAAGGAAAGGATACGCTTCCTTGACATTCTCCCAGAGTTTGTAATCTTTATTGAAATAAGCTGTGATAGTCATTGCATCAATGACTCTTCCCAGACCTGCATTATACGCGGCAAGAGCAAATTTATATTTGTCATCACCAAATTCCCTGAACTGTGATACAAGAGATGCATAATAATAAATACCGGCGATCAGATTATTCACAGGCGTTTGTGTCTCATCAAGCTTCAGAGTATTCTGCAGACCTTCGCCTGTTCTCGGCATTAACTGCATCAGGCCGAAAGCTCCTGCATGCGAGCGCGCGTTTGCATTGAAGTAAGATTCCTGTCTAACGATGGCAAGAACAATTCTCCAGTCGAGCTTATAATAATTGCATTCCCTCTTGATAATGTCTCCGAGTTCATTAACGAGATTATCCACATTGCCGAGCTTGAATTCTCTGCTGACCATCCCGACTTTTTCACTGATACGCTCAAGGTCTTTAACGTTTATGTTTTTTGCCCGCTGTTTGAAATTCGCATTTGAAGCAAAAAGATCGAACAACGTATTCCAGTCTTTGAGAAGACCTTCCACATACATATTCCCGTTAAAAGATCTCCTGGAAATAAAATTATCAAAGTTCTCAACTTTCTCGCGTTTCTGTGCTGACGGAGATACCACTTCGTCATTGATCCCTTTATAAAGATCTGATTTGAATTTATAAGTACTGGAGTACAGCTGGGACTCTTTAAAAGAATAGAATATCAGAGCGAGAGTGAGAAAAAAAGGAAGTATCAGAAGAAAAATCCTTTTTATTCCTTTAGGCGGATTATATGTATGTATATTATTATTGATAGGTATTCTGAAATTCATACTTAAAACAGAACAAATTCTTTCAATAAAAGTTGAACTACTTTAATAGTCAATTTAACGAATTAATAGAAGTATAACAATTTAAGTGTTTTTACCGAATTCACGGCATAATTGAATTTTAAGATAAGGCATATTGGAATGATATTATGCCTCGGATCAGAATACCGTTTCAAAAATCATCATATTCAATCCTTCCTTTAAATTACAGTTTCTTAATAATATATTTATCTAAATCAGCTTTTCAGTATATCAGGAAATTTTTTACCAAAATTGCTTATGACTTTTCTTAATGAACTTTTAAATCTCAGTAAAGGCTCGGATGACAGGGAAAAAACACTTGACAGCGTAAAGAAAGACATTTCATTTTCCGGAGCGAATCTCTGGATACTTGCCTGCGCAATACTGGTGGCATCGATCGGTCTGAATATTAATTCAACTGCAGTCGTAATCGGCGCAATGCTCATTTCGCCTTTAATGGGTCCGATAGTCGGATCAGGATTTGCGCTCGGCATTTATGATTTTTATCTTCTCAGAAAATCTCTCAGAAATTTACTGATAGCAACCATTGCAGGTCTTGTCGTGTCTGCAGTTTATTTTTTTATAAGTCCTTTCAAGGAAGCGCAGTCTGAAATTCTCATGAGAACATCGCCGAATATTTACGATGTTCTGATAGCATTTTTTGGCGGTCTGGTTGGAGTGATTGCAGTTACAAGACTTGAAAAAGGGAATCCGATCCCGGGAGTAGCAATTGCAACTGCTCTCATGCCTCCGTTATGTACTGCGGGATACGGACTTGCCACGGGTAACCTTATGTTTTTCTTCGGATCTTTATTTTTATATTCTATCAACTGCGTATTCATCTGCATAGCCACTTTTATAATTGTTAAATATCTGAAATTTCCCTCAAAGGAAATTGACGTGAATAAAAGAAAGAGGGTGAGATACGGGATCTCTGCAATAGTTCTGCTGATGCTCATCCCAAGTATATATTTCGCTTATTCATTGTATAAACAACAGCAGTTCACACAGGCGGTTAATTTATTCATACAGAATGAATTCACTCTGAAGGATAGAACGGTTATTTATAAAAGGACAGTTTACAACAGTTCTCCAAAGAGTATTGAGCTGGCTTTTTTAACGAAATTACCTGAAAGTAAAATAGACAGCGCAAAAAAAGATCTTGAGAAATACGGACTGAATGATACGAAGCTTATAGTAATGCAGGATTCGGTTGACAACATTCAGAAACTGAAAAGCGATATTCTGAATGAAGTCAAAACCTCGGAACTCCAGGTGGACGCTAAGGATCAGAGGATTAAACAACTTGAAGAAGAGATCGCAAATAATAAATTCGACAATGAGCAGATCCTGAAAGAAGTAAAATCCGTTTATCCGGATATTTCAGCAGTTTCACTGGCTAATCATACTTTTTATTCAGAGACTGACAGTACAGATATGGTCTTTCCCGTAATGATCTATGAGTCAAAGACAGATCTCAAAAAAAATGACGTAATGAAACTGCAGAACTGGATGAAAGAGAGACTCAAGTCAGACAGCGTGGAAGTTTACAGAAAGAAAATTACGGAATAAATTTTCAAATATATTTTGTCAAAAAAATTCAGTGTTCATTTTTATGCTGATAGGAATTATAAATAGTCAGTTGAAGTTCATACAATTCGGACGGTATTTATGTTCGTACTGTTTCCGCATGACAAAAGTCATTTTTATTGCGGAATGATTTATCTAGATTAAGTTGTGATAAAACCAATAACAAAATATTTTTCAGTTTTACTGATAATTTTTCTGGTAAACTCAAATTTCAGTTTTGCAGTTACTCAGATGATCTGCGGAATGAGCAAGGTCAAAAATGTCTGTGAATGCAGATCTGAAACCGGAAAAGATAAAATGACGCTGACGCAGAGTGAAAGCGAATGCTGCAAAATAAAAATCCGTGTCATAACAAATTCCAACACGCTTGAGAAAAATCAGTCAAAGATTATCAATTTATATCCGGTTTACCAGTATCTTACATTACTTCCTGTTTTTGAAATAACAAAACCTAATACACACAGCTCCATAAATTCTGATTTTCCGGTTCCCATTACGGATATACCTGTATTTATCTCCTCACTGCTCATTTAATATTTTCAATTAAGACTTTTTAAGAGGCATGGCATTGCTTTGCCTGTTTTTCATTACTTTAAAAAAAGTTTTTTATGAAATATTTAATGATCTTTATAATTTTTTCAGCAAACATACTTTACGGACAGCAGCCGGATCCTGGATTCCCTGATAAAGGGCTTGAAGACATCATAAAAGCCTCTGTCGAAACAAATACCGATCTGACTCCGGTGGAATTTGAAAAGAAGATTCTCTCTGCGAAGATAGATCAGTCGAATTTTCAGTCGTCCCCGATGCTGCAGTTCATGGTTGATTTCATACCTGTTAATTTCAGCAGCGCAGGTGAATATGTATTTATTTATTCTCAGCCGCTGAAATTATTCGGGAAACTGGATGCCGAGGAAAGACTTGCCAGGGTAAACTCATTAAAGCCGCAGATAATCAGAAATGAGCTTGAAAATAAACTGATAATGTCCGTAAAAGAAAATTATTTTATGCTTTCTGTAAGCGAAAAACTTCTTTCTTTTAATAATGAATTCAGGGAAATACTAAACTCCATAAAGGGTTCGCTTGAGATCAGATATTCATCCGGAAAGGGAAGTCAGTATGACATTCTGAAAAGCAACAATGAATATCAGAAGTTACTGCTTGAGGAAATTGAACTGACAAACAACAGGAAAATATTCATCAATAATCTCAGAACTCTTTCCAATCTTGATCTTCCTGATGATTTTAAAACAAAGAACGTGGAAATACTTCTGAACATTCCGGGAATGCTGCTTGACACTGCAAAGCTGATTCCCGAGCTCAAAGACAACAATACGGATTTTAAATTAGCAGGACAGATGCTGGAAGAAAACAAAGCCGGGACTGAAGTAACTGCGCTTGAGAGAAAACCTGATCTTAATCTTATGACCGGATATAAATACAAATCAGATATGAAGGCAGGCTTCCTGATGTTTTCAGTTGCCGTGGATCTGCCATTCATGCCCTGGAATGAAAAAAGAATTGATGCTGAAATAAAGGAAAACATCTTCCGTGAAAAAAAAATAAATTCAGAAGTGAGATCTCTTGAAATAAATCTTAAAAATGAGATGAAAAATTTAATTGTCAGAATAAATAATTCAACAGAAAAGATAAAATATCTGACTGACGTCCTGATTCCGCAGACTGAACAGACTTACAAATCAGCTCTGATTGCATATGAAACAAACGCGGGGCAGTTCATTGATCTTCTTGATACATTCAGGACACTAAGGGAAAATAATAAAATGCTTGTTGAAGAGGAAACAAACTATCTTGTTCTGATAAGTAAACTTGAAAATCTGATCGGGAAACAAATTTTAACAATAAACTGACATGAAAAAAATAATAATAATATTTTCAATTTCCTTAATTCTCTTAGCCGCCGGATACGGAGTGTATAAATATTTCATTCAAAAACCCCCTGAGGTAAAAACCGAAGCAAAAGGAGAGTTGTATATCTGTCCGATGCATCCTCAGATACAGAGTGATCATCCCGGTGTATGTCCGATCTGTAATATGGATCTGGTATTAAAAGAAAGTTCGGCAGAGGAAAATGAATTTGATTCTTTGAAACTTGCGGGCAATAATACAGGAGAAGTGGTAATATCACCGTCACAGCAGGTGCTTGCAAATGTTCAGACCGAAAAAGTGGTTTTGAGGCAGTTCAGAAGTTCATCTGATTATAACGGTTACATAAAAGCCGCCGAAAATAATATGAGACATATCGCCACACCGGTTTCAGGAAAGATCATTAAGATGTATGTAAATTACGAAGGTCAGCAGGTAAGCAAAGGTCAGAGAGTATTTGATATTTATTCACCGGAAATTTATTCAACTCAGAAGGAATATCTGCTGGCACTTAAAAATTACATGAATGCAAAAAGCAGCGGCAACAGTCTCGTAATCGAGCAGGCTGAAAGTCTCATCAGATCCGGTAAAACAAGAATGAAACTGATGGAGCTTACCGATACGCAGATTGAAGAGCTTGAGAACAGCGGAGAAGTAAAGGATTATATCTCCGTTTATTCTAAATACAGCGGAGTTGTTTCAAGAAAAATTGATAATGAAGGTCACTGGGCTATGGCAGGTGAAAACATACTTGATATCGAGGATCTGTCGACACTTTGGGTGATAGCAAATGTTCCCGAATCAGAAATAAAAAATATTACAATGGGTCAGTCCGGAAAGATCACAACTGTATCTTATCCGGATGAAGTATTTTACGCAAAGGTTAATTTCATCAGTCCGGTATTCAGCGTGGAGACAAGGACTCTTGAAGTGCGTCTTGATGTGTCAAACAGGAATTACAGATTAAAACCGGATATGTATGTAAATGTTGAACTCGGACAGGGAAAATACGAATGGACTATACTTGTTCCCAGGTATTCCGTTCTAAGAACGGGCGATATGGATATGGTGTATTTAAGAAAAGAAAAAAATGTATTTGTTCCTGTAAAGGTTACTCTCAGCGGGGAAATGGACGGGATGTATTCAATATCTTCGGGACTTTCGGAAGGAGACGAAATAGTCACAAATGCCGGATTCCTGATCGACAGCGAGAGCAGGATACGCACCGGTTCTTCTTCAAGAGTTATGGAGGGAATGGAAATGAATGTAAAGGAAGAACCGGGTTTAAAAAAAGGAAATGATATCTTCAAAGATCTTAAAGAACATAAACATTAAATATAATAAAATATCTGCAGAAGCAGAGAAGGAGTAAAAAATGAAATACGGTATTTTAAGAAACACATTAAAAACAATTCCGGTAATTTTTATTACAGCAGTTTTTTTATTCGGATGCGGTAAAAATAATTCAGGAGATACGCCGGAAACCAAACAGACAAATGAAAATTCAATGATGAATTCAGAAACTGATAAAATGCAGAACAATCAGAATAATTCAATGAATGAGCAAATGAAGAACATGCATGAATCTGAAGGCTATGAACATGTAATGATCGAACTTCCGACAATGCAGTGCGGAACGTGCAAAAAAAATATTGAAACTGCAGTCAGAAAAATTGACGGTATAGAAAGCGTCAATGTGGATAAGGATAAAAAGATCGCTCATGTGAATTTTGATAAGAACAAAACGGATCTTTCGAAAATTGAAAATGCAATAACGGCAGCAGGTTATGACGCTGATGATAAAAAAGCCGATCCCAAAGCTTATGAAGATCTTGATGACTGCTGCAAGCTAGAAAAAGACAGAGAGAAAAAGTAAATATAATATAATTAACAGTATCCATTATGGTTGAAAGAATAATAGATTTTTCAGTAAAAAACAGATTCATCATTCTGTTAATTTACATAGGTATAGTCGGCTATGGAATATTCTCCATGATCAATACGCCTGTCGACGCTATTCCTGACCTTTCCGAAAATCAGGTTATCATATGGACCGAGTGGATGGGGAGAAGTCCCCAGACTGTTGAAGATCAGATCACTTACCCGCTTACGACTTCTCTTCAGGGAATGCCGAAAGTGAAAGCTGTCAGAAGTCAGTCAATGTTCGGTATGAGTTTTATTTATGTAATATTTGAAGATAACGCTGATGTATACTGGGCAAGGAGCAGAGTACTTGAAAAATTATCACAGGTGCAGTCTACGCTTCCGGACGGAGTCAAACCCGTCATCGGTCCTGACGGTACGGGTGTCGGTCATGTCTACTGGTATCATCTCATAAGCAGTAAATATGATCTCGGCGAACTGCGGGCGCTGCAGGATTATTATCTGAAATTAGGTCTTCAGTCAGTTGAAGGTGTTGCTGAAGTTGCTTCAGTCGGAGGATTTGTAAAGCAGTATCAGATAGATGTGGATCCGGTAAAACTCTCAGCATTCGGAATCAGAATAAGCGATATTGCAATGGCAGTTCAGCGGAGTAATAAGGATGTAGGAGGAAGAAATATTGAATCTTCAGACATAGAATATTTTGTAAGAGGGAAAGGATATATTACTGATGTAAGCGATATAGAAGAGATAACGCTGATGACTGGAACAAACGGAATCCCGGTTAAAATAAAAGATATTGGCGCAGTTCAGATCGGCGGTGACATTAGAAGAGGAATGCTGGATTTCAACGGCGAAGGAGAAGTGGTAGGAGGCATTATAGTAATGAGATACGGCGAGAATGCTCAGACAGTGATAGACAGGGTGAAGGAAAAACTTTCTGAACTCGAGAAAGGTCTTCCGGAAGGAATTAAGATTGAAACATCATATGACAGAAGCGATCTTATATCACGGGCGATCACAACTCTCCGTGACGCAATAATAGAAGAATCTATTATCGTCAGTCTTATAGTTCTTCTGTTTCTTTTTCACTTCCGGAGCGCTTTAAGAATTCTGATCGAAATACCGGTAGCAATACTTATTTCTTTTATTCTGATGCGTCAGTTTGGAATCACTTCAAATATCATGAGTCTCGGAGGTCTCATTATTTCAATTGGCATCCTTGTCGACGCATCAATAGTAATGGTTGAAAATGCATACAGAAATTTAGCTTTAGCTCAGGAGAAGGGTGAAAAAATAGATTATAAGGAAATTTCCGCAAAGTCCGCAAAGCAGGTGGGAAGGGCAATATTTTTTTCAGAAGCAATAATCGTTGTTTCATTTCTACCGGTATTCATGCTTGAAGGACAGGAAGGAAAACTTTTTCATCCGCTTGCTTTTACAAAAACTTTTGCAATAGCCGGATCAGCTCTGATAACGATAACGCTTGTTCCCATGCTGATGACACTATTCATGAAAGGAAAATTTTTCAGAGAGGAGCAGAATCCGGTTACAAGATTTTTCAGCAGACTTTATGATCCTGTACTTAGACTTGCATTAAAATACAGGAAGACCACTCTCGGAATAAATCTAATTGCATTGCTCATAACAATACCATTGATAATGAATACTGGAAGCGAATTCATGCCTCCGCTCGATGAGGGAAGTTTGCTGTTCATGCCGACAATGCTGCCGAATGTTTCTATTACTGAAGCGAAGAGAATAGTTCAGGTTCAGGATGCAATTATAAAAAGTCTGCCGGAAGTCGAATCAGTGCTTGGAAAGGTCGGCAGAGCGGAAACGCCTACAGATCCGGCGCCTGTCAGCATGATAGAAACAATAATTATTTTAAAGGATAAATCCGAATGGAGAAAAGGATTGACCAAAGCTGATATTGTCAGTGAACTTAATTCAAAACTCCGGATACCGGGCGTAAGCAACGGCTGGACCCAGCCTATAATCAACAGGATAAATATGCTTTCCACAGGAATCAGAACGGATCTTGGAATCAAAATATTCGGTGAGAACCTCGATACTCTGGAAAAACTTGCAGTAAGAGCTGAAGATCTTGTCAGAAATATTCCCGGAGCAGCAGATGTCTATGCAGAGAGAACACAGGGCGGCTCTTATATTGATATTGACGTAAACAGGAAAGCAATCTCAAGATACGGACTGAATGTGGGAGATGTGCTTGATGTAATTGAGATCGCAATCGGAGGTGAAAATATTTCCACGACAGTCGAAGGAAGAAGAAGATTCCCGGTCAGGGTCAGGTATATGAAAGATTACAGACTTGATCCGGAAGCGCTCAAAAATGTTTGGGTCACTTTATCAGGAAGCGGCATCAGTTCAATGTCGCCGGGAAATTATTCCGCAAATTCGAATACTGCAGGTAGTTATACCGGTAAAACACGGATACCGCTTGGAGAACTTGCAGATATAAAAATAACATCAGGACCTCCGATGATCTCATCTGAAAACGCTTTGCTCAGATCTGTTGTATTTCTGAATGTAAGAGGCAGGGATATGGGAAGTTTTGTAAATGAGGCAAAGGAAGTTCTGGATAAAGACCTTACGCCATTACTGCCGCCCGGATATTTTTACTCATGGAGCGGACAGTGGGAAAATCAGATACGTGCAAAGAAAAGACTGGAATTAATAATTCCGGTGGTTTTCCTTATCATTTTTGTAATGCTTTATTTTACGTTTAAGAATTTTCTTGAAGCCGTTCTGGTAATGTTATCAGTTCCTTTCGCGCTGATCGGAGGTGTGTATTATATGTCTATTCTGAATCTTAATTTTTCTGTCGCTATCTGGGTTGGATTTATTGCATTATACGGAATTGCTGTTGAGACGGGTGTTATAATGGTATTATATCTTCAGGAAGCTCTCGATAAAAAGATCATGGATAAAGGAGAAAACATAACACATAAAGATCTTCTTGAAGCAACTGAAGCAGGAGCGATACTGAGACTGCGTCCAAAACTTATGACAGTAGCCACAGCATTGCTGGGACTGATACCTGTAATGTGGGCAACAGGAACAGGCGCTGACCTTGCAAAACCGCTGGCAGTTCCTCTGATAGGCGGCATTTTAACATCAGCTGTTCATGTCCTGTTCGTAACACCGGTAATTTTTGTAATAATTAAAGAACACTTCAGAAAAAAAGGTAAATTGAAAAAATCCGAAATGGCTGAATTTATGGTACACTGAGTTCAATGTTCAATGTTCAATGTTAAATCTCCGGATATTTTCCGTACGTTATCAGCATATAAATTTACTTGGAGGACCAATCCTATCATATTTAACCAAAATAATTTTTTCTAACTGTTACTTTTAAATTTAATTATTTTTTATTAAGTTAATACATTCCAAAAAAAGAAATCATTCGCTTTTTGTTTTGAGAATAGTTATTCAATTAAATTGTGGAGTCCAGATACCACTAAAAAAACGGGGCAAATCCGAAAAGCCTTAAGAGTAGGAAAAAATCTATTACATGAAAAAAAATTTAGCTGAATTTATCGGAACATTCTGGCTGGTATTCGGTGGATGCGGAAGCGCACTTCTTGCCGCGGGATTTCCCGATGTCGGAATAGGACTGGTTGGTGTTTCTTTTGCTTTTGGTCTTACAGTATTGACAATAGTTTATGCTCTTGGGCATGTTTCCGGCGCTCACCTTAATCCGGCAGTAACTATTGGTTTGTGGTTCGGCGGCAGAATTTCCGTAAAGGAGATAGCCCCATACGTTATATCTCAGATCCTCGGAGGTATAGCCGCAGCATGTGTTCTTTATGTAATTGTTACTGGTAATGGCTCTCCATTAGGAGATTTCGCAGCAAATGGTTACGGTGATCATTCACCCGGCAAATATAATTTGATTGCATGTATTGTAACAGAATTTGTGATGACTTTTATGTTTTTACTGATAATTCTCGGATCAACTGATGAAAAAGCTCCCAAGGGTTTTGCCGGATTGTCGATCGGTCTTGCTCTTACTCTTATTCATCTTGTCAGCATTCCGGTAACAAATACTTCTGTTAATCCGGCAAGAAGCATAAGTCAGGCAATTTTCGTGGGTGACTGGGCTATGTCACAACTCTGGATGTTTATAGTTATTCCAATTGCAGGCGGAGCGGTTGCGGGTATTGTTTACAGGTATTTTAAGTCTGAATAATTAAAAAAAGCACAGTGTAATATCAATTATTTATTACACTGTGCTTTTCATATACTTTAAGATTATTTTTTTCCCCGAAAAATTTATACTACATATGATGCATAAATTTTTTAACCAGTTCTCTTATCTCTTCATCTTTACCGTACAACTTTTCACTTAAATTCTTATCGTCAAATGATCTCAGATATTTGATGACTCTGTCTACAGTACCTGCAGGGAAGATATTGTTTCTTTCAAAAAAAGATCTGTCTTTTTCCAGAGCTTCAGCGGATTCGAAACATGATACAGGAAGATGTTCAAGCGCACCGGTTCTGGATTTATTTTCATCCTTAAAAATATTAACGCTGACATAGAGTTCTTCTGATCTCTTCAGCGCATCAGGATTTTCGAGTCCGTACTGCGCTGCCATAATTATTCCTGCAAGTAAATGATAGATATCTGCTGAGCCGTCAGGAGTTCTGATCTCTATTGTCTGTTTACCGGGAATATAAGGCACGTCATAGCGTTCGTATGGATTAGCATCCCTTACCATATTGGTTTTTGCGATCCATCCGAGCGGCACTCTTACAAGAGCTGATCGGTTTGTATCGCCCCAGCAGATATTAGTCGGAGCTTCCTGGTGAGGAACAAGCCGCAGATATGACAGGGGAACGGTGTTTCCGAATGCGGTCAGAGCTCTTGCTTTTTCGAGCAGTCCGGAAATGATCTTCTTTGCTGTATCGGTAATTCCGTTATCATCAGCCATCTGGTTTATGCCGTCCTTTTCCGCCTGAATATGAATATGCATACCGCTGCCGGCTTTGCCGGAAGTGATCTTCGGAGCGAAGCTTACATTCACTCCGTATTTCTGTCCCAGCATTCTGAGAATCCATTTTCCAATTACCAGCTGATCGGCAGCGTCTTCAGCGTCTACAGGCTGAAACTCAATTTCATGCTGTTCAAAATATTCATCTCCCGAAGTAAAATTCCCGACTTCAGAATGGCCGTATTTGATTTTACTACCTGTCTGAGCCATCAGCGACATAGCTTCTTTTCTGAGATTTTCCCATTTGCAGAACGGCTGGGAAATATGATAGCCTTTCTGATCTTCAGCGGGATAAAGCGGTTCCTTTTTGCCGAAGACATAGAATTCAAGTTCGCCCATCGCTTTGAATGTCAGACCGGTCGCTTTTTTGAATTCAGCATGAGCTTTTTTAAGGATATGTTCCGGAGCGCTTTCAAGCGGATGACCGTCCTTGGTATAAAATGAACAAAGAATGTCAAGTGAAGGAACTTCAGAAAAAGGATTTACGAATGCCGAACTGAAACGGGGGATAACGTAGAGATCGCTTGAAGCTGCTTCGACATAGGAAAAAAGGCTGGAGCCGTCAACTCTTTCGCCTGTTGAAAGAATTGATTCAAGATAGTCGCGGCTGGTGACAACAAAATTTAAAGTCTTTAATTTTCCGTCTTCTGCGACATAACGGAAATTAACCATTTCAATACCGTTCTCATCTATAAATCTGATGATATCATGACGCGTAAATTCATTTGCAGGTTTCTTGAGAAATTTTACAAGCTTATTCGGATTTAAAGAAACTTCATATTCCCTCATAGGTTAATTCAGAATATTGATTATAAAGTTAATATAAAAAATTCAGCACAGAAAAATTATTAATCAAAAAATATTTTATATCAGGTGCAGGAAAATACCTTATTCCATAAAAATGACTTTTCCTGTCGAAACATCATAGAGACCTCCTATGATATCAATCTCTCCTTTATCTTCCATCTCTTTAAGGATAGGGCTGCTCTTTCTGATATTGTCCATAGCCAGAACAACATTCTCATCAGTGACCTTATCTACATAAGCCTTATTCTTGGAATTCTTTTCGCCTGTAAACGAAGATGAACTGTCCACAGCCGGCTGAATTTTTTCAAGGAGCTCGGTTATATTGCCGAGTTTGACTCCGTCGATAGCGGATTTGACCGCGCCGCAATCAGTATGACCTAAAACTAAAATAAGTTTGGAGCCGACAACTTTACATCCGTATTCCATGCTTGCAAGAATATCCGGATTAATTATATTGCCTGCTACCCTTGCAATAAAAATATCTCCGATACCCAGGTCGAAGACTTTTTCTACCGGAACTCTCGAATCAAGACATGACAATACAACTGCGAGCGGAAACTGACTGCCTGAAGTCTGGATTATCTGTTTTGGATAATCCATAAAAGTAAGATTTCCTTTTACAAATTTTTCATTTCCCTGTTTCATGATCTCAATAACGTTCTCAGGAGTTTTTGCCTGCTGAATTTCCTTAGTCATTACGTCATTTCTGTATGTAGTATTTTCTGCGGTGTTCTCTTTCTTTTCGCCACAGGAAATAAGCAAAAAGGAAAACAGCAGAATTAACAGTATATTAACTCTCATGATTAATAGGTTTTGATTAATAAAAAGATTTAGAGGAATGTAAAAATTATGATTATGAATTACGATTCTTAAATTAATCTTAAGGATTCTTTATGACAAGTAAAAAAATCATTACTGATTACAGACCGGCATAGAAAATAGAACTATCAATGTTGCAAAAAATAATACAGCAGACATTACAATAGAAAAGATCCGCATAGAGTGTGATCTTAAAGTACCTGCTATTCCTCCGAAAAACAAAACGGATGAAAAAATTACTGTAAGAAGCACGTATTTGTCTGAATACTCGTTCGCTTTCTGGGCTTCATTCATTGATTCTTCTGATTTGATCTTCATCTGCTCTGATTTCTCTTCAAATTCAGTTTTGTATGATTTCATCTGAAAGGGAGATTTTGGAGCATTTTCAGTTACAAGAGGTTTTGTTTCAAGCCATTCCAGCGTTGCTTTTTTAAGAACAGGATTAAATCTTTCAAAGTAAAAATCCGCTATTTCATTATCATTCTTATGCAATGCTTCTATGTATTTAATAAATAAAACTGCATCAAAAGACCTGTATTCTGTGTTAAGGACATTGTATTCAGATATGAGTCTTCCCTCCCTTATCTCATCTGCAAGTCTGAAAGTCTGAACACCTCCCCAAAGAGTAGACTGGTAAGCGCACCATGCTGAAGCTACTGTTGCAAGCGCCAGCAGGACTGCGGTGATTATTTCCATTGTCTGGCTTCGTTCATCCTTATGTATTATGCTGAAGATATTATTAAGCAGTCTGTTGTTTTCCTGCAGAAGTTTGTTCTGATTTTCGGTTTCAGGCATTTTCTTAAAAAATAGATTTTATAATAATTAAAATAATAAATCTTTAAAGAAAAATCAGTTAATACTGATTCGTTAAAGCGGATGAAAAAATTTTAAAAAAACAGAATACTCCTTTCCGGGATTTCCGGAAAGGAATATTTTGATTAAATGCGGAGTGGAAATATAATTCGCTTTTCTAATTTTCAAAACAGTGTTATTTATTGTTTTGCCATTGCAACTTTAAATCTCTCATCGGGTGTGATAAGATGATCGAAATCATCTTTTTCAAGATCGATCTGAACCCATTTTACTTCTCCCGAGAATTTATTACCTGTTGAACTGTAATCGGGGGAAACAGGGGAGCCGCTGTCATTTCCAACATCACAGGTTTCATCACCGGAGAATGACAACGGAACAGTATATTCAACCCGTCCTTCACCTGATTTTTTACCGTCAATGTACAGCTCTGCTGTTCCGCCTTTTCCGATACCTCCGCCGTCATATCTGAATTCCATTCTCACCTGATGTTCGCCGGCGGGAATTTTTTCCGATGATTCTGCAAAGAATAATTTAATGCCGAAATAATTATAGCAGTATTTCAGCCTGCCTTCAAATGCATATAAGGTCCATCCGTTAATGCTCCCGCCCTGAGAAATGATTACTCCCTCTGCGCCGGAATCCGGAACAACGATTTCCGCTGTTACTGAATGTGATTTATTTTTAATTCCTACAACACTGTTCTCAGACAGCCGTCCCATTCCTGAAAACAGTAACTGTGTATTCCCTTTTATTAACTGCGGTCTGCCGGCAGTAGCAGGATTGAACCTCTCAATTCTTCTGTCATCAAGCGGAAGTACATTATATTTTACCGCTTCGATCAGCCACAAACGCTGTAAATCCTTCAGCTTCTCAGGATTTTCCTTTGAAAGATCTTTGGATTGTGTCCAGTCATCGGGTCCGTAAAGTTCCCACTTATCATCATCAAATGGCGGCAGAGGTTCGGTGATCCACGGAGTGTTGTGTCTTGTAACGGCTGTCCAGCCTTTATGGTAAATGCCGCGGTTACAGAACATTTCAAAATACTGAGTCTCATGAACATCAGATGCCTTACCGTCATTAAATGAGTACAGCATACTGTATCCTTCAATCGGTTCCTGCTGAACTCCGTTAACAACTCTCGGCTGAGGAATTCCCGCAGCTTCCAGAATGGTAGGCGAGACATCAATAATATGATGAAACTGTGATCTTATTTCTCCTTTAGATTTAATTCCTTCCGGCCAGTGAATAATAGCGCCGTTCCTTGTTCCTCCCCAGTGCGAAGCCACCTGTTTAGTCCATTGAAAAGGAGTATCCATAGCATGCGCCCAGCCGACAGCATAATGATTATAAGCTTTAGGTCCTCCGAAATCATTGATTTTTTCCATCAGAAATTCAGGAGTTTCAAGTGAAATCATTCCGTTCAGAGTTGTCATTTCGTTGAAACATCCGTTGGGAGTTCCTTCTCCTGATGCGCCGTTATCACCAACAATATAGTAAATAAGAGTATTGTCCATGATCTCAAGTTCCTCAAGAGTATCAAATAAACGACCAACATGATGATCGGTATGTTCCATAAATCCTGCATACACTTCCATTTGTCTTGCAAGAATTGGTTTCATATTATCCGGCATACTGTCCCAAGCTGGAATTTCCTTTGGTCTTTCAGTCAGTACGGCATCTTTGGGAATGACTCCCGCTTTTTTCTGTCTTTCAAAAATTATTTCTCTGAGTTTATCCCATCCCATATCAAACTTCCCTTTGTATTTTTCAATAAATTCTTTCGGCGCTTGATGAGGAGCATGAGTAGCGCCGGGAGCGAAATACATGAAGAATGGCTTATCAGGGATAAGAGCTTTCTGCTGTTTTACCCAGCTGATCGCTTTGTTTGTCATATCTTCCGTAAAGTGGTAACCTTCTTCAGGAGTTTTTTCCTGTTCGATCGGAGTTGTTCCCTCATAGATCGCAGGGTAAAACTGGTTGGTTTCCCCGCCTATGAATCCGTAAAAATATTCAAATCCACCGCCGCCTGTTGGCCACTGATCAAACGGTCCCATCGGACTTGATTCCCATACGGGAACTTCATGGCATTTCCCGAACTGAGCGGTTGAATAACCGTTAAGTTTAAGAGTCAAGGGTAACGGTGATTTGCTTTTCGGAATTACGGAGCTGTAACCCGGAGCGGAAGTCGCTAATTCGGTGATACCTCCCATGCAAACGGAATGGTGATTTCTTCCTGTGAGCAGTGCAGCTCTTGTCGGGGAGCATAAAGCGGTAGTATGAAAACGGTTGTATTTCAATCCTCCGTCTGCGAGCTTTTCAGCATTTGGAGTATTGATGACACCTCCGAAAGCGCTGGAAGCTGCAAAGCCTGCATCATCTATCAGAACGATAAGAACATTCGGAGCATTTTCAGGCGGCCGTAACTGTGTAATAGGAGGAAATTTTGTCTCAGGATCTTTTGCGTCAAATGTAGTCAGTCCTACAAATTTTTTTTCAATAACCGGAAGTATTTCTCTTCCAATTTTATTTTTTTCCATGATTTGCTTTGTTTTTAAATTTAAAGATATGTTAAATTGGAATACAAAATTTTTTACAGAAAATATATCCGTCAATAATTTATGAAAAAGAACAATGGTATATTTTCTTTAACTGGTTAGTTATAGATATTCAAAAAAATAATCTGGAAAAAATTGAATTAAAATTTACCCGTAAATTATTTCAAATCATTAATAATAAACCGGATTTTCCGATTTTCACAGAATTCCTTAAATTGCTGAATACAAAATTAAAAATAAGTTTTAATACATTCTATGGGAATTTATTACTCCTGCTGATAAAATTATAAAAAAACTCCTTCCCGGTAAAAAAAGGAAGGAGTCAGTGAGTATATAATTGGAATTAATTACAATTAAAATTGATCTATTGTCTTGCCATTATGGCTTTTAAAGCAGCTTCGTCATCTTTTATTAGTTCACCGCTTACATCAATAACAACTTTATATATTTTCCCGGTAAATTCAAAGGGAGGATTGTAGTCCTGTATAGTAGGAGATCCGGGATCACAGCCCACTGATGCCCCTGCTCCAAGTCCAAGTGAAAGAGGAATTGTATAAGGAAAATCAGTCTGGGCTTCAAGTTTTCCGTCAATATAAAGCTGCGCCGTTCCGGGAGAGCCTTTACCTTTTGTAAAATCAGGTTTGCCGGTTACCTCGAACTCAAATCTGAATTCATGTCTTCCTTCAGGAATGTCATTTTTCGAAGCAAGATGAAAATATTCAGCTGCAACATAATTATATGCGTAACGAAGTTTTTTATCTTTAATGTAAAATGTAAATCCTCCGTCTACGCCGCCCATGCAGAAAAGTACTCCTTCAGCTCCGCCTTTCGGAATTTCAGCAACTGCAGTAATTGTATGCGTTCTGTTAAGAACATTTACAGATGCATTCCCGGGAATTACCTGTGTTCCGGGATAATAAGTGTAAGATTCCTTCTGACCTGCAATCTGCGGTCTGGGATCTGCAAATCTCAGAACTCCTCTGCCGTCAACAGGCAGTACATTATACTTACCGGCTTCAACATACCACTGTGCGATCATTTCAATCAGTTTGGGTTTATTTTCTGCAGCAATATTATGATTCTCGGCAAAATCTTTTTCAATGTGATATAATTCCCAGTTATTTGCATCGAGTTCAGTCAGCTTAGCTGCATCTATTGGATCGCCAAAAGGTCTTCCTGCCTCTGTAAAAGAAGTGCCCGGCCATGGACAGACAGCTCTCCATCCGTTCCAGTAAATGGAGCGGTGTCCCATCATTTCAAAATACTGAACCTGATGTTTGCTTTCCTCATCTTTTTTATCAAAAACATGAGCGAAGCTTTTTCCTTCTATAGGTGACTGGGTTGTGCCTTTTATTACGGTCGGCGGATCAATTCCAAGCGCTTCAAGAACGGTCGGAACCATATCAATTGCATGAGCATACTGAGTCCTTACTTCTCCTTTTGATTTTATACCTTTAGGCCAGTGTACGATAAAAGGATCACTTATACCGCCTCTGTAGGTTTCGCGTTTCCATCTCCGGAAAGGAGTATTACCTGCAAAAGTCCAGCCCCAGGCGTAGTGATTAAAATATTTCGGTCCGCCAATGTCATTAATTGCCGCCAGGTTTTGTTCAAGATCATCCGGCACATTATTAAAGAATTTATTTTCATTTACAGAACCGGTTGGACCTCCTTCAGAGCTTGCTCCGTTATCTGAAATGAACATAATGAGTGTATTATCCCATTCTCCTATATCCTTAAGGAACTGGAACAGTCTTCCGTAATGATAATCAGTATGTTCAAGAAATCCGGCGAATACTTCCATCATTCTTGCATAAAGTTTCTTTTCATCTGATGAAAGGGAATCCCATTCCTGAACGTCCGGATCATGTCTTGAAAGTTCAGCGTCTTTAGGAATAATTCCAAGTTCTTTTTGTCTTGCGAACACTTTTTTTCTGTAAGCATCCCATCCGTCATCAAACTGACCTTTGTATTTATCAGCCCATTCTTTAGGAACGTGATGCGGAGCGTGCATTGCGCCGGGACAGAAATACATAAAGAATGGTTTATTCGGCGCGATCTGTTTTGCATCTGCAATAAATCCAATTGCTTTATCGGTAATGTCTTCTGTGAGGTGATATCCTTCTTCAGGGGATTTCGGAGGTTCTACCTGATGATTGTCATAGACTAGTTCAGGATAGTACTGATGAGTATCTCCGCCGAGGAATCCGTAATATCTTTCAAATCCTCTGCCGAGCGGCCATCTGTCATAAGGTCCTGCTGCGGAATTCTGTTCAGCAGGTGTTAGATGCCATTTTCCCAGAGCATAAGTATTGTAACCGTTCTGTAAAAGTATTTCAGATAAAAATCCGTTCTCAAATGGTATATAACCGTTTCCGCCCGGATAACCTGTGGATCCTTCGGTAATGCATGACATAGCATTGGAATGATGGTTCCTGCCGGTAAGTATACATGAACGGGTAGGGGAGCATAGAGCCGTAGTATGCATATTGTTAAAAGACAGTCCTTCCTTTGCTAACATATCAAGATTCGGAGTTCTGATCGGACTTCCGTAACATCCGAGCTGTCCGAATCCGGTATCATCCTGAACAATGAATATAACATTCGGTGCTCCGTCTTTTGCGCGGTTTGGTTCAGGCCATGCAGGAGATGACTGATCAAAAGTTCTTCCTATCACACCGGAAAAAGCAGTTCCCGGTTTGTATTCTTTTAGTGACATTTTATTCCTTTTTTAGTTAAATTAAAATTAAATAAATGAGTTTTTTGAATTATGAATATTTATTTCATCCCGGTAAACAATCCCGGTTAAAGAATTTTATTAATGTAATTCAAACTACTGTCTGAAAAATGCCGCAAGTAAAAGTAAAAAGGACAGGAGCAGCATCAGCATAGCCAGAACAGGCGTAAATGAAATTTTGATCTTTGAATATGATTCTCTGAGTGATTTCATATCGGTTCTGTACTGGATCAAAGCAAACAATAATCCGAGAAATCCAAAAAGTATAAGTATCATTCCAAGATCCCTGGAGGAAATCATGGACTTCTGAAGATCTTCAATACTTGCGGTTTTTCTGATCTCCTGAAAAAATTTATAGATAGTAAAACCGAAAGAAGTCAGTGAAGTTGAAGTTCTTACCCATGCCATCAGAGTGCGGTCATTCGCAAGGGCAGTCCGCTGATAAGCCAGATTTGTTCTTTCCTCTGCAAGTTCATTGGAGTCTTTCTTTGGATGATTTTGTTCAGAGAACATTGGTTTTAAAAAAAAATCTTTAATAATTATATTAATAAATATTGAACTTTAAAAGTCTAAAATTGAAATTATTTTTTAATTTAATTTTTCAGTGGAATTATTGATATTGATTGAAATCAATAAAATGAGAATAATTTTTTCCGCAGTATTTTTCTTCATACTTTTCATTATTTCTAAACCGTCAGATTCTTTTTCTCAGAATTTCAGGAAAGAACCGCAAAAAGATATTCAGAGTGACACAGTAGGATTTAAAAGTCCTGATTCAGTTATCGTCAAAGTTAAGGAAATTGATTCTGTATCTGTCGTCAAGAAAAAAATGTACAGCATAAAAAAAGATTCATTAATAAATAAAGAAAAGCATCCGCAGGATAATAAGGGCAAAGGAGGTTTTTATTTTGTATCAGGTAACAAAAAATCGGATTACAGGATACTCGGCTCTATAAGGATCTTCGGGTCATATGATATAAACGGGTTAAGAGGCGGAACATCTTTCAGTCTTTCCGATATTCCCGTAGGCGATTCACGTAATACGGAAAATACTTTTTTTATGACGGCTAATATTTCAAGAATAGGAATAGAAACCAATCATTATACCAGCATAGGAAAGATATTCATGAAGCTTGAATCTGATTTTAACGGCAGCAGCAGTCTTTTCAGGATACGGCATGCATTCGGTCAGTCTGAGAATTTTCTTGCCGGGCAGACATGGACGGTATTCAGTGATGTAGAATCCCTGCCTAATACAGTGGATCTGGAAGGACCGCCTACTGCAGTTTCTTTAAGGACTGTTCAGATTAGATACTATAAGGATTTTAAAAACAAATTTTATTTTAAAGCCTCTTTTGAAGCTCCGAGAGTAAGCATTAACGTTCCTGATTCTTTAAATCTAGAGCCTGTTTCACAGAAATTTCCCGATGTTGCCGTAAGTTTAAGAAAAAAATTCAAAGGTTTTGATATCTCGGCAGCTGGAGTCCTGAAATCAATTACCGTAAGGGACCTTACAGGAGAGCTCGGATCACTTACAGGCTGGGGAGGTCTTTTGAGCGGCAAGTTTAAGCTGTTCAGTAATTTCTCGTTCAGTTACCAGGGAGTGATCGGAAGCGGTATTTCCTCATATCTTAATATCTCTGACAATAATACCAATGATGTCCTTCTGAATACTCAGGATGGAAAATACGAGCTTACGGAATCATTAGGCGGATATGTTTCTTTGAGCAGAAAACTGCTTAGAGGGCTGATAGATCTAAATATTGTTTACGGACAGTTAAGCTATA
Source organism: Bacteroidota bacterium (assembly GCA_018266875.1). Taxonomy (GTDB): domain Bacteria; phylum Bacteroidota; class Ignavibacteria; order Tepidaquicellales; family Tepidaquicellaceae; genus UBA2330. Next base: position 42,557 of record JAFDZR010000025.1, read on the forward strand.
AAATGAAAGATTATTTCTCCGATGATGCTTTTGAGTTCGGTCAGTATTTTGCTTTCAATGCTTTTCTCATTACAAAGGAAGAATTCAAATTAGGATTCGAATATACATATGGTTTTAAGAGAACCAAAAGCAAACAGTCTGCAAATGCCAACAGGCTTGCTTTTACATTTTATTATGATTTCTAGAAAGTGATTTAATGCAAGTAAAGAATTCTGTCCGGAAGATAAATTATATGTTACTGATTCCGACTGATCGTAAAATCTTTTTCTCTGTAATATTTTACAATATCCGAAGGCGCCTGATCCATCATTAATTTATTTACCATAAATTCCATTGGTTCCTTTATGTGTCTGAAGAATTTCAGATATCCGGCGCATAAATAATTTAGACCATCTTCGCCTTCCGGTGTCCTGATGAATCTGTTCTTAGGGCATTCGCCGTGACAGGCAAACAGCACATCACATTTTCTGCAGTAATCAGGAAGCGTATCTGATTTGTCATTCCCGAATTTGATCTGTTTGTCTGACAATATCATTTCAGTCATTTCTTTTTCCAGAATATTTCCGAGAAGATATTTCGGTTCGACAAAATGATCGCAGCTGTAAAAATCTCCGTTATGTTCGAGAGCTGCAGCCATCCCGCACTTTTCCAGAAAAATGCACATTGAAGGAGGCATACCGTACCATGATGCAAGTGCCGCGTCAAACATCTGCACATACATTTCACCGACATCATTCCTTACCCATTCGTCAAAAATTTTTATTAGGAAATTTCCCCACTGCTCTGCTGTTACTGATCTTTGCGTTACTTCGTTTCCTTCCTGAAATCCGGTTTCGTTTTTTCTTTCGACTATCGGAATAAACTGAATAAATGAGACTTTGAGTTCATCTCTGAAAAATCTGTATATCTCAAGAGGATAGCCGGCATTTGCCGCATGAACAGTCGTAAGAATATTGAAATCAACGCCGTGTTTCTTCATTAATTCAGCTGCGGATATTACTTTGTCAAAAGTACCGTGTCCACCTTTGTCTACTCTGTAAAAATCATGCAGCTCCCTGGTGCCGTCTATGCTGAGTCCGATCAGAAAATTATTTTCCCTGAAAAATCTGCACCATTTATCATTGATGAGAATCCCGTTTGTCTGCATTGTATTAGACACGCTCATTCCCGGGGCTTTATATCTGTTCTGAAGTTCGATTGCCCTTTTAAAAAAATCAACACCCATAAGCGTCGGCTCGCCGCCCTGCCAGGATACTGTAACTTCAGGTAAATTCTGAGACTGTAATAACTGCCTGATATATTCTTCAAGTAATTCATCAGCCATTCTGAACCTGCTGCCGGGATACAGCATTTCCTTTGAAAGAAAGAAACAGTATTTACAGTCGAGATTACAGACTGCGCCTGTTGGTTTTGCCAGAACGTGAAAATACTTTGTGTGCATATAATATTTTATATAAAGCTGAAATAAAAAAACCGTGTTCTAAATTAAACACGGTTTATAAATTCATTTTAAAACTAAACTATCTTCTAACCTTGGATTTGTTTCCTCCGAAGCTGATCACCAGCGCTCCTCCGAGTCCGAACTGGTACATGGATGATTCGGAAGTCAAGCCAGCTCCGGTACCGCCTGTGCCAAGATAAAATCCGCCGTTGATTGACTGAACGGCAGACAGCAGCTGCGCATGCAGCTTTAATCCGACATTCTTGGAAAAATTAAATTCAGCTCCGGCCCTTCCGCCCCAGGCAAATTTTGTAACTGATGATTCCGAACCGGGAAGGGGATCTTTGTTTGTCATTATTGCTACACCCAGCATTAAACCTCCGTAAAGGGAAACAATTGACTTTGGAACGGGAAAGTACTTGTTGCCTGCAAGCATAATAAAATTGCTGCCGAGTCCGTAAGTTTTTGTAGTATCATTTCCGGTATTATAACTGACATCAAAATCAGTATCCATTCTGTGATAGAGAAGTTCAATGCCGTATGTAGGTCTTGCAATATACTCAATCCCTGCACCCCACTGATAACCGCCTTTGATGGTGCCTCTGAAGTAATTGTTGCCGTTGGTAATCGCTTCAATATTATCATCGAAATTATAAGCGGAATAAAGATTAAGTCTGGCTTGCTGAGCCCGGGAATATTCCGTGAATCCAAATACTATTGCGATCAGAATTACCAGATAGAAAATTTTTTTCATTTTGATGAATTTAAATTAATAAATCAGAAAAGTTAATGAATGTTAAAATATAAAATATACAGTAAAATTTAAATAAAAATATTATTGTTTATTGTGAATGCATTTAATCTTAATCTTCCTTTAATTTTCATTAAATGATATTGAACACAGTCTGCATCAGCACTATTATCCGCATATTTGAAAAATCTCAGGATTATTACAATTAAATTCCTTGTTACTTCCTGCCTATTTAAGTAATTTTATTGTTTTCAAAATAAAAGTATAATAATTGGATATTAAGTTAAACGACAAGGAAAACTCACGCAAAGAACTTGAGGCAACACTCACCTATGAAGAATTAACTCCATATTTTGATAAAGCCATAGAGAAATACAGGAAAAAGGCTGCCATTCCCGGATTCAGGAAGGGAAAAGCTCCTCTGAACATGATCAAAAAACTTTACGGGGAGGGAATTGAATATTCATCACTTGAGGATATTGCCGGAGAGGTCTTTTACAAATATATCACCGACAACAAACTCGATATTATCAGCAAAGGCGCAATTACCGATATTGATTACAAACCAAAGGAAAAACTGGACTTTAAAATTGAGTTTGACGTAATGCCGGATATAAAGATCGAAAAATACAAAGGACTTGAATTAAAGAAACAGGTCAATAAAATTGATGATTCACTGATCGATGACGAGATCAATTACCATAAATTCCGAAGTGCAACTTATGAAATAGACGGTGTCGCCTCTGATGACAATTATATGATAACCGTTAATCTTCAGAACCTGGATGAAAAAGGCAACATACTGATTGGGCAATCCCAGAATGACATTAAAGTTTTCCTCGGAAATCCGGAAATATATCCTGAATTCAGGGAAGGCATGAGAGGGATCAAAGAAGGTGAAGTCAGGGTCATAGATTCCAAAAACGCTGAAGGCGAACCAAAGAAAGTACAGATCACATGCGCTAAAGTTGAAAAGATCATTTATCCTGAGATGAACAGTGAATTTTTCAAAGCTGTGACTGGAAAAGAAGGACTGAACACTGAAGATGAATTCAGAAATGAACTTAAGAGCGAACTACAGAAAATCTACGACGGAATTTCAGAAAGACAGCTGAAGTCTGAAGTTGTAAATGAAATGATAAAGGAAAATGATGTGCCGGCGCCTGAAAGATATGTTGAGGTAATTCTTGATTCAATGGTAGAGGATTACAAACAGCAGTACAAAGGCAAGAAGATCCCGGCTGATTTTATTGAAGAAGAGTTCAGGAAGGAAAGAAGAGTTGATGCAATACTTCAGTCAAAATGGTTTCTCATAAGGGATAAGCTTGTAGAGATGGAAAACCTTGAAGCTGACGAGGAAAGTTACAGGAAAATTGCTGAGGCTTACGCAGGAAGATTCAACATTCCTGTTGACAAGTTAGTCGATGCATACAAGGGCAACGAGGACATCAAAATGAGAATATTAAATGACAAAGTCCTTGATATGATAATTGCAAATGCAAAGGTCGAGGAAGTCGAAGAGCTCAGAAAGAAAGAAGAACCGCAGGAAAATCAATAAATATTCTGACAATTAAATTTATAAATAAAATTATATGAATTACACAGATATTATAAAGAAAAACGAAAGACTGCTTCATCACAATCTCAATCAGATCAATGATCAGCTTGTTCCAATTGTTGTCGAACAGACATCAAGAGGTGAAAGGTCATATGACATTTATTCAAGACTTCTGAAAGAGAGGATCATATTTCTCGGATCTGCGATATATGATGAGATTGCTTCACTTATTATTGCTCAGCTTCTGTTCCTTGAATCCGAAGATCCGGATAAGGACATCATGATATATCTTAATTCCCCAGGCGGAAGCGTAACAGCCGGTCTGGGAATTTATGATACTATTCAGTACATCAGACCAGACGTAACAACAATGTGTGTAGGTATGGCTGCATCAATGGGACAGCTGCTGCTGACCGGCGGCGCTCCGGGAAAGAGAATTGCGCTTCCTCATTCGAAGATCCTTATGCATCAGCCGTGGACAGGCGGTCTTCAGGGACAGACGACGGATATTCTGATACATGCAAGGGATATGGAAAAAACCAGGGAAACATTATTCAAAATAATTGCAAAGCATTCAGGACAACCTCTTGAGAAAGTAATGGAAGACGCTGAAAGGGATAATATCATGTCTGCGGAAGAAGCTAAGAAATACGGACTGATAGATGAGATCCTTTTCCAGAGAGAAAAAACTGACAAGAAATAATTTCCTCAGGTTCAGAGTTTAAAAATTATACATACAAATAATTAAATCATCAGATGGATTTTAAATTAGTTAACAGGATCTTTGCAGCAATAGTTTTTTTATTTGCCACAATAGTCTATGTAATGACGGTTCAGCCGACATTTTCATTCTGGGACTGCGGTGAATTCATTGCATGCGCTTATACGCTTTCAGTTCCGCATCCTCCCGGAGCTCCTTTCTTTACACTGACGGGAAAGATATTTTCTATGCTTCCAACTGCTTCGGATATCGGACTCAGGGTAAATTATCTTTCGGTAATATCGAGCTCTCTCTGCGTTTTATGTCTGTATCTGATCTCAACCAAAGTGATCAAAAACTGGAGAGGAATTCCGAAATCAACTTTTGATATTCTTCTGATCTGCGGATCCTCGATGATAGGAGCGCTTTCATACGCATTCAGCGATTCATTCTGGTTCAATGCGCTGGAAGGAGAAGTTTACGGTATGGGTACTTTCCTTATAGGACTTTGTATTTATATTTTAATGGTATGGTGGGAAAGATCTGATGAACCCGGCAGTGACAAGTATCTTCTTCTTGTTGCTTATATTGTGGGATTATCAATCGGCATTCACCTTCTTGTTGCGCAGTGTATATTCCTTGCAGGACTTTTCTTTTATTTTAAAAGATATGAATATACTCCTAAGTCTCTAATTATTGCTGTTGCTCTTTCAACTTTAGCTTTCTTTATAGTATATCCCGGGCTTGTGAAAAAATTTCCTCTGCTAATGGAAGGAAGCGTTGCAGTTGGATTTATTGTAATTGGAATTATAATTTTCGGAATATATTATGCAAGAGTCAATAAAAATCCAATACTGAGTTTAATCACACTTTCTTTATTTCTTATTATTTTAGGTTATTCAACGTATGTTTCGATTCTGATCAGAGCCAATGTCAGCGATCTTCCGATTAATGAAAATACGCCTTCAAATATTGAAACACTGATCTCATACCTGAACAGGGAACAATATGGACAGCAGCCGCTTATTATGCCGAGAAGATATTCGCAGGAACCTCAGCATCAGGCGATCTATCAGAATTATTCCAGTGACATGGAATTTCTATGGAAATACCAGATAAATCATATGTTCAACAGATACTGGTTCTGGAATTATATAGGAAGGGCAGGGTATAACCAGAATGACGGAGTTGACTTCTCAAAGTTTTTCGGCATTCCGTTCTTCTTCGGTATGTTCGGTCTCTTTTACCAGTTCCGGAAAGACTGGAAGCTGGGCTTTGTATTTCTGATGATGTTTTTGCTGATGGGAATTGTAACTGCTCTTTATCAGAATCAGCAGGAACCTCAGCCGAGAGAAAGGGATTATTTTTACGTCGGAGCGTTTATGGCGTTTTCATTATGGGTTGGGATCGGTGTAGCCGGACTGATAGAACTCATTTCTGAAAAGATGAATAAAAAATCCCTGCTGGCAGTGTGTTCGGTAGTATTGATCCTGAGCTTTGCTGCTGTTCCGGCGAATATGCTCAGAGTCAATTATTATTATCAGAACAGGAGCGGTAATTTTTTCCCTTACGACTATGCGTATAATCTGCTTCAGAGTCTTGACAAGGATGCAATACTCATCACAAACGGAGATAATGATACATTCCCGCTGTGGTGTCTGCAGGCAACATACGGAGTGAGAACGGATGTAAGAATAGTCAATCTTTCGCTTGCTCAGACAGACTGGTACAATCTCCAGCTTAAGAATGAAAGACCATACGGATCCCTGACTGTTCCGATGACATTTTCGGATGCACAGCTGAAGAAGCTTCAGCCGATCCAGTGGGATGAAAAGAAACCGGTGGTTTATGAAGTTCCTCTGACAGCTTATCCCGACAGCATGAGAAACAGACCGGGACTTCCTACAAAAATTGTTACAACCATACCGGCAACGATAAGACAGCAGTCCGGATCGCAGGTTATCACTGCTTTGAAAGCAAATGATCTGCTTCTGATGGACATTATAAAAGCGAATAAATGGGAAAGACCGATCTATTTTTCCGTAACGGTTTCAGAGGATAATTATGTAGGACTCTCCGATTATCTTGTAACTGAAGGAATGGGACAGAGGATTGTTCCGTACAAACCATCCGAATACGGCAATCAGGATATAAATGTAGAGGTAATGAATAAATGCATATTCAATGATCCGAAAGAACCGTCGAAAACTCCTGAATACGGATTCAGGTTCAACGGTCTTAACAACAAAAAACTATTCTATAATGAGGATCAGACAAGGATGGCTCAGACATACAGAACAGTGTTCATGAAGCTTGCATATTTTTATTCAAATGATTCCTCAAAGTTCGGCGAAGCGGAGAAAGTTCTTGACAGAATGGAAGAGCTGATCCCGAGAAATGTAATAACGATGGATTACAGGATCGAGTATGATGTTGCAATGATGTACAGTAAAATAGGGAATAAGCAGAAGTTCGAGGAAATTTCAGACAAAGTAATGCTGAGAGCGGAGGAGGAAATCAAGAACAATCCTACCAATGTTCAGTCATACTATAATCCTTACAGGATATTGCTTGACATATACGAATCGAAAGGCGAATATCAGAAAGCGATAGATCTTCTGAACAGACTTTCGGCAATGAGTCCTGGCGATCCATCAATAAAGCAGAAGATAGAATCCATTAAGCAGAAGATGGGAAATCCATCCGGGAAGTAAAAAATTAAATGATATTTTGTAGAACGGTATTTTTAATACCGTTCACAGGTTATGGCGAAAAAAACTGTAAAACTAAATACTGTTACGGCTGGCAAAGAAACCGGGAAAACATTTGCCTATGTTTTCCTGGCTGTTCTGTCAGTCAGTTTTGCTGTCATCTGTTTTAATAATAAATTCCTTCAGGATGATGCTTACATAAGTTTCAGGTTCATAGACAATTTTGTGAATGGTAATGGTCTTGTTTTCAACATCGGTGAAAGGGTCGAAGGTTACACAAATCTTCTTTGGGTGCTTATCCTGAGCGCTTTAAAATTTTTTAAAATAAATATTGAATCTTTCTCGCAGGATCTCAGCGTTCTTTTTGGGATTATTATAATTTTTATTACCTACAGGTTATCGGACATCTACAGGATCTCTGATGACACTGCAGCGGGAAAAAAAGGAAAAACATCTGAGACATCCGGTTCTTCTGAATACCTGAATCTTATTCCTCCCGTAATGCTTGTATTCACGGCGTCATTTATTTTCTGGTCCGTGAGCGGAATGGAAACTACTATGTTCATTACCTTTTCACTGGCAGGAGTTTATTACTATATTAAAGGAAAAGATTCCGAAGAAATGAATTACAGATTCCCGCTTTTTATCCTGCTGGCTACTCTCACTAGACCTGAGGGAATGTATTTTTTTGGACTGATTATTATTCATAAAGTTTTCTTTGCGTTCAGGGAAAAAGGTTCCGGAGCTTTTAAATCACTTTTTGCAAAGAAAGAATTGCTTTCGTATCTGATATATATTGTCCCCCTTATCTTTTATTTTGCAATTAGATATTCCTATTACGGATATTTATTTCCGAATACTTTTTATGCAAAGACGGGATTTTCGGAAGCTTACCTGAATGCAGGTATAGATTATTTTACAAAGTTCCTTACTTCTTATCTGCTTTACGGTGTGATTCTTTTAGCGCCGCTTTATCTTTTTAAAAAGAAGGAAAATCATTTCATTCTTTCGCTTTACTATCTCCTGATATTCTCTTTTATTGTTTATTCGATTTCAATTGGCGGGGACGTCCTGAAGCAGAACAGATTCTTTCTGCCTGTTCTTCCGCTGATCTATATTCTTTTCGCAAAATTACTTACTGAAATATATTTTACGGTCTCCAGAAAAAATTCAAAGAGTATTGCGCTTGGCGCTGTTACGATCATTGCGCTTGCTGTCTGCATATATTATTATTCATCTCAGAAAGAGAAACTTGACAGCGATATTCAGAGCGAGAACGGACTGGTTGATAAGATGAAATCCACAGGAAACTGGTTCAAAGTCAAACAGCAGAGTCTCGGTAGACCAATGACACTTGCTGCTACAACAATCGGCGCAGTTTCATATTTTGCCGGTCCGAATGTAAATGTTATTGACCTTCTCGGTCTGACCGATAAGGAGATCGCGCATAATCCAAAGATCATTCCTGAAATATCTGCAGGTGAGATCGGCTGGAAGGAAAGAAACTACAATGCTGATTATGTTATGTCCAGGGATCCGGATTATATATATTTTTCCACGGGAGTTAAGCCCAGCGCTTACGGGGAAAGAGCTCTTTACACCAACGGGGAATTCATTAAATATTATTACCCGTATTATTTCACAGATAAATCCAATAATTCAACTGATGTCGTTTACAAACGAAAATCTGAAGATGAAGTCCTGAATTATAATTATGATTTTCCCGGAAATCCGAATTATAAAAATACATATGTGAATATGTTTAATCAGGCGATGAATTCATCGCGGGACAAATCACGCACGCAGGCTGCGCTTGATGAATTCAGACAATCGATTGACACAGGTCCTGCCGGGTTCGGTCTACCTTACCAGTATATGGGTGATATTTATATGCAGATGGGCAATAAGGATCAGGCGAAAAAGAGTTATGAAAAAGCGGTTGAAGTTGACGATTTTAATGTAATTGCGCATTATCAGCTTTATCAGCTTTACAGTCAGGCGGGAGATTCGCTCAAAGCCGCTGAAAGTATTCAGAAAATTCAGAAATATGATCCGGAAGTTCTGAGATAATCCTATCAAAATGAAAATACTCATAAACGCTCTCTCCGGAAACGGAGACGCTTTAATGTTTTCACCTTCCCTCAAAATTCTAAAAGAAAAATTACCCGATTCCCGGATTGATATGCTTGTTATGTTCAGGTCTGTCAGAGAGATGTATAAGGAAAATCCTTTCCTGAATGAAATTCACTTTATTGACTTTTTAAAACAGTCAAAGTTAAGATCTCTCTCGCAGGTCAGACAGCTTAGTAAAAATGAATACGATATTTCTGTAAATGTCTACCCTGCCAACAGGCTTGAGTATAATGTGCTTAACGCTTTTCTCGGAGCAAAGAAAAAATTAGCTCATCACTACCTTCATACGGATATTTTCCGCGCTGAATTTTTCAATGATGTTCTTATTGATGAAGTAAAAGACAGGCATAATGTACTCCAGAATCTTGATCTTATCAAAAAGATCGTTAACACAGAGGATAAGGAAGCGGGTCCGATGGAAATTTATATAAGCGCTGATCATCAGCAGAATGCTGAAAACTGGATCCGTGAAAATAATTTTGAAAACAAAAGGCTTGTCGGATTTCATCCGGGTTCATCCCTGCTCAAAAATCACATTCATAAAAGATGGGATAAGGAAAAATTTGTTCATCTTGCCGGAGAACTCATAACAAAATATGACGCGGAAATTCTTCTGTTTGGGAATGAATTTGATCTGAATAACGAAATCAAAAAGGGGATAGGAAACAGATCTCATATTGCATCCGGTCCTGATTATATGGACTCGGTGGCAAGAATGAAATACTGCAGTCTGTTTGTATCAAACGATACTGCTTTCCTTCATACTTCAGCTGCATTAAAGCTTCCGGTAATCGGAATATTCGGATATACTAATTATAAAGAATTATTCCCATGGAAAACTGAATACAGAATAATCAGAAAGGAACTGGACTGCAGCCCGTGTTTTTATAATTCCCCAAAACCGGCTCAATGCAAATGGTCCGGCGATGATGAATTCAAATGCATGAAAAATATAAGTTTGGAAGAGGTCTTTAAAGCCGCAGGAGAACTTTTGCGGTGACCTTTCCTACTTACTCATCAGTTGATAAAATCCCAGACTATTGTGAATCTTGATATTGCATTGAGAAATCCTCCTCTGTCATAAAGAGGGAATAAGTATGTGTTGTAAACCAGCGAATTGAAAATATTCGCAACAGTAAGATTTATATTCGCCCTTCCTATTCTTGCCCCTATATAGAAATCGGTAATGAACTGATCCTTCAGAGGAAAAGCTGAACTGCTTAAGCTGTATGAATAGAGTGTCTGATCCTGAAATGTAATATTCCTGATGTTGTAATATTTAAAATCAAATCCTGTCCTTAATTTTAACTTTCCCCTGAATAAAATATTCTTATATGCAATATCTGATTTTATATAATGTTCAGGAAAGAGTTCGGAGTTTGAATTGTTGTAGTTCAGAGAAATATCAAAATACTGTGAAATGAAATTATAACCGGCGTTGATATTTCTTACTGAAACATCTGAACCAGCATTTTTTCCGGTACTGTAAACAAATTCAAATTCACTGTTCGTATAGCGGAATTTAATTCCGCCGTTAATTAAATTATTTGTCAGATCCGAAATCGGTGTATCGGTTGATACAGCATTTACATAAGTCTCTGATGCATTATTGATAAAATATTCCGATCTTCTTATACCGGCACTGAAATTCACTGATGCTTTCTTTGTGCTTATAGCTTTTACTGTCGCTTCTGCTCCTGCATTGAGGTAATTTTTACCGGCTAAATTATCATTTCTCACTAAAGCGGAAGCTGAGAATATGCTGTATCTAAGGTCATATTTGGCTCTGAGAGAATAGTAAAGATCTCTGGAATTCTGATACGGATCAGTAAGCGAATTCAGGAATTTTGTGATATTGCCGTTCAGAATATTTGAATAAATATTGAATCCCAATGTCAGATCGGATAAATAATTTTTACCGTAATTAATTGATATGTTCTGAAGCAGCTCTCCGCCGTAAGCAATAGAATGCTGGTATCCGGAATAAATATTAACGGAGCCTGTGTCAGCAGGATTGTAAAGATCTCTTATTGAATTATTACTGTAAATTTTTACTTTTGTAACCCAGTCTTTTTTCCTGAAAAATTTTCCTGTGAACTGCGCGCTGCTGAAATAATTTTCGAGATTTTCCTTTTGAACTGAATTAATTACTTTTGCATTCAAAGGGTCAGCGAGCGAATCTTTATCAGCGGTATACTGCAGTCCTTCATTAAGTCCGCGGTCAAAATTACTCAGACTCAGATCGAATCTTATATTAAAGTCTGATGAAAAATACAGATTCACTCTGGCTCTGCCACGCCATACATTAAATTCCGAATTTAAATACCTGCCGTCGAGAGAATGTTTTGTGATTCCGGCCATGACGCTTACCTTTCTGGAAACAGGCTGAGAGAGGAATATATCAGCTGACAAAGATCCGTCCCTGTCCTGTGAATATCTGAACTGAGAAAACGGCTGTGGAGTAAAAAAATCTTTCGTGATTACATTTATGACTTTTCCGGATGAATTTATTCCGTAAAAGAAGGATGAAGTTGCGGAAATTTCTTCAATGCGGTCAATTTCATTTACTGATAAGTTCTGTATGTCAAATCCCTGATAAAAATTGTCATTCACCTGTATCCCGTCCCTGAATATGCCGGTGCTGTAATAACTGCTGCTGTTGAAACTTATATTGTTTCGCCCGCCCTGTCCGAAATCATTTATAAAAAAACCCGGACGATGATCCAGTATCTCGGATAAATTTCTTCTGTCGTTCCAGATGCAAAGTGAATCATATCTGAATACTTCCGAATTTTTGGAAAGATAAGTGCTGTTTAAAATTTTATTTTGACCGAACGGGATTTTCTTTAAAGTATCTGAAGTGACAGTCTGCGAATTTACATTCAGGCAGTTAATAAAAAGAATAATAAAGATTAAGTATTTCATTCACAAGATTATTCTTTCGGTTTAAGATTTTCGGGATCCTTGCTGTGCTTGACCATTTTTGCATCAATGAGGAATATAACATCTTCGGCAATGTTGGTGGCATGATCTGAAAGTCTTTCTATGTTTCTTACAAGAGCAAGAATATGACAGCAGGGGACAATCAGGTCGCTGTTTGATCTCATTTCCTCTGTAAGCAGATCGAAAATCTTTCTGTCCAGCCGGTCAATCTCCTCATCAAAATTTATTATGCTCTTTGCCAGTTCCGCATCGCCGTTAACAAAACAATCAATGCTCATCTTTACGATCTTCTTGACTTTTACTGACATATCGTCAACTATCATTTTTCGCAGAAGTTCTCCCTGACCCAGGAGCACTTTTACTCTTTCTGCAATATTTACAGAAATATCTCCCATTCTTTCCAGGTCGCTGTTTATCATTAAAGAAGACATAATAAGTCTAAGATCGAATGCAACGGGCTGTGTTAGAGCAAAAATTCTCTGGCAGTGTTTATCTATTTTGACATCAAATTTATCCACTTCATCATCTCTGCTGATGACTTTCTGTGCAAGGTCCAGATCTCCTTCAAACAGTGCTTTAAAGGAATTATCTATCTGTTCCTCAACAAGACTTCCCATTTTAATGATTTTCTCTTTTAGCTTTTCAAGCTCTTCTTCAAGATAATGAAGCATACTTAATTGTTTTTATAAATTTATGAATTCAGAATTTAATATCAAAATTATTAATTAACCGAATCTTCCCGAAATATAATTCTGGGTTTCTTCTTTTTCCGGTTTTGTAAACATTTTACTTGTCTGATTGTATTCAATAATCTCGCCTGTAAGAAAGAAAGCGCATCTGTCGCTGACTCTTGCCGCCTGCTGCATGTTATGAGTTACAATTACAATTGTCAGGTCTTTTTTCAGATCAAACATTAATTCTTCTATCTTTGCGGTTGAGATCGGATCCAGAGCGCTCGCAGGCTCATCCATCAGAAGTATCTCCGGATCCACTGCAAGCGCTCTCGCTATGCAGACTCTCTGCTGCTGTCCACCGGAAAGTCCCATTGCGGATTCCTTCAGCCTGTCCTTGACCTCGTCCCATATTGCAGCTCTTATGCAGTTTTTTTCGACGATCTCATCCAGCTCTTTTTTACCCGTTATGCCGTTTATTCTCGGTCCGTAAACAATGTTCTCGTAAATTGATTTCGGAAAAGGATTGGACTTTTGAAATATCATCCCGACTCTTCTCCTTAGTGAAACTACATCAACCCTTTTGTCATAAATATCTACACCGTCGATTTTTACTTCGCCTTCTATCCTAACGTTGTCAATTGTGTCATTCAGCCTGTTAAGAGTCCTGAGGAATGTTGATTTCCCGCACCCTGAAGGTCCGATCAGAGCGGTGATCTTCTTTTCGTTTATCTCGATAGAAACATTTTTCAATGCCTGATTATCTGAATAATACAGATCTAAATTTTTTGTAATTATTTTTTTATCGCTCATTAACATTAAAATCTCTTTTTATGATTCCGATATTTTACCGTCTGTCATTTTTATTATTCTGTCACACTTCCGTGCAAAATCCTCATTGTGAGTTACTATTACGAAAGTCTGTCTGAATTTATTCCTTAGTTCGAATATAAGTCTCATTATTGAATCTGCATTTTCCGTATCAAGATTCCCTGTAGGTTCATCAGCAAGGATCAGTCTCGGTGAATTGATCAGCGCTCTTGCAATTGCAACTCTCTGCGCTTCGCCTCCGGAAAGTTCGGAAGGTTTGTGATCAGCCCTGTCTCTGAGTCCAACTTCGCTGAGTATTTCAAGAGCTTTTCCGGAATCTTCCCTGCCGCTTATCATTGATGCGATAAGTACATTTTCCAGTGCAGTGAATTCAGGCAGTAAGTGGTGAAACTGAAAGATAAATCCGATCTTCTGACTCCTGAATAAGGCAAGTTCTTTTTCCTTTTTGTCAAATATGTTCATTCCCTCGAATAATACTCTTCCTGAATCAGGGTTGTCAAGCGTTCCGAGAATATGAAGAAGCGTGCTTTTTCCGGCTCCTGATTTTCCTGTAATGGCGCAGATCTCTTCGCCGAAAATTTCAAGATCAATATTCTTCAGTACGTCAAGTTTCTTTGTCCCTGCAAGAGGATAAGACTTGTTTACTTTTTCTATCTTTATTAAAACTTCTTTTTCAGTCATTGATTAATTTAAAAGAATAACTCATTTTATCATTCCCATCTGATTGAATCTACAGGCTTCAATTTTGCCGCTCTCCTTGATGGATATATCGAAGCGAGATAACATAAAAGCATTGCAGCCATTGGTATGTATAAAAGATCGGTGAACCTTAATTCAACAGGTAGAGCTTCGAGTTTGTAAACCGATGTATCAAGTTTGTAAAATTCAAAATATATCTGAGCCAGTATTATCCCGAGTCCTATTACAAGCCCTGAAAGGGTCCCAATCACTCCGACGGATAAACCCTCGATCATGAAAATATTGGTGATCATTTTATCGGTTGCCCCCATGGATTTCAGAACTCCTATGTCACGTTTTTTCTCTATAACGGTCATTGTCAGCGAACCGAGAATATTAAATGAAGCGACCGCAATTATTATACTGAGTATTGTAAATGCAACCCACCTCTCTACTTTTAAAATCGAATAAAAATCCTCATGCAGATCATACCATGTCAGTACTTTGTATTTATCCCCGAGCAGTTTTATGATCTTCGCTTTTTCCATTTCGGAATTTGTGATGTCGTCAAGTCTCATCTCCACTCCGCTTACCTTGTTTCCGAGATCGAACATCTGCTGAGCGCCTTCTATTGAAATGTATGCATAATTACCGTCATAATCCTTATTGTCTGAATCATAAACTCCGGTGATAATAAATTTTTTGGTTTTGGGATCAACAAACTGTGTCAGCGAACTTTCAAGTCCGACCGGACTCAGCAGTGTAAGCGTATCTCCCGGTCTTGCTTTCAATTTGCCAAGAAGTGAAAAACCGAGAACTATACTCCCGAAATCACCTTTGTCAGAGAGATCAAACTTACCCAGTTTGATTGTTTCCTTTACTCCTGAAACTTCTGAAACCTCATCCTCCTTTACCCCCTTGATGAATACTACTTCGTTCTGCCCTTCATTTGCAAGCATTCCTTTGTTAAGAGTATATGGCGAAGCTGATTTTATTCCGAGATCTTTTATCCTGCTCTGTATCTCATCATAATCCGAAAGTCGGGAACTGTCAGCTGACTCGACTCTGATATGAGGATCAAAACTGACAAGTATGTTTGTAACTTTGCTGTTGAATCCGTTGAATACGGATAATACAATTACAAGAGCTGCTACGCCGATACAAACTCCTACTATTGAGATTAGTGAAATGATCGTAATGAAACTGAATTTCTTTTTTGAAAACAAATATCTTCTTGCAATGAAATATTCGGGCTTCATCTCATTCTCCTATTCATCAAAAACTATTACCGATTCCTGATACTGTCTTACTTTATTCTTGTCTATTTTATCAATGAGTATTCTTTTAAGCTCAGCCTGCTTTTCTTCTATATTCCTGTCATGCATTAATTTGCTGATTTCATATTTTACATGAAGGACTCTGTTAATGATCCTGTGTCTGGAAATGCCTGCAGGCAAATGATATTTGCTGTCCGCTATTTTTAAGATGTGACTTTTCCTGAGATCCGGGAAAATGATCAGCAGACCTTTTCTGCGGGTATATTTCCTTATGTCGGAAAACTTTATATCACTTTCAGATCTGTCAAAATCATATATTTTAAAGTAAAGCATTGTCAGAGTGTGAAGCTGATCCACCATTTTATCAAGATCCGAAGAGAGCTTTATGAGAATGTTCTCATCTTTTACTATATCAGAGGCAAGGGTGTAATGAAATTTCTCTTTGATCATTTCTATGCCTTTTGAATAGGAAATCTTTTCATACGGTAACCCGTTAATCTCGCAGTACTTTTTAAGCTTATCCATTTTAAGATTGTAAACAAGATGATTCCATTTGTCAAGTTTCAGTGATTTATCCCTGTAATCCAGTACCTGCGCAAGTATCAGTTTACAGCCGATTTCCATCAGCGAACCGTATCTGTTAGCACCGTCCAGAAGAATTATGTCATCATTGTGTCTGCCGGTAATTACAGGATTGATAAGATATTTTGACCTGGAAATTCTGTTGTAAATGTTCCTTAATCTAATGGTCTCTGTGGCTTCATGGAGTTTTATTTCGGTAAGACGAAGGATCTCAAGATCAAAATAATTATCAGTGTAATTTATCAATTCCCTGTAAATTTAATTTTTACTGACAATAAATTTTGGTCAGTGTTAATTCTTCTTTGTAAATTCAATAAGACCTCTGTTGTCTAATTTAGCTTCGATTGTATCTCCCGGAAGAAATTCCGCATTCAGGATCTTTTCTGACAGTACATTTGTAACATATTTCTGTATTGTTCTTTTTAAAGGTCTTGCTCCGTATGAAATGTCAAATCCAAGTTTGCCGAGCCAGTCTTTTACTTCATCATCAATGATCAGTTTCATATTATTTCTTTCCACCTTTTCAATTAGATACCTGATCTGAATATCTACAATCTCTCTGATTTCGTTTGAAGTGAGCGGCTTGAATACAATTATCTCGTCCAATCTGTTAAGAAATTCCGGTCTTATTGTGGCTCTGAGCAGTTCCATTAGCTGGATCCTGAGTTCATTAATGATTTCATCCCTGTTCCTTTCATCTATGATCTGCATTTTTTCCTGAATAAGATGAGAACCGAGATTAGATGTCATGATTATTATCGTGTTCTTGAAATTGACTGTTCTTCCCTGCGAATCAGTGAGTCTGCCTTCATCCAGAACCTGCAGCAGAATATTAAACACATCCGGATGGGCTTTCTCAATTTCGTCAAGCAGCACTACTGAATAAGGTCTTCTTCTTACTGCTTCGGTAAGCTGTCCGCCTTCTTCATATCCGACATAACCGGGAGGAGCTCCTATGAGTCTTGATACTGAGAATTTTTCCATATACTCGCTCATATCAATTCTCACTATCGCTTTTTCATCATCAAAGAGAAATTCCGCAAGCGCTCTCGCAAGTTCAGTCTTTCCAACTCCGGTCGTACCGAGAAAAATAAAAGAGCCAATTGGTCTGTTCTCATCCTGAAGTCCAGCTCTTGACCTCCTAATCGCATTTGAAACCGCTACCACCGCATCGTTTTGTCCGATCACTCTTTTTTCAAGATTCTCTTCCATGTGCACAAGTTTGGCGCGTTCACTCTCAAGCATTTTGCTGACCGGTATGCCCGTCCACTTTGAGACTATTTCGGCAATATCTTCCGCATCTACTTCTTCCTTCAGCATTTTATTATCCTTCTGTATCTTTGCTAGCTCTTTGGATTTTGCATCAATGCTTTTCTGTAGTTCAAGAAGCTTTCCGTATCTGATCTCAGCTACTTTTGCAAGATTACCTTCGCGTTCGTATTTATCAGCTTCTGTTTTTAAATTTTCTATTTCTTCCTTGGATGCTCTTACAGATTTGATTAACTCCTTTTCTAGATTCCAGTGAGCAACAAGAGAATTCCTCTTCTCTGATAATTCCGCAAGCTCCCTGTCAATTTCTTCAAGACGGAGTTTTGTCGGATTGGTCTTCGATGTATTCTTTGCCATTTATTAATGAGATTTAATACTGCAAAATTAATAAATTTAGCATGCAGTTTCTATATAATTAGTATTATTTAAACATTACGGATGGATTTATTCTATATCTGAGGGAGGGATTTTATTGAATTAAGTCTTTCCGCTCATAATTATACAAATTAACTTATCAGTGCGAAATCAATTTTTTTGCTTTCCTTATTTACCCTTATGACTTTTATTTTTACTTTTTGTCCGGCTTTCAGGATCTTTCTTTTCCTTCTGCCCACAGCAATATGTTTCTTCTCGTCATATTCATAATAATCTCCCTCGATATCCCTGAATCTTATCATTCCCTCAACGAGAATATCCATTATCTCAACGAAAATTCCGTACTGAACCATTCCTGAAACTATTCCCTCATATTCTTCGCCAATGTGTTTTGAAATATAATCGATCTGCATTAATTTAATTGACTCCCTTTCTGCTTTCTCTGCGTTCTGTTCCATTATAGAACTCTGTTTGCAAATCTCCGGCAGAACGTTTTTGTAATGCTCGATTTTTTTGTTTAATTCCTTTCCTCCGTTAATGTAATCGTAAAGGATCCTGTGTATTTCGAGATCCGGATATCTTCTTATAGGTGAGGTAAAATGTGAATAATCCCTGAACCCGAGTCCGTAATGCCCGATATTCTTTGTCTGATAAATTGCCTTTGACATTGACCTTATGAAAAGATCATTGATAATAAATTCCTCCGGTTTTCCCTCAATGTCATTTAGAAGTTTTCTTAATGAGTTCTTGTCCTCCGGATTTATTGTGTAACCAAACTGCTTTACGAATTCAGAAAGATCCTTCATCTTGTCCGGGTTCGGATTGTCATGGACTCTGTATATGAATGGTATGTATGTCTTGTATTCGTTTGTTACTTTTCCGATGTATTCGGTCGCGCATTTATTTGCCAGAAGCATGAATTCCTCTATCAGTCTCATCGAATCAAGTCTTTCCTTTACTACAATATCCGTTACGTTTCCCTTTTTGTCAAATCTGAATTTCACTTCGTTTGAATCAAAATCAAGACTTTCCTCACGCAGCCGGATAAGAGTAATTGATTTGCTGATCTTATACATCAGTTTCAGTTCCTTGTGAAAATCTCCTTTTCCCGTCTCAATTATCTTCTGCGCTTCTTCATATGTGAATCTTCTTTTGCTTCTGATTACTGTTTTCCTTATCTCAAAGTCCTTTACCTTGAACGTTCTGCTCAGAGTAATCAGAATGGAAAAAGTCAGTTTGTCTTCATCAGGTCTGAGTGAACATAGTTCATTTGAGATCTTTTCAGGAAGCATGGGAATTACATTTTTAACAAGATAAACGCTAGTCGCTCTTTTCAAAGCTTCCCTGTCCAGTTCTGTTCCTTCTTTCACAAAATGCGACACATCAGCTATGTGAACACCGAGAAGATAATTTCCGTTGCCGAGATTTTCCACTGAAACAGCGTCGTCAAAATCCTTTGCATCCTCCGGATCTATTGTAAATATAACTTTATCCCTGAGATCAAGTCTGTCTTTAGGATCATACTGCAGCGAAAGCTCATTCGCTTCTTTGAGAACTTCCTTCGGAAATTCCTTTACAAGTCCGAATTTTCGAATAATGGATTTTTCCTCAGAGTCTCTTACTCCGGATTTCCCGAGAACTTCAACGACCTTTCCTCTCAGGTCTGAAAATTCATTTCCCTGATCTTCAGGATTCAGCACTTCAGCAAAAACTTTGTCATTATTTTCAGCTCCTGAAAAATCCATGTATGCAACAATGATCTCTTTTTTAATTTCTCTTGAATCGGGAAAGATCAGACCGTAAGTCTTGTGATTTTCAAATCTGCCTGTTACGAATTTTTTCTGATGTGAAATGATCTCCGTTATTTCAGCGTCTGCGCCTTCGCCGGATCTGAGTATCCTGAATTTTACTTTATCTCCTATTTTATGAACAAATGTTTTTGAGGATTTAATATTGTAAAAGACGATTTCTCCGTCATCTGTTGTGGTTTTTATAACGGGTCTTCCGTCATTCCCAAAGTCAATCTCGCCTGTTTGTTCAGCTGGAACATTCACCCTGGCGGGATTTTTTCTGTAACTTGTTTTCAGATCTTTTTTATTTTGAAAAGAGCCGCTTTTTGAAATCAGACTGTAGTACTTTCCTTCCTTTTCTATTTTTCCTTCCTTGATAAGTTCACGGAGATCTTTTTTAAGTGATTCTCTGGAAGATGGTTTCAGTCCTAATTTTTTTAATAAAGAATTTACCTTAAAAGATGAATTCCTGTTCTTTCCGTATAGGTCAAGTATTTTATTCTGTAAGTTGATAATTTTAAAATTTAATTCTGTAATAGATCAGAGCTCCCGCCCTGGTTCCTGATGAAATTGTCGCATCACTGCTTGTTGTGAACGGATCATATACTCTTTCCAGTCTGAGCACAAGGTCATTTGATAAACCTTCAATCTTCAGCATTTTATTTATAGGATAATCAATAATTATGTCAGTATTTGCAATACCTTTAAATATCTGTCCTCCGAATCTGATGATTGCTCCTCCCACTGATGCGGTAAATCTTATATCGGTATTTTCAGCGAACGATCCTGTCTTGGAATCTACATAATTAAGGTCAGTATTGATTAGAAAAGGGAAAATATTTTCAAGTGATGAAGTCACGTAATTTGAAAGTACAGAAGCTCCGAGTGATGCCCCGAAACTTGAACTCTCGCTGAAAGAAAGCTGATCCTTGAATTTTCCGAAAAGAAGAAATGAAATTGCATCACTTGTTGCGTTACTGCCGGATTCCGTGCTGCCGTTCTTTGTAAGAGTGATAGCAAGGACAGGATTTGCTGCAGGTCCGGAGACATTCATGTCGATCACAACGTCGCTTACCACCTGCTGATTTGAGCCGCCGAGGTCAACAGATGTGTAACCTTTGTATGTTGCATCAATGTTGAGTTCCGGATTAGTTACAGGTCCGTTAAAGTTGACTTTACCTGTCGCATCAAATCTTCTGAAAAATTTATAGTAGCAGTTGTTTCCCAGCGTGACTTCTCCTCTGGCTGACATCTGATAATTTTCCTTGTTGTCCAGATTAAGGTTGGTAGTGATCTCGCCGAAAAATTCCTGCTGCGATTTTTCGTTAACTATGAATTTTAAGAATACATTCTCCGATGTGGTTATAAGCAGATCGTAATAGAATTTTCCTGATTTCTGCTTTGGCTGGAGCTTAACATTTTTGTTCTCCTCTCTGTAAACCAGCTTTTCAAATGGATTTAAATAAACTCCTTTAATAACGAATATACTGTCAGTTGAATTCGTTAAAACCCTTGTAACTCTTTCATTGTTATAATTCAGCGAGTCTATGATCACTCCGTAATTAAAATCATCAGAATAAATGTTGTAAGCTTCCTGCACGAACGGATTGAATTCAACGTTCCCTTTTACAAGTATAAGATTCCCTGTAAGGTCTATCCTGTCCGAATTTCCCTGGATTTTAAGCTGCGGACTTCCGCTGCCCACCCAGAGGTCTCCGGAAATTCCAAGTTCTGTGGGACCGTTGTCCTTATCAAATGCCTTAACATCACCCGTCATTCTCAGATCAAGTTCATTCATTTTGAGATTGGTAAGATCAACAAATCCGGTTGTGGAAATATACTTTGATGGATCTTCTGTTACGAACACTTTTGAATTGTTTATCAGGATCTTTTCATTTTCCGTGCTTATCCCGGCTACAAAATTATATCTCATTTTATTCAGAGTTACATAAAACGCGCCTTTGCTCAGATTCATATTCCCGGTAAGATCAGGTTTTGAAATAACGCCTGCAAGTTTAATATTCCCGTCAAGAATTCCTTCCAGCTCTTTTGTATAGGGAAGCAGCTGCTGGAATATCTTGAGCTGAAAGTTTTCAGCTTTTGCGTTCAGATTTATTTCCGATTCTGATCTTACCTTATTGTATACCGCTGTGTCTTTATATTCTGCCTTGTTCTTGTTAAGGACAGGCACTGTACCTTTCAGCTTAAAACTACCCGCATTATTAATATTGTAAAACGCTATATCGCTTTTCAGCTCTTCGTCTTTGTAATCAATAAAAGCATCAAGTCTCCCAATTCTCGTTGCGCCTATAGACAGAACGTCAGAGTTAGTCTCAAGATGAAGCTGATAATCATTTGACAAACCTTTGTATTCGAGCACTGTCCGTCTGAAATTCCCTTTGATCACATCCGCTGTATCAATTTCCACGTCCGGCTTCAGAAGCTGCTGAATAGTAAGGACTTTAATATTATCTGCGTTTACTTTAATATCACTGCTGTCATTAAGAGAATAAAATCCGTTCACGGTTAGTCTCTGATTAAAACTGTTTACAATAAATTTCCTGAAATCAAACTTCTGCACGCTGTCATGCTTTGTGTATTTTATTTCAAGATCAGAATTATTTGCAACGTTCAGATCATGAAACATAAATGAAAGAGAATCAAATCTGAATATTGCAGAATCCTTTAGCGAGAAATCCGTGTAAATCTTCACTGTGGAATCCCTGTTTGCTGTTAACAGGACCTGATTATCATTGTCGAAAAAATTGATCTTTGTAAAAACCGAATCAAATTTATTCCCTGCCGTGATTACTTTATTTGAGTGCAGCGTAATATCTGTATAAAATTTATTTAAATTAGTGGAAGCGGTTTCATTTCTCATGAATAAATTCAGGTCAGCATCTTTCAGCATCAGGACGGAGTCACCGTAAGAAAAATTATCTATTCTCCCGGCTGTGTTGAAAGTGAAAAGACCGCAGCTGTCAGATAGGCTGCCGTTAAGTTCTCCGGAAAAAAGGATTGTATCATTTCCTATGAACGGATAAACGGGGGAGAGATCTCTTATATTAAGCGTATAATTCATGTAATAATTATTGCAGTCGACAGAGTAACCCGTATTATACTTTGTTATCTCAGACAGAGAGTCCGGAAAAAATTTATCGGAAATATTGTCTGCTATCTTTTTTGAATTTTCTATTACCAGGTCGAGAAGTTTATTGAAATTGAAATATCCGTCTGCTTCCACATCCGCAAATCCGGTTTTAATTGAGAACTTCCTCAGATTACCTTTCTGATCTATGTCAGCGGTGACGGGTGTAGAAGGAAGCAGATAATCCCCGAATTCAGATTCCTTAAGCTGAATGTCGAATTTTCCTGCGATATCATCCGGCGAAGTGCCTCTTCCATTTACATCAAAATCAAAGGACAGATTGCTTTTCATTCCAGGATCTTTCGTAATTACCTGAAGATTCAGATTTGAAGCGGTTCCTTTAAGGTCATATGAAAGATTATCCGGATTGGAAATGTTTATTTTTCCTTTCGTCTTTGTGTTTACTAAATTTGATCTTAAGGCAATTTCCAGATCAACGTTACCTCTGTTGAATTTTAATCTTCCGTCGGAGGCGGCTATGTTGATTCCGTAGAATTTTGTTGCGATCATTCTGTAGTCAAGTTTTCCGGACATTGTCTTATAATCAAATCCGCGGGCATCAACCTTGAAATCTCCGGAAATACTGCTTTCAAGTTTTTTGTCTTTTACTATCTTTGCAATATTCAGGCCTGAAGTTTTGAAATCCCCCTTATACTGAATCTCGCTTCCTCTAAGATCTATATCAGCAATTCCGTAAGTTCTTCCTGCTCCTGAGTTTATGTCGAATTCTGTTGTAAAATTATCCGGCTCACCTTTGAATGAAAGTTCCGGAATGCTGATTTTTCCTAGGTCAGAATAATCCGGAATTTTAATTCCCGGCAGCAGTATTCTGGTGTCCTTCGGATCAATTACTATGTCCTTTCCTTTCACATTAATATAAAGAGATTCCGGCTTCTGCAGATTTTTTACGTTTCCTTTAAAATAAAATTTAGAATTCTCGCTGAAAACATCAAATTGCTTAAGAGCTAGATCTCCGTATTCACCTTCTGCGTTGATATCAAAACTAATTGTACTGTCCATGAATTTTAATTCAGGCAAAAAGAATGTCAGATCATCTGTGTTTACAGGTTTTGCTGAAATGTCAATCTTCACTTCCTTGTTTGTGAGATTTTCATAATCAAATCCGTCAAGAGGATTTATTTTATCTGCGGATAAAAGATTAATGAGAATATCCGATCTGTCAGTCTTCAGGTTTAATCCGGAAATCTTTGAGGCAGTATCTTTTCTGTTTATGTTCGCATGAAGGGAAAAATTATCAACATTAAAAGGGGAGTTGGTCCTGAAGTTGAAATTCTTAATGTTGGCGTCAATTTCATCGGGAAAATATTTTGCAGATAGATTTATATTAAGTTTTGACATGTCGAACTTTGAGACATAAAAAGTGTCAAGCTGAGGCATCTTTATCTGTCTGAGCGGAAGATCGGAATTTTTATTCTCCAGAATCCTGACGGAACCGTTTTCAAGAGTGAAATTCTCTGCGGTAATTCCCCAGTCAAATTCAGATTTGACAGTGTCCTCTGTTTTTGTTTCCGATTCGAGAAAATATTCGTAATTCCATTTCAAACTGTCATTCTTATCCCTGATCTTTGTAATGTTTATCTGCGGTTCACGGAAAGTCAGCTCTCTGACATAGATCTGCTTTGAAAAAAGCTTTAATATATTGTACTTTGCCGACAGTGAGTTGAATTTTAAAAGAGTGTCACTTTTTACTTTTATGCTTCCGTTATTCAGAGTAAAACCTTTGAGAATATTTCCGTCAAGTGATTCAGCGGACAGGGTTATCTGTTTGTCTGCAAATGACTCGTTAAGTTTCTTTAACGCAAAATCCTTGGCAAGATTTGAAAAAATGTCTGTCTGTATAAAAATGAAAATGCCTATGACAAGGGCAATAAATATTAAAAGAATATATTTTATTACGCTGAATAATTTCCCCGTAAAACTTTTCTTTGCTTTATTTTCTCCGGAAATATTTTCGGTTTCTTTTGTCTCGGTATTCTCAGTATTTTTTTCTTCTTCGGACATATATTTAGAGGATCGGTAAGGTCAGTTTTTTCTGATCTTTTCTATAATTCCTGTTGAGGAATAGTTGTTGATAAAATTAAGACTGATGACTTTGCCGTTGTTGGCGGTTACAACATCGGAACCGATAATTTCATTTTCCTTCCAGTCACCGCCTTTTACGAGGTAATCAGGCAATATAAGTTTTATAATTTCGAGCGGCGTGTCTTCGTCAAATATAATTACATAGTCAACCGCCTTGAGATTATCTATAATAAAAGCTCTGTCCTGTTCGCTGTTTACAGGTCTGCTTTCGCCTTTTAATTTTTTAACTGATCTGTCGGAATTTATTCCGACTATCAGATAATCACCCATAAGTTTTGCCTGATTCAGATATGAGACGTGTCCTTTATGCAGAATATCAAAGCATCCATTCGTAAAAACGAGTTTTTTCTTTTCAGATTTTATATGTGTGCGGACTCCAGGGATATCCGTCTGCTTTATGATCATTATTTGTTTTTTAAAATGTTTTCCATCAGGTCATTTTTGTATACGGGAACTATTCCAACTTCCTGTACCACCAGTCCTGCAGCGTAATTCGAAATAACTGCTGAGTCTCGTAAACTCGCTCCGCCTGACAGACAAACAGCAATTGTTGAAATCACCGTATCTCCTGCTCCTGATACATCAGCTACTTTTCTTGCCTTAGTGCTTATTTTTTCTTTCCTCAGTTTTTTATTGTGATTTTCGTAGATCATCATTCCCTGTTCGCCAAGTGTAAAAATAATATTCGCGCAGCTGATCTTCTTAAAAAGCTTTGCCGCTATTTCATCAAGATAGTTCAGCTCTTTTATTTTTATTCCGAATGAATCTTCAAGCTCCTTTCTGTTAGGCTTGAATAAATAAGCATTCCTGAATTCAAAGAAATTATCAAACTTCGGATCAACGAGTATCCTGAATTTTTCTTTGGCTGCGGCAGCAGATATCTTTTTTATCAGTTCACGTGTCAGAACTCCTTTATTGTAATCCTGCAGAATTATCACAGTTTCTTTCGCTGCATGTTCAGAAAGAAGCGAAAGAATTTTTTTCTGTGAGGAAGGAGTAATTTCCTCTTTGGATTCACTGTCAATTCTCAAAAGGTGATGGGAATCCGAAATTACTCTCGATTTGCTGGTTGTCGGTCTGCCGTCTTCGGAAATTATTCCTTTAGTGCTGATTCCATTGCTTTCAAGGCTGAGTTTCAGCAGTTCGCTTTCTGCGTCATTACCTGTGACTCCGATCAGAAACGGGTCAGCTCCGAGAGTTTTAATATTGTATGCAACATTTGCAGCTCCTCCCAGACGGTATTCGTTTTTCTTTAGGTCAAAAACCTGCACGGGAGCCTCAGGTGAGATCCGGTTTACATCACCGAATAAATATCTGTCCAGCATCAGGTCCCCGATAATTATGATTTTCTTATTGCGGGAATTCCTGAATATATCAGTTAAGTGCTTTTTATTCATTAAAGCAAAATAAACTTATTATACAGGTTATTCAATGCGAAATTCTATTTTCAGCAGACGGCACCCAGGCGGGAATTATAACAGATTCAGAATGAAAACATTTCAGAAAAATTTCCTTTCTCCTGTAAACTCAAATTTTAGACTGAAAAATATATTATGTGAATAAATGCAGGATTATTAAATGAATTTATTCACGAATCAGGAATTACTGAATAATTATAAAATTGCAGACTTGTTAAACAAGTTAAATCTTTTATCAAAAAACTGCATCTTGAATAATTAAATCAAATTTCGGATTTTAAATAAATCCGGTTCTTTATTTAAATACTCATTTAAATGATCAGCTTTACTTACTTATATATTATTTTACTTTTGCTGTCATTCAGCGAGAGACAGGAGTTTACTGACATCAAAGATCTTTACAATACTGGAGAGGTTTCAAAAGGAATTGTACTGCAGGACGGAGAGACTGATCTTCATTACAGACTGATCAAAAGTCCGGATAAAAATTTTCCGGGACCCGGGTGCAAAGTTTCCCTTTCGGATGGATTTCCAATGGACAGATGGGTGAAAAATTCCGGTAAGTCAAAATGGATCGCTCCCAGAACAGATACATACAAATTCAATGAGCCGGGAATTTATGTCTACAGAACTGAATTTGATTTGTCAGAATTTGATCAGTCCAATGTTGTCATTTCAGGAGTCTGGTCTTCGGATAATAACGGTGTCGATATTCTCATAAACGGAAACAGTACCGGTTTCATTACACCGAGGGAAGCATATTACGGAATGTTCCCATTTGAAATTAAAGAAGGTTTTGTGAAGGGTATTAATACTCTGGACTTTGTTGTCTTCAATGTAAGCGCTCCGACAGGTCTGAGAGTGGAGCTGACGGGAAGGGGAATAAACAGGATAATAACTTCAGCTGAATGATGTTTTTTTCATAATTTATAAGTTTAAAAAAAACCGGGACATTGGCCCCGGCTTTAATCATATAAAATATAGAATCAATTTTATTTTAACAGAAGCATTTTCCTTGTCTTCACAAAGTTTCCGGCTTTTAATGTGTAAAAATATATGCCGCTGGCAAGTCTGCTTCCGTCGAATTCTACTCTGTGTTCTCCTGCATTCTGAATTCCGTTTACAACTACCGCTACTTCATTACCGAGAATATTATATACTTTTAAAGAAACATTACTCTTAATTTCCAATCCGTAATTAATAAAAGTAACAGGGTTAAACGGATTAGGATAATTACTTATAAAATATTTTATGACTTCATGTTCTTTTTCATTTCCCGTCTGATTTATCACGGATCCTTTGTTCTCCGGGTTGAATGCAACGGATTTTTGATATCTTCCTTCTGTAATAAATATATAGCTTCTTTTATAACCTGTCCTTACAGGTGCAGATCTGTCTTTGAATCTTAATATTATCTGGTCTGATGAATCTGTCTGAACAAGCATATCATCCTTTTCTTTAAGCAGGTTAAGTATGTTGCCTGAAGTTATATCTTCGGCTTCTACAAGTTCGAGTTCCTGGGTTGAGAATCCGGAATAATAAATACCGGTATATGCCAGATAGGAAATATTGAAATCATCTTTCCATCTGATATCCATACTGTTGAAGCCTTTATCCGCAAAAACAGGAATTGTAACCTGTGAATTAAATATTCTTTTTGCAAATGAAATGTCGCTTATCTCAGTATTTCCGTGTATGTCCTGAATGTCTATTGTCCCCGCAAAATCCTTTACCACTGGGATAACTGGCTTATGAGGACCGGCACCCGGATTCAGAATTAAAGCGACACTGTCCTGACCTGATGTCGAAAGCTTTCCGTTGAAGCCAGCTGTAATTACGTCGTCACCGTTGCCGGTAATGTATTTTGGATATTGAATTCCGTAATTAAGCATTTTTGTTATATCTTTACCGGAAAGTTCTGCATGTGAAGGCAGGATTAAATACTTGGGATAATAAATAACAGGATCGTTGCTCTCTGTTACTGCAAGTTCTGTTCCCTCAGGATGGTCAGCTGCCAGCAATCTGAACTGATCGAAATAATTGATATCAACGCTTGTTTCCTTTACGGCAAGCATAATTGTACTGTCATCCGGGAATGTTGCCGGAGCTGTTCTTAAAACATATTTATCCTCAATTATTTTATTCTGATTCCCGGGAAATTCTGATCTGTGAAGAAGATCATTTTCATAAATAAATTTCAGACCGTCATTTACAAGCAGCAGAGGACAGCCCGATACCGGCGGAGGATTTGGTCTTATAAATTCATTGGGAAATATCCACATCAGATTACCCAAAGAATAAAATCCGGTACTGTGACCGTACTGATTTGAAGCTGTAACTCTTAAAGTGAAATGAAGTGGCGGCTCTGACAAATTTCCCGGGTCTGTATTAAAACAGACTGAGTCATATTTCAAGCATGTCCAGTTATTCCTGAAATTAACATTTGAAATGCTGAGGCTGTTTCCGCTCTGACGCAGAATCAGACCGGGAACCGGATAAAAGCATTCCCTTGAAGTGTCGCATACAAACATATCAAATTTAAAATCCCGGGCATTGCCGGTAGTAAGACAATTAATTGTCATTGTCTCACCTCTGTAGAGCCTGTGATCAGGTGAAGTATTTGTAAAGCCGGTAATTTCAGGAATCATTTCCGGCAGCGGAGGGAAGATTCCGGTCTCGATCCCGAACCAGTAAAAAAGACCTGCAGTGGCTCTGATGGCGTGATTTAAACAATATGCGGCTTCCGTATCCGGGTCTGGAATATTGACAGGAGGTGTGCCGAGCTGCTGATAATAATTTTCGATCATCGGATTTGTTCCGCCCGGGAGAAAATTATTCCCCGTATGCTGCTGGGGAATTTCCAGGCAGTCAGGTCCGCTCGGAAAATGATCAGCGAGCTGAGAGGAAGTATAAAAAAGATATCTCAAGGGATCATCCGGATCATCATACGGATTAATGAATCCACCGGCATCCCTTGCAGTTATCCAGGAATAATTGAGATATGCGCCGTCGTCTATGAAGTTGTGGTAACAGTCCCCGCCGTCAAGTCCTCTCACGTGAACATCATTATGAACATGTGCCGGAACAGACAGATCCTGCAGCAGGTGCGCCTGTCTTCCGAGTACTTCCCATATTATTGAATTATACAAAAGATCATCAGCGGTAACTTCTTCTCTTACGATGTACTGTCTGCCGAGTAAATCAAAAAAATCCTCAAGCCATATCTTCCTTGTCCTGTAAAAATTTATCAATCCCCGCGAAAAATAACTGTATCTGAAAAGATAACCGGATATGTGCAGATAATTGATGAATTCCCTCGGTCCGTATCCGTTTGACCATGAATGCCAGTCTCCGTCAAGATATCTTCTGAACTTAGTGAAAGCATTCGGGTAATTACCTATTCCGTCAAGATGAGTGAGAGTATTATCTCCGTCAGATCTGTCATCAGCATTCCAGAAATGTGAATTACTGACATACCAACCGAACGGACCTCTTATATCAAAGACAACATCTTCCTTATCTTCCCTGTATGCGCCGGTTGTGATCTTTCCTGTCTGCCATGGTCGTGTTCCGTAGTCGGTCAGGTCGCCGATTCTCTGATCGAATTGTGTAAAATTATATTCCGGAAACTGATCCTTTAATAGATTTAGCGCCTGAGTGCAGATATACATGTGAACATTTTCGGCATAAGGTGAATTAGTTTTCACTGTTTCTTTCTTTGATTCCGCAGCCCTTGAAACGCAGGTTGAGGTTACTATCAAACTGAAATAAATCAGTATGAATAATTTAATAAGTGTCTGCATAATAAAATGATTTTAAGTTTTATAAATAGTGTCCTGAAGTGTCATTCGTTTGCCGTAGAATAATTATTTGGTCTGAATTTTTATTATGCCGTCCGTGGTGAGTTTCGGATGAACAGATTTGATTTATAATTGAAGCGAACGGTTGAAGAATTTACTGAATGGTTTTTTCACTCAAAGGTCAGGGGCTCTTATCATGATCTTCCTCCTTTTATTTAATTATTAGATTGTCACGAAATTAAGATGAAAATAAGTTAACGGATCGGTTCTGTTTCCGACTTAGTGACAAATTATTTTAAATAAAAAAAAATGTCAAACTGCAATATTCGGCATTTGTGAAATATTAATCCTGAAATTTAAAATATGGGAAGCGCAGTGCGAAATGAAATTACCTGTAACCGCAAAAAAAAATCCCGCAGAGAATAAAACATATCTCCGCGGGAAAAACCGCTGAATTGCTGAAGCGGGACTGAATCTATTTTATAAGAACCATCCGCTTTGTATCATTAAATTCACCTGCTGATAATCTGTAGAAGTAAATTCCGCTTGAAAAATTACTTCCGTTGAATTCAACAGAATAACTGCCAGAAGACTGCTTTCCGTTTACAAGTGTCGCTACTTCATTGCCGAGCACATCATAGACTGAAAGATTCACTTCACGTTCTCCGGTAAACTGTAAACTGTAACTGATCTTTGTATTCGGATTAAACGGATTCGGGAAGTTCTGACTTAGTTCAAAAGACAATGGGGTTACTGTATTTTCATTGACTGAAGTCGGATTGTCTATAACGAATTTATAATAGCCCTGCGGAGCAGTCAATGGTTTTGTAACCGTTCTGTTTGAATTTGAAGTAGCCGATATGTAATAATAAACCTTAGAGCCGAGCTGCTGCGCGGGAATTTCCGCTCTGAATGTATCAAGATTCTGAGTCATTGTGATTTCATTGTATGACTGAGTTGTATCAGTTCTCCAGTATACCTTTGCTGAAGAAACTCCTGATTTTATTTTTATATAAGACTTTACTTCATAAGGTGAAGTCGTATTCAGAGTATTAAGTACTTTCGGATGTGAAAAGAAAACCGGTTCGTAAACTCCGATCTCTTTCGTGATGCAGTGAATAGCGCCGAGTGCCGAGATCATTGATGAACAGTTTATCGGGGCGATCCTGTAACCGGGCAGCGCTTCTCTGTAGATCCTTAAAGCTGTTGTATCCTGAGCAAGTCCGTAGATCGGTACAATTACTGTTTTGTTTACAAATACTGAATTGGTGTATGTAAAATAATTTGCAGTCGGCGGATACTGACCTGATGCGTTAGGCGGCATTGGGATTCTCACTACCTTATATGGTCTTCCGTAACAGGTCAGAAAATTATTAAGCACGTACTGAAGGTTTGCTTCGATCTGAGGACCGTCGGCAACTCCCGGAGGATACTGTCCGACAAGCAGTGTCTCTTCATCGAGAAGTTTAATGTGCATGTCAATATGATGGATCTGATCATAGGGAAGAGTGCTCATTTTAATGTATCTGTTTATTCCCATGTAACTGCTCATGATATTGTTTATCTGAGTTTCTGACTTTGAAGGATTTTCATCGAGTATTAGGTTTGAAGAAAATCCCGTTCCGTTTCCGTCCACCATGAAATTTCCTCCTGTTGCAATAAGATCATTCGGAGCTACGGTGGTCTGATAAATAGGAATTCCAGTGTAGTTTGCAAATGCAACCGGCACGAGATCATCAAGAGGTCTCGGTCTGTTATAAATCCAGTCTATAAGTTTTAAACTGTCGGAAATTCCGGAATAGACCGCCCACGGTCCGTAATCCCTGCACCATACGGAATTGTATGACGCAATAATGAATTTTAAATTTACAAGGGGAACTCCGCCCGACGTCAGATATGTCTTTACTGAATTCGAATCGCTGCAGACTATGAATACCTGACATTCATCCTGAACATAATCCACGATCTGTCTGATAATGCTTGTATATGAAGTCCATGTTACAATGACTCCCTGAACTTCCTCCCACTCAGCCATTGTCCTGACCGGAGTCGGCGGGGGATTGGTGTCATCGGTCTCAATAACGGGATGCTGATAATTCCTGTAAATTTCCTTTTCTTTATCAGTAAGATTATTCGGCAGGTCCTGTGAAAATGTCCTGCCTGAAAACATTAAAGCAATAAGTAAAAATAAAAATAATTTCATTTGTAAAGATTATTTGTTTAAAAATTATTTAAGATATTTGTCGTCCGAATCAAGATAATCTGAAACGTAATCAGTAACAGCATCCTCAATATTATACATGCCCTTGCTGTATCCGGCATTCCGGAGTTTGCTGATGTCTGCCTTGGTGTAATACTGATACTTTTCCTGAAGCACTTCCGGCATGTCAAAATATTCTATATTTTCTTTCAGATCCATCGCTTTGAATACCGGCCTGACGAAATCATTGAAGCTGTTTGATTCGCCTGTACCGATATTATATATTCCGTTAACGATCTTGTTTTCCCGGAAGAATAATGTCATCTCCACTGCATCCTTAACATAAAGAAAGTCTCTGCTCTGTCCGCCGTCAGTAAATTCAGGATTTGCAGATTTGAATAACCGGGCTTTGCCGGTTTCCTTTATCTGATGATAGCATTTGTTCACGACGCTTCTCATGTCTCCCTTGTGATATTCATTCGGACCGTAAACATTAAAATATTTCAGTCCTACGATCTTATCAAGAAGCTTAAGCTTTTTAGCCCAAAGATCAAACATATGTTTTGAATAACCATATCCGTTCAAAGGTACAAGTTCGTGAAGTCTGCCTTCGTCATCATCATATCCTTTGGATCCGTCCCCGTAAGTAGCTGCCGAAGAAGCGTATATAAATCTTACGTTGTTGTCGACTGCTTTTTCGCAAAGATATTTTGTATACTCGTAATTATTTCTGAGCAGATTGTCAAAATCTTTTTCCGTTGTGGAACTGTTTGCTCCCATATGAAATATTGTCTCGATCTCAAAGTTCTTCATGAAATCAGAAGAGATCATATGCCCGAAATCTTCCTTGTCAAATACATCTGCATATTTCAGGTGAACAAGGTTTTTCCATTTGTCATCTTTACCGAATTCATCAACTATTATTATGTCTTCCTCTCCGAGCTGATTCAGTCTCCATACAATAGCGCTTCCGATAAATCCTGCGCCTCCCGTTACTACAATCATTTACTTACCTTTTATTTAAAAATTAAAAACATTTAATATTTAACATTGTCAATGCGCTTCGTACCAACTGTCACCGGTACCTACTTCCACTTCAATGTTAACATTCAGTTTAATTGCATTTTTCATTTTATCAATTACGATCTTCTTTACTTTTTCAAGTTCTTTTTTCTTTACTTCAAAAACGAGTTCATCGTGAACCTGCAGAAGCATCTTCGATTCAAATTTGTTTTTCGCAAATTCATTGTAAATATTATTCATTGCTATCTTTATCATGTCTGCTGCCGTTCCCTGAATGGGCATATTGATTGCGGCTCTTTCGTCTTCTGCTCTTGCAGCTGCATTCTGATTGTTTATCTGACTCAGATACCTTCTTCTGCCAAGCAGAGTTTCCACATATCCGTGCTCATGGGCAAACTTTTTCGTTTCTTCCATGTAAGTTCTTACATTCGGATACTCGCGGAAATATCTTTCTATTATTTCTTTTGCTTCTGAATTCTTGATCTCAAGTCTGTTTGCCAGACCGAACGCCCCGATGCCGTAAATTATTCCGAAATTTACTTCCTTTGCTTTCCTCCTCATGCCTGGCGTTACATCATTTTTGGATTTCAGCCCGAAGATTCTCATAGAGGTCTCGGTATGAATATCATGATTTCTTCGGAATGCATTAAGCATGTTTTCATCATTTGCGTAATGAGCCATAATGCGGAGTTCTATCTGCGAATAGTCTGCAGACATTATAAGGAAAGTATCGTTTCTTGGAACAAAAGCTTTGCGGAGACTTCTTCCGGCTTCAGTCCTTATAGGAATGTTCTGCAGATTCGGATCAACGCTGGAAAGTCTGCCGGTAGCGGCGGCAACCTGATTGAAAACAGTATGTACTCTTCCTGTCTTCGGATTTATTGCTTTTTTAAGACCGTCAAGATATGTTGATTTCAGCTTCGTAAGCATTCTGTAATCCACAAGAAATGATGCGATCTCATGCTGAATTTTCAGTTCCTCAAGTACATGAACATCAGTCGAATATCCTGTTTTCGTTTTTTTGGTAGGAGTGAGTTTCAATTTATTGAATAAAATGTCAGCAAGCTGCTGGGTTGAATTTATGTTGAATTTCTCTCCGGCCGATTCATAGATCTTTGCTTCGTATTCTTTAATATATTTTTCAGTCTGTTTATTGATAGAACTTAAAATCCTCTCGTCCACTTTAAATCCTTCATATTCCATTTCAGACAGAACTTTTATCAGTGGAAATTCTATCTCATCGCAGAGATTTCTCAGATTTAGTTTTCCAAGTTCATATTTGATCTTGTAATAAAGCTGAAGAGTAACGTCTGCATCTTCTGCAGCGTATTCGCCCGCTTTGTCCACATCCACTTTATCCATGGTGATCTGATCTCTGCCTTTTCCGATCAGTTCCTTTATGGATATCGGTCTGTAGTCCAGGAATTTTTCCGACAGACTGTCCATATCATGCGCGCCTTCAGGTCTGAGAATATATGCTCCTATTAATGTATCAAAGAATAGGTTTGACATTTCAATTCCGTAATTTCTCATCACTAGATAATCATACTTCAGATTCTGTCCGACATACTTTATCTTCTTATTCTCGAGCAGCGGCTTGATCTTTTCAATCGCAGTCCCGATCTCAATGCCTGTTCCGTCTTTTGCATTGATGCTGTTTTCAGGTGCATCGAAAAGCGATTTTTCTTTACGGACTTTCCTGCCTTTTTTCTCAAATGTCTTTCCCCGGACCGGAACGTAATATGCGCTGAATTCCTCAAAGGCAAAAGACATGCCGACAAGATTTGTGTTCATTGCATCCAAGGCATCTGTTTCTGTGTCAAAACATATTATATCCTGTTTACTGAGAATTTTTATCAGATCATCAAATTCCTTTTCCGTTTTAATGATCCTGTAATCATGTTTTGTATCGCTGATCGTTTTAATAATCCTCGGTGAATCTTTTATGTCAACTTTTATAGTTTCTGTGAACTTATTATTCTGTTTTGAAGCGGAGCTTACCGTTGAAGCCGGAGGAGTTTCAGATTCATATCCGTCTTTTGCAAATTTTCTCGTGAGAGTTTTGAATTCAAGTTCTTCAAAGAGGGTAGTAAGCAGTTCAGCATCTTCCTGTTTCTTGTTAAGGTTGTGAAAATTAATTTTAAGAGGAACATCTGTTTTAATCGTAACAAGCATATATGAAAGCATAGCTTCCTTTTTGTGCGTCTGTATATTCTCTTTGAGTTTTGGCTTTGTGATCCTGTCAATATTCTTATACAAATTTTCAATTGATCCGAACTCCTGTATAAGAGAAGCTGCTGTTTTTTCTCCAACTCCCTTTATGCCGGGAATATTATCGGAAGCATCACCCATGAGACCAAGCACTTCGATGACTTTATCCGGTGTAACTCCGAATTTTTTTAAGACCCCTTCTTTGTCAATAATTTCGTTGTCCGTTCCGTATTGGGTCTTTGCAGGTTTGAACATAAACACCCTGTCTGAGATAAGCTGCATGTAATCCTTATCAGGCGTAACCATGAAACTGGTTACATTTTCCTTTTCCGCCTGCTTCACCAGTGTTCCGATTATATCATCAGCCTCAAAGCCTTCCAGTTCGATCATGGGAATGTTAAAAGCCTTTACAATTTCCTTCACTTTTTCGATCTGCCAGGGCATGTCAGTGGGTATCTCCTGTCTCTGGGCTTTGTATTCTGGATATTCCTTATGTCTGAAAGTCGGCGAAGCGGTATCGAAGCAAACTGCTATATGGTCGGGTTTCTGTTCCTCCAGTATTTTGATAAGAGAGTTTACAAAACCATAAACAGCAGATGTATTTTTACCTTTTGAATTTATAAGCGGATTTGATATCATGGCAAAATAAGCTCTGTATATCATCGCCATTGCGTCAATAAGGAATAATTTTTCGGACAAAGGGATTTGCTATAAAATTAAAAAAATAAGACCTGAAAAAATCATATTATACTTTATGCAGAGCAAGCAGCGGAATCTTTGTATGGTACGCCATTTTTTTAGTCAGGCTTCTGTTGAAAATCCTGTCAAGCAGAGTTCTTTTTTTGATTGCCATGGCCAGAATATCCACTGGATTATTATTTATGTAATCATTAATTCCTTCCAGAACATTTTCTTCGGTAACCAGAGCAAGTTTCATTTTTTCCGTTCCGACTGTAGTTTTAATTTTTTCAAATTCTTTTTTATTCTTTTCCTGGGTATCATTTCCGGATTCTATAATATGCAGCAGTGTGATCTCCGAGTCAAAGACTTCCGCAAATTTCAAAAGTCTCTGGAAAGACGGCATATTAGCTTTGATGTCATCATATGCGTAAACAATATTTTCAAGAGTTTTATTTTCCGCGTTCTGAGGAATGGCAAGAACAGGAACTGGGGATTTTTCTATGAGACTTGCCGTATTGCTTCCGAGAATTAATTCGGTAAGACCTGTCGCGCCGTGAGTGCCCATAATGACAATATCTATATGAAATTCACTTATGATTGAAAGCGCTTCATCCACAACTAATCCCTGAGATACTATTGCTTCTACTTCAAAAAGGCTATTGCCTTTATCGTCCTTGTTTGATCTTTCAATTTTATTCCTGAGATCCTCAAGATTTTCCTTTGCGGATTTCTCCTCTTCCTGATATGCCGATAGATATATCTCAGCCGGCATATTGGGATCAATGAGCTGAACACTGTAAGCGTGAAACAATATCAGATTGCCTCTGGATCTCTTTGCAAATTCTATAGCGAAATTCAGAGCATTGTCTGCATTCTGAGAAAAATCTGTCGGAAATAATATGTTTTTCATATGTTGGCTTGATTTTATGAAAATTCCAAAAAATAAAGCTTTTTTACAATTGATTAATTTTTAAACTACTTTTGGATGTAAAATGTATCTGATTACCGGTATCCGGCATTTTTCAATTTTAAACAGGTAAATATTTTAATGAAGCAATTAATATTTGAAAAAATAATTCCCGGAATTGATTTATATCAAATATTTTTAAAAAGAAATACTTTATTTTTGTATATGGTTGTATTAATAAATTATTAAAAAATAATTATGAAAAAAATTTTATTAGTATTCATGACATTACTTTGCGCAGGTCTGCTGACGGCTCAGACCAATCAGGGAGGAAAGGATAAACAGGATGATCCTGACGGTAAAGTCTGGGGTTATGCATTCGGTGATTATTTTTACAAAGCCGGCGGAGATTCAACTGTATCTGCGCTTGATTACACAGGTTACAAAAAGGATTTCAATTCTTTAGAATTCAGAAGGATTTATCTGGGTTACGATCACAACATCAGCAGGGATTTCATGGCGAGATTTGTGCTGGCATATGACGGCAGTGATCTGCTTGCATCAGGTAAAAGGTCTGTCATCGTAAAGGACGCTTTTCTTGCTTGGAAGGAAATATTCAGCGGATCAGCTCTTACCATAGGTCTGCAGCCGACACCTTCGTTCTCTTTTTTATCTGAAAAAGTATGGGGATACAGGTCAGTTGAAAAAACCATAATGGACCTGAGGGGAATAACGGGTTCAAGAGATATGGGAGTAATGCTGAACGGAAGTTTTGACAAGGAAAGCAAATTCGGATATTATTTGATGATAGCAACCGGTTCAGCTTTGAGAATGGAGATCAATAAATACAAAAAATATTACGGAATGCTTTCGGGCAGTTTTGCAGAAAAGAAAATCACTGCAGATATATACGGTGATTATGAATCATCAGGACCTGACAGAAACAGGGGAACACTGAGTTCATTTCTCAGCTGGAGCGGTGAAAACATAACTGCAGGAGCCGAAGGATTTATTCAGAAAAATAATACGTCATCAACAGCAGGTTTTGATCCTTTCGGGATAAGCGTATTCATTACCGGAAATATTACCAAAGACAGATTCAGGTTTTTTACAAGGTATGATTTCTTTAATCCGGATACAAGAACTGCTCAGTATGGTTATAATCAGCATTTTGTGACAGCGGGAATAGATTATATGCCCGTTCCTAAAGTTCATATCATGCCGAATCTGTGGCTTAACGCTTACGCTAAAAAACATGCAGATTCATACGGCAGAAAAAGTGACGTTGTACCGAGGATAACTTTCTATTACGATTACAGATAAATTTATTTTACAAATTAACCGACTCTGTCCCGTCTCAGCTGAATGCAGGACGGGATTTTTTTTTTTTTTTTTTCTGTTTTTCTGACGCCGGACGGCTTTCTTATTAATTCAGTAAAAACTAAAATTCAGGATTATCAGAAATAATTACAGAGGGAATAAACCTGTTTTAAGAAACAGTTTAATATTGAAATTTAAATACAACTCTGTTATTTTGTATTAACTAACCATTTGGTTAATTTCTGTAAATTTAATCATTGAAATTATTCACGGCACAAATGAAATCTACAAAGGATAAAAAGACCGAAGAGAGAATTCTTGAATCTGCGAAGAGGATATTCTATTTAAAGGGAATAGACGGAGCAAGGATGCAGGAAATCGCAGATGAAGCTGAAATCAACAAGGCGATGCTCCATTACTACTTCAGAAGCAAAGAAAAACTTTTTGATGCGGTCTTTGCAGAAGCCGCGGGGTTAATTCTTCCAAAGGTCAGCGAACTACTGAATTCAGAAATGCCGTTATTCAGAAAAATAGAATACTTCACGGATAAATATATTACACTGCTTTCGGAAAATTCTGTAATTCCGGCTTTTGTAATAAGAGAAATGAATAATAATCCTACAAAGTTTTTCAGGATATTCAATAAATATTTCAGCGTTAAACCGGAAATATTCATCAAGCAGATAAGGAAAGCGGTTGATGAAGGAGAAATAATACCTTTGGATCCGATGCAGCTTCACATCAACATAATGTCGCTCTGTATTTTCCCGTTCATTGCCAGACCTTTGATCATGAATATTTTCGGCATGAATGAAAAAGCATTTGTAAATTTTATTAATAAAAGAAAACGGGAAATCCCCGAATTTATAATAAATTCCATAACTAATAAAAGTAATAAAAAACATAAATGAAGATAATAATTCTGAATCTTTTGATTCTCTATACTGGATTTAATTTTGCCGGCTGCAATGGTGACCAGGTTAATAATGAAATTTCCGGATCGGGGAATATAGAAGCAACTGACGTAGTTATAAGTTCCAGGACTCCCGGTCAGATAGAAAATATTCTTGTAAAGGAAGGTGATCTTGTCAAAAAAGATGACATATTGTTTCTGATTGATCACGATCTTCTGGATATACAGCTTAGGCAGGCAAATGCAGCGGCAGAGCAGGCTGATGCTCAGCTGAAACTTCTCATACAGGGATCAAGGATAGAAGACATTAGAATTGCGGAGGAAGCTGTCAATTCTGCGGAAATCAGTCTCTCCCAGTCCGAAGCGGATCTGGAAAGAATGAAAAACCTGTATGAGTCAAATTCATCAACTAAAAAACAGTATGATGACGCCAATACTCTTTATGAACTTAATAAAAACCGGTTAGCCACTGCTGAAGAGACTCTGAAGAAGATCAAAAACATTTCAAGAAAAGAAGATATTGAATCCGCCAGGGCAAATCTTAAACGCAATCAGGCAAATGCAGACCTAATAGTCAAAAATATTGAAGACTGCACAGTCAGGTCTCCGCTTGAGGGAATTGTAACGAAAAAACTTGCGGAGGAAGGTGAATTTGTTACTACGGGTTCATCTATCCTCAATATTGCAGATCTGAAAGTAGTTGATCTTTTTATTTATATAACCGAAGAAGTGCTTGGGAAAATAAAGATCGGCCAGAAAGCTGAAGTTACAAATGATACATACCCCGGGAAAAAATATATAGGCGAAGTCATTTACATATCACCTGAAGCGGAGTTCACGCCTAAGAACATTCAGACAAAGGAAGAAAGAACGAAACTGGTATTCGGAGTGAAGATCAGAATTCCAAACGATTCCTATGATTTGAAATCCGGAATGCCGGCTGATGCAAAAATTATTTTAAACTGACCGGAGAATTTTGAATAACGCAGTAATTATAAAAAACATTTCCAAAAAATTCGGAGAAGTAACCGCTCTTGATAATGTCAGCTTCAATATCAGGAAAAACACTATCTTCGGACTGGTAGGACCTGACGGAGCAGGAAAAACTACTTTAATCAGGATCATGTGCAGTCTTCTGAAAGCTGACAACGGTGAAATAGAATTCACAGGTATGAATATTAAAAAAGGAAGCAGAAAGATAAAGAACGAGATCGGTTATCTGTCACAGAAATTCAGTCTGTATACTGATCTTACAGTAGATGAAAATATTCAGTTTATTGCTGATATTCACGGCGTAACGGATTTTAATAACAGAAGAGACGAACTGCTTCAGTTCACACGTCTGAAGGACTTCAGGAATTTCCAGGCAGGAAAGCTTTCCGGAGGAATGAAACAGAAATTGGCTCTTGCATGCACTCTGATTTACAGACCAAAGATAATCTTTCTTGACGAACCAACTACCGGTGTGGATCCTGTTTCGAGAAGAGAATTCTGGATCATACTTTCCGGCCTGTTAAAAGATGATATTACGATATTCATTTCGACTCCTTATATGGACGAGGCGGAAAGATTCAATTACATTGTAATGATGAATAATGGACATATAATCTCTGAGGGAACTCCGGACGAAATTAAAAAAGCGCTTAACATGTCAGTAGTTGAAGTTGTATGCAGTCCGGTCAGAGACGCTTATAATATATTAAGAAAAATTGAACAGGCGGACGTTCAGATGTTCGGGGACAGACTTAATATTGTTTTCAAGGGAATGGGAGCAGATGAAACCGGAATAGAATCAATTCTTACTGAAAATAATATTACCGTAACCGACATCAGAAAAAAGATACCTTCACTGGAAAATGTATTCATTGAATTAATGAAAAGCAAAGATACATAAATAATATTCTGAAATGATATTTCCCATAGAATCTTGAACAGCATAGAAGTAAGTAACCTCACAAAAAAATTCGGCAGTTTCACATCCGTTAATGACATAAGTTTCAGTGTCGGTAAAGGAGAAATATTCGGATTTCTCGGAGCTAACGGAGCGGGTAAATCAACAACGATAAAAATGCTGTGCGGAATTCTGGAACCGACTTCAGGGGACGCGATGGTCAGCGGATTCAGTATTTCAAAAGACCCTGAGAGCGTGAAAAGGAATATCGGTTATATGTCGCAGAAATTCTCACTCTACGGCGATCTCACTGTAAATGAGAACCTGAATTTCTTCGGTGGGATTTATGGCCTCAAAAATGAAAGACTTAAAGAAAGAAAGAGCTGGGCTTTGAAAATTTCAGGTCTGGAGAATAAAGAGAATACGCTGACTTCCACGCTTTCAGTCGGATACAAACAAAGACTTGCTCTGGGAGCTGCAGTAATGCATGAACCAAAGATTGTATTCCTGGACGAACCAACCGGCGGAGTAGATCCGATATCAAGAAGAAAATTCTGGGATCTGATCCATGATATATCAGAAAGCGGAACAACCGTATTTGTGACGACGCATTATCTGGATGAAGCCGAATTCTGCAACAGAATAATTTTAATTAATGCCGGTATACTTATAGCTTCAGGAAGTCCCGCCGAGCTCAAGAAGGAATACATTGACAATACAGTGCTTGAGATCACTTGCAGGGAGACTTTTGCTGTAATTGAAAAGCTTATTCCTGAAGATTTTACACAGAGCGTATCTGCATTTGGAAATTCAATACATCTTATTCTGAAAAGCAAATTTTCCCCGCAGGATGAAGAACTAAAAATAATTAAGGAAAGAATAAGGAAACTTACCGGAGATATAGGTGAAGTAAAAATTGAAATTATAGTGCCTTCCCTTGAAGACGTATTCCTGAACCTTCTTGAAAAAAGAGAATAATGCTGAGAAGAATATTTTCAATAACGGTCAAGGAATTCAGACAGATTTTCAGGGATAAAAGAAGTCTGCTGATAATTTTTTTACTTCCCGTTTCATTACTGGTATTATTCGGGTATGCTATTAATCTTGACGTTAACAATATAAGGCTCGGTGTCTTTGACAGGGACAATTCTGTTTCTTCAAGGAAATTTCTCAGAGGTCTGGAATCATCTGAATATTTTACAATTACGGAAAGCATAAAAAATGATGACGAAGTAAATAATCTTCTTAACAGGGGAAAAATAGATGCTGCCATAATTATTCCTCATAATTTTGAAAAAGATATTATGACCGGCACGGATGTCGGGATACAGTTCCTTGTGGACGGCGTGGATGCAAGCACAGGAGGCATCATTCAGAATTATTTAGTTGCTGCTACCAGTGAATTCAATTTTAAAATTACTCAGGAGCAGCTTTCGCAAAAAGGCATAAAAGCTAATCCTCCTCTGAATCCGCAGGTTCAGTTCTGGTATAACAAGGATCTGAATTCAACTTTG
This sequence comes from Bacteroidota bacterium, assembly GCA_018266875.1. Taxonomy (GTDB): domain Bacteria; phylum Bacteroidota; class Ignavibacteria; order Tepidaquicellales; family Tepidaquicellaceae; genus UBA2330. The sequence continues at coordinate 85,396 of JAFDZR010000025.1, forward strand.
TATTTCATACCAGGACTGGTTGCAATGATACTTATTATTATATCAGTAATTTTAACTGCCATTTCGCTTGTAAGGGAGAAGGAATTCAGTACGATCGAACAGATCCGGGTTTCGCCTGTTACATCATTTCAGCTTATTATTGGAAAGATCATTCCATACCTTATTCTTTCAATGCTTATTGCTGCCAGTATTCTTTTTATGGGGAATATTCTGTTCGGAGTAGTGGTAAAAGGAAGTTATATTGATCTTTTTCTGGGAACGGTTTGCTATCTTCTTGCCACACTTAGTCTCGGAATATTTGTATCAACAATTGCAGATTCTCAGCAGGTAGCTTTTCAGATATCACAGCTGATATCCCAGCTTCCTTCAGTAATACTCTCCGGATTTATTTTCCCGATTGAGAGCATGCCGTATGCAATACAGCTTCTGTCAAATATTACTCCTTCGAAATTTTATATAATTATTTTAAGGAATATATTAATAAAAGGAACAGGCCTGTCGGTATTTATAGATCAGGTCTATTACCTGCTCATATTTTCAGCTGTATTCATAATCATTTCAACGATAAGAATTAAAAGACAGGAGATGATGTGAACATCATAAAACTATTTATATCAAAGGAATTCAGACAGTTCTTACGGGATCCAAAAATGTTCGTAGTGGTTCTTATCGCTCCGGTGATACAGCTTATATTTCTTGGATACGCTGCCAACAGGGATCTGAATTTTGTCAACACTGCAGTTTATGACATGGACAAATCCGGAAAAAGCAGAGAGCTTATAAGGGATCTTGAAGGTTCGGGATTTTTTAAAATAGAAAACATTGCAAATAATTATAATGAAGTTGAAAGCGATCTTGATAATGCAAAGGTGCTCTGCGGAATTGTAATACCGGATGACTTTGAAAAGAAACTTCTGAGTAAGAGGACAGCCGATATTCAGATAATATTTGACGGGTCAGACGGAAATAAAGCATCAATCGCTTCAGGCTACATTGCGAATATACTGGAAAGTTTTTCGAAGGATGTTTCCATTGCTATTGTTGACAGGTCCGGAATAAAGATATCATTCACAGGAAATGTAACCCCGGAAACCAGGGTCTGGTATAATCCGAATCTCACCACCAGAAATTTCATGCTTCCGAGTATTGTTGGTCTGATACTCATAATTATTACAATTAATCTTACTTCGCTTGCAATTGTAAAAGAAAGGGAAGTCGGAACTCTCGAGCAGCTGATCGTTACTCCTATCAGACCTTACCAGATGATAATCGGAAAACTCGTTCCTTTTTCCATTATGGGATTTGTTGCCATTATACTTGTTCTTTCCGTGATGAGATTCTGGTTTGGGATAGAAGTAAAGGGCAGTCTCGGATTTTTATTCCTGTCTTCTTTCTTTTTTATGCTTTCGACTCTCGGACTGGGACTTTTTGTATCCACCATTTCAAGGACGCAGCAGCAGGCGATGATCACTTCAGCATTTCTGGTTATAATGCCGATGATCTTTCTTTCCGGATTTTCCTTCCCGATTGAAAGTATGCCTCAGGCAATTCAATATATAACTTATCTCGTTCCCCTGAGATATTTTATCATTATTATCAGAGGTATTGTTCTCAAAGGACTTGGATTCGCCGACCTTTGGCAGGAAGTGGCTGTGCTGTTTATGATGGGTGTTTTTATTATGCTTATCAGTTCTCTGAGATTCAAAAAGAATTTAGAGTAGTAAGTCCCTCATTTTCTGAAGTAAACCCGCAAAAATATTTCCGGCGTCTGAATATATTAAGATCTTTTTAGTTTCTCTTTTCTTTTTTATCTGAAATAATTGAATTTTTTTTTCTAACAGTATTTTGGTATTTTATCAAAATACATTTTTAATCCATTCAAATATTTCACATGAAAAATTTGATAAATTCTGCCTGTCTGATTTTCATCATAATTTTACAAAGTAACTATTCTCATTCCTCACCTTCGGTAATAAACAACCATATAAAAGTCGATCAGTTCGGATACAGACCGGGGGATGAAAAGATCGCAGTTATAAGTAATCCTCAGTCCGGTTATAACAGCAATGATCCGTATTTACCCGGAAATGTCTATCAGGTAAGGAAATGGGATGATGATGCAGTGGTTTATTCCGGAAATATTGCGCAGTGGAATTCCGGAGCGACGCAGACGCAGAGCGGTGATAAAGTATGGTGGTTTGATTTTTCCTCTGTCAGCGCTGTCGGAAGCTATTATATTTATGATGTGCAGAATAAAGCTGCGTCTTACAGATTCGAGATCGGCGGAAATGTTTATCAAAGCGTATTGAAGCAGGCATTAAGGGTATTCTATTATCAGAGATGCGGAATTTCCAAATCACTTCCATTTGCCGGTAACGGATGGACTGATACACAGTGTCATAAAGGAAATCTTCAGGATACTGACTGCAGACTCTATAATAATAACAATGTTTCAACTTCAAAGGATCTCTCAGGCGGATGGCATGATGCGGGTGATTATAATAAATATGTAAATTTCACTTTTGAAGCTGTAATGGATATGCTGCTTGCATATAAAGAAAATCCGGAGATATGGGGAGACGATTTTAACATACCGGAATCAGGAAACGGAATCCCTGATATTCTGGATGAGATCAGATACGAACTGAACTGGCTTTTGAAAATGCAGAATGCAAACGGATCAGTTCTGTCAATAGTAGGTGTGATGAATTACAGTTCAGCAAGTCCTCCTTCCGCTGATAACAGTCAGAGATTTTACGGACCGGCAACCACTTCAGCTTCATTTACTGCATCATCTCTGTTTGCGCTTGCCGCAATACAGTTCGGAAGCGTTGGTCAGACATCATTTGCTGACAGTTTAAAAAACGCTGCTGTAAATTCCTGGAACTGGGGAAGCGCTAATCCGTCGGTTACTTTTTATAATTCGGGCATTATCGGAGCCGGAGAACAGGAAGTGGATTCATATGAAAGACTTGTAAGAAAAATAGCAGCTTCAGCTTTTCTTTTTCACTTAACCGGAAATTCCGTTTACAAATCTTTTTTTGAAAGCAATTATTCTCAAATGCATCTGCTTCAGTGGACTTACGCTTATCCGTTTGAAGGAGCGCAGCAGAATATGCTTCTGTATTATTCTTCCTTAAGCGGTATAAGCTCTTCGGTTGCTGATGCTGTAAAAAATGCTTACAGGATCTCAATGAAGACAAACAACGCTGACAATCTTCCTGCATATCTGAACAAGACTGATGCTTACCGCGCTTATCTGTCTAATCAGAATTATACATGGGGAAGCAATACAACAAAAGCTCGGCTGGGAGTAATGTTCAAAAATATGCTGACTTATAAACTGGATACTCTGAACAAGATAAACTACACTAATGCTGCGCTCGGAATCGTAAATTATTTTCACGGTGTCAATCCGACAGCATTCTGTTACATGACAAATATGTCCGCTTTCGGTGCGGAAAACTCTGTCAATGAGATTTATCATGCATGGTTCACAGACGGAAGTCTTCTTTGGGACAGAGTCGGAACTTCAACATACGGTCCTCCTCCCGCATTCATACCCGGAGGAGTGAATCCGGCATATGCGCTTGACGGCTGCTGTCCTTCAGGCTGTGGGGGAAGTAACCCGCTTTGCAATACTTCACTCGTTACTCCGCCTCTTGGTCAGCCTATACAGAAATCATACAGGGACTGGAATACCGGCTGGCCGCAGAATTCATGGACGATCACAGAACCGGCTATATATACGCAGGCAGCTTATCTGCACATGATGTCAATGTTCATTGATCCATCAGCTTCGGTAAACTTAAAAGTCATAATAGAAGGATTTTATTCCTTATCGGATCATAGAATGAATATGAGGGACAGTATTAGAATATTTCTGAGAAACAGTTCTCCGCCTTATGCTTTAATAGATTCATCGGTAACTGCTGTTGACTCAGTCCTGTTTACAGGTGAATATGACTTCCCGGGAGTTTCAAACGGTGCATATTATCTGATAATCAGACACAGAAATTCCATCGAAACCTGGAGTTCAGTTACACATAACGTTGCATCCGGAAATATTCTTTCCGTTGACTTTACTGATTCATTTTCGAAAGCTTATGGAAATAATACTGTTCAGGTTGATAATTCACCCGTGAGATACGGTATATACAGCGGTGATGTAAATCAGGACGGAGTAATAGATGTGTCAGACGGAAGTATTATTGATAATGATATATTTAATTTCTCAACAGGATATATAAGTTCTGACGTAAACGGCGACAGGCTTGCTGATATTGCAGACGGATTAATATCCGAAAACAATGCTGTGAATTTTGTTACGGTTATTAAACCTTAAATAAAAGCACAATGTCTTTTCCTTAAAAGTTCAATCATGATTTGGACAGGTTTTCGAGTTTTATCCTTTCCTGAGGAGTTGTCATTACAATTATGGCATCACCGTTATTAATGATCATTTCAGGGTCAGGATTGAATTGAATTTCATCTCCGTTTCTCAAAGCTATCAGTAATGTATTTTTAAATTCCGCTATTCTAAGATCATGGATCTTCTTTCCGAAATAATCCTTATGGATCTCAACCTGTTCGATCCTGAGAAATTTGTTTTTACCGCGGAGCATCACATCGAGAACTTCAGTTACGGTCGGTCTGAACATTTCCGAAGCCATTCTCATTCCGCTGATGTAATAGGTTGAAACTATTTTATCTGCGCCTGCAAGTTTCAGTTTGTCCAGGTTATTATGATTGTTGCACAGAGCAACAATTGTAAGTTCAGGATTGAGTCTCTTAGCGGAAAGACAAACGACAAGGTTAAGATTATCATCAGTAGTAGTGGCGAAGAGTCCTCTTGCTTCCATAATGCCGGCTTTCAGAAGAATGTCATCATTGGTAGCATCGCCTTCAATAAATAATTCATCCGGATACTTTTTAAGTATTTTTTCAATGATCTCCGTATTTATATCAATGAAAACACTCTCCCTGTGTGTCTGGGTCAGTTCTTCCATCAGATGAACGGAATGCCTTCCGATCCCGCAGATGATGAAATGATTCTCGAGTTTCCTGATTGCATTTTCCATTTTCCTTTTTCTGTAAGATTGTTTAAGATGACCTTCTATTACCAGAGCCGATATTGAAGTCACGAAATATGTAAGAAGTCCGATACCGGCAAACGCTATGAAAATTGTGAGTATTCTTGCATTGGGATAATGACCCTGATCTATTACTTCGCTGTAACCTATAGTAGTAATGGTGATCACTGTCAGGTAAAAGCAGTCAAACAGAGGATATTTCTGACCTGTAAGATACCAGTAACCGAATGTACCTGTCAGTAAAATAAAGATCAGCCCTGTCCCTGTAAAAAATAATTTTTTAGCCAATGAAGAATATTTGTTTTAAAATATGAATCTAAATTACAATTTAAAATTGAAAAGTGTATATCATAAATTAAACTGAATTTATATTTTAAGAAAAATTTATTATGGATAATAAAAGTCCCGGATTAAAAGCTGAATCTGATCTTCTTCAGGAAATGACTTTCCTGAATGAGATCACGCAGAGTATTTCAGAGATAAAACCCCTTGATGTTCTGCTTGCCGAAATTATGGAGAGCAGTAAAATACTTGTAAATGCTGAAGCAAGCTCGCTACTTATTTATGACAAGACCGAAGATGTTCTGTATTTTGAAGTGGCTACAGGTGAAAAGGGGAGTGAAGTCAAAAAAATTATCTGTAAAATGGGTGAAGGCATTGCAGGATGGGTAGCGCAGAACAGGGAGCCTCTGCTCATTGAAGACTGCTACAAGGACCCGCGATTCAACAGAGAGTATGACAAAAAAACGAAATTTAAAACTAAGACAATGATATGTGTTCCGATGATACATAAGGAAAAACTGATCGGCGTGATACAGGTCATAAATAAAAAAAACAATAAAGTCTTCAATGAAAGAGACCTTATCCTTTTCAGAATTCTCTCTTCTCAATGCGCGATTGCCATTGAGAATGCCTCGCTGCTGAAATTGCAGATCGAGCAGGAAGTGCTTAACAGAGAGCTTAAAACAGCGCGGGATATTCAGCAGAATCTTCTGCCGGAAAAACTTCCTCAGTTCAATGACCTGGATGTATCGGCAGTACTTATACCTGCAAAGCAGATCGGGGGCGACTACTACAACGTATTTAAAATTTCCGAAACAAAAACTCTTTTTCTGATAGCAGATGTATCCGGAAAGAGCATTTCTGCGGCGCTTATAGTTTCAACTATTTTTTCAGCAATACTCACATACTTCGACCAGAACGGAAGTTCGTTTGATCTTAAAGACTTTGTCAACTGTCTGAACAGGATCCTGATCGAATCCACAACTTCTGAAAAATTTGCAACTGCATGGTTTGGGTTGTATGATCATTCAGCTAAAAGTCTCGAGAGCATAAATGCAGGTCATAATATAACGTTTGTCTTTGATAAAAACGGGAACATAAAAGAACTTAAAGAAGGAGGGATCTTTCTTGGATGCGCGGATCTGGAATTTAATTCTGAAACTGTTACACTCGAAAATCAGGATACGGTTTTTTATTTCACAGACGGAATAAATGAAGCAATGAACAGGGAAATGAATCAGTACAGTGATGAAAGACTTGTAAAGGTTCTTAAGGATAATCTTGAAAAATCTGCCGGGGAAATTGTCCGCATATTACTTGAAGATATAAAATTATTTGTTGACGGCGCTGAGCAGAGTGATGATATAACCTGCGGTCTTATTAAAGTACTGTGATGAAATAAAAAAAGTATTGAACGGTAAACCATTCAATACTTTTTCATTTAAATTATTAAAATCTTATCTGTTTCTGAAATTCGTGTAGGATTTGTATTTAGTGTAATATTTCCTGCTTCCCGATTTTGTATTCCTGTAACTAACTTTTCTTTTGTTTTTTATCTTTGAGGATTTGTAACTGTGCTTTGTTCCGCATTTTTTCTTAAGTTCAAAATAAAGCTTTTTATAACTTATTTTTTTGCTGCTGCCTTTTTTTCCGGCAGAATAAAGTCTTTTCTTGCGCACTACATTTTTCTGATAGCTTACTTTCTTTACTTTGTTTTTCAGCACTTCCACTTCTTTCTGAAGCCTGTCGTATTTGTCTTTTACAATGTCAATATCCTGTGACAGATCAAGATTCTCAGCTTTAACTTCCTTTATTACCCGGCTATCCTGAATATTTGTTCTATATGAGTCATAATACAAATATCCAAGAACTCCGGTTATTGCAAGAAGTAGAGAAAATATTCCAATCTGCAGAAAGGATAGATTTTTAAATACTTTCATTTTCTTTTTTTTAATTTTAAAAATGTTTTTTTCTGTTACGGACTTTCTCTGAACTTGTTTTCATAAATTAATACTTTGAATTAAAAATTGCAATCTGAATTTAAAAAGATTTAATTTCCGGATTAAATTAGTCCCGTTGCAACCGGTAAATTTCATTAAATTACAAATAGGCATACTTTTAAATTAATCTCTCATAAAAAAATAAATTAAAAAAATGAACTTTGAGAAATTTGCTACATTTAAAAAATGAAAATATTTACTTAGATTTGCATACTTATGCTTAACAAAAAACTTTTACTGTTATTTCTGATTTTTTCATTTGTATTCCGGGCTGCTTCTGCGCAGTTCAATCCTGATTCTCTTGAAAGGAAAGTCAGCAGGATTGTCAGGGAATATGTTGATACCAATAAAGCCGGAATGGTGATCGGCGTAATCAGAAAAGAAGGAAATGATCTTCTGTCGAAAAGATTTTCTTACGGACATGTAAGGAAAGATACCTCGTCACCGAGACCCGACAGTCTTACAATTTTTCATATAGGTTCAGTTACCAAGACTTTCACTGCAACTATTTTATCATCTCTTATCCAGCAGGGAGGTCCGCTGAATTTAAATGATTATGTTGAAGATCACATACCTGAAGATACAGTTAGAGCTCCTTTCTTTGTTAATACTTCAGGCGATACACTGAAAATGAAACTCATTGATCTGGCAACACATTATTCAGCTTTGCCTGACGACCCGATTCATCCTGTCAATGACTCTACAACTTATCAGATGATGTATGATTACCTCAACGGTCACAGACTGCTCAGAGCTCCGGGAGAATGTTATCTGTATTCAAATCTCGGTGTGTCATTTCTCGGAGTGGTGCTTACTCACACACTCGGCAAAATTATTGATTCACTTTTTATTCAGAAGATTTCGGATCCGCTCGGGCTTCCCGACACAAGGATATCTCTGACAGCGGAACAGGAAATAAGAAGAGCCACAGGATACGGTCCTAATGGCGATTCGGTTGGATATTTTAAAAACAGCTGGCCGGCATTTTATGCGGCTGGAGGACTGTATTCCACACTTAAGGATTTTATGATATATCTTGAATTCAATATGGGTTTGAGTAATGCCGGAATGCAGAATGTTCTCGACTCAGCTCATCTAGTAAGAAGAGTTAATAATGACACCTGCCGGAATCCCGATTCAAAGGGAAGGATAGGTCTTATATGGCAGATGTCTCCGCTCTTTCCTCAAGAGAATCCTGATTTTTATTATGTTTGGAAAGACGGCGGTGTCCCGGGATTTTCCGCTTTTATCTGCTTCGCATCAGATTCAACTGGAAATGTGAAATCAGGTGTTGTGATGATGGTTAATCAATCTATACCCTGTGGCAGACTTGCAGTGGATATTCTGAAATATCTCAATGAAGATATCTTACTTGGAGAAGGTCAAAATGCTAATGAGATTCCCGTCACATCTCGTTTATATCAGAATTATCCTAATCCATTTAACCCGGTGACAAAAATAAATTTTTCTGTCGGAAGTAATATTCTTAATAACAGTTTACATGTAAGTCTCAGGATCTTTGACATCACGGGAAAGGAGATCATTACTCTGGTTAACGGAATTTTGGAACCCGGAAATTATACTGTGGAGTTTGACGGAAAAGATCTGCCGAGCGGAGTTTATTACAGCAAATTTACGGCAGGTTCATTCACAGAAACTAAGAGCATGATACTAATTAAATGAATGTCACTTAAAATCATAGGCAGCGGACTTGGAAGGACCGGGACTTTTTCTTTAAAGCTTGCGCTTGAACACATAGGATTCGGGAAATGTTTTCACATGATCGAACTCTTCCAGAATCCGGAAGGCGTGAAATATTTCAGACAGGCTGAAAGAGGTGAGCAGGTCAACTGGAATGAGCTGTTTAACGGATACGTTTCCGCTGTTGATTATCCTGGAGCCAGATATTTTGAAAATCTTGCAGAATATTATCCGGATGCAAAACTTATCCACACTTACAGGAATCCTGACGAATGGTATGATAGCGCAGTCGAAACAATATTTATGGCAAAGAATCTCAGTCCAGGCAAGATCCTGAAATTCGGTTTAAGATTTCCGTTCTCAAAAGAGGTCCGCAGAAGATTCAGGGTTTTTACCTATAACAGAATGCTGATGGACCGTGAATTCGGGAAAGATCTGACAGATAAGAAAAAAGTCATAGAGAGATTTAAAAGGCATACAGATAATGTAATAAAGAAAATTCATCCTGACAGACTCCTTATATTCAAAGCGTCGGAGGGCTGGGATCCTTTATGCAGATTTCTTAATGTTCCTGTTCCGGATGTTGAATTCCCTTTGTCAAATGACCGGAAAGAATTCCTGAACAGAATTGAGGTCATCGGAAGCGGAGGTTCTCTTCCCGAAAGAAAATTGTAATTTATCTGAAAATAAAATTCCTGCAAATATTTAAAAACCAAATATTATCTGCCATGAAAATAAAATCCGAAAATCCGAAGAACAGACTGTTTGTATATTTTACAGTTTTATTAGTCATCAGTTTTCTCTCAGGTCAGAGCATTTTTGCTCAGAGAGAATCTGATTTACTCGGGAATAAGATCAGGGCAGCAGTTGATTCGATCTATACAGCTGACGGAGTGCCGGGAATTACAGTCGGGATATATACTCCGGATTTTTCTTTTAATTATACAACAGGAGCGGCTGACCTGAGTACCGGAAGGGAAAGAAAATATGACGACAGAATTAGGATCGGAAGCATTACAAAGACATTTATAGCAACCGTTATTCTTCAGCTTGCAGATGAAGGGAAACTCGGACTTGATGACAGACTGAGTAAATATTTCCCCGCTTATCCGAATTCGGAAAACATAACAGTAAGACAGATGCTGGACATGACAAGCGGTATTCCTGATTATCTGGAGGACAGGGATCTTTTAAAGAGTTTTTTCTATGAACGATCAGATAAATATACAGAAGGACAGATCTTTGAAAAGACAATTGCATTAGGTCCAGCATTTGCTCCTGGTAAAGGCTGGGTTTATTCAAACGGAAATTATAATATTCTCGGAATGATGATAGAAAAGATCACCGGAAATTCTATTAAAGAAGAAGTAACAGGCAGAATTATCAAACCTCTAGGACTTGTAAATACTTTTTATCCTTCGGACAGTGAAATGCCCGGTCAGTACAGTCATGGTTATATAAAAGATACTCTGACCGGTGAACTCTCGGATGCAACTTCAATAGACCCTTCTATCACAGGCGCCGCCGGATGTATGATCTCCAATCTTCCGGATCTGCAGATCTACGCTGAAGCTCTCGCAAAGGGAACACTTCTCAGTAAAGAAATGCAGGCAGAGCGGCTTAAATTTGTCAATACAGGAATAAAGGATTTTGTAAAATACGGATTGGGAATTTTTGATCTCGGCGGATTTATCGGCCACAACGGAGGTATTACAGGATACAATACAACAATGTGTTATAATCCTGAACTTGATGCACTGATCCTTGTCTCAGTAAATGAATTTGGCCCGAACGGAGGTATCTCTGATAAAGTATTTATGGTGCTTGCGGATATTTTGTATCCGGGAAATAGTTTTTTTAAATAAAAAAAAATACTTCACTTATAAATTATTCTTACACTAAAAGATTTTATAGCAAGAGAAGATAAATAATATTCATTGCATTCTAGACTGAATAGACTCCAGAGATCATTTTCTTCAGCTCTGTTTCTAATGTTGACTGAATGTGAATCACCTGCATTAAGCAGTACAGAAAATCCCTTCAGAGGATATGACAGTCCTTCACCTGTAGCTTTAATAAAAGCCTCCTTTAATGTCCATATCCGGAAAAATAATTCCGTTCGGATTTTCGGCGGGGATTTTTTAATTAGATCAAATTCTGTTTCAGAAAAATATTTTGCGGAAATATTCAGCAGGTCTTTAACTTCTCTGATCCGTTCGATGTCAATTCCTAAATTCTCAGCTCTTGAAACTGCAATGACACACCTTTCGCCGGAATGTGAAAGATTAAAAAATATTTCGGAATTCTTTAAGAAGGGTTTTCCTTTGTCAGAATATTCAAACCTGATTTTCTGCGGTGCTTCGTTTGTGTATTCAGAGAGAATCTTACGCAAATTACCTCTGCATATAATGTAATTCTGTTTATCAACGGGAAATTTATATCTTTGCGCTTTTGAAAACTCATCGGCTGAGAGAAGTTCATTAAGAGATGCAATGGAATCTGTATGATCCGGAATATTTATTCTGTAAATGTGTACATCATTCCGGTTTAATTCCATTTTACTTTTTTGATATATTTCAGTTCATGGTTATGAAAGCAGCGCCTGCTTTGCTTTTTCAGGAGAACCAGAAGCAGAAGAGCTGCCTGCATTGATCTCGATATGTGTTTTCTCCAGAACAATATTCAGCTTTTCAGCAAAATCCTTCAGCTTAGGTTCTTTTACAATTGTCTTATGATCAGTATCAGGAACTACATAAGTTTCAAACCCTCCTCCCGCAAGCTCCTTCCATTTATCCCTGAAATCCTTCCTGAATGTTGCGCATTCAATCAAAGTGATTTTACCCGGATATCTCTGAGCTACATATCTGTCCTGTGCTTTGAAATGCATAAGCATTATCTCTTTGTATTTCCTCTCAAGTTCATCACTGAAAAGATATTCAAGTTTATTCTTTATCTTCCAATTGATCTTGGAAGCTCTGTATCTTGTATAATTCCATGCGACTTTGAAAAAATCTCCTGATTTGAGATGATGAAAAGTCCGTGTAATAAAATGTCTCGTATCCCTTGTCGGTGGAATGTAGTCCTGCGGAGTCTCAGTAAACGGCGGCCATGTATCAAAGATAGCAACTAATGCTACCTTCTGTTTTTTCTTTACGAGCTGTTGAGCCATTTCAAAAACAACACGTCCTCCGAAACATCTTCCGCCAAGCAGGTAAGGTCCGTCAGGCTGAAGTGACTGAATTTCTTTAATGTAATGTGAAGCCATTTCCTTTAGGTCAGTATGCGGTTCTTCTTTCCCGTCAAGTCCAACTGATTCAAGTATGTAAAACGGCTGGTCATCCGGTATGTATTTTACAAGGTCCTGAAAATGCAGAGCTGTTCCTGCTGCAGGTGGTACACAGTAAAAAGGAAGTTTTGATCCGCCGGGCTTGACAGCGACAAGAGACTTCCATGTCGGCTTCCATCCTTCGTCTTTCAGAATAGAAGCAAGCTGTTCTATTGTAGGGGAATTGAACAAAGTTGAAAGAGCAAGTTTTTTCCCGGTCAGCTTCTCAATGTATCCGAATACTCTCATTGCAAGAAGCGAATGCCCGCCGAGCTCAAAGAAATTATCCCTTACTCCGATATTCTTGATCCCGAGAACTTTCTCCCAGATATTCACAAGCTGAAGTTCAAGAGGATCTTTGGGAACAGCGTATTCGGAATTTCTGTCAGATTTCGAAATTTCCGGTTCAGGAAGTGCTTTGAGATCGACTTTGCCTGTTCCCGTAAGAGGCATCTCCTTTATGAAAATAAAATCCTGAGGTATCATGTAATCTGGAAGCCTGGATTTCAGAAATGCTCTTAACGGCTCCTTGTCACTCCCGTTACTGCCCGGCGCTACAATGTAAGCGAATAATCTCTTGTCACCTTTTACAAATTCCTTAGATATAACGGCAACATTTTTTATCCCTCCGAATTCGCTGATGACATTTTCGATTTCTCCTAATTCTATTCTGTATCCTCTAAGCTTGATCTGATTGTCAGCTCTTCCGAGAAATTCAATATCCCCGTTCTCAATATAACGGGCAAGGTCTCCTGTATGATAGATCCTTTCTCCTTTTATAAAAGGGTCTTCAGTGAATTTATCCCTTGTCAGTTCAGGTCTGTCAAGATAACCTCTTACAAGTGAAATGCCGCCGATATAAAGATCTCCTGTAACTCCGTCCGGGACAGGCTGAAGCTTTGAGTCAAGTATGTAAATTCTGTTATTGTATATAGGTTTTCCGATCGGAGGATGCTCCGGCCATTCTGATGTATCTCTGCTGAATGTATAACTTGTCACCACATGTGCTTCGGATGGACCGTAATGATTCGAAAATACAAAATCACTGAGCCCTTTAAAAAAATTTATCAGAGCGGGAGTTATCTGCACCTGCTCTCCGGCCGTAATGACTTCTTTAAGTTCAAGATCTTTGATCCCGGATGAAGAGTAAATTTCAGATATTCCCTGCAGCGCCACAAAAGGAAGGAATATTCTCCTTATTTTTTTCTTTTTGATAATGCTTACTACTTCGCTGAGGTCTTTCCTTTCCTCTTCAGTCAGCATGACAAGTGTTCCGCCTGAGATCCATGTTGAAAATATTTCCTGAAATGAAACGTCGAAACTCAGAGTGGTAAACTGAAGAACTCTGAATCCTTTATTGAATTCATGACCTGTCATCTGCCAGTTAAGAAGATTACTGAGTGACTTATGCATCATCAGAACGCCTTTTGGTTTTCCCGTCGAGCCAGAAGTATAAATTACATAAGCCAGATGATCGGGATTCACATTTGTATCAGGATCTGTTCTGCTTTCCTTATCCAGGATATTTTTTTCTTTGTCAATATTTATTCTGATAAAATTACCGTCTTCAAATCTGTCTGAAAGTTCGCTGGATGTGATGAGAATCTTAATCCCCGAATCCTTTATAAGATAATCAATCCTTTCTTTCGGGAATGAAGGATCAATGGGAACATAGGCAGCGCCGGATTTTAAAATGCCCAGCAGTGCAATGATCATTTCCGCAGAACGGGATATACTTATGCCTATCTTATCATCCGGTCTGATATCTTTTTTTATAAGAAAATGTGCGAGTTGGTTCGATCTTTCATTGAGTTCCCGGTATGAAAGTTTACCTTTACCGGATTCAAGTGCTGTCTCATCAGAATAATTTTTAACTGCATCTTCAAATAATCTGTGAACGCATTTGTTGTCAAGATCACGGACAGTCTTATTTCTTTCAAAAAGTATCAGATCTTTTTCCTGTTCATCCATCAGGGAAAGCCCTGACAGTTTACCGGAAGGATCATTTATGATCTGCTCAATTAAAGATCTGAAATGACTGAGAATTCTCCGGATGAAATCATCAGTAAACTTTGCAGTTTCGAATGCAATGTGAATTGTTAATTCATTTCCGGGAGCTATAAGAACAGTAAGCGGGAAATTCGTTCTTTCGAATGCCTTAAGATTTCTGATCTTAATTCCCGCAATTCCTTCCTCAAGTTTTTTGTCAACAGGATAATTCTCAAATACTAGTATATTCTCGAACAGCTGTGTTCCTCTGGCGATCTCACTCCATTCCTGAATATCAACAAGAGCGCTGTAAGAAAACTGATCTCTTTCCACCTGCTTTGACTGCAGTTCGCTGAGCCAGGTCAGGATCTCTTCATCATCGGAAATATTAATTCTTACTGGAAGAGTGTTGATAAATAAACCAACCATTGATTCAATGCCTTTTAGCAGAGGGTTTCTGCCTGAGACAGTTCCGCCGAACATTACGTCTTTTTCGTTCCTGTATTTACTGAGAATAAAAGCCCATACTCCCTGTATCACGCTGTTCATCGTCAGTTTGTTTTTTCTGACGAACAAATTCAGATCTGCAGTAAGTCCTTCGCTGAGTTTTATTTCAATGTCTTTTATTTCGCCTGACTTCTCATTCCTGTCGGTTATCATCGGAGTTGGCGAAGACATTCCTTTGAGTTCTGATTTCCAGAACTTTTTTGCAGCTTCTTTGTCAGTAGTATTCAGCCAGACAATAAACTGCTTATATGAAACAGGCTTGTTCAGTTCGATGTTTTTACCCTGCTGAAATGCCTCATAAAATTCAAAAACTTCTTTCTGAATAACCGGATAACTCCATCCGTCCATCAGGATGTGATGGAAGCTCCATACAAATTTATACAGATCATCTTTAAGTTTTATCAGCGTGCACCGCATCAGTGGAGCTGTCTCCATTGCAAATCCTTTTGCTCTGTCCTGCCTTATGAATTTAATAAATTCATCTTCAGTATTCTGCGACGGTATGTCGGTCCAGTCAAGATTTTCCCAAGGAAGTTCAAACGTTCTGTTTAAAACCTGAACCGGTTTTGAAATCCCTTTCCACTGAAAAGAGGTTCTCAGAACTCCGTGTCTTTTTACAATTTCATTCCAAGCTTTCTCAAAATTCTCTTCATTAAGTTTTCCCTCAAGGTCATAACAGAACTGTTCAAAATAAGCATCTGAACCTTCTTCATATAAAGTATGAAAAAGCATTCCCTGCTGCATCGGTGACAATTCGTATATATCTTCGATCTTATTTTTTAAGTCCTGTTCCATTTAGTTATTTAAGTTTTCAAGAAGATCATCAAGCTCCTGCTGATCCAGTCCGGCTGCTGTGAAATCCGACGGAGTAAATCCGGATTTTTTATCTTCTCCAGTACAGTGAGAGATTATTATGTTCATGCTTTCCCTGAAATAACCGGCAAGTGATTCTATACTTTCCTTTTCATGAATATTCCTGCAGAAATTAAAATCAAATTTCATCCTGTCATTGATCACCATTCCGATTATTTCCAGTATTTGAAACCTTATATTTCCGGGATCCTGAACGAGATGAAGTTCTTCTTCAATTTTAAGATCAGAATTGAAATTCAATTGTCCAAGATAATTAAAAACTATTCCCGGCTCTTCGTTTGAAGAAAGTTTCTTTCTGATGTTTTCATCATCGGATAAATATTTGAGCAGACCGAAACCAATTCCGTTATTGGGAATTCCTCTAAGAATTTCCTTTACGGATTTTATACAGCTTCCTGTATCCTCCGGCTCGGTAATCTTCAGCAGAACGGGAAAGACGGATGTAAACCAACCGGCCGTCCTTGAAATGTCAGCATCAGATTGGATCTCCTCCCTGCCGTGACCTTCTAAATTCAAAAGTAATTTATTATCACCATTCCATTTATGAAATGCTAAAATTAAAGCTGTCAGTAGTATGTCGTTTATCTGGGTGTTGTAGGCTTTGTTTATATCTCTGAGTATGACTTCCGTTTCTTCCTTGGTAAATTCAAGCGTTATTTTTTCTTCTTCACCAACAATGTTTTTTGCAGGATCAAAAGGAGAATCAAATTTCAGATCATTCGGTTTTTCTGAAGATGATTCTGTCCAGTATTCCAGTTCCTTTTTTATTTCATCCGACTTTGAATATTTTTCCAGCTTTATACTCCAGTCTTTAAACGATAAAGTCTTATCAGGCAGTTCTGATTCTTCGTCTTTATCGAAATTCCCGTAAAGACTGAACAGGTCTTCAAGCAGAATCCTCCATGAAATGCCGTCAACACATAAATGATGAATAATGATAAGAAGTTTATCGTCAGAATCCTTCTCAGTCATGAAAAGAACAGCTCTTACAAGATTACCTTTGGCAATATTAATTTCCCTGTTGTATTTATTTGAAAGTTCTTCAATTTTCTTTATCTGTTCTTCACTATCGTATGAAGAAAGATCTTCAATGTTTAAAACATCTGAATCTTCAAAGTCATTGTTATACAGCTTTACATCTTTTCCGCTGATCTCAAATCGGAGTCTTAAAGCATCATGATGTCTTAACAGCTCTCTGAAAGATCTTTTGAGATTATCAGGATTCACGGCTGAAGGGACAGAAAGTAAAATCGAATGGTTAAACAGAGATTGGTTCTGAATATTATGCTCAAAAAATCTTTTTTGAACCGGGGTAAGCATCACTTCACCAGTTACTGCTCCCTGATAAACCGCTTCAGCGGTTTTCCTCTCCACGACTGCTGCTAATTCTGCAATTGTCTGGAACTGGAATATCTGTTTCGGAAGTATCCTTATGCCTTCACGGTTTGCGCGGGATATTATCTGTATTGTCATAATGGAATCTCCGCCGAGCTCGAAGAAATTATCGTTGACAGAAATCTTTTCAGCGCCGAGAACTTCTTTCCAGACCGCAGTTAATATTTTTTCAATCTCTCCCTCCGGCTCTTCATGTATTCCCTGTGATATTTTTACGTCATCCGGAACGGGGAGTGACTTTTTATCGATTTTCCCGTTTGGAGTATAAGGAATTTCATCTATAAAAATGAAGGAAGAAGGTATCATGTAATCAGGTAAAACTTTTCTGAGTTCTCTCCTGCAGTATTCAGCATCGGAAAATGATTTATCGGCGGTAAGAAGGTAAGCAGTCAGTCTCTGCACTCCTGGCTTGTCTTCCCTGATCATTACTATTGAAGATTTAATTCCATTCAGACTGTTTAAAGTCGTTTCAATCTCGCCAAGTTCAATTCTGTAGCCACGGAATTTAACCTGGTCATCCGCTCTTCCGAGAAATACAAGTTCTCCAGACTTATTGTATTTTGCAAGGTCACCGGTCCTGTATAATTTCCCGCCTGTATTTTTTGAGAATTTATCTTCTGTGAATTTTTCTGAAGTGAGTTTTTCATTGTTAACGTATCCTGCTGCTATGTTTATTCCTCCCAGGTATAATTCTCCTGCAGTACCATCAGGAACGGGATTCATATCAGAGTCAAGTATGTATGCCTGTGAATTTGAAACCGGTCTCCCGATAGGAATATTATCGCTCATTTGATTCCGTTTACATATATGGAATGTTGAATCAATTGTTGCTTCAGTAGGACCGTAAAGATTGCAGAGAGTAACATCTAGTTTATCAAACACATTATCAGCCAGACTTTTAGTAAGAGCTTCGCCGCCGGAGAAAACAAAATTTAGACTCCTGCAGTTTTCAATTCCGGGTTCTTCAAGAAGCAGTTTCAGAAGTGAGGGGACCATCTGTATAACGTTCACGTTTTTTCCGGTTATAATTTCCTTCATGTAAGCGGTATCAAGATGCCCATCGGGCTTGGCAATAACGAGCTTCCCACCAGTTAAAAGAGGAAGGTAAAATTCCCATACAGATGCATCAAAGCTGAAAGGAGTCTTCTGAAGAACGCAGACTGATGAATCAAAATTAAATTCATTTATCATCCAGTTCATGTGATTAGAAAGGGACTTATGTCTGATAAGAACTCCCTTTGGCAATCCGGTAGAACCTGATGTGTAAATAATATATGCCGGATCTTCAGGAGATACTGTTATTGTCGCGCCGGCTTTTCCTGCATCCATATATTTGTTGTCATCAATAAAAATAATTTCAGCAGGAATATCTTTATAAATATCTGATAGGTGTTTCTGACTTAAAATAAGTCCGGATCCTGAATCCCTTATCATGTGATCTATTCTGTTTTCAGGATAAGCCGGATCAATCGGAATGTATGCAGCTCCGGCTTTCAATACGCCGATTATGGCAACAACCATTTCCGCGGATCTTTCCAAGCAGATACATACAGGATCTCCCGGTTTCACTTTTTTACGGATCAGATAATCAGCAAGTCTGTCGGTTCTCTCATCAAGTTCCCTGTAAGTTAATTTTTCCGTATCGGTTTCCACTGCAGTGCTGTCCGGATATAGCGCAGCGGTATTACTGATTGACATTTGAACAGGCAAAGGATCAAAGCCGGATTCTGTTTTGTTTCTTTCCTGTATAAGAATATTTTTTTGCTCAGGTGAAAGCAGGTCAAGATTGCGGATGGATTTTGAACTGTCTGAAACTATGCTGTTTAAAAGTGTAACAAAGTTTTCTGTCATGTTTCTGACAGTTTCTTTATCAAAAATATCCTGATTGAATTTAAAAGCACCGGAGAAAAGTCTGTGTCCTTCAACAAATTCAAGCGTGATATCAAACTGACCGTCCTGCTGAGTTAAATAATACGGCTGAAGCAGTAATTTTCCCCATTGAATTTTTACATCATCATTTCCATAAACTATTAGTTCCTGTATCTCATCACTCTGCTGAACTTTCTGCATTCCGAAAAATGTCTGAAATACCGGTGACCGGCTCGGATCCCTTTTTAATGACAATCTTTCCACAAGCTGCTGAAAAGGAAAGTCCTGATTTGAAACAGCGTTCAAGACTTTTTTCCTTATCTCTTTAACTAAAATCCTGAATGAAGACTTGCTGTCAATACCGCCTCGTATTGCGACGGGATTTATGAAATATCCAATTATCCTGTCAAATTCAGTATTGGTTCTTCCTGCCGTGGGAGAACCAATGATTATATCTTTCTGGCCGCTGTATTTATATAGGAACACAAAATATGCGGATAAAAGAGTAACGAATAAAGTAACGCCTTCGTCTTTTGATAATTTTTTTAATTTATCTACCAGTGACTGATCAAGAAAAAAATATTCCGCAGCTCCGTTATAAGTCTGAACAGCCGGTCTCGGCTTATCAGCAGTAAGATTAAGATAGGGGAGTTCTCCGGATAATTCATTTTTCCAGTAATTCCACTGGGATTTTCCGTTATCGCTTTCTATAAAATCTTCCTGGAATTTTACATAATCGGAATATTTTTTCTGCAAAGGAGGAAATGAAACATTAATGTTTTCTGATTCAGCATCATAAAGCTGCTTGAGTTCATTCAGCATTGTCCCGATAGACCAGCCGTCACATGCGATGTGATGAACACTGATCAGCAGAATATAATTATCCCTGGAAATTCTGAAGAGAAAAACTTTAAATACATCCCCGTTCTCAAGATCGAAAGGTGTTCTGTGGTAACTGCTGATCTTATTTTTTACCTCAGCTTCGTTCAATCCGGAAAGATCCGTTTCCTGAAAGAAAATTTCCTTGTAACCTTTCACAGTCTGAACAGGTTTGCCGTCCTGAATAGAAAAATTACATCTGAGAGACTGGTCACGGTTGAGCAGCCGCTGAAATGATTTTTTCAATGCAGGGATATTCAGTTCAGAAATAATCCTGACGGTAAAAGCAACATTGTAAGCAGTGCTTTCGGGAGAGTTAAGATAAAGGAAATAAAGAGCTTTCTGTCCGGCGGCAAGCGGAAAGGTCAGATCTTCCGATTTGGTTTTGTCAAGGAGTTTCTTTTTTAACAGAGCAAGTTTTTCCTGCGCAGTCAAACCGGATTTATTTTGATTATTCAGATCAGACACTTTTGATTACTTTGATTCATTTAAAAGTCTGTCAAGTTCATCTTCGGAAAGATCGTCAAGGTTTGCAAGGAGTTCCCTGGCTTTTTCTTCTTCGGAGATTTGTGAATCGGATTTAACCGTTTCCTTACGGTTGCTGCGGTCCGAAATTATTTTTGGTATCTGCTCTTTTAATTCTGATGCAAGATGTATAATGCCTGTTTCCTCCATGTATCTCACCAAATTGAGATCCACTCCCAGCTCAATGTTTACTTTATTCTTTAATTCAATTGCCATTAATGAATCCAGTCCCATTGTGTTAAGCGGCTGCTCATTATCCAGTTCTGATGTGTCAAGTCCCATTATGGATGATATAAGCTCTTTGAAATAATTTATGAGCAGTTCTGTCTGTTCTGAATCATCCGATTCAATAAGTCTCGTAATAAAATCTTCTTCGTCTTCCTTTTTCTCTGCTGGATTAATTCCGGTTTTAACAGGAATTAATTTCCCGGTAAAAACCGTATTGCTCTTTTCGGAAAATCTGCTCCAGTCCATTGGGAAAATTCCAACCTGTGAAAGACCGGTATTTAAAATTTTATCAAGCGCTCTTATCCCTCTTGCGGGATCAATTACGCTGAGTCCGGGGATCTTTTCCTGTTTGTCAGCTCCTTTTTCTGCTGCGGATCCGATCTCAGACCAGACACCCCAGTTTATGCTTAAGCCGGAAAGCCCTCTGCTCTTTCTGAAAGATGAAAGTGAATCAAGAAATGCATTTGCTGCTGAATGATTTCCCTGTCCCGCAGAACCTAGAAGTGAAGCTATCGATGAATACATTACGAAAAGATCAGGATTATCCTCTGTTGTAAGTTTATGTAAATTCCATGCGCCTTTGATTTTCGGGGATAATACCTTGTTAAATTTTTCTTCTGTCTGATTTAAAAGTATTCCGTCATCAAGCAATCCGGCTGAATGAAATATTCCTCCTAAAGGATATCCTGATTTCCTGATCTCATCCAGTATTTTTATAAGATCATCTGAGACTGTTACATCGCCGTTGTAAATTCTCACATCTGTTCCCCGGGATCTGATCTCCGTCAGGTATTTATCTGCTTCTCCGGTGTCCTTTCTTCTGCTTAAAAGCGCAATATGTTCTGCGCCTTTTTTGGATAACCATTCAGCTGTCAGTAGTCCTAATCCGCTGAGTCCACCCGTTATCAGATAAGTTTTTCCGGGATTTATTACTGCTTTTTCCTTTGTGGAAGGTCTGTATCTCTTTAGCAAAGGAATGTATTTACTTCCATTTCTGTAAGCCGACATCTCATCGGTTTTATCTGATGAAATATATGAAAGTATTCTTTTTATGTCTTTGGCTGATTCAAAATCAGTTATCGAAGGTTTAAGTTCTGGCAGCTCAAGAGAAATCACTTTCTCTAATCCCCATAATGATGAATAAGGCAATCCGTTTACCTGCTCATTATCCAATACATTTACAGCGCTTTTTGTAAGTATTCTTAATGAAATGTTTTTAGAATACCCGGAACCGGAAATCGCTTTTATTATATTAAGTGTGCTGATCAATCCGCCGGAAGAAATTTCATCTATATTCTTATAGTCTGTTTCAGGAATCTCCGGTGTAATTATTACAATATTATTTTTTTCCCCGTCTTTAAAAATTGTTTTGAACAATTCCTTTAACTGAGAAATATCTGAGAAGTCAACTTTGTATTCCCCGTTGGAATTCTGTGCGGGAGAACTTCCGTTGAATATCAGATTAAATTTCAATCCTGATTCTGACAATGCTTCCTTTATTTCCGCTGAGATCTCATCGTAAGAAATTATAGAAAGATTTGTTACCGTTGATGCTGATACTCCGGAAGATTTATTCAGCGTAGCTGTTATAAGAGACTGTCCTGTAAATAATTTCCCTGTCTTTTCAGGAGAATATATTACTGTATTGTCAAATCCCTCTTCTGAAAATAATTTCTCCCATTCTTCATTGCTTAGTAATGGATGATTTTCCCTTAAATTACTGTCTGAGAATCTCCACCAGCCGTCTGTAAGTCCGAATGTAATATCTAACCATGCCTGTCTGGATGTAACCTCATTAAGAATAATCAAACCTGAATCCCTTAGAATATTTCTGATATTTCCAAGTGATTCTTCTAGTGATTTCGTTGCATGAATGACATTTGATGCAACAATAATATCAAATTCGTTTTCGCTGAATCCCTGAGTTAACGGATCCTTTTCAATGTCTAATACTTTGTACGAAATATTTTTTAATGTCGGAAATTTTTCTTTAGCTTTAATGAAAAATGCGGGAGAAATATCTGTATATGTGTAGCTTACGTTAACATCTTCCAGTACTTTTGTCAGATAAGATGCGGTGCTTCCCGTACCTGCACCGATCTCCAGAATTTTCAAGATTTTATCAGGATCTTTACTGTCTGTAATTGCTTGTACAATTCGAAGAATGGATCTGTTCATGTGAACAAACGGAGGGGAGTCCTGATAAAGTTTTGTAAGCTGAGACATGTCCCCATCAGGAAATAATATCTGCAGCGGATCAGTCTTTCCGGTGAGAATCTCATAAAGATTACTTCCGCAAAGTTCAGTCAGTTTTAATTCAGATTTATATTCAGGATATTTGCTTTGAATTTCATTTATCGTTTCTTCAGTTTTTAAATTTTCAGGAAGCCTGAGGATTTTGCAGGTTCCCCCGGATTTTTTCAGAATTCCTCTGATCTCAAGTATCTCAATCAGTCTGTCTGCTAAGCGTCTGTATTTGCCAAGATAATCAGACTCTTCAAAAAGCTGGTTTAAAGAAAATTCCTTTCCGGGAGTAAGATCAATTCCCGACTTAATTAACGCATTACAAATGTAAACAGCGCTTAATTCCTCTAGCTGATTAATAAAATCCCTGTAATTATTCAGCTGAATGTCTTTATCTGACTCTGCAGAATTTAATAATTCACTGAGAAGATTTTTATCCGGTAAAATTGAAAAAGATTCTGATGACTCTTCAGCTTTCTCCCAGCTTACTTTGTAAAACCAGTCTTTAAGATCGTCGTTTAATGAGAGAAATTCCTGTCTGCTTACTTCTTTAAGTTTTAATCCTTTTATGTCGCAGACCTGATCTCCGGCTGCGGAATAAATTTTTAAATCCGTATAATAAATTCCTGTTGACTTATCACTTTTAACAAAACCACCGTAACAGTAAATCTCTGAAGGCAGCTGATCGAATAAATTAATATTATCAACTCCAACCGGAATATATGCTTTGTCAAGATTATTGTTTACAAAAAGAGCCAGAACAGTCTGAAATGCGTTATCCAGAATTACCGGATGAGCTGAAAAAATATTTTCAACCTGATGACTGAGAATTATTCTGCTGAATACCTCATCTTTATCAACGAATAATTCACTGATCGCTCTGAAAGAATTTTTATAAGTAACTCCTGTTCCCTCAATGCTGTCATAAAATCCGTTAATATCTGATTTGATCCCGAATTTTTCCCTTATTTTTTCAAAATCCTGTGTATCCTTTTTACCTGAATGTAAACTGATTTTTCCTGCTGCGTGAAAAATCCATTCATTCTCTTCTTCATTATTTGAAACAACAGAACTGAAAATTTTAAATTCATATTTTGAATCTGAAATTTCTCTGAATATGATCTGTAATTTTAATTTTTCGTTTTCATGAATTGTAAGAGCCTGTAAAAACGATATGTCCGAAATTGATAACGGTCCTTCGGGAGAAATTTTTCTGAATGAGCTAAAAGCGGACTCAATGAATGCTGCTCCGGGAAGTACAATTCTGTCAAACACAATATGGTCACGGAGAAAATCCGGAGAATTACTGCTGATCAGTGTTTCAAAAATAAATTCAGTTTCTGAAGCTGTATTTAGTTTCTTCCATTCAAAAGAATTCTTTTCTGAGGAATGAAGCGCATTCGCTGAAGAAAAGGATAAATCAGTTTCTCGCTGCTCATCTTCAATCCAGTACCTGACTTTCTGAAAACTGTAATTAGGCAGACTGATTTTTCCGCGGCTGAATTCATTTGAAAAATTATCCCAGTCAACTTCAATTCCTTTTACAAACATACTTCCCAGACTGTTCAGCATTGTCTCCCAGTTTGTGAAATTATATTTAAAACTCGGAAGCCATGTGATCTTACTGTCAAGTACTGTTTCCTGTCCCATATTTATCGATGTTGGTTTGGGACCGAGATCAACAAATATTTCCACTCCGTTGTTTACGCATGCTTTAATGCTGTCTGAAAATCTGACTGTAGAAAGTATGTGTCTGCACCAGTATTCTGAATTTGATATCTTGTCTGTTGTTAGTTCTCCTGTAATATTTGAAACAACCGGTATATCAGCCTTTCTGTATATAATAGTATCGCATACTTTTCTGAATTCATCAATCATTGAATCCATAAGAGGGGAGTGGGATGCAATGGATACAATTATTTTTTTATATTCAATTTGTTTTGCTTCGATCTCGGGAATTATTTTTTCAAGAACATCTTTCCTTCCTGATATAACTGTTTTCTGAGGTCCGTTTATTGATGCAACGGTTACTGATTCTTCATACCCTTTAAGGAATTCCAGTGTAGTATTTTCATCGGCGAAGACAGTATACATCTCTCCTTCTTCTGTCATAGTCTGCATCAGTCTGCCCCGCTCTGTAACAAGCTTTAATCCGTCTTCAAGGCTGAATACTCCGGCAAGGCATGCTGCCGCGCATTCCCCGGCGCTGTGCCCCATCATTACATCCGGATTTATTCCCCATGACATCCATAATCTGCCTAGAGCGTATTCAATAGCAAATAAAGCGGGCTGTGTGTAAGTCGTCTCGTTTATCGGATTTAAATTTTCATCCTTTTCATAGAACAGAACTTCTAGTAAAGGTTTCTCAAGATAATCCCTCAGTATCTCATCACATCTGTTAATAATGCTTCTGAATAACGGATGAGAATCATAAAGCTCTTTACCCATTCCGATAAACTGAGCTCCCTGTCCCGGAAATAAAAATGCGACTTTAGGAATGTGATTGGTCTTTGTAATACCTTTTAGGAGACCGGGTGAATTTTTTCCGTTGATATAATTTTCAAGTTGTCCGATAATACTTTCCTTTGAGGAAATTACAGCGGCCAGTCTGTGACTGAAAGAAGTGCGGCCTGAATTCGCAGTGTAACAAATGTCCTCAGCGTTGATATTTTTTCCGGAAATGAATTTCAAATATTTCTCTGCCAGTTCTCTCAAAGCATTGTCACTCTTTGCAGTTAATTTAAGAATGTTGAACGGCATTTTTTTCTTTGCTGCTTTTTTTTCTGCCGGCGCGTTTTCAAGAATTACGTGGGCGTTTGTTCCGCCGAATCCGAATGAACTTATTCCGGCATATCTCTTATCATTACTCCACGGAATTTCCCTGTCTGCAATTTTAACAGCGCTTCCGGTTAAATGTATTTCCGGATTCAGGGAATTAAAATTCAGATGTTTTGGTATCTGTCCGTGGAATAAAGCCAGACTTGTTTTAATTATACCTGCTATACCTGCAGCAGCTTCGAGATGACCGATGTTTGTTTTGACTGAACCGATGTAACATATGTTTTCTTCCGGTCTATTGCCGGAAATAACTTTAACAATTGAATTTACTTCTATCGGATCGCCAAGGGGTGTGCCGGTTCCGTGAGTTTCAATATAACTTATATCATCAGGTTTCAGGTTTGCATTTGACAATGCTTTTCTGATCACCTCTTCCTGAGAAGGTCCGTTAGGGGCTGTGAGTCCGTTACTCTTTCCGTCCTGATTAACTGCAGAGCCGCGGATCACTGAATAGATCCTGTCGCCATCCCTTAATGCTTCGGATAGTTTTTTTAGAACTACAATTCCGCATCCTTCGCTCCTTACATATCCGTCAGCATCCGAATCAAATGTCTTGCATTTTCCGTCAGGAGCAAGCATGTCAGCTTCGGTGAAAACAACATTCCAGTCAGGCGAAAGCAATAGGTTTACTCCGCCTGCAAGCGCTGTTGAACATTCGCCGCTGCGGATACTTTTGCATGCTGTATGCAAAGCAACCAGAGAGGAAGAGCAGGCAGTATCGATTGCTATACTTGGACCTCTGAAATCAAACAAATAGGAAATCCTGTTCGCTGCAATGCTGAGTGAAGTTCCCGTTCCCGTATAAACGTCAAACATGTTCTTTCTGTTGGCAGAGTACCTTGCATAATCATATGTGCAAATTCCCATAAATACCCCGACATCTTTTCCGGCAAGATCAGAAGCATCAATTCCTGCATCCTCGATTGCATTCCATGCAGTTTCAAGAGTAAATCTCTGCTGCGGATCTATCTGTAAAGCTTCTCTCGGAGATATACCGAAGAAAACCGGATCGAATTTATCAGTGTCATCAACAAATCCTCCGTACCGGACAGTGTCTGAATTCATTAAATATTCTTTCCATCTTTCTGCAGGAATTTTTCCGATTGCGTCTTTACCTTTTCTAAGCATTTCCCAGAATTCATCGGGACCTTCAGCGCCTGGAAATTTCAGTCCGATTCCGATAATTGCAATTGGTTCGTTTTCGTTTACTCCTGTTTCGGATTTGGAAATAATCTCAGCGGGATTTTCTTCATTTGTAAGAAATCGTGAAAGAGAATTTATATTAGGATAATCATAAACCAGCGTATCAGGCAAATGTTTGTCAAGAAGAGTCTCCAGATCGCCGGAAAGCTGAACTGCTTTAAGGGAATCCATTCCGTAGGCCGCAAAAGATTCGCCGACATCAATGAGTTCTTTTTTTATCTGAAGTAGATCTGAAAGCCTTTTTATTAACCAATCCCTGATATTATTAAAATTCGGTATGAACTTTTTTTCCTTTCCGGCGGGAAAATCTTTCTTTCTCAGATCCTTTGACTGACTTTGTGTCCATTCGGCCAGAACATCAAGTTCACCTTCAAGTACACCATGAAGACAAGCTTTCCTCTGAATTTTTCCGCTGGATGTTTTCGGGACTGTACCCGGTCTGATCAGCGTGATTGAGTGCACCTGAAGATCGTGCTCTTCAGAAACTGACTTCCGGATGGATTTTACAACATCATCAAGATCAAAATCATTTATAAAATTCTTCTGAACTTCCTGCACTATTCCGAGATGCTCCTCACCTTCGGAATCTAAAGAGAAAGCGGCAACGCATCCAAGCCGCAGTGCGGGATGAGAAGACTCTACTGTATATTCAATGTCCTGCGGATAATGATTCTGACCGCGTATAATAATCAGATCCTTGTGTCTTCCTGTAATATACAATTCATTTTCGAAAATAAAACCAAGGTCACCTGTTCTCAAAAAAGGTCCTTCATTCGTATCTTTAATGTGAGCATTGAAAGTTTCTTCCGTGGCATCTTTTCTTTTCCAGTATCCCTGGGCAATTGAAAGCCCGGAAGCCCATACTTCGCCTACTTCACCTTCCCTGCATTCCAAAAGTGAAACCGGATCTACGATCGCAATCCTTGTGTCCGCAATAGAATGACTGTGGCCTACATGAATTTTTGACTTCTCATCTTTGGTATCAGAAGGTTTTGCAATATGATTCTTTTCGAGAGAATCATCATCAAATCTTTTCATCACCGGAGTATCTTTCGTGAAAGTGGTTGATAATATAAGAGTGCCTTCAGCAAGTCCGTATCCCGGACTGAAATAATTTATTTTAAATCCGCATTCAGAAAAATAACCGGAAAATCTTTCTATGGTTTCAGCTCTGACAGGCTCTGCAGCATTCATTGCAGTTGTCCATGAACTGAGATCAAGAGATTTCTTTTGCTCGGGGCTGATCTTGTTTACACATAATTCAAATGCAAAATTCGGAGCGGCGTTGTGAGTTCCTTTGTATTTAGAAATTGCTGAAAGCCATCTGAACGGTTTCTGTACAAATGCCTGCGGAGTCATAAAGTAACAAGGATATCCGCAGTAAAAGGGCAGAAGTATTCCGTATATCAGACCCATGTCATGATGGATAGGCAGCCATGTTACCATAACGCTATTGTCATCATGAGGATGTGATTTGTCTATGATGTTCAGATTAGTAAGCAGGTTCCTGTGATTTACCATCACACCTTTCGGTATTCCGGTTGATCCGGAAGTATACTGCAGATAGGCAAGAGTTTCAGGTTTGATTCCGGGATTTTTCCATTTTTGTGATCTGTCATTTGAAATGGTTTCGGTTGTTATCCATTTAAGATCTTTCAGCACGGCATCCTTTTCAAAATCATCTTTAAGTTCTTCGCAGATCCCGCTCGTTGAAAGAATTATCCTTGAGTCACTGTCTTTGGCAATGGCTGATATTCTTGATAAGGATTTGTTCTTTCCCGGCGGATGAAGCGGAACTGAAATAACTCCGGAATAAATACAACCGAAGAAAGAATCAAGATATTCAAGACCGGATTCATAAATTAGAAGAGCTCTTTCGCCGGATAGTCCTTCTTCCTGAAGTTTTTCCGCAATGCTTTTTGCCCTGATATCAAGTTCGCTGTATGTAAAGCTTCCGTCTTCAGTTTCTCCATCCCGGAGAAATACAAAAGCAGTTTTATCAGGTTGATCATCAGCTCTTAAACGTAATAATTCGACCAGATTCTCAGCTTTTTCCTGTATAATATTCATAAATTTATTTGATGAATATAAAAATTCTAATCGTGTAATTAAATGTAATTATATGACTTTATTATGCTTTACCTGCAGTGCTGTCCAAAACATTTTC
>JAFDZR010000026.1 GCA_018266875.1 Bacteroidota bacterium
AGCAGACGGAAGCGGTGAACTTAACACTGCTCCGGCCACAACTTCAGCTTTTGTGCCAACTGCATCACAGTGGGCTCCAAAGATCTATTCGCTGCCTGCGGGAACCAACAGGGTAAGACTGAGAGCTGAAAGCGGATGGGGAAATAATCTTTATCTTGATAATATCTGCGTGCAGGCGCTGCCATTGGCTGTAGCAAATAATATTGGAATTTGCCCTGAAGGATTTTACAGAAATTCGCCTCCGCAGGAAATCCCTGATACTTTCAGAGTATACTTAAGGAGAGTAGATTTTCCCAATATTACTGTTGATTCTTCAACATTTTTCATGACTTCCGGTGGAAACGGATTTCCATTATTTAATAAAGCTTTGAGCGGCAACTATTATCTTGTATTTAAACACAGAAACTCGCTTGAAACATGGACAAATGCGGGAGTATTTAATTACACCAGAGGAAATAGTTATAATGTTGATATTATTAACAATAATTCTCTGGTTTACGGAGGAAATCAGGCACTGATGGATCCGTTATACGGATTTTACGGAAATTACAGCGGCGATGTGAATTATGACAACATTATTGACATAGGCGATCTGGCTGTCATAGATAATGATGCTAATAATTTTGCATCAGGATATGTGATCTCAGACATTAATGGTGATAATTTTGTAGATGTGTCAGACTATGCACTTGCAGATAATAATGCATATAACATTGTAACAAGACAGGCGCCTCCGGGAGCTGAACCTTCCCCCGCACCTGTAAACAATGACAATCCTGAATTCAAAACAGATGCTGAGAGAGAGAAATATGAAATGGCTCAGAAGATCATGAGAGAAAAAGGCATAACTGAAGAAGTAAATAAAGTTCAGGAGCCGGTTCTCAATGAAGTTCTGAAACTTAGAAAAGAAAGAGATCAGCACAGAACGAAACCTGTCAGAAATTCAGAGACAGACAGAGTTCAGATGAATAAAAAGAGCGGATCATTCGGACTGGGATTTAATTCCGGGATGTAAGTTCTGAAAATTTAAAATAGTAACAGCAAAAAAGCCGCGGAGAATTATCTCCGCGGTTTTTTTTTCAATCCTGCGTAAAGAGAATTATTGATTTCTTCTCTTTATACTTTCCTATTTTTATTTGAGATATGACTTGAAAAAACAAATTCTAATTATTTTCTTGATTCATACAATTTTATCTTAAGCATTTGCATTAAAATTTTAACATTTCAGTTTACTGTATCCTCTTTTTTTCATCTGAATTTTAAAATTATTCAGTTTAAATCTAAAATTAACCTGTTTTAAAACCAAAAAACATTTTACTAAATAAAATAAAATAATGAAAAATCCTATTCTTTTTCGGAGTGCATTGACTGCATTATGCATCGCAGTGATTATCCTGATCGCAGGTACAGAAGTGTTTCAGGGAACTGAGAAAACTGATTTCCAGAAACAGATAGAAAAGTTTTACGATTATGATGAAACGGATCCTTACATTGACAGGCCGACATCTGAATCGAGAATGCATATGACAGAAGGGGATGACGTTCTCGATGTCATTACAGACGCAACCGGTTTTGATAATTTTGAGATCGGAACGGACAATGCAGAGCAGATGCTGGTTTCAAATCCCCGCAATCCACTGCAGATGCAGTTCGGAGTTAACGGCGGCAGCGGGCAGAATGCATATTATACAAACAACGGTCACGACTGGACATTAAGCAATCCTTCATATCATCCTTCGACATGCTGCGATCCTTGGTCTGCATGGGACAGTCTCGGGATCCTTCATTACGGATCGGGAGTGAGCGGACAGTATGTTTATAACTCGACAAACGGAGGTCAGACTTACAGCGCTCCCGTTTTGTCAGTAAGCGGTAATGACAGAAACACAATGGCAGCTGACCAGACTAACGGACCATATTCAAATTATCTGTATGCAGCTATTACACCGGGTAATTTTGCCAGAAGTTTAAACGGCGGAGCTACCTGGACAACGACATATACTCCAAGCAATACAATACCCGGAGTCATGATAGCAGTCGGTCCAAATGGCAGTACTCAGGGCGGATGCGTAATGTATGTAACAAATTCAGGAACCTCTTCCAATGTAACCTATACTTTCCACAGGTCGCTTGACGGCGGCGCTACATTCAGCGTCAGATCAAGTCTTACAGTGGCGGGGTATGTAGGAACACTCAATACTGCAGGAAGGCTTGTCATCAACAACGGAAGAACAAGACCGTATCCGATGATAGCAATGGACAACAGCTACGGTCCGAACAGGGGAAGACTTTATCTTGTATATGCTTCCAACGTTCCTGCAGGTAACGGTAATAAACCTGATATTATTATGCAGTATTCTGATAATCAGGGTTCAACATGGTCAAATAAAATTACAGTCAACGACGTAACAACCGGCGATCAGTGGTTTCCGGCTATCTGGTGTGAAAAGGAAACGGGAAGACTTTACATTAAATGGTATGACACAAGGGAGAACCCTGCAACTTATGCAGTTAATGTTTATGCTACTTACACTGACGACGGGGGAACTACATTTGCTGCTAATCAAAAACTCACAACCACATCATGGACATATCCCAGTCCGGCATGCGCTCCGAACATTAACTGTTACAGAGGAGACTATGACGGAATGACTGCAAATCCGAAAACATCTTATTCTGTTTGGTATGACGGAAGACTGGGAACTTACAAGAATATTGGCGCATATTTTCCTGATTATGCAATGACAGTTGCTCCGACTTCCACATCTATTTTCACTACAAATGACTTCAGATATGTGGATGTGAATATTCCGGCGGTGAAGTTGTACACAGATGATGTAATATTTACCACATCAGTCAGTCCGGCTCCCGGATCGGGAAGTATAGTGGCGGATTTTCCCGGTGGAAATTCTGTCAGCGCACCTTATCCAAAAACAGCAGATATGAGGATCAGGACAATAGGAACTGTTACAACAGGAGTATATACAGTTACAGTTACAGGCTCCGGTCCAAACGGAACTCCGGTTCACAAGCGGACTGTATTTTTAACTGTAAACTCAACATTATCATCGGCACCTTGCGAAGATTTTAGTTCGACAATGTTCCCGCCGGATAATCTGGATATAGATTATGCAGGAACTTTACAGTGGAGCAGAAACACTGTATCCGCTTACGGAACAGGAACAGGTTCAGCTAAATTCAATTTTTATAGTGCCAACAATAATGAAGTTCAGTCTTTTATTTCAAAAAGTTTTACGCCGGTCGGTTCAGGATCTTACCTGACATTTGATGAAGCTTATGCAGGTTTTTCTCCTTCATTTGGTCCTGATACATTATTAGTGGAATCCTCGACCAATTTTGGTGCTTCATATACACTGCATGAGACATTAATAGGATACGGTGACGGAACTGGAGAACTGACAACTGCTCCGCCTGTATTATCTCCGTTTGTTCCAACAGCTTCACAATGGGCTCCAAAGATATATGCTTTGCCTAACGGAACCAACAAGATCAGACTGACAGCAAAAAGCGGATGGGGAAATAATCTTTATCTTGATAATATCTGCGTTCAGTCTCTACCTACACCTTCTTCGATTTCAAACATCGGTCTTCTTCCCGAAGGATTTTACAGACCTTTGCCTTCACCCAATGCCATACAGGATACGGCAAGAGTTTATTTACACAGAACAGATTACCCGAATATCGCGGTGGATTCTATGGTTTCATACTACAGTACGAATGCGGTTGCGAATTCTCCAATGACAAGAGCATTATCGGGAAATTACTATATAGTGGTCAAACACAGGAACAGCATAGAGACATGGAGCAAGAGCGGTGGCGAGAGCTACACAAGAGGATCTGCGTTAGGCTTTAATTTTATACAGCCGGTTGGACAGGCATACAATAATAATCAGTCGCTTATAGATGCGGGCTTCGGATTTTACGGATTATTCGGAGGTGACTGCAATCAGGACGGTATCATTGATGTAGCTGACCTTGGAATAATTGATAATGACGCTTCAAATTTTGCAAGCGGATATGTAATTTCCGATCTTAACGGTGACGACTTTGCAGATCTTTCAGATTATGCAATTGCCGATAACAACGCTTCAAATTTTGTCACGAAGATGACGCCTCCCGGAGCTGAACCTGCACCGGTAAAAAATGACATACCTGTTTTCAAAACAGATGCCGAGAGAGATAAATATCAATTGTCTCAGAAGATAATGATGGAAAAAGGCATTACAGGTGAAGTGAAAAAAGTTAACGAACCTGTTCTGAATGATGCGCTGAAACAAAGAAAAATAAGGGATAAGAAAAGAAAAAAACCTGTTCTAAAAACGGACAATTCCCTAAACCAGAATAGTAACACTATAAGTACATTTGGATTTAAATAAGCAATTCAATTTATCGGATTATTGATAATATAAAGCCGTGAACTCAATTCACGGCTTTATATAAATTTTTACAGACTCCGATTTAATGGGGAATATATTTTGAAATAGGCATACGATTTTATTTTTATGGACTCTCATATATAAATTCTCTGCCCTGAATCCAGTCAGATTAGTTCTTCCAAATTTTCTATCTGTATAAAATTTTTTTAAAAAATAAATAATAACATGAAAACACTTTTAAAATTTTCACTTGCGGCAATTCTATTTTTCAGCTTGATCGATCTGAAATTAAGTATAGACGGGATTGAGATTCAATTGAAATCCATATCAGCCCAGCAGAATAATTCTGTCTGGACAGATAAAGCGGATCTTTCGAAAAATGATATACCTGAAGTGCTTCCTGAAAAATTCAGATATCTGAAACTTGATTATGTCTCAATGAGAGGTATGCTGAGGACTGCGCCATTTGAATTAAGCGAACGTGCATTTAACTCACCTCTCGTAATTGAACTGCCTCATCCTGACGGAGGTATGTCAAAATTTTATGTAACTGAATATTCAATGATGGAGCCCGGACTTGCAGAGGAATTTCCTGAAATTAAAACATACAATGTGAAGGGAATTGATGATCCGTATGCAGTTGGTAAAATTGATGTTACTTCAGCCGGATTTCACGGTATGATACTGACAGTAAACGGCGATTATTTTATTGATCCTGTCAGAATAGGCAATCCGGAAAATTACATAAGTTTTTACAAATCAGATTATAAAAGGATACAATTATTTGAATGTCTTGTTAATGAGATTTCTGATAATACTGAACTTATAAACAGTCAAAATAATGTTATGACAGGACAGCAGCTAAGGAATTACAGATTGGCATGCGCAGCTACAGGAGAGTATACTGCATATCACGGCGGAACAGTTCCGCTTGGACAGGCGGCTATTGTGACAGCAGTAAACAGAGTAAATCAAATCTATGAGCGGGATCTGTCTGTCAGGATGACTTTGGTAGCAAATAACAACCTGCTTGTATATACTAATGCAGCGACCGATCCTTACACAAACAACAACGGATCAACAATGCTTGGTCAGAATCAAACGAATATTAATTCAGTGATAGGTTCTGCCAATTATGATATCGGTCACGTATTCAGCACAGGCGGAGGTGGAGTTGCATACCTGAGTTGTGTCTGCACCAGTAACAAGGCAAGAGGCGTTACAGGATCTTCAGCTCCAATTGGAGACCCGTTCTGGATAGATTATGTGGCGCATGAGATGGGACATCAGTTCGGAGGTAATCATACATTCAACAGTGTTACCAGCAGCTGCGGAGGCGGAAACAGAAACGGATCGACTGCATACGAACCGGGAAGCGGTACAACAATACAGGCATATGCCGGTATTTGCGGAGCGGATAATTTACAGCCGAACAGTGATGCGTTGTTTCATACTGCAAGTTATTCGGAAATGATTGCTTTTACGCAGTCAGGAAGCGGAAATAATTGTCCGCAAATTACAAACACCGGAAATACTCCTCCTACGGTTAATGTTCCTGCAGGAGGATTTACAATTCCGATAAGTACACCCTTTGAATTAACGGGTTCGGCAACAGATAATGAAACTCCCGGTTCATTGACTTACTGCTGGGAAGAATACGATCTCGGTCCGGCAGGTTCACCGAATTCACCTTCGGGAAACGCTCCGATCTTCAGGTCATTTTTACCTGTCACATCACCGACTAGAACTTTTCCCAAGCTAAGTGATCTTTTAAACAACACTTCTACTATCGGTGAAATATTGCCAACTTACACAAGGAATTTAACTTTCCGTCTTACAGTCAGAGATAACAGTGCCGGCGGCGGAGGAGTAAATTTTAACACTGTGGCATTCAACGTTAGCAATACTTCAGGTCCATTTACTGTCACACAGCCGAATACTTCTGTTACATGGAGTTCAGGTTCTCAGGCAGTTACATGGAATGTTGCAAATACAACATCTGCGCCAGTAAGCTGCAGTTCAGTGGATATATTACTTTCTACCGACGGAGGAATCACATTCCCAACAACATTATTGTCCGGAACTCCGAATGACGGATCACAGACAGTTACAATTCCAAATTTAAGTACAACTTCAGCAAGGATCAAAGTAAAGTCGGTGGGGAATGTATTCTTTGATATTTCCAATACAAATTTTACAATTACAGGCGGACCCGTTCCGCTTCCATGCACTGATTTTACAACGGGAACATTTCCGCCTCCGGGTTTTTCTCTTGAATTTTCCGGAACAAATTACTGGTCAAGAGAAACTGAATCCGCTTATGGAAATATATCGGGATCTGCGAAATTCGATTTTTACAATGCAAGCAATAATGAAGTTCAGTCAGTAGTCTCTGATAATTTTGATCCAGCGCTTGCAGGTACTTATCTGACATTTGACGAAGCATACGCTCCATATACAAATGCAAGTTTTGGACCTGACACTTTACAGGTTGAAGCATCAAGTAATTCTGGCGGATCATACACAGTTTTGGCAACACTCATCGGCAGAGTTGACGGAACAGGAGAATTAAATACCGCACCTCCAAACGCAAGTCCTTTTAGTCCTGCGAATTCCGAATGGGCGTCAAAAATATATTCACTGCCGGTAGGTACAAATAAGATCCGGCTGAAAGCAAAAAGCGGCTGGGGAAATAATCTATACTTAGATAATGTTTGCGTGCAGACACTTGCGGATCCGTCCACTTCCAATTTTATAGGGTGCACACCGCAGGGTTTTTACCGCGGCACACCGGATATTTTCAGCGGCATTCCGGATACAGTAAGAATATTCCTTCGCAGGCTTGATTTCCCAAATGTAATTGCTGACTCAGCAAAAGTATATTTAGATGATTTTACCGGATCTGATCCTGTATTTTCCAATGCACTATCCGGGACTTATTATATTCAGCTAATTCACAGAAACAGTATCGAGACATGGAGTAAATCCGGTGGTCAGTCATTTACAAGAGGAAGTATTTTCAATTTTGATTTTCTGGGAGTAAATAATGCATACAACAATAATCAGTTTCAGGTGAATGCGGCTCAGGATTTTTGGGGAATGTTCGGAGGTGACT
Organism: Bacteroidota bacterium; assembly: GCA_018266875.1. GTDB lineage: Bacteria > Bacteroidota > Ignavibacteria > Tepidaquicellales > Tepidaquicellaceae > UBA2330. The sequence continues at coordinate 7,513 of JAFDZR010000026.1, forward strand.
GCACTCAGGACGGACTTGTGGATATTTCCGATCTGGCATTAATTGACAACGATGCGGGAAATTTTGCATCAGGGTATGTGATCTCAGATGTGAACGGAGATGATTTTACTGACCTTTCTGATTATGCTCTTGCTGATAATAATGCGTTTAACATAGTTACAGTTCAGGCGCCTCCGGGCGCATCGCCGTCACCTTCTCCGGCAAATGATACGCCAGTTCTAAAAACCGAAGCGGAAAGAAATAAATACATGCTTTCACTGAAAAATAAAAATGAGAAAGTTCGATCAGAAAAAGAGAACAAATTTAATATATCTGAATTGAATGAAGTGCTGAAACAGAGAAGTGAAAGAGATAAACTCAGAACAGCTCCGGTGAGGAAGAATAAAGAAGTCAGAATTAATTCTCAAAAAATCATCAAAAGATATCAGAAAGTAAAGTGATGATGTAAAACCTGAAATAAAATAATTTCATATCAGAAAAGCCGTGAGGAAAATTCTTCACGGCTTTTTTATCAGGAGGTGCAATGGTAACTCAATTTAAAAATGTGACTTGATTATAAAAAAGAATTCCTGCTAATTTTCTCAATTCAAAATTTATTGATATATGCATTTAATAATGCATTTAATAATGGCACTTCTACACAAACCTTTTTCAATCCATTTAAAACATTTTAAAAAATTTTAAAACAAGAAAGGAAAATTCAGTTGAAAAAATTATTTCTTTATTCTGCTGTCCTGATAACCGGTATGTTGTTATTCATGGGACAGAAGTCAAACGACAATCCGGCAAGATGGAATGATCCGGTTATGACAAGAATTTATCAGCAGGGTGAATATTCACCGCTTCCGCAGTCTGATAATATTGTATTCAGCACATCTCCAAGGACTATTTCTACACCAAACGGGACATTCGCAGTTTCGCCAAATTTCAGAGTTCATCCAAGTGCAGGAACTCAGAGTGAGGTCCCGATTGTAAGACATCCATCCAATCAGCTTATAATGATGGGTTCAGCGAACACTTACAGGGGAGGTTCTACTTTCAGCACCGGAGTTTATGTTACTACTGACGGCGGTGTTACATGGTTTGGCAGCGATACATTGAATAACGGCGGATTCAGCTTCGGCGATCCCGGTCCGATGATAGATAAAAACGGCAGATTTCTCATGTCTTATATAACGACAACCGGTTCAATGGGAGCAAGTTATTCGGTGAATAACGGCATAAACTGGGCTCCGACTGTAACTTTTCCCGGAGCTTCAACATCTGCTGATAAAAATTTATCAGGTACCGATGATGCGGCTTCAAGTCCTTATTACGGAAGAAGCTATACAGTATATACAGAATTCGGGGGAACTTATGTGAACAGAATCGTAGGTTCATATACAACTGACGGTGGAGTTACTTGGTCATCTATAGCTCCGATCAGCCCGGTACCTTCAACCGGACATCATCATCAGGGTTGTGATGTAAGAGTCGGACCAAACGGAGAAGTTTATGTTGTCTGGGCAAACTGTACTACAAACGGTCAGAATTCCACTGAGGATTCCCTTGGATTTGCAAAGTCAACTAACGGCGGAGTCAGCTGGGTAGTATCAGTAAATAACGCTGATAATATGAATGGAATCAGATCTCAGTCTTTATTTAATTCTATCAGATCAAACGGATTCCCCAGGATCGACGTTGACAGATCAGGAGGTTCAAGAAACGGATGGATATATGTAGTCACAGCGGAAAAAACAGTTGCTCCGGCAACAGACGTTGCAGATGTAATATTACATAAATCTACAAACGGCGGAACAACTTGGACAGCTTCAAGAGTTAATCAGGATACACCAGGAAACGGAAAGTATCAGTATATGCCGGCAGTAAGAGTCGATGAATACGGCGGCGTAAATATTGTTTATTACGATACCAGAAATATACCTACAAATGATTCTGCTCAGGTCTATGTATCAAGATCTGTTGATGGAGGTTCTACATGGTCTGATATTCTTGTTTCAGATCACAAATTCAAGCCAAAGCCGATATCAGGTCTTGCTACTGGTTATCAGGGAGATTATATAGGAATTACTTCCGGTAACGGAAAGATCTGGCCTTACTGGGCAGATGATATCACAGGCGCTTATCAGGCATGGATAGCTTCAATTGATATTGGTCCGGCAATAGCACATACACCTTTAAGCAATACTGAACAGCTCACAGGCAATTACGCAGTAAACTGTGTGATAACTCCTTCGGGTTCAGGAATTAATCCCTCCAAAACAAAATTGTTATGGTCAAGAAATAATGTCAATATCACCGACAGTCTTTTGATGACCAATTCAAGCGGCAATAACTGGACGGCTAATATTCCTGCCAACGGTTCACCTGCAACTTACAGATACTACATCAAGACAGCTGACTCTCTAAACAGAATTGCAACTTCACCGTCAGGCGCACCGGCTGTTCTCAATTCATTTGTAGCCTCCACTGACAATGTGAAACCGGTCATTACCCATACTCCTCTGCTTGATCAGCCGAAAGCTTTCTGGCCATCAACTGTAAGTGCAACTGTCACGGACAATCTTGGACTTGATTCTGCATGGGTGAGATGGTATAAAAACACTCCAAGTCCGGTCAAGCAATTCAAACTCATCAATCAGGGCGGCAGCAATTTCTCGGCAGCATTCAATTCGCTTAATTCCGATGTTGCATTAAATGACAGCATATTTTACAGGATCGTAGCACAGGATAATTCCATGGCTCATAACCGGGATTCAACTGCACTTTATAAATTCAAAATTACAGAGCTTCAGCTATGTGAAGATTTCACAAATGCAACTTATCCGCCTGATCTCTGGAGTACTGAATTCTCAGGGACATTATACTGGACAAGAGAAACAGTAAGTGCTTACGGAGTAGGCACTGGTTCAACAAGATTTAATTTCTGGACAGCAAGTTCCGGAACCATACAATCTTTAATTACTCTTCCGTTCTCAAATTCTGTAGCAGGTGATTCAATAAGATTTGACAATGCATATGCTCCTTATTCTTCAGGAACAGATTCACTGATTATTGAAACGTCAACCAATGCCGGAACTACATACACAACATTAGTCCGTCTTTACGGGAGTGCTTCAGGCGGAACATTAAATACAGCGCCTACCAGCACAATTCAATTTGTCCCTACTGCATCACAATGGGCAAGGAAAAATTACACATTACCTGTTGGAACAAACAAGATTAAATTCCGCGCAAGCAGCGGTTTTGGAAATGATCTTTTTATTGATAATATTTGCAAAGTTGCCGGAGGAGTTCCACCACCGCCTCCAGTTGTTACAGCAAATCAGGATTCAGTTATTGCTACTTTATCTGCAGGTCCCAATTCAACTACAAAGAATCTTCAGATAGGCAATACAGGCGGTTCAAATCTGAACTGGTCAATTTCAGAAATAAACGCTGTATTTTCACCTACACAAAGATCCAATAAATTTACCGATGTTCAGCTTAAGGAAATGGAAAATCTTCCTAAGGGATCTGCTGATATCTATCACGGTGAAGAAGTTACAGACAACGCAGGGGGACCTGATACTTACGGTTATATATGGGATGACAGCAATGAACCCGGCGGACCTGTTTACAGCTGGGTTGATATTTCCGGAGTCGGAACTCCTATCACAACATGGACCAACGGTACGGCAGATGACGGATCTGTTGTGGTTCCTCTTCCGACATCTATTCCATATTACGGTACAAATTATTCTCAGCTTAAAATATGTACAAACGGCTGGGTTTCGTTTGATGCAGTTTCTACAAGTGTTGCATATTCCAATACAGCAATTCCGTCAGCTTCAGAACCTAACAATGTAATATATCCATTCTGGGATGATTTAAATTTAACCTCAGGATCAATTTATTATTACAATGATGTTGCCAACAGCAGATTTATTGTTGAATATAAAGACATCCCTCATTACAGTACAGGCGGACCATATACTTTCGAAGTGATATTAAAATATGACGGTACAATAATTTATCAGTATCAGAGTATTACGGCTCCTGATAATTCCTGTACGATAGGTTTTGAAAATTCAGCAGGTAATGACGGATTACAGGTAGTGTACAATGCTACCTATGTTCAGAACAACTTGGCAGTAAGAATCAGAAAAGGCGGACTGGACTGGCTGACAGAAAATCCTCTTTCGGGTACAATTTCACCATCAGGAAATCAGAATGTTGATCTTGTATTTAACAGCACGGGACTTTCTGCAGGAACATATACAGGGAAAGTTAGGATCACTTCAAATGATCCTGTAACTCCCCAGAAAGATGTAAAAGTCAGACTTAATGTAACAACTGCTGTTCCTGCATCCATTACAATTGCCTTGCAGGGATTTTACAACAATACAACACTTAACATTCGCGATACTGCGAAAGTATATTTAAGAAATACAAGTTCTCCTTATGCAAAGATAGATTCCGCAAAATCTGTAATAGATTCCGTAACGTTCACAGGTTCTTTCCTTTTTGCAAATGCTCCTTCAGGAACATATTATCTGCAGGTAAACAGCAGAAACGGAATAGAAACCTGGAGCAAATCCGGCGGACAGGTTTATACGGCAGGATCACCATTCAGCTATAATTTCACAACTGCATCTTCACAGGCATACGGAAGCAATCTGATACTTAAATCAGGCAAATACTGTCAATACAGCGGTGACTGCAATCAGGACGGAGTAATAGATATTTCAGACCTTTCAATAATTGACAATGATGCACTTAATTTTGCATCCGGTTATATTGTCTCTGACCTGAACGGCGATTATATTGCTGATCTTACTGATTTCACGATCTGTGATAATAATGGATTCAATTTTGTATCCAGACAAGCGCCTCCGGGAGCTGCTCCAACGAAGCCGGTTAATGACAGTAAGACATTATTAATGAAAACCAAATCCGAGGGTATTAAACACAATATTTATCCCTTAAATAATAAAAAGAATGTAATGTTTAAAGAATGAAAAAAGATCGGGGAAATGGGAAATGATAGTTAACCCGAAAAATAAAAATTCTTTATTCACAAAATGAAACATTAAGAAATAAAAATCTGAATATAACATCAAAGCCGTGAGGAAAATTCTTCACGGCTTTTTTAATGGTTCATTATTAAAAAATTTAATTTTAAAACTGATAGCTGAAGCTTACGGCTGTGTCTTCGTAATCAAATACTGTATTAGGTTTCAGATAATCCTTATCTTATCAGGATCATCTTTACGGTACCCGATTTTCCGCCGTTCTCAATTCTTAAAAAATACACACCGCTGGGAAGGTTATTGCCGGAAAAATATTCTTTATAAACTCCGGGAGTCATGTACTCATTTCTTAAGGTTTTTATTTCGGAACCTTTCATATCGTACACTTTCAGACTAATGTATCCTGCCTTTTCAATCTCATATCTGATCTCTGTAACCGGATTGAACGGATTTGGAAAATTCTGCTGTAAGCGGAAAGTGCTGAAATCAATATAACTGTATTCACTGGTTACGAAAGTTGAAGTCCTGTCATACTTATAGACTGATCCTTTTTCACCGCATGCATAGCCGGTATTCGTATCGGGAAATTCAATATCAAACAAAGCAGCACTGTCAGGAGTATACACGGAATTCCAGCTGTTACCCGAATCGGAAGAGATCAGAAATTTCTGTGAATAGCTTCCCGTCATCCAGACTTCTGCCGGGGTTCTGAAACTGATCCCTGTAGCAAGACCGAATACACCAAGAGTATCATAAAACCAGTTCATACCTGTATTGGTCGTTCTTGCAATACTTGAACCGAATTCAAGATCACCTCCGGACATTATAACTTTATTTGAGAAAATTATATCCATATCAAAAAAAGGTTCAGGAGCGACAACAGTTCCTGTCCAGTTCAGACCGGTATTAGTTGTAACCCAAACAATACCACCTATATCTCTGAAACCGCCGCAGGCATAACCTGTATTGTTATCGAAGAATTTTATTTTTAAAACCGGCAGAAGTAATGACAGGTTACTGTCGATCTGGGACTTGTTCCAGCTTTGACCGCTGTTTGTAGTATAAACTATGGAAGAGGGAACTCCTCCAAGGTATCCGTTCTGTGCATCTTTAAAAAAAACTGATTTCATGAATGAATTAGTATCAGGATACATTGAGCTTGTCCAGATATCTCCGCCGTTTGTTGTTTTTAAAATTATCGTTCCCTGAAAAGAATTTGAGTCGGGGAAAATATTCCAGGCGAGTGCCCATCCGGTTGATGAATTTATGAAATAAATATCCTGAATGTTGTAATCTGTCCCTGTGTTCTGAAGCTCCCAGTTGTTTCCTCCGTCAGTTGTTCTTATTACTGTGCCTGAATCACCTGCTGCCCAGCCAGTATTACCGTTAATAAAAAAACAATTCTGAAGATCCTGATTTACGGGTGTGGGCTTTCTGCTCCAGTATTCCTGTGCACATAAGTTACAGGAAATCATCATTAATAATATTAATAAAATGCGGGCAGAATTATTTTTCATATCAGAAGATTTAGGTTAATTTATACATTTTAAATTAAAAATATGGTCTGAAATTTGAAATTGTATAATTTATCACCTTCATTCGAAACGGCTGGCATGGACGTGAGGATAAATTGGTGTCAAAAATTTTTTCTTGTATAAGTCCAGAAGAAAGTCTTATTCAAAAAAACATTTTTTATAAAAGGGTTTTACAAATTAATTTAGAAAGAAATGATTTTCTTGTTGAATTGTGTAATGATTAATGTAAAATCCGGAAGAAAAGGATTTGAGATCCGATGAATTAAATATCTCCTTTAAGAGGTCTTACAATGACATCCTCGATAAGAACTCTCTTGGGCTGGTTGTAAATGTCGTAAACGATCTTGCCAATATCTTCCGGCTGCATCATCCTGTTCTTATATCTCTGTCTGGCTTTGCTTTCCCACATTGCAGTCTCCACCGCTCCGGGTAAAATATTGCTGATCTTAATGTTATATCGTCTTACTTCCTCTCTTAAACAGTTAGATAGCGCCAGCAATCCTGCTTTGGATGCGGAATAAACCGCGCTGTTCTCAAAAGCTGTGTTTGCGGCTACCGATAAAACATTTATTATATGTCCTTTCTTTTTCTTGATCATCTGAGGAAGAACTGATTTAATGCAGAGAAATGCTCCTCTCAGATTTGTGTTCAGCACCATATCGTAATCAAAACTTTTTGTGTCAGTAAAGGATTTAAATACAGTAGAACCCGCATTATTAATGAGGCAGTCGATCCTTCCGTATTTTTCCATTATTCTTTTTGCCGTTGACTGAATGCTTCTTTCTGACATTACATTGCAGACAAAAGCTGATGCTTCTCTATCTGCGAATTTTATTTCACTGACGATCTTTACTAGTCTCGATTTTCTCCTTGCGGAAACTGCTACAATATGACCGGCTTTGGAAAAAGCATTTGCTATTTCCTTGCCAATGCCGGTCGAAGCTCCGGTGACCCAGATTACTTTCTGTTCCATTATGAATGAATGATTACTGAATTAATTTTTTAAATATTAATCTGCTGAAAAAAAATCAGGGGCAATTTAAGTTTCACAAATATAACTATTCTGAAATTCAGTAATCAGAATAATTTATATACAGACACGTTTAAAAATGATAAGAATATTGAAAATTCTAAACGGCTTTGTATTCACCCCAGACATCACGCAGTGAGTTTGAGATCTCGCCTACAGTTGCATATTCCTCAACCGCTTCCAGAATAAACGGAAGCAGATTCTCCCCGGTCTTCGCTTTCGATTTAATTGTATCAAGTATTCCGCTGACTTTTTTGTTGTCTCTTTTTTCTCTGAGAGCTTTCAGTTTGGCTGTCTGACGTTTTCTTACGTTGTCATCTACTTTGAACAGAACATGTTCCTCCTGAAGTTCGGTAGTGAATTCATTCACGCCGACTTCAATTATTCTCTTTTCCTCAAGCTCTTTCTGAAGATGATAAGCATTTTTCTCTATCTCGTTTTTCTGATAGTTGAATTCAATTGCCTTTGAAGCTCCGCCCATTTCATCAATCTTCTTTATATACTCAAGAGCTTCTTCCTCTATTTTGTCAGTAAAATATTCTATAAGATATGATCCGCCCAATGCATCTACTGAATCAGCCGCACCGCTTTCATATGCAATGATCTGCTGAGTCCTTAATGCAGTCTGTACGGACTGTTCGGTTGGAAGTGAAATCGCCTCGTCTTTTCCGTTTGTATGAAGCGACTGACAGCCGCCGAAAACAGCAGCAAGAGCCTGTACAGTGACTCTTACTATATTGTTCTCGATCTGCTTATCTGACAAAGTCGAACCTCCTGTCTGAGCGTGAAATCTGAGTTTCATGCTTGACTCATCCTTTGCCCCGAATCTTTCCTTCATTATATTTGCCCAGATCCTTCTTGCCGCTCTGAACTTTGCAACTTCCTCTATGAAATTATTATGCGAGTTGAAAAAAAATGAAAGCCGCTTTGCGAAATCATCCACGTCAAGTCCGGATTCGATGGCGGACTTGACATATTCGATACCGTCTGATAATGTGAATGCAACTTCCTGAACTGCGCTGGAGCCTGCTTCGCGGATATGATATCCGCTTATCGAAATTGTATTCCAAGAAGGAAGATTCTCACTGCACCATTTAAAAATATCAGTAATTAGTCTCATGGAATGTCCGGGAGGGTATATGTAAGTTCCTCGGGCTATATATTCTTTTAAAAGATCATTCTGAATTGTTCCCGAAAGTTTTGTCAGATCGGCATTCTGTTTCCTTGCAATTGCAACGTACATCATCAGCAGTATTGCGGCGGTGGAATTTATTGTCATGGAAGTTGTAATATCCGCAAGCTTAATCCCGTCAAAAAGAGTTTCCATATCTTCAAGCGAATCTATTGCCACTCCGGCTTTTCCGACCTCTCCTTCGCTCATCGGATCATCGCTGTCATATCCTATCTGCGTGGGAAGATCAAAAGCAACTGAAAGACCGGTTGTGCCTGACTGAATTAAGAATTTATATCTTTCATTGGATTCCTCTGCCGTGGCAAATCCAGCATATTGTCTCATTGTCCACAATCTTGATCTGTACATAGAACTGTGAACGCCCCTGAGATAAGGATATTTTCCAGGATCAGGTATTTCTTTAGGTTCATTCAGAAATTCAGGAATCACTATTCCCGAATCAGTTTCAAAAGTTTCTTTTCGTAACTTCATCTTATTTTCCAAATTTATCAGTTATTCTTGCATTAAAATTTATTTGTTACTGAAATTCAGGCGCCTTTTTTACTATAAGACTGTCAGAATAAAGATTGTAATAATTTCCAGATTCCTTCGACCTGAATCCCTTATCATCCGTTACCACAATTTCCCATGTGTCTTTATCCCAGAACTTGGGTTTGTCTTTAACTGTAATTATAAAAGTAGAATCATCAACCTTTTTTTTCTTGAATGTTGTTTTATGGAAAAAAGGTCTTCTAGCATCTTTCATTATATAGAATAAAGTGTCTTTGTCAAACCCTGCTGTGAATTCATAAACACTGTCCTTGTATAAAAATACCCTGCCGTTCAGATTGTCAAAATTATTCCTGCATCCTGCAATAAACACGAAAGCTAGAATAAGCAGTGGAAGCACTTTTGCAATCAACGGAGTTTTCTCTTTTTTATGATCCATAATATTTGAATTATTTGTTTATAAATTTTCTTAAGTGAATTTACATTACGATCCCGCCGTCCACACAGAGGGTCTGTCCGGTTATGTAATCAGAATCATCGCCGGCGAGGAATTTTACAGCTCTGGCTATGTCTTCGCTCTTTCCGAATTTCTTAAGCGGTATCATGTTCATGTAACTCTGTTTTACCTCGTCGGAAAGTCTGCCTGTCATTTCCGTTTCTATGAATCCGGGAGCGATTGCGTTAACGTTGATATTCCTTGAAGCAAGTTCCTTGGCTATCGATTTTGTGAATCCGATAACACCTGCTTTTGACGCAACGTAATTTGCCTGTCCCGCATTACCTGTTATCCCGACTACGGAAGTGATATTGATTATCTTCCCGTATCGCTTTCCCATCATGCTTCTTGTGACAGCTTTGGTCATATTAAAAACGCCTTTTAAATTTGTGTCAATCACAGCATCCCAGTCCTGCTCGCTCATTCTCATCAGAAGTCCGTCCTTTGTAATGCCTGCGTTGTTTACAAGTACGTCTATCTTACTGTAATCTTTTAAAATGCTGTCAACCATCGCCTGAACGGATTTCATGTCGGACACATCACACTGAAAATGTTTTATCCCTTTTGAGTTAAAATGATCTTCTTCGATTGAATTTCTGTAGGTTACAATGACCGTCGCCCCGTCTTCGGAAAAAGATTCGGCAATTGTTCTGCCGATACCCCGCGATCCGCCCGTAATAAGTATCACTCTTTCTTTAAAGTCTGTCATATTATTTTATTTTGTTAACTGAATCTGATATTTCTTCTGATAATTTCTGTTGAAGTGATCATAAAGAAATTTATATCCATCATCGCCGAGTATGAATTTTAATTCCTCGGTCATCGCCTCGAATACTGTCTGTGAGAAATTTTCCTCATGCTCTCTTCCGCAGTAATCAAGTCTGTCTGCATGATCTGAATCATATGTCAGAGTATTATCAACAATTGTAAGCGGATACATAATGCAGTATTTAGGTTTAATTTCCCATTTATGCATTCCTTTCTCAACTGCGGTTACCTGCAGTGAACAGTACCCGCGCTTGTCTTTGAATACACACTGTGTTACTCCCTGTGGGGTAATGTATAATTCCGTCCCGATAGCATAACCCGAAGGAAAATCCTCATCCTCTTCAAGTTCTTTTTCAAACCAGAGTGAAGTGTCTCTGAGCTGATGTTCATCCATAACTTCCTTTATCTGTTCCTCATGTTTCATTATTACTTCCTGAAAATCTCTGTCCATGTAAACTCCCCAGTTGCAGCATTGTCCGCCGCAGATCCTCATATCGCATCCGGGAACAAATCCCTGTGTAAAAATAACCGGATCGATCTTTAATCCGTTGTATTCGAGATATTTGATTTCTTCTGTCATTTATTTTTTTAAATTAATAATGTCTTCTGCTGTTCCAATGTTGAAAAGCTCAACATCGGGATCTATTCTTTTGATCAGTCCGGTCAGAACTTTCCCCGGGCCGATCTCATAAAATTTTTTTATGTTCATGTTTTTGATCATATTTTCTGTAAGCCCCTGCCATTTTACAGATGACATCAGTTGTCTGTATAATGCGTTTCTTATTAATTCTTTTTCTGAAACCGGTTCAGCTTCGGCATTTGAATAAACCGGGATTTTCGGATCCCTGACATCAGTATTTTCAAGGGCAACTTTCAATTCTTCGGAAGAAGTGACCATCAGTTCCGAATGAAATGCGCCGCTTACCTGAAGCTCTTTTACCATCTTGCTTCTGTAAGGTTCTTCCTTTGCAATTTTCATTGCCCGGTGAACTGCCTCGACATCTCCTGAAATTACGATCTGTCCCGGAGCATTGTAATTAGCCGGCTGAACTATCTGATGTTCCTTAGCTTCTTCGCAGATCTCATCAACCTGTTGTGGAGTAAGTCCTATCACAGCAGCCATTGTTCCCGGTCTGTTGATCCCTGATACTTTCATAAGCTCACCTCTTTTTTTAACAAGTCTGAGTCCGTCTTCAAAAGAAAATGAGCCCGCGCAGACATTTGCTGTATATTCGCCGAGAGAATGTCCGGCTGCGGTATCCGGAATAATTCTGCCGTTGATGAGTTTTAATAGAATGTAAGAATGAACAAACAAAGCCGGCTGTGTGATATGAGTCTGCGTTAATAATTCCGCAGGTCCTTCAAATGAAATTTTACTCAGAGGCATTTCCATGATCTCATCGGCTCTGGCGTATATATCTTTTGCTTCATTGAAATTATCAAAAAGATCTTTTCCCATTCCGACAGTCTGTGATCCCTGCCCGGGAAAAACAAATGCAATTTTACTCATAAAGACCTGAAAAATTTATTTAATTCAAATTAATTATTTTAATGTGTTAAATCAATTTAGGAATGTTATGCTTAAATTGGTTTTTATCATTCCCCCCTCCTCAAAAAAATCCCCCAAAAACCAATCCCGTAGGGATTGCGTATTGGTCAAAAATTAATCAACAAAATTGAATACGGGTTTTTTCACAAATCGAATATATTTACCTTTGACAAAATTTATTTAGCAATATATTTTTATATGTGCTGGGCATTAAATCCATAACCGGATATCCCCAGCTCGCACAAAATCAAAATCAAAATCAAAAAAAAGTGTCCCATAGGGACATCGTATTGTTAGCAATTCAAAATCAAAATCAAAAAAAGTGTCCCGTAGGGACATCGTATTGTTAGCAATTCAAAATTAAAATCATAAAAAAATGTCCCGTAGGGACATCGTATCGTTAATTAAAAACAAAAAACAATGGGAAACACATACACAAAACTCCACATACAATTAATATTTGCTGTGAAATACAGAAGAGCGCTGATTCAAAAATCATGGAAAGATGAATTATACAAATATATCACAGGTATAATTCAATCAGAAAAACACAAGCTCATGATAATTAACGGTGTTGAAGACCATATTCATATCCTGATCGGTTACAGACCTCATCAGGCTTTATCCGATTTACTGAAGATTATTAAAATGAGATCTTCAACATGGATCAATGAAAGGAAATTTACGAATTCAAGGTTTGCCTGGCAGGAAGGATTTGCTGCATTTTCATACAGTCATTCGGATCTTAAAAGAGTGATAAGATACATAGAGAATCAGGAAGAGCATCACAAGAAAAAGAAATTTACTGATGAATATAAATCCTTATTGAAAGCGTTTGATGTAGATTATGACGATAAGTATATTTTGAAAGAACCTGAATAACCAATCCGCAATCCCTGCGGGATTGCGGAAACAATTAGTTTAGTTACTGGTACGCAATCCCTGCGGGATTGCAGAAACAATTAGTTTAGTTACTGGTACGCAATCCCTGCTGGAAAGCGGAATTTATTCACTTTCAAATCTCCAAATCCTCATATTAATATCCGGGATTTAAAATCTTCCTTGTTAATTTTTTATTACGATCTAAATACTTATTTTTTACACAATCTAATTTCTATTTCATTATGGCAAAAAATAACGACAAAGAAAAAAACATAACTTCTTTATCAAGAGAGAACAGACTGTTCAAACCGAAAAAGAACTTTGCTGAAAAAGCATACATAAAATCTTTTCAGCAGTACAAGAGAGCTTATGAAAAATCCATTAAGGATCCGGAAAAGTTCTGGGCTAAGATCGCAGAAGAACTTCACTGGTTCAAGCCGTGGAAAAAAGTTCTCAGGTGGAAAGCGCCTCATTCACAATGGTTTACGGGCGGAAAGATCAATCTGAGTTATAACTGTCTCGACAGGCATCTTGAGACTTACAGAAAAAACAAAGTCGCTTTATTCTTTGAAGGCGAACAGGGTGACACTCAGACTCTTACATACAGTCAGCTTGCATGTGAAGTAAGAAAGTTTTCAAATGTTCTCAAAAATATCGGGATAAAAAAAGGAGACAGAATTTGTATATACATGCCTATGATACCTGAAGCTGTTGTTGCAATGCTTGCATGCGCCAGGATAGGTGCCGTTCATTCCGTTATCTTCGGAGGATTTTCCGCAAACGCTCTTGTTGACAGGATCACAGATGCGGAAGCTTCGCTTGTGATTACGGCGGATGGAGCGAACAGAAGGGGACAGATAGTTCATCTTAAAAATAATGTTGACGAAGCGCTTCCGAACTGTCCTTCGGTTAAGAATGTGATCACGGTAAAGAGATGTGGTTGTAAAATTAACTGGAATGATTTTTATGATAAATGGTATCATGAGGAAATGGCTGATGTCTCTGATGTATGTCCTGCGGAAAAACTTGATTCCGAACATCCGCTCTATATACTTTATACAAGCGGAACAACCGGAAAGCCGAAAGGAATTCTGCATACAACAGGAGGTTATTCCGTTCAGACTTATATTACCACTAAATATATTTTCGACATCAGGGATGAAGATGTATTCTGGTGCACAGCTGATATCGGCTGGGTTACCGGACACAGTTACGTTGTTTACGGACCGCTTCAGAACGGCGCAACAATTTTCATATATGAAGGCGCTCCGAATTTCCCGCAACCCGACAGATTCTGGCAGTTAATAGACAGATACAAGATCACGATCTTTTATACCGCTCCGACTGCTATACGTGCTTTTATAAAATGGGGGAATCACTGGGTGGAAAAATACAACCTGAGATCTCTAAGACTTCTGGGTACAGTCGGCGAACCGATCAATCCCGAAGCCTGGATGTGGTACAATAAAATGATAGGTAAGGAAAAATGTCCTATAGTTGACACTTACTGGCAGACTGAGACCGGCGCAATCATGATATCTCCATTTCCGGGAGCAACTCCGACAAAACCAGGATCAGGAACACTGCCTTTCTTCGGCATTGAAGCTGAAGTAGTGGATAAAAAAGGAAAAAAGGTCGGAAAGGGTAGCGGCGGATTGCTTGTTATAAAAAAACCGTGGCCGTCAATGCTGAGGACTATATATAAAGACGATGAAAGATATAAACTTCAGTACTGGAGCGAATTTCCCGGAATTTATTTTACAGGGGACGGAGCGAGAGTAGACAAGGACGGATATTTCTGGGTAATGGGAAGAGTGGATGATGTGCTTAATGTCAGCGGTCACAGACTGGGGACTGCTGAAGTGGAATCTGCCCTTGTGGCTCATATGAAAGTTGCAGAGGCGGCTGTAGTAGGAAAACCGGATGAAGTCAAGGGGAATTCAATCTGCGCTTTTGTAACGCTTGAAGGAAGTCAGATGCCGTCAGATGAACTCAAACAGGAACTCAAAGACTGGGTCGTAAAGGAGATCGGAGCTCTTGCAAGACCGGATGAGATCAGATTTTCTGATTCTCTGCCGAAGACAAGAAGCGGCAAGATCATGAGAAGACTTCTTCGCGAACTTGCGCACAGCGGAGAGGTCAGGGGAGATGTGACCACGCTTGAGGATTATTCTGTCCTTGAAAAACTGCGCGCTGAAGAAGAAGAGTAAAGGAAATTTCTAATTACGAATTTCAAATTTCAAATTATATAATCACTGCATGTTTTTTAATCATTTTAATATCTTTCAGAAATAGGTGAAAGCTCAGAACATTGATCTTGAATATTTAGAAATGGAATCAGGACATTTTCCTTTCCTGAAGGAATTCTGGGAAAAGACAGACGGCATAAATTTAACTATAGGCGATACTCCAGAGGAAATTGAAAGCTATCTGAAAAGAAATAAAGGAATGAGTTTTATATGTAAAGAGGGTGATGCGCTCGCCGGAACCATCCTCTGCGGACATGACGGCAGACGGGGATTTATATATCACCTTGCTGTCAGCAGAGACCACAGAAATAAAAATATCGCTTCAGCGCTGATAGAATTAAGTCTCGAAAAACTGAGGTCAGCCGGGATCAGAAGATGCATGATAATGGTTGATGAAGTAAATCTTAAAGCAAAATCATTCTGGCTGAAAATGAACTGGAGAAGAAGAGATGACCTGAAGATGTTTTCGCTGGATCTGTGATGATTTTTTATCACCAAGAAAAAAAGGCGCAATGAAAATTTCAAATTTCAAATTTGGAATATTTGATTGAGCGAAAATTCAACATTTATTGAATTTTTGAAAATTGTAAATTTAATAACATTTGTATCTTTCAGATTATAGTTTATGATTAAAGAATGCAAATAGGAAGTTGAATTTATCCTCTTTCCATATCTTGTCAAATTGATCTTATAAAATAAAAAAATTATTATGAAACTTGCTGAAATTTTTATTTTTCAAAATTAATTCCCTTCCTTTGCGGGGAGGTGGTTATAGGTTGGTTTTCCTTAGTTCATTCAGAATGGTTTGAGCTGCAGAATCAATATCCTTTCCAACATCTTCACTTCTTAATCTTAAAAATTTTTTTTCCAAACATTATAAAAAAGTCTTTTCTTTCTTTATCGAGCTTTAGCGAATTTATATCATCATGAATATCTCCATCGATTTCGATTGCGAGTATTCTCTCTGCGCAGTAAAAATCAATTACTTATTCACCTACCCCATACTTTCTTCGGATCTTATATCAGCCAAGTTTTTTCCCATTCATTATATTCCAAAGCATTCTTTCGGATTTTGTCGGATTGTTTCTAAGGTCTTTTCTTTTTTGTTTGAATTCTGTTCTGTTAAAGATTCTCGTCTTCATCATGCACCTCCAGCCCCCTCCTCTGCAAGAAGGGGGAATGTTTTTTTTTGAAATTTAAAATGTCAGTTAAATTTTATTTGTAGAGCTGATGTCACTCCTGACTGATAAATGCCGGATACAATTTAGCTTGTACTCCCGGATATTAAACTAAAAGTATTTTTATTTGCAAAGTATTTTAAAGATCAGATCCTCTGATAATTTATTTATGATCAGTTAATTAGTCAATTAGAAATATTTGGATTTTGTGAAAAGTAGAGTCAGATGAATATTCAGTAGTTATGAAACAGAATCACTTTTCAAGTTCATTCCAAGTTAATGTTTGGGAACTGGAGTTAAAATCATTTAAGATCAGAATCGGTTGATATCCTTCGGAACAAATAATTAATGATTAATTAATAACCGGAAGTGATAGGGAATGAAATACATTTAAATTTTCAAACATCTAATAATTTCAGAAA
This sequence comes from Bacteroidota bacterium, assembly GCA_018266875.1. Classification (GTDB taxonomy): domain Bacteria; phylum Bacteroidota; class Ignavibacteria; order Tepidaquicellales; family Tepidaquicellaceae; genus UBA2330. Next base: position 24,315 of record JAFDZR010000026.1, read on the forward strand.
TAAATCATTTTTGAAATTTGTCATTTGTCTTTTGAAATTTGCAATTATTTCTTAAACTGCACTTCCTTCCATTTTTTAAACAAATCCTTTACTTTGTTCCTCTGGTATTTCCCTGTTGAAGTTACCGGGATCGAATCAGAGAACAGAACGACTTTCGGGGATTTGAAGAACGGAAGATGACCGCGGCATTTTGAGATTATTTCTTCTTTGAGCTTTTCTTTGTCAGGGTGATCTTTGAAATTTTCTCTCAGCATTACCAGCGCTCCGACTTCCTCGCCGTACCAGTCATTGTCGAAACCAACCGCTATTCCCGATTTAACAAATTCTATTCCCGACAATACTTCGTCAATCTCAAGAGGAGATATATTCACTGCTCCCCTGATTATTAATTCCTTTATTCTTCCTGTTATGAAAAAATATTTTCTCCCAGAATTATCGTATTTGAAAAATCCTTCGTCCCCGCTTCTGAACCATCCGAATTCAAATGTCTTCTTATTCACTTCATCATTATTGAAATAATATTTCATAACGTTATGTCCGCGGATCACTATTTCTCCTTTTTCATTCTCAGGAAGAGATTCGCCTTTGTCATTATGGATTTCCATTTCATTGCAGACTACCGGAATGCCGATAGACGGAAATCCAAATTCATTCTGCCATCTGAAATGTTCGTCACTTTTCAGATCAACGGGAATGAAACATGAATAACAAGTAGTCTCAGAAAGACCGTATCCGTGCGCTATCCTTAATCCGAACCTCTCTTCGAAATTCCTTGCAATTTCGCATGTCAGCGGTCCGGCTCCGCAGATAATGTGAGAAAAATTCTTAAGATCGTATTTTCCGGAATCTTCATCCGAGTGAAGTAAAAACTGCAGCAGCGTCGGCACAACGCTGACTACTTTAACATTCTCATCCTGGAGTCTTTTCAGAAATAAGTCCGTCTGAAATTTCTGATTAAGGATCAATTTACCTCCGTAAAACATGGTAGTCATTATTGTTACAACTGTTCCGTTTACATGATGAATCGGCAGTACGCACATCATTACATCATCGTTGTGAAGTCCGTGCCATTCGGAAATGGCATATGCGTCCGCCATCAGATTATACTGAGTCAGCACCACTCCTTTCGGATTTCCCGTTGTGCCGGATGTGTAAACAATCAGGCATTCAGCTTCCTTGTCAAAATTTGTATCTGAAGGTTTCAGTTCGTCGGAATAAGCATCGAAAGAAAATTTATCAAAAGGAATTATCGTAACGTTCTTTGAGCAGCCGGTTTTATTAAGCTTGTCTGTGTATTCTTCCCTGGTGAAAACTATCCTGGTCTCCGAATTTTCAAGAATGTAATTTACTCTTTCGGGCTCTTCGCTGACATTAATCGGAACGACCACTGCTCCGATTGACCATGATGCGAAATATAAAATTACCGTTTTGAAATGATTATGTGAAAAGGTAGCTATTCTGTCTCCTTTTTTTATTCCGCTGTTAACAAGAAAATTCGCCAGCTGAAAAGATCTCTGGACAAAATCCCGGTATGTCAGGCTTACCTTTTCCCCGTTTTCATCATAGAATGTCAGATATGTTTTATCCGCCTTCTGAGAAAGTCTTTTCTTAAGAATATCATACATATTAAAATAGTTGACGAGATAATCAGTAGCCGACAGACTTTTAAGATAATGCGCTTTGATAATATTTTCGTGAGTGGTTTTATCCATATTTATTTTTTCTTACATTATTATTTATATCTTAATTTATTTATTTTGTAACATTACAAAATACAAATTATCTTTAAATGAAAAAATTTCCACTGATATTATTTTTATTATCTGCAGTTTTGGTAAGTTCATGCGGTAAAAAGACTGATAACGACAGCAAAATCTTCAATCTGAACTTAAATCAGAATATTGAGACACTTGAGCCGGTGATGTCAAATTCCATACAGTCAATATGGGGACTGTCCGTTATGATGGAAGGTCTCGTTCAGTTTGACAGACAAAGCAATATCATTCCCTGCATTGCAAAAAGCTGGGAAATTTCCGAAGACGCTCTCACTTATACTTTTCATTTAAGGAATGATGTTTACTTCCATGATAACGAATGTTTCACTGAGACAAAAGGTAAGGGAAGAAAAGCAACGGCTTCTGATTTTAAATACTGCATTGAAAGAGTAAACAATCCGAAAACAAAGACCCGCGGACAATGGGTTTACAGGGACAGGATTAAGGGAGCGCAGGAATATATAGATTTTATGTCAGGTAAAAATTCCGGTGAGGTGAAAGAGATCACAGGACTGAAAGCGCCTGATGACTCTACTTTTGTGATCGAACTTACGAAACCCTTTGCTCCGTTTCTAAGCATACTTACCATGACTTATGGTTTTGTCTATCCGAAAGAAGCTGTTGAGTTTTACGGGGACAGATTCGGACAGCATCCTGTAGGAACAGGTCCGTTCAGTTTTGTAAAATGGGATCTTGATAAAGAGCTTGTATTCGCAAAAAATAAAAATTACTGGGATAAAGACAGTAACGGAAATGCCATACCTTATCTGGAAGGAATTAAAATTACTTTTACTCAGTCATCCGAAACTGAATTCCTCGATTTCCAGAACGGAAAATATGATTATCACGATCCGTCCTCAGAAACTTATGATCAGATAACAGATGAGAACGGGAATCTCATAGATTCACAGCGTGATCTTTATGATCTGAAAAAACAACCATGGCTGCAGACAGTATTCTTCGGAATGATGCAGTCACCGGAACTTCCCGGAGGTAAGACAGGACCTTTTGTTAATAATCTGAAATTAAGGCAGGCGCTTAATTATGCCGTGGACAGAGACAAGATTCTTAAATTTGTATTGAAGAACAGAGGCACTTCAGCCATAAACGGTCCCATTCCGCCGGGAATGCCGGGCTTTAATCCCGATATAAAAGGATACAAGTATGATAAAGAAAAAGCAATACAGCTTTTAAAGGAAGCCGGTTATCCCGACGGCAAAGGACTTGAACTTACACTTGTCACGGGAAATGAAGAAATACAGAAGACGCTTGCAGTTGCAGTTCAGCAGCAGTTCAAAGATATTGGAATCGATCTGAAACTTGATCAGATGATACAGTCAACTCTTATTTCAAAACAGGAAGACGGATTGTTCCCTTTCTGGAGAGCCAGCTGGGGAGCGGATTATTATGACCCGGAAAATTTCATGGCGCTTTTTTACAGTAAGAATATTACGCCGAACGGACCAAACAGAGTCGGTTATTCGAATCCTGAAGTTGACAGACTTTATGAGGACGCTCTGAAGATCACTGACTTCAGCGAAAGAAAAAAGATTTATGATAAGATGCAGGAAATTGTTATAAGGGATGCTGCCTGGCTGTATCTTTATTACAATCAGAAGATCTATCTGCTGGGAAAGAATATTGAGGGATTTTATGTGGACGGATTGAATATCATTAATCTCAAGTATACAAGGAAAAATTAATTTTTATATCGGCCGGAAATGAAACTGACATTCAAAGAAATAAATAACGATGAGGATATTAAAGCTTTGTCAGTAATTGCGGCGAAGATATGGAGAGAATACTATCCTCCGATAATCGGGGCCGATCAGGTAGAGTACATGCTTGATTTAATGTATTCTTTTAAAAGTCTGAAGAAGCAGATCAGGGAGGATAAGAATATTTTTACAGCAGCTTATCTGGACGGCAGGATGGCAGGATTCATTTCAATAAGTCATAAAGGAGATAAGAATTATTTTCTTCATAAACTTTATATAGATAACGGGATACAGAAGAAGGGAATCGGAAAAGCTCTGCTTAACAAAGTATTTTCAAAAATTGATTATGAAACCATCAGACTGACTGTAAACAGGCAGAATATAAATGCTGTAAATTTTTATTTTAAAAATGGATTTAAAATTGAAAGGGTAATGGATATGGATATAGGCGGCGGCTATGTGATGAATGATTTTGTGATGGTTTTTAGTAAGTAGTTTTCATCTCTTTTCTAAATCCCCGGAGTAATCCATATTTATCATTGCTGAATACTTAATTTTACAGTCATTCACGGCAGATGCGCCAGGTAATGACAGTGATATATGAACAGAGTTTAACTCTACTTCAATTTCATCGTTCTCCCGAATTTAACTATCCCGAAATCATATTTCTTTCTAATCGTATCCAGTTTATTCAGAAGTTTCTCCTTCTTATCAACATCGTCAAAAAGATTTTCCTGAACAGCGTCATCGCCGGCTACAAATTCCGAAAATCTGACTCCGAGTAGACGTATCTTTTTCTTGCTTGCCAGCATTTTATCAAGCAGCATCACAGCATCTTCGTAAAAGTCTGTTTCGAGATTTGAATATTTTAAAGTCGTATAAGACCTCTGATTAACGGTGAAATCAAAATATTTTACTTTAACCGTAATCGTTCGGCCTTTCAGCTTTACCTTTCTAAGTTTCTGACAGCATTTCTCCATCAGATAATAAAGCTCTGAAAGCAGGAAATCCCTGTCCGAAACATCTTCATAAAAAGTATTTTCTTTTGAAAGAGATTTTCTCTCATCATCATTTTCCTTTACTGTATCGCTTCCTTTTCCGTTTGCAACATTAAGAAGAAAAGAAGTATGAAAACCAATCTCCTTATCATAAAAACTCTGATCGAATTTAAGAATATCACCAATGAGTTCAATACCGTATTTCCTGAGTTTAAGCTGCGTTGATTTCCCGACTCCCGGGATTTTATCAATTGACATCTTACTCAGAAACTCCCTTTCATTTCCGAATGGAACAAGCGTAACTCCGTCCGGTTTGTTGAGCTTTGATGCGATCTTTGCGCATATCTTATTAACGGCAATGCCTATCGAACAGGTTATCTTAAGAGTATCTTTGATTTCCTTTCTTATCTTTTCGGCAAGCTGTAAATGGTCGTTACTGTGAAGATGGAGAACTCCAGTTACGTCAAGATAAGCTTCGTCAACGCTGACCGGCTGAACTGCAGGAGTGTACCTATAAAAAATTTCCCTGACTCTTTTGGAATAATCGGAATACAGTCCGCGGGTGCTTCTTATGAAATTACCGTCAGGTACGAGAAGCATTGCTCTTGTAAGCGGCATGGCAGTTCTTACTCCTTTCGCTCTGGCAAGATAATTAGGACATGCAACAATGCTTCTCTTATCTTCCCGCGTCCCGCCAACCACAAGAGGTTTAAGTTTGAGGGAAGGATTTATCGCTTCCTCGCATGAAGCGAAAAAAGCATCCATGTCCACATGAAAAATTATTTTATGATCCGGTTTATTCATTTTGAGTATATTCAAACTTAATTCAAATCAAAGACTAATTCAATATTGTAATCCAAATCCTGAATAAAATACTTGTGATATTTAACAAGATCAGGAATTTATTCCCGGACTTTAAAATGTTCTTCATTATTGTTTTGAAAAATTAATATTATTTTACATAAATCAAAACAAATGCTGCAGCTGAAAAAACGATTCACGAAGAGTAATGATTTACTTGCCTGGACTTTACTTGCAGCGCTTACACTAATCTGGGGAAGTTCATATATCCTTATTAAAAAAGGACTTGTCGCTTTTTCGCCCGGGCAGGTTGCAACTATGAGACTGACTTTCGCATTCCTTGTGATGCTTCCGGTCGCATTAAAATATCTTAGAAGAATTCCCGGGAGGATATTATTTGTTATGGTTTTAATTGGTATTATTGGTAACCTGATACCTTATCTGCTCTTTGCAATTTCACAGACGGTGATTTCAAGCTCGGTGGTCGGGATAATAAACGCACTGACTCCGATATTCACGATGATAATAGCAGTATTTATTTTTAAATATAAAATAAAACTCATACAGGTCGCGGGAATGATACTCGGCTTTGCGGGAATAGCCGGATTAAGCCTGGTTGATGAATCCGGAATATTCGGAAGCATAAATGTTTATATATGGCTTGTAATAGCTGCTACTCTGTGCTATGCAGTAAGTCTGAATCTCATTAAAGTTTATTTGTCAGATATAAGATCTTTAATTGTTACTGCAGTTTCATTGTTGTCTGTTGGTCCTTTCTGCATGATCTATTTATTCTCAACTGATTTCATTCACAGATTTGAAACTGTTCCCGGCAGCGGATTCTCAATGCTGTGCATAGCAATTCTTGGAATAGTAGGAACTGCATTTGCCCTGATACTTTATACAAAACTTATTCAGATCACGGATGCATTGTTTGCTACAACTGTAACTTATCTGCTTCCTATAGTATCAATAATTTGGGGACTGCTTGACGGGGAAGTCCTTTACACTGTGCATTTTGCAGGAATGATTTTAATACTTGCCGGAGTGTATCTGGTAAACAGGAATTTTTACAACAAAAAATTAAATACTTAACAACATGGATCTCTTTGGGAATGTATCCGATGCCGGTACAGACAGAAATATTCCGCTTGCCGAAAGAATGAGACCGGCTGATATTGAAAGCTTTGCCGGACAGGATCATCTTATTGCTCCGGGCAGACCGGTAAGAACCATGATAGAAAAAAACGAACCCGCCTCAATGATCTTCTGGGGACCGCCCGGAGTAGGTAAGACAACTCTTGCCTTGCTCATTGCAAAATTGGTAAACTCCGAATTCATACAGCTCTCTGCGGTTTCTTCAGGCGTAAAGGATGTAAGGGCGGCAATAGAAAAAGCGGAGTTCAATCTTAAGCAGAAGAAAAAGAAAACAATACTTTTTATTGATGAAATTCACAGATTCAGCAAATCACAGCAGGACTCGCTGCTGCAGAGTTCAGAAAAAGGGATAGTTATACTGATCGGAGCGACTACCGAGAATCCTTCATTTGAAGTAATCTCTCCTCTGCTTTCGAGAAGCAGGGTCTTTGTACTGGAGGAATTATCCAGAACGGATTTTGAAAAAATAATTGAAAATGCTCTGACCAATGACTTTGTGCTCAGGGAAATGGATATTGAGATTGAGGACAGAGATTTTCTGATCGGTCTTTCATCAGGTGATGCAAGAAAATTACTTAACGGACTTGAACTGGCTGTCAAACTTTCATCCGTAAACAACAGCGGAAAAATAATTCTTACCAATGAGATCTTTAAAGAGTCTTTTCAGGCAAATTATATAAAGTACGACAAAAATCAGGAAGAACATTACAATATTATCTCGGCATTTATAAAAAGCGTAAGGGGAAGCGATCCGGATGCAGCCTTATACTGGATGGCAAGAATGCTTAAAGGCGGTGAGGATCCGAAGTTTATTGCAAGAAGGATGATAGTTCTTGCTTCGGAAGATATCGGGAATGCTGATCCGTACGCTCTGACGCTTGCAACAAGCGCTTTTACGGCAATTGATTACATCGGAATGCCTGAAGCTGCTCTTGTACTTTCACAGACCGCAGCATATCTCGCAGGTGCTCCAAAAAGCAATGCCGCTTATACTGCGCTGAGCAAGGTCAGAGATGAAGCTGAGAACAGTCCTGCATTCGGAGTCCCGCTGCACCTGAGAAACGCTCCGACAAAATTAATGAAAGATCTTAAATACGGAAGCGGTTATAAATATCCTCATGATTTTGAGAATAATTTTACTGAACAGGATTATTTGCCTGAGGAATTAAAAAATAAAATTTATTATGAGCCGTCCGAAAACGGCTCTGAAAAGAAGATCAGGGAAAGACTTAAAAGCTTATGGAAAAAAAGAAGATGATGTTTCCCGGAATTCACAATGATTATTTTACCTTCTTAAGGACAATCTCATTGTCCGGATCGAAAGAAATCTTTTCCGGCTTTTTGTCAAATTCAAAATTATAGATCTGAAAATTGTAGTAATTCCGTACTTTCAAAGTAGAATCTGACATATCGCTGAATGTAACTTTGAGTTCCACAGGCATCTCATAAAATACCTTATTCTTCTGTATCTGATTAATGGTGTAATCTGTTTCCCACTTTCCGTCACTGCCTTTTTCCGTTTTGAAATTATTTTCATAAACCGGATAGCCGGGATAAAGCAGCCACTGACTGAAAAACCAGTCAAGCTTCCTGCCGCTTATCTGTTCGCACAGATCAATAAACGAACTTGTGGTAATATTCCCGAACCTGAATTCAGGATGAGAAGTATAAGCTTTCAGACAATCAAAGAAAACCGAATCTCCAAGTACATATCTTAGCATGTAAATGACGCAAGCGGATTTGGAATATGTAACTTCAGAATTGAATACTTCCAGATTATTGGGATCTGAATTATCCCAGCTTTTATTATATATCGGCCAGCCCGGATCATTCCTGAGATATTTTAATGCTTCGTTAATGATATTCCTTCTGTATTCCGACTGACCTTTTTTATATTCAGCCCAAATTGCTTCATTGTATGTTGCGAATCCTTCGTTCAGCCAGATATCTGCCCAGGAATTAGGCGAGATCATATCACCGAACCACTGGTGCGCAAGTTCGTGACATATAAGATCCTCGGTCCAGCAGTTCGGACATAATGTAATTATTGTCTGGTTTTCCATTCCACCCCAGGGGAAATGCTTGTCAACGGTTGCGAAGGCGATCTTCTCAAAAGGATAATCACCGTAAAGTTTTGAAAACAGGTCAAGCATGTCAGGAAGCTTGTTGTTAATGTTAATATAATTGAACATGGTTTCACCCGGCTGCCTGTAAAATCTGATCTGAATACTGTCGTTCGGTTCGGAAGGTTTTTTCCAGTAAAACACATCCAGAATATAATTCTTACTTCCCGCCATTGCAGTCAGATATGTAGTAACGGGAATATTTGTTTCCCATGTGTAAAAAAGAGAATTTCCTGTTACAGTTGAATCAGTAAGCAGACCGTTTGAAACGAATTTTACATCTGCGGGAACTCTTGCTCTGAGTTTCAGCATGGCTTTATCATTCGGGACATCTTTGCAGGGAAACCACCTTCTTGCTCCTGATGTCTCTGAGTCAGTATATATTAATCCGCTGAAGGAATAGAATGCAGTATCGAAAACATCTTTATGCCTGTAATAGATCTTTACGTCGAACAGCTCTCCGCTGCTGTAGAATCTGTCTAGATTTATTCTGAGCATATCATTTTCGTGCACAAAAGACATCCCTGAACCGGAAACAGAATCAATAATAAGCGAATAATTATAAGCATTTAGCGTTATCTGACCGATCGTCTGACCGGCCAGCATGCTGACAGTATTCACAGCGGAAAAAGACATTGGATATGGTTCCAGTAAGTTATTATAAAGGTCAAAATCCAGATCATATTTTATGATGTTTATATTCGTATCAACCTGAGAATAAACAGCCGGAATTTGCATTAGAAAAAGTACAAGGATAAAACTTTTTAATTTCATTTATATTTTTATGAGTTTGCGAAAGCTAAATTAACAATACTTATTTTAATAAACAATGTTCGTTGAATAAGCGAATAAAGTATTCAGATAATAGTGTCCAAAACGTTGTAAATATCAT
>JAFDZR010000027.1 GCA_018266875.1 Bacteroidota bacterium
AAAATGTTTTGGACAGCACTGATATCAACTGCATTTCAGGGAAAACCGTTTATTATTGAGCGGATAAAGATTCAGGCATTCAGCTGTATTTTTTAATAAATAAGGAAAGAATGTTCTGATAAGTTTATATATGAAAAATAATTAAAGCGGAGCTTTCAGAATCTGCTAAAAAATTTATCTGAAAACTCCGCTGAATAAATCAATACTTTAATCCTGAGGATTATCTTGTTACTGTTCCGGAAGGATTATTGGCAGATGACTGATTTGCCATATTGTAAGTGACGTGATCCGCCGCATCCGCCGGAATATTTCCGACCAGCGGCTTCAGTGCAAAAGGAGCGGCGCTGTTATCAGGATCAGGTTCTATTGAGATCACTGCAACTCCGTTCTGCAGATTCACAGGAAAAGTATATCCCGAAGGCGCGTTCTGAAGAAGATCTTCACCTGGAAAAGGCGGTCCGGGCATACTTCCGCTGTATGGAGAAGCTTCATCAGATCCCGAAGCGGATGTGAATTTACCAGTACTCAAAGGAGAACTGCTGCCGGGAACCACAACCCATCCTTCATATTTCCATCCAGACGGAAGTACAGGAAGCTGAAGACCCTGCTGCGGAGGCGGAGGAAGTTTCAGAAACCAGATTCCGCTGAGTTCATTATTCATTTCTCCGTCTGTCGGAGTCCCGATTATGTAACTTCCCGAAGCAGATGAGAAATCCGTTCCGAGGGCGGCAGGATGGCTGATCAGAATATTTGCGGTATTTCCGGAAAAATCCCCTGCTAAAATTTTATTACTGCTTGGATCCGGAGAAGGATCAGGAACAGGTTCAATGGAAATAACAAATGCGGTTGCATTGTTCAGATCTGACAGGTTTACCTCAAATGATGATTTCGATAACTGACCTGAAGAGTTAACAGTAAACGTTCCGGTACTTTTCGGACTTCCGCTTACAATTATCCATCCTTCATAAACCGCAGTGCTTCCCAGATCTTCAAGTCCGTTTACAATCAGATTCAGATTTCCGTTCTGTACGGCTGGATTATTGGATGCATCTTCCGAGCAGCCCGGCAGGTATAGCATTGCTATCAGGACTGCCGCTGCTAAAAATCTGTTAAACATATTTTTTTCCTTTCTGAATAATTTTTAAAATTTAATTACACTACAATTTACAATTTGACAGATATATTGTAAAAAGAAATAAAACTTAAATCCTTTTACGAATTCACTTTAATATTCATTATAAAAAATCAATTTTTAACTGAATAACAGCGATTAAAAAGCAGTTTTCTAATTTCTGAAATGGAAAAAAAAACCAAACCTTCTCCGAATACAAATAAGGAAACAAAATTATTCTCCCTTATTAAAAGCATTTCAAAGGATGAGTTCCGCGAACTCGAAAATTTCATCCTTTCACCGGCTTTCAATCAGGATAAAAATAACGTTAAACTTTATCACTTTATACGTGATCATTATCAGGAATTTTTAGATAATAGTTTTTCAAATGAAGAGATATACCGAGGCGTGTTTCGGAATGCCGGATACAGTAAAACAAAATACTGGAAGCTCACTTCGGGATTTTCCGGAATGATAGATGATTTTCTTATTTACAGGGAGTTTTCGAAAGATATTTATTACAGAAAAAACTTACTCCTTGACATATACAGGACCCGGAATATTCAGAAACAGTTCGAAACGCTTTCAAAAGAAATGTACAGGAATTTCAGTACGGATTTTAACAAAGGACTGAGCTTTTATCTGAACAGAACCCATTTCTATTTTCAGAAACTGAGTTATCTCGGTCCGGAAGATATTGATGAGTTTGAAGCTGATCTGAGAAATATGTTTGAGAATCTGAAAATGTTCTTTATAATGACAAACATTACAGGCGTCAGCATCATATCAAATTTTAAAGAGAATTTCCCCGCAGAGGCAAAGAAAGACATATGGATGTTCAGAGAAATTCTGGGATATCTTGGCAGTAACAAAAAGACTGTGAAGAAGAAAGATCAGATAGTGTATATATTTTATCTGATAATTCTGATGAAAATGGATTTCACAGATGAGGGAAATTATTTTGAAATAAAAAAATTAATTCAAAACAGAGGAGTCAGGCTTTCCAAAAACCTGTTGAGGCATATACTCATAAATCTTTTTGATTATGCCGTGAAAAAGTTCACTTCCGGTGAAGAAAAATTCCTCAGGGAAATTTATTTTATAAACAAGGTAATGGACGATAACTCCGTTACTCTGTTCGGGGAATTTATTCAGGGTGATTATTTTTATTCAGTGGTCGAGCATTCGGCAATGCTTGAAGAGATCAGCTGGGCGGAAGATTTCATGAAGAAATACGGAAGATATCTGACAGAGGATTACAGGGAATCCGCAGTGAATTTATCCAGAGCCAGAATAAATTTTGAATCCGGTGATTTTGATTCTTCGCTAAATGATTTACTGAAAGTGGAAAATCTTAATCCTTATTTCTATCTTTCTCACAAAATACTTCTTCTTCAGAATTTATTTGAGAAGAATGACTATGAATCAATTGACAGGGTCCTGGAAACAACTCAGAAGTATATTAACAGAAGAATTGACATATCGGACGAACTCAAGAAGAATTATCTTAAATTTTTTTATTTCTTTAAAAAGCTGAAGACAGCAGCAACAGCCCGTTATCTTTCAGGAAAACTTTTAAAGGAAATTTCCCGCGAGCCGTTTTTTATTTACAGGAAATGGCTGCTGAGCAAATCCCGGGAACTGATCTGAACGGCAGATAAATATCCCTGAAAAGTAAAATAAGGATGCTTCAGCAAAATTCAGAACACTGAAAAAGAACCGGAATTGATCTAAGTTAAAAATTAAATACGGCATAAAAAAAACCGGAAACAATGATATTTCCGGCTTTTAATTTATTGATCGGATTTAATTACTTTCTGCTGTTTTTATTATCTTCATTCCCGCCTCTGCTGTTTTCATTGCCGCCATTTTCCGGGCTTCCTGACTGTTCTTTAACTTTTTCCTGCTCACCGAAATTTCCGTCATTATAATTTTTTTTACTGCCGCTGTTTTTACTGTTATCGTTTTTTACTTTGCCTTTATTGCTTTGATTATTTTTATCTGCCGGTTTCTGGTAGTTTCCATCTTTCGATTCCGGAGTGCTCTTTTTATTTACATCAGGACTGTCATTGGTTTTAGTATTCACATCTTTTTTTCTGTCAACTTTAACATTTCCGTTGTTCGGAGCGGTCTGATCATTTCTGGTTGATTTTTGTCCGTTATTTTTTATTGAAGTTGAATTCAAACCGTCATTTTTTCCGGAGTTTACAGGAGTTTTGATATCAACATATTCCGGTGTTATTTTTTTACCGGATTCCTTGGTTAACTGAACAGCGTCAGGTCCGGTGTGTTTGAAATTTTTAGTTTCTTTGTCAGAGTAGTCAGTAACGGACATCTTTTTGGAATTTTTCAGGATATTAATATTATCCATCGGATCCTCCACTGTTTTTTCATCTATAATTTTTGTGAAATCCGACTTTTTGACAATTACCCAGTTTTTGGTTTTATAGGTATACAGGTTATTATGGTGCCATCTGTGATTATGACCTCTCCAGTAAACCCTCGGGCAGGTAGGATACCAGGCGTAATAGCCGCCGCAGTTCCGCCAGGTGACCCAGTTAGCAGCCCAGACATTTCCCGGCAGCCATATCCAGCCGTAAAAGTTGCTGTAATACCATCTGCCGTAATTGTAAGGACCCCAACCCCAGGAATAACTTGAACTCCAGACCCAGCCGTAATAAGAGAATACCCAACTGCCGTTATAGTAAGGGTTCCAACTGGGAGTCGCGCAGTATGGTCTCCATACATAAATAAATCCTCCGTTGTCCATGTAATATGAATCAAGGTCTTCTCCCGTTTCACTGCTGAGATCTTTGATAAAATCTGATTTTTTTACTTTTATCCAGTCTCCGTCTTCTGAAAGCTTTTCAAATTCCTTTTTATAGACTTCATTTGAATCGAGAAGATTTTCCGAAGTCTCTATCGTATCAATGAATACCTGACTGTCTTCTTTGTTTCCATCAGGTATTTCCTGCGCTATTGTCAGGGATCCGCTGATAAATACGGTCAGGAGTAATGAAAACAAAAAAGTTAATAATTTTCTGTATGTCATAATGTTCCTTTTTTTTAAGTTAATTAAATTGGCTTTGTTTATACATTCAAAATTAATTTGGGTTCCGTAAAAATTTTTTCTTTCATTTATTACCGATTTTAAAGATCTGTTCCATTTATTCAAAAATTATTTCAAACCGTAAATTCAATCTTCCTGCATTTCTTCAATATGTCTGACATTAAATTTGCATGCAGGGTTTAATAAAAAAACCCCGCGTAATATAACTTGCGGGGTTTTTATAACTGATGTTATAAACCGTTATTTAATCAGAGTCATTTTTTTTGTCTGAACATTTTCACCCGCCTGCAGCCTGTAAAAATAAATCCCGCTTGAAAGTCCTTCACCGCTGAATGAAACTTCATAGCTTCCTCCGCGAAGTTCAGTATTCACAAGTGTAATCACTTCCCTTCCCAGCGAATTATAAACTGTAAGTTTCACTTTTGAAGAACTCCTTCCGGCATCCGCGGGAATGTCAAATTTAATTTTTGTAACCGGATTGAATGGATTCGGATAATTCTGATAAAGATTTATTTTTTCCGGAATTGAATTTGAGATATTGCTGATCCCGGATACCGACTGGAAATTGGTATTGTAAAGTCCGTGCACATACTGAGCGATCTGTCTCAATTTTGAAATACTGTTCAGATTGTCTGATCCTCTTGCAATTACCTGCGTGATAATCACGGACTGTGTATCTCCGGGATTAACCGTTAATGGTCCGATAGATAGCAGACTTCTTCTGTCACCCATTGTATTTTCTATCCATCCCGATGAAGTTTCAGGACTGCCGCTGAAGGGAAACTGCGAGATTTCATTTGTAACAGGATCTCTCCACGGCGTTCCGTCACGTTTCAGTCCTTCCATATTCCTGTAAGCTTCTCTGAAATTTGTCGGATCGCCGGCAGACGGATCGCCGTTTGTATAATTGTTAAAGGAAGAAAGCTTTAACTCTTTATAATTTGCTCTGACAACCAGATTATCCGAACCGGGCGGGTTGTAATATCTTACGGTGTCTCCGGGACTTGGAACAACAGGTCCTCGCAGAATTGTAAATCCGACAGCCGGAGGTGCCGAGCCGTAATCAGGATCATTATCCGTAAAGTTGTAAGTATAGCCGAGAAGTGTATGAGCAGAGGTATCTATTCCGACTGCATCATCAAGAGGATACCCCAGATCATCATCAGTCCAGATCGAAATATAAAAATTGTTCCACACCCTATTTCCTCTGTTGATGACTCTGTATTCCGTGAAAACTGCATCGCGTGTATTCATATTAATATAAGACCAGTTTGTCTGAAGTATCTGCGCTTTCAAAGGTGCAGTTCGTCCGGCTACAGCCATATGAGATAAAGAATCTCCGTCGGAATAACTGTAAAACATTGTCTGGGATCCCATTCTGAAAGGGTTTCCGCTACCGTTAAGATACGCACCCTGCAGCGATGCTATACTTCTCCATGCTCCGTAATCTGATGTATCATTGTCTGAGAAATTGAATATTCTGTAATTCGGATCATTAGTACCCTGATGAATTCCGTTATCATCAATAAATCCGGGAAGAAATTCATTGTCATATTCAGCAATCGCAAGCAGAGTATCTCCGTTCACAATTCCTCCAAGCCATATACCTGAAGCATACCTTGCATATTTCCCCTGACCAATCGGCCATTCAAATCCGGAATTCCCTGTTGAGAAATCCCTGTTAAACGCACCGTTATTCCTGAAAAATGTGCTGATGTTGTTGACGTTCAGCTGTCTTGTTTCCAATACCTGAGGATTGTTCGGATTTGAATCTTTATGTTCTCTCTGAGCGGGGAAATCTTTCATTATGTTAAATGAAAGCGAGATCAGAACTGCAGTGAACACTGCTGCTGAAAATAAATACTTTTTCATTTTTTTACCCTTTCTTTAATTTTTTACTTCCGTTTTTAAATTATTAAAATTTATTTTGAATTAAAGTATATTTTCTGATATCCGGCTAAACAATTTTAACTGAAATCTCAAAATTGTCAATACTGTCCAAAACATTGTATAAAACTATATAGTAAATTTAAAACATTAATTAGAGTTCATTATTAAAGTTTTTTTATTTATTTAAAATGTTTTGGACAGAGTTGCAAAATTGTCAATCAACTCTATTAGAATAGGATTGAAAGTATTTTTATGTAATTTTATATTGATACATTATAACGAATAAATATTAATGGCAAAAAGCAAAGCAGAAAATTTTGAATTACAGGATGAAGAAGAAAATGACGATAATTCCTCTGAAGTAATATATCAGAACCGGTCAAACATTCCTGATCTGAATATCTCAATTCCAACGGTACTGCCGGTCCTTCCTCTGAAAGATATGGTTGTATTTCCGTATATGATGTTCCCGATCCTTGCAGGAAGGGAATCGACTATCGCGGCTATAAACAGTTCTCTCGAAAAAGATAAGTTCATCATGCTGCTATCACAGCTTGATGAAAAAATAGAAGAGCCGACATATAAAGACTTGCATAAAACCGGCACAGTTGCTAAGATCATACAGGTGCTCAGACTTCCGAACGGACTTATCAAGGTTCTCGTTGACGGCCTGGTTGCAGCAAAAGTCAAGAAATTCGAAAGCAAAAAGTTCATAACCGCTGAAGTCGAAATCACAAATATACCATTTAAAAAAGACACCGAGCTCGAAGCCCTGATGAGACAGGCTTCAAAGCTGTTTACCGAATATGTGAATACAAACAGAACGATTCCTCAGGAAACTCTTGTTGCATACGAAAACATAAAGGAACCTGACAGAAGATTATTTTATATTGCATCCACGATCAATGCGGATGTGAACAAGAAGCAGAGAATACTTGAGCATAATGACATTCACAAACAGTATTATGAAATATTGTTCATTCTCGGTTCCGAGATGGAAGTGCTGAATGTGGAAAAGGAAATAGATGCAAAGATCTATCAGACAATGCAGAAGAACCAGAGGAAGTTCATAGTTCAGGAGCAGATCAGAATTCTGCAGGATGAATTAGGCGAAGGAATGGAAACCGATCCGGATCTCATAAAGATAAGGGAGCAGATAGAGAACAGCGGCATGCCTGAGCAGGTAATGAAAAAGGCAATGGATGAATTCAACAAGCTTAAGAAGATTCCTTCAATGTCGCCGGATCATTCTGTAATCAGGAATTTTCTGGACTGGTTGGTAAGTGTACCGTGGAATAAATTCACCAAAGATAATTTTGATCTTATTCACGCAAAAAAAATACTTGACGAGGATCATTACGGACTTGAAAAAGCCAAGGACAGGATCCTCGAACTCATGGCTGTACTCAAGCTCCTGAACGACAGGGACATAAAAAAATCCCCGAAAGGTCAGATACTCTGCTTTGTTGGACCGCCCGGAGTCGGAAAGACTTCGCTCGGGAAATCCATTGCCAGAGCAATCAACCGGAATTTTGTCAGGATCTCTGTCGGCGGAGTCAGGGATGAAGCGGAGATACGCGGTCACAGAAGAACTTACATCGGTTCAATGCCGGGCAAGATCATTCAGGCGATGAAAAAAGCCGGAAGCGTTAATCCCGTAATTCTTATAGATGAAATAGATAAAATGAGCAGTGATTTCAGAGGCGATCCTTCCAGCGCCATGCTTGAAGTTCTTGATCCTGAACAGAATTCAACATTCAATGATCATTATCTCGATGTGGATTATGATCTGTCAAACGTTCTGTTCATAACCACCGCAAATGTTTATTATAATATTCCTCTTCCGCTTCTTGACAGAATGGAGATCATTGAGATGAGGAGTTATCTTGATTTTGAAAAACTTCAGATCGCAAAGAGGCACATAATTCCAAAGGAGATCGGCGAGCACGGACTTACTGAAAGCATGATCAGGATACCGGACCAGATGATACTTCTAATTATCCAGGAATATACAAGAGAAGCCGGAGTTAGAAATCTAGAAAGAGAGATCTCTTCCGTCATAAGAAAAGTCACAAGAGAAATAGTTGAAAAGGGGGATCTGAAACCCGGTAAAAAAATTGTCATTACTGAAGAGCAGATAAGGAAATTTCTCGGAGTACAGAAATACAAACAGAAGACGGCTGATGATAATAAATCCATAAAGATCGGCTCAATAGTCGGGCTTGCCTGGACATCAATGGGAGGTGACATTCTTAACGTGGATGTAACGATAATGAAAGGCGCGAACAAATTCATACTTACCGGAAAGCTCGGCGACATTATGAAAGAATCGGCGCAGGCAGGATTCTCATACATTAAATCAAACGCAGCAGCATTTAACATACCTGAATCATTTTTCAAGGAGAAAGAAATTCACATTCACCTGCCGGAGGGAGCAATTCCCAAAGACGGACCTTCTGCGGGAATAACAATGATAATGGCAATGCTTTCCGCAATAACAAAAAATCCCGTCAGACCTGATGTAGCAATGACGGGAGAGATTACTTTAAGGGGAAACGTTCTGCCTATCGGAGGTCTGAACGAAAAGCTTCTCGCAGCTGTTAGAAGCGGGATCAAGACTGTACTTATACCCAAGGACAACGAAAAGGACCTGGTAGAAGTACCTGATGATATAAGGAAAAATCTTAAGATAATTCCGATTGAAAAAGTTGAAGACGGGATACCGTATGTTTTTAAAAACAAAAAAGTGTCATTCATTAAATAATGCTCTGAAAAGCGCAGGTTAATAATTTGTCAAACTACAAGGTTTCAGCCAGGAAATACAGACCTCAGAGTTTTTCTGAAGTAACTTCACAGGAATTTGTCACTCAGACAATGAAGAATGCAATTATTTCAGGTAAGACAGCGCATTCATATCTGCTGAGCGGTCCGAGAGGCGTTGGGAAAACAACCATCGCAAGGATTTATGCAAAAGCAATGAACTGCACAAATTTAAAGAACGGCGAACCATGTAACAAATGCAATTCATGCGAGGAAATAACCAACGGAGTTCATCCTGACGTATTCGAACTCGATGCCGCATCAAACCGCGGAATTGATGATGTCAGGGCAATTCAGGATGCAGCAAAATTTTTTCCCATAAAAGGCAAATACAAATTTTTCATAGTGGATGAAGTTCACATGCTGACGCAGCAGGCGTTTAATGCTTTGCTGAAAATACTTGAGGAGCCGCCGCCTTATCTGATCTTTATTCTTGCAACAACGAACCCGGAAAAAATACCTGCTACCATCGTAAGCAGATGCCAGAGATTTCCGCTGCAGAGAATAAGGATAAATGAAATTTCCGATAAGGTAAGAGAGATCGCAAAAGAAGAAAAAATAAAAATTGATGACGAGTCGGTTTTTCTGATAGCTAAACTCGGTGACGGAGCTTTAAGAGATGCCCTCGGTGTTTTCGACATGGCGGTTTCATTCTGCGGGGAGAATATAAAATACAATGAACTGAAATCGTTTCTGAATATTCCTGACAAGGAAATTTATTTTAACTTTTCAGAATTCATCAGGAACGGAGACATAAAAAGCATACTGACCTATTTCAATGAGCTTGAAGAAAAGGGTTTTGACATGCAGACCTTCTTCAACGGAATCACGGAGCATTTAAGGGATCTGCTGATAGTTAAATCCACTTCAAATCCGGAACTGCTGGACGAATCTGATTCATTCAGGGAAAAGTATTCTTCCGAAGCGGAAAATTTTACAACTGATCAGCTTCAGAGACTTTTAAAAGTAATGTTTGAAACAGAAAACAGATTCAGATATTCCTCCAATCAGAAAATACTTCTCGAATCCATTCTAGCTGAACTCTGCACAATAAACAGAGACGTTCATGATCTTTCGGAAATAATATCGGATTTAACATCATTAAAAAAAAAATCCCTGACTGAAGAGTCCGGGGAGGAATTGAATACAGAGAAAACTGAAGATGAAATTCCTGTTTCCGGATCTCATTCCTCTGATACGCCGGAGCAGGAAGCAAAATCAACAGCTGCCGAAATTAAGTCAGACAAAA
Source organism: Bacteroidota bacterium (assembly GCA_018266875.1). Classification (GTDB taxonomy): domain Bacteria; phylum Bacteroidota; class Ignavibacteria; order Tepidaquicellales; family Tepidaquicellaceae; genus UBA2330. The sequence goes on from JAFDZR010000027.1 coordinate 10,141, forward strand.
AAATCCGATCCAAAAAAAACGGGAAAGAATCATTATCAGACAAAAGTGGTTACGGAGATCCGGATTACGGTGATTTAAAATCAGATAAGAAGCCCTCAAAAGAAACGGAAATAATTGAAAAGCTGAAAGAGCTTTTTGATGTAGAAGAATATAAAAAAGAATAATAAACAGAAAAGAAATTGCAAAAGAAAATAAGATACTACGGAGAAAAAAAGAATTTTCTCGCTATAGAAGAAAAATACTCGGATTACAAAAATTCCGGTATTGTAATACTGCAGGCTCCATATGAGTACACTACTTCTTACGGTAAAGGAACTGCAGAAGGTCCCAAAGCTATAATCAAAGCTTCGCATTATGTGGAGTTTTTTGATGAAGAGCTGAACAGGGAACTTTGTTTTGAAAAAGGAAACGGTATCTGCACTTTGTACCCTCTTGACTTCACAGATAAGAAAAGCCGCACAGCTCTTGATCATATATACGAAAATGTAACGGGTCACATAGAAAACGGAAAATTTGTAGTGCTGCTCGGAGGAGAGCATTCCATATCGACTGCGCCGATCAAAGCGCATTTTGATAAGTACAAGGATATGTCCGTTCTGCATTTCGACGCTCACTCGGATCTGCGCGAAGAATACGAGGGATCAAAATTCTCTCATGCATCATTTGCGGCAAGAGTTGCTGAGTTCACAAAAGAAATTACTCAGGTCGGCATAAGAGCTCAGTGCAAAGATGAATATAATTTCATAAAAGAAAACGGGATACGAACCTTTTATGCGCATGAGATAAAAAACGGAGTTTACGGAGACGACTGGGAAAACAAAGTTGCGGATACGCTGAAGGAAAATGTATATATAACTTTTGATGTGGATTATTTTGATCCGTCCATAATGCCGTCGACAGGCACTCCTGAGCCGAACGGACTTTACTGGAATGAAACAATGAATCTTTTAAAGCTGATTGGCAAGGTAAAGAATGTAGTTGGTTTTGACGTTGTAGAGCTTTCGCCTGTAAAGTCTTTCCCGTATCCGGATTTTATGACAGCGAAGCTTGTATATAAAATGCTGAACTACTTCAGGAGGTAATTGCAAATTTCAAATTACGAATGTCAAATAAAAAGCAAACTATTATAGCCACAGGTTATTGTATTTGGATAAATAAGTTTAATTTAACTTGCAGCCGAAGTCTTCACTGACAGGTGATTTTTGATAAGATCAACTTAAAAAAAACTTCCGGAATCTGACAGACCCGGAAGTTTAAAATTTACAAGTTAATAATTATTTAACGACAGTCATTTTCTTTGTTAATCTGAAGTCATTTGAAGAAAGTGTATAAAAATAAATTCCGCTTGATAATTCAGATGCATTGAAATCCAGTACATACGAACCCGGGGTCATTCTTGAATTCAGCGGTTCGGATACGACTTTTCCGGTCATGTCTGTTATTATCATCTTTACATTACCTGCTTTTAAGATATCAAACCTAATGTTTGTGACAGGATTAAAAGGATTAGGATAATTCTGATAAAGATTATACATTCCGGGTATTTCGTTTGAAATATTCTGAATTCCGCTGAGCTGTGAATATTTTACGGTGGCATAATCATAGTTCGTTCCGCTTCCGCCGTAACTGAGTCCGGTCACTACAACGAATTCCTGATTATTTACGGAAATGGAAGTCGCAGCGTCAATTCCGTTACCGGAGCCGTTATAAGTTCTTACCCATTTTTCCACTCCGTTATTATCATATTTCACGGTTGCATAATCATTGCTCGTTCCGCTGCCGAGGCTTACTCCTGTGATATAAACTGAATTATTATTTCCGGTGATCATTGCAGCCGGAACGTCCCTTCCGTTAGTGGCGCCGTTATATCTCTGAAGCCACTGCTGAACTCCGGCAGGATTATATTTTATCGTCACATAATCTTCGGCAGTTCCTATACCCATTGAGGAACCTGTAACTAAAACATTATTCTGATTATCTGTTATTACCGAAACGCTGATATCATCTCCGTTGCCCGTTCCGTTATATCTTTTGACCCACAATGAATCACCGTTCTGACTGTATTTCACAGTTGCATAATCATAACCGATATTTGCTGAAACACTTTCACCTGTTACAATTATATTTCCGGCGTTATCAACAGCAAGACTCCTTCCGAAGTCTGAAGAATTATCAGGACCGTTATATCTTCTGACCCAGTTTGTTCCGCCGTTCGGCAAATACATGATAGTTACAAAGTCATATGAAGAACCGGTTCCTTCGCTTGCTCCTGTGACATAAATATATCCGTTATTATTTGAATAAATTGAAGTGGGAAAATCATCGGCATTTGCAGGTCCGTTATATCTGAGCACCAACTGAATAACTCCATCAGTATCATATTTGACAGTGGCTATATCAAAGTTCAGTCCGCCCCAGCTCAATCCCGTAACATATACATTTCCGGCTGCATCCACATACATGGCAGTCGCATTATCAACACCGTTGCCAGGTCCGTTATAAGATCTGAGCCATAGCTGGTCTCCGTTCGAATTATATTTTATTGTCACAAAATCATTATTTGAAGCGCCGCCCTGACTTTTTCCGGAGACATAAACATTACCGGAATTATCCACTGCAATAGAGCTTGCTTCGTCAATTCCGCCGGCTCCGTCATACCTTTTTATCCAGAGCTGGTCTCCGTTTGAATTATATTTTATGGTAGCGTAATCAAAATTTGAAGCTGAAAGAAAACTTCTTCCGGTCACATACACGTTACCGGAATTATCAATCGCTGTTTTATAAGCTTCATCATTTCCGTTACCTGAAGCGTTGTATCTTTTCGCCCATTCCTGGGTGATCTGAGAATTTGCATTCTCCTGAATTAATATTAAAAAGCTGAATAAAAGTAAAAATAAAATCTTCATATTATTTTTAATTTTTAGTTTCATTAATAAATGATTTTGTAAGTTGTTGTTTGTAAAAGTAATTAATTAATTCTTTTAAATAAACACTTTAAATCTGCACAGTGAAATTTCATTGTAGCGATTTATCTCCAATTCTAAACGGCAATAATTCACGGGCGGGTTGTTTTAAAAAGATTAAGAAACAGTTCAATTCTACGGATGAATCAATATATTTTGAAAGAAATAAATTTATTTCGGACTGCTCTGAAGTCATTTATAAAAAAAGAAATTTACAGGACTTGTAAAATTAACCATATAAATGTATTTTTGCTGACTATGGTTACTTTTTTAATTTTATTTTTGATAGTTGTATCTATCGTTTTAATGGCTGTCGTATTAATGCAGTCATCAAAGGGAAACGGATTAACCGGTCCCATCGGGGGTTCAAGCGTTACAATGGCTTTCGGAGTCAGAAGAACTTCTGACATACTTTCCAAGACAACGACAGTCCTTGCAATAGTTTTAATGGTAGGTTGCATTGCGGTAAATCTTCTTATCGGAGGTACAGGAACTGTGAATGAAAGTATTATTCAGAAAAATGCAGGTCAGCAGCAGCAGCTTCCTCCAAATACTATACCACCGGATCAGAACAATGCTCCGCCGACAGGAACACCTGATCAGCAGCAGAATCAAAGTCCGGACAAGAATGCCGACAAACCGCAGAAAAATGTCGAACCGGAAGGTCCGTAAAAAATCTGAAGTTTTGCTTTACAATCTAAAATTTTATTACAGCACTTTGAAAAATATTCAGAGTGCTGTTTTTATTTTTTCTTTCTTACTTTTTGCTTTTATTAATAAAAGTTCTGCGCAGAATATTCATGATATAAATTCTCCGAACGGAATTTATTTAAACGGAAACGAAACTCCGGATTCAGTGAAACAGAAATCCGGCAGCAGTACAACCTTTAAAATGAAGAAACAGCCCTGGAGAGCGGTGGCTTATTCGGCTGTTATTCCCGGCGCAGGTCAGCTGTATAATAAAACCTACTGGAAAATTCCCGTAATACTTGGTCTGGGCGGTTACTTCGCCTACGGAATTATAAACAACAACAATAAATATTCGGATTACAGAGATCAGTATCTTAATTCCCAGACGGAACAAAATCCTTCCGGAGATCCGCAGCTTCTTAATCTGCGGGAATTCTACAGAGACCAGAGAGACAACTTCATTATTTACTCTGCCATACTTTATCTGGCAAATTTAATAGACGCATATATAGACGCTCAGCTCTATGATTTCAACGTCAGTGATAAAATAAAGCTCGGCTTGCTCAAAGACAACAAACTAATCGGAATTAACTACAGTTTTTAATATCCGAACACATCTTTTAAACTGAGTATTTTTACTTTACCGTATTTTTCAAGAACATTCATATCAATTTTTTTGATATCAGCGAGCACAAGGATGGTATAACTGCTGTTCTTCACGTTTGATTTCTGAAAATCAACGATATCCTTCAGAGTTAAATTCTGAACTTTGTCATAAATATTCCTGCTAATATTATCTTCAATACCGAGCTTAAGAGATTTTTCATATTCCATAAGAAGACCGGTTTTGCTGATCCTTTCTGACTGGAGTTGTTTTAAAAGTGAACTCTTGGCATTTTTAAACATAGCTTCGGATTCAGGTAATGTTTCAAGAAGATCCTTCATTCCCGCCATTGCTTCGGGAAGTTTATCCGCCTGCGTACCAATGTAAGCGATATTATAATAAGATCTTTTTTTCTCTCTTGGAATCTGATAAGATGAAAAAGTGGAATACGCCAGAGCTTTGGATTCTCGAAGTTCCTGAAATACAACGGAGCCCATGCCGCCGCCGAAATATTCATTGTAAATTGAAACAAGCGGTATCATTTCCTTGTTGAATGATTTCTTTTTCGAAAGCATCACTATTTCAGCCTGCTGCATGTCATAATTTACAACATAAACTTTGTTTTCATCAGTATTTTTTTCCGTGAATTCATTCTGGGTTTTTACAGTCCTGAGTTCATCAGGAGTTTTATGATCTTTATTCATCACACTCTGAATAACAGACGAAGCAAGAGGACCGTAATAGTATATTCTCTGTTTGTAAGAAAAAATATCCTTAATGATATCTGCAATTTCCTCAGGAGTGATCTCATTAAGTTCCTTTTCAGAAAGTCTGTATGTAAAAGGATTATCCTTTCCGTATTTTCCGTAACTGATGAGTCCGCTCCAGAGTATTGTATTCTTTGATAACTTTGCATCCTGTCTTTGTTTCAAAATATCCTGTCTTAAATTATCAAGAGCTTCCCTGCTGACCACAGGATCAGAAATTATGCTTTCAAGAAGTTTCAGCGATCTGTCGAAATTCTCATTCAGCCCGGAAAGACTTACTGTGACCTGATCGTCGCTTACGGAAACATTATAGGAACTGGCAAGTTTATAAAACTCCTCTTTTAATTGTGAAGAGCTGTACTGAGGACTTGAAATGTAATCAAAAAATGCAATGGCCAGACTTAATTTCTTATTCTGGTTTGTTCCGATGTTTGAAATTATGTTCAGATTAAACAGATCATTCTCGGTATTTGTGATAAAGTATAACGGAATGTTGTTTCTGATCTCAGTTCTGGATATGTCTTTTTTAAAATCAGCAAACTCCGGTTCAATGTTCGTATAAGACATTTCCTCTATCTTTGAAAGGAATTCCGATTTATCATCCCTGTTTATTTTTACGGGATTAATTTCCGGCTTTTCGACTTTCACTATTGATTTATCTTCACCTGTCCTTTTATAAACGATCACATAATTATTGTTCAGATTTGCATTTGCAAATTCAACAACATCTTCCTTCGAAATTTTTGAAAGTCTGTCAACGCCGAAAATATATTTTTCCCATGGGATTCCAAGAATGAAAGACTGAAGGAAAGAATAACCCCTGTTGGAGTTTTTTTCAAAAGATTTAAGCTGATTAAGTTTGAAATTATTAATTATAGCGGGAATCAGCCAGTCCGGGAATTTTCCTTCTTTAACAAGTTCAAGCTGTCCGAGCAGAAGATCCTTTACTTCTTCAAGCGACTGACCTTCGCGGGGTTTTCCGCCAAAATAAAAAGTAGTATAGTCTTTACTGATATCGGAAGAGCAGTATGCGTCTATCACTTTCTGATCCTGATTAAGATTAAGGTCAATGAGCCCTGCAGTTCCGTTGCTGAGTATATATTCTATAATTGTAATAATATCAGCTTCCTTTGTTCCTGCGCCCGGAGTTCTGTAACCGAAAATAACTGATTCCTGTGAAGGACCAAGGACTTCCTTCTCGACAGGACCCTGAACAGGTGCTTCAACCGGCGGATCAAACTGCGGAACGGGTTTACTTACAAGAATTTCAAATTTTCTGTTAATAAGATCAATTGTCCTGTCCGGATCCAGATCACCGGCAAGACATATTGCCATATTGTTAGGGACATATCTTTCGTGATAATAGTCAAGGATCTTTTGTATTGAAGGATTTTTCAGCTGTTCAACGCTGCCGATAGTTGTCTGTGTTCCGTAAGTATGAAGCTGATAAAGCCCTGCCATAAGCGTTTCCCATACCTTGTCATTATCATCGTCGAGGTTTGTATTTTTTTCTTCATAAACAGCTTCAAGTTCAGTATGAAAAAGTCTCATTACGGGATTTCTGAATCTTTCCGCTTCAATTGTCAACCATCTTTCAAGCTGATTGGACGGGATATTGCAGGTGTAAACTGTTTCTTCCACAGATGTCCATGCATTGCTGCCTTCGCCGCCAATATCGGCAATCATTTTATCATATTCATTCGCAATTGCATATTCCGAAGCCAGGTATGAAACACTGTCGATCTTTTTGTAAATTGCTTTTCTTAAATCAGGATCAGCAGTCTGCCTTCTCTGTTCATAAAGAGCTATGATAGTATCTATATACGGTTTCTCAAGAGAATAATTTTTTGTTCCGAATTTATCAGTTCCTTTAAAAAGCATATGTTCAAGATAATGCGAAAGTCCCTGAGCATCATGCGGATCATTTTTACTTCCCGTAGCCACGGCAATATAAGTCTGTATTTTCGGCTCGTCTTTATTCACGGACAGGTATACTTTAAGTCCGTTATCAAGCGTGTAGATCCTTGCTTTCAGGGGATCATTTTCTACTGTCTGATAAGTATACTTGCCGTCATTGACAGTTTTTAATTCCTGTGAAAAGACAACCGAGGAAAGTAAACTGATGAGTAAAATAAGAATAAATTTTACGGGAATGATATTTTTAATGCGCATAATTAAGCTATATTTTTGATTAAACGTTTTTTTAAATCAGATTACAAAAGTAATTGATTCCTAAACAACTAAATATGTAAACAATGTTCCTTTTTTTTATCCCTGAAATATCAGTCCAATAGATTATACTTTAAAATTCAAGTTTCGTTGGTTTCTTTTTACTTTCTTTTGTGCGAACCCCCGATAGGAGCACTCGAGCGCAGGCTTGAAAGTAACAAAGAAAAGTAATCCCAAGTACTCGGTATGAACAACAGCCTTAATTCTTGCATAACTGCCATAAAAATTCCAGCTCAATATTTGCTTTGAAATTTTTCCGGGGAATTTTATTTTCACAAAATTTTTCACGAATTCTTAACGGCAATAATTCACAGGCGGTTAGTTTTAAAAAATTAAGGAACAGTTCAAATCTATTTATGAATTAATATATTCTGAAAGAAATAAATATATTTTGGTCAGCTCTGATTGGTTCCTAGAAATTTCAAGGAAATTAATTAAACCAATCCCGTTGATGTTTTGTCTTATATCCAAATTCTAAACATATACAGAAAGGAAATCTCAAATGAAACGTGTAAAATTAAGTTTAAGCATTTTTTTAATTCCGGTATTAGCTGGACTGGCTTTTCTTATTTCATCCTGCTCTGAAAATTCAACCGAACCCTCATTTCAGACTGATGATGACTACATCAGAAGCATTGCCGCCGGCTCTTCATTCAGCAGCAATGCCGATGATGATGACAATCTGTTCTTTACAGATGATATGGATTTTGAATCAGACGGAGCAGTTTACAATAATGAAGGAATCGCTTCGCCTCTTGATTCAATTTTGAAATGGGGCAGAAGAATTACAGGAAAAAATATCAATGTAAATATAACAACGATTGGTGACACACTTAAAAATGCAACAGTAACCAAAACCCTTTCGGGGAATTTTATTATAATAGGATACAGCTCCGGGATTCTGGATACAACTGTCAAACCATTCACACAGGAACAAAAAAGAACAATTACATTCAGAAGGGTAAACAGAAAATCAAATCCGGGAATGAACTGGAGAGTATATCAGTATTCCGCAATTGACGGCGAAACAAAAACTCCTCAAACAGGCAAAGACAATATAGTAATGAACAAAGTCGAATATTACAAAAATAATAATCTTGTTCTGACTTTAAACGGACCGGACTTTACAGCCAACATTTTTACATCTAGATATTTCGGGAACAATACTCTGATTGACGTAAGCAGAGGAGATCAGATAAAAATAAAAGTATATCTTACAAGCAACCAAAATGATACTGACATTGTTGCATATCACTGGGCAAGGAATTCATTCGGATTTCACAGAGAGCCGTTTGTGATGACATCACAGGTTCCCAACGGAAATAACTTCGACAGGACATATGAAAAGACTTTCAATATTTATCCGAATCACAGATTTGGAATGCACAATGGTTATATAAGCTCGAATACAAGAAGTTCATTGTTTGACAATAATACTTCACTGTTCTCATCGACTTTTATGGGATTGCCGTACAGAGTAAGGTAAGGGACAATAAAACCTCCTGAATAATTTTGATGCCGGAGCAGTTTTCGGAAACGGAAACTGCTCCCTCTGTTTATATCTGAAAATTTACTTTATAATTTCACCGAATGAAATGTCATAACCGTCAGGATCAGTCACGCCGAATTCCTTTACATTATAATCCGTAATATATAAGGAATAATCAATATCAGCTCCCCTGTCAAGAAATTCTTTATAAAGCATTTCAGCGTCATTCACCCAGAAATATACATTGGAAGTCTTTCCCACAATTTTCCAGTTTGGTATTATTCTGTCTTTATCTGAGCAGTTTGAAAACATTATGTAATTATCGTCCCTTCCCATTATGCAGAAATCATGCGGATCGCCGTAAAACTGTTCAAAATTGAATCCGAGTTTTTCGCGGTACCATTCAGCAGTCTTATTAACGTCAGCAACAAGCAGTACTGCAGCTGTTCCTTTAAGTTCAGCTCTGTCCATACACTTTTCTGTAAATAATATTTCCGATAAAGAATATTTTAATCCGCTCGCCTCTGTAAGCTTTTACTGCAATGTATATGCTGTATGCTACCGCTGCCAGGGCAAGTAGAATTATAAAAGCATAAAACGAAATCAGCAGAAAAATTAAAAAAGGAGGCATTGATGAGTTACCCGGATTATTAAGATTTCCAATTCCCGAGATCAGGACAAAGATCAGCGCAATTAAAACAAAAAAAAATATTATCACTGCCAGCATTAAATGATAGAATATTGCCTGAAGCGAATGAAATCTCACAAACCGTGATTTATCCCTCTGGGTTGCCCAGATAATTATAGGCAGAATTATCCCTCCGAGTAATAATGAAAGGTGTGAGAGCATAGCAAATGTCTTTTCTTCATGATCAGGAACCTGATTGACTGCTTCAGCGGTATTTTCCATAATGATTTATTAATTTTAGAGTTAGCGGTTTATTTCCCATATCTCGGGATCAGATGTATATGTGCGTGCATTATTATTTGTCCTGAGGATCTGCCGACATTTACATTAATATTATAACCGGCCGGAGAATGTTCTTTTTCCGATAAACTTTTTGCTTCTTCAAGAAGCTCCCACATTGAATTTCTTATATCAGCAGGAAGATCAAAATATTTTTCAAAATGGTCTTTGGAAATTATCAGCAGGTGACCTTTTGACTGGGGATATTTGTCATTTATCACAACCGCCTTTTCATTTTCAAGAAGAATGCTGCTTTTATCAAGATTACAGAATATGCAGTCCGGTAATTTCATATAGTATTATTTTTGTTAAATATAGGAATTTTATGAAATAAATTCAGATGTAATATAAATTAAACTTTTAATTAGTTCACTAAGTCTGTATATTGCTTCAAACAATTTATATATAAAAAATAATGCTTACCAAAAGAATATTTTTGGCGTTTTACATATTTTTATCGATATGTATTTATAAGACTTCGTTTTCACAGGATACAGTGAAAATAATGACCTATAACCTGCTTAACTACAGCGGAACAAATGCGACAAAAGATATAAACATTAGAAAAACCATTGATTATGTTAAACCTGACATACTTGCAGTCTGCGAGATCCTGTCACAGAATGCTGTTAATAATTTATTGTCACAGGTAATGAATTATAATAATCCCGGCGTTTACTCTTCAGGAACTTTCATTGACGGTCCCGATACTGACAACGCGATATTTTACGACAACAGTAAATTCAGATTTATCAGCAACACCGCGATCCCTACCACACTCAGGAACATAAGCCTTTTCACACTTTTGCATCTTACAACAAATGATACAATAAAAATTCTTGAAGTGCATCTTAAGGCAAGCAACACCTCCAGCGATCAGCAGAGAAGACTTGAGGAAGTAAATGCAATGAGGACTGTTACAAATTCGTTCAGAATTGGAGAGGAATTCTTAGTTGCAGGGGATTTCAATATTTATTCCTCAAACGAACCTGCATATCAGAGACTGCTTCAGCCGGATGTAAATGCTGACGGTCATTTCGTGGATATGTTCAATCTCTCAGGAACATGGAATCAGGCATCTTATTCTCAGTATCACACTCAGTCAACAAGGACAAGAGCACTAAGCGACGGAGGATCGACCGGCGGACTTGATGACAGGTTTGACATGATGCTTAATTCGACGGCAATGACAATGGAAGGTAAAATAAAATACATCCCGGGATCACTTGTTCCATTCGGAAATGACGGAAATCATTTCAATGACAGTATAAATATGAGACCTAACACAGCTGTTCCGGACAGCATAGCAGATGCATTGTATTATGCTTCCGATCATTTGCCGGTATATGCAAAATATAAATTTGATGTCAATACAACGTCTGTAAGCAGTATAAGCAGTGCGCTTCCAGATAATTTCAGACTTGGTCAGAATTATCCGAATCCATTCAATCCCAATACAAAAATAGACTTTGACATTCCGGATCTCAGATCTTACGGATCTCCGGATCAGAGAGTAACTTTAAAGATATATGATATACTGGGTAATGAAGTTGAGACGCTTGTGGATGAGGAATTGTCTGCGGGTAAATACACAGCGGAGTTCAACGCTTCGGCTTTATCCAGCGGAAGTTATTTTTACAGATTAACGGCAGGGAGATTCACCCAGACAAAAAGCATGACACTCATAAAATAAACCGGGTTTTAAATAAATTTCATAAAGAGACGCAGGTATATGCGTCTCTTTTTTTACAATAAAAAAGCCCCGTGATGCGGGGCTTTTGTTTTCAATATATTTCTGAAATTATTACGGACTGATCTTTGAAACAAAGTTGCTGGCATTGTTATCCACAATTGATCCGTCAGCAAGATCAGCTATCATATCTCCGTTGACATCCGTATTAATATATCCGGTTGCAAAATTCAATGCATCATTGTCCACTAGACTTCCATCCGTTATGTCTACTATATAGTCCTGATTTACGTCACCGCTGTAAATACAGTAGTAAAAAATATTTTTTAAGACAAGATTATCTCCGTACGCACTGCTTGCTGAACTTGTAAAATCATAATAATCATACCCGCCAACTGTCATCAATACCGGATTTTTACTCCATGTTTCAATTGAGTTTCTGTGATTAATTACAATATAGTATGATCCTGTCGGCGCGTCAAAACAACTCTGGATAGCTCCAAAAGCATCGGACATTTTTGTTTCAGAAGCGACAAAGTTGTATGGAGATATGGGACTTCTTAAAGATACTGTCAGTGAATCCGGTATCATGTTATTTCCGTCAAAGAATCCTTCTATAAGAGAAGCAGTATAAAGACTTATAACATTATTAGTATAAGTAACTGTGAGAACCGGTCTGAAAGTTGTAGTTCCGAACTCCCTTGAATCAAATCTCTTGGCAGATCCTGCATCCCGCTCATTACCGAGTATTGCCCATCCGAAATTGGAATCAGGATTATTGAGCCAGCCCTGAACATCCTGTATGAGCGCTGAAGAATCCCATGTATAATAACCGACACCTCCTACAGTCGTTACTGAACTGGGATCTGTAGAAAAATCTCCTCCTGCATTATCCCAGAATTCAGTGCTGTAAAAAGTATGCAGCCAGGTTGCATCTCCTTCTTCCGCCTGAGTTCCGTTTCCTTCCTCTCCTGAAGCGTCTGAAAATGATGCTCCCCAGTCCTTATTCATTTTTCTGAGTTCAACATCTTGATCACCGGAAATTGTTCTTGACATATAAAGTCTTAATGATACATTGGTGATAGTCGCACAGGCAGGAATATCCTTGACAAGTAAAAATTTTATCACACCTCTTCTAAGCTCATCCCCTACAGTTTTACCGGTAAAAAAGTACTGACCGGAACCGTTGCTTAACTGACCATTGGAGTCTTCGTAGAGTGTATTATCCTGGCAGTATGTAATATTTACTGTAGTCTGAGAATAAGTATTAGAAAGAGCGCCCAGGCAGATTAACATAGAAAACAAAAATAGGGGGAATAATATATTCCGAAAGTTTAATTTTTTCATGATTTTAATTTTGTTTATGGAATTGTAGAATATAAATGTATGTATAAATTATTGAAATATAAAATTTCACCTATTTTATCAGAAGCATTTTCCTTGTTTCAGAGATTTTGTCTTTGAAGTTCAGTGAATAGAAATAAACTCCGCTTGGTACCTGCGAATCATTATTATCAATGCCGTTCCAAATCAATGAATAACTTCCTCTGCTCTGTCCGCCGGAAAAAAGTGTTCTGATAAGTTTTCCGTTAATATCATAAATTCTGAGATCAGTCTGTCCGTATTCAGAGATTGAATATTTTATTGTCGTAAGCGGATTGAACGGATTAGGGAAATTCTGTTCGAGTTTGAAGCTGTTTGGAATATTTTCGCTTAATGAATTTATACCAACAACCTGAGTAAGATCTATTTTATACATTGACCTTCCGTGAGTTCCGGCGACAAGATAATACGCAGTCGGATGAACTTTAAAATCATAAACAGAGACCATCGGCAGACCTGTTCCAAGGAACTGCCAGCTCTGTCCCGTATTGAAACTTACATAAGCGCCAACGTCAGAACCGACAAATAAAACATTTGACCTGATCGGATCAACTGCAAATGCATTTACAGGAGCGTCCGGGAGATTTCCGCTTATATCAGTCCATGTAAGTCCTCTGTCCTGTGTTCTGAAAACGTGCGGCTGAGGATCTATCCATTTCAGTCCGTTAAAAGTAACATAAGCCGTGTTATCATTCTGAGGATCAAACGCTACTCTTGTAACCCATCTGTAAGGCAGTGTCTGCGAGACTTTGGTCCAGTTGGTTCCGCTGTTTGTCGTAATCCAGACATTTGCATCATCTGTACCCGCAATTATAATGTCTGAGTTTGTCTTTGCAACGTCAATTGTTGTAACGGTACCGAGTCTTGCCTGATTACCGTTAGTCAGATCAGGACTTATTGCAGTCCATGAGGAAGCTGAGTTGGTAGTTCTGTAAACTTTGTTTGTTCCGTAATAAAGTATGCTGCTGTTATTCGGATCCATAACAACAGGAGTAGACCAGTTCTTTTTTTCAGAAGAAGGAATACCGCTTGTAGCCCCTGAGAAAGAATTTCCTCCGTTGGTGGATTTTCCCAGTCCACCGTTCTGGGATTCGGCATAAATTATATTCGGATTGGTATGGTCAACAATCACATAAAATCCGTCTCCGCCGTAAATACTTTCCCAATCTGAACCGCTACCTGTGGTTGTTCTGTTTGTCCCGTTATCCTGTGTTCCGCCGTAGAGCGCCAGCGGATTAGCTTTATCAACACCTATCTCATAGAACTGTGTCACGGGCAGCGACTGAACTTTAGTAAATGAATTTCCGCCGTTTGATGACCTGTATAATCCTCCGTCATTTCCGCAGATTATTGTTTCGGGATCTCCCGGTTTAAAAGCCAGCGCATGCTGATCCACATGAATATTATTTGACTGCATTTCAGTCCATGAATTACCTGAATTCGTTGTTTTGTTTATTGAGAAGTCCAGTACATAAACTGTGTTGGGATCTGAAGGATGAATTCTGACATTTCCGAAATACCAGCTGAAAGTCGAAAAGCCGTTCTGAAGAGTTCCGCCCGGATTTGCATTTGTCCAGTTCAGACCTGCATTGGTTGTCTTAAAAAATCCGGAATAAGTAGAGCCGTTTGTATATAATGCATAGGAGATATTCGGATTCGAAGCTGAAGTGCTGAGCCCGATCCTGCCTACGTTGGTGGAACCTGAATTCGGAAGTCCGTTTGCCGGATCTAACAGCGTCCAGTTGTTTCCGCCGTCAACGGATTTATAAACGCCGCTTGAAGGACCGTAAAGCTGACCGCCGTTCGGATATCTGGTTCTCTGCCACATAGCTGCAAGCAGATTATCCGGATTTACAGGATCCATGGAAATGTCGATACCGCCTGTAGAGTCATTCACAAAGAGAACTTTCGTCCAGTTCGCTCCGCCGTTATCGCTTCTGTAAATGCCTCTTTCGGGATTCGGTCCGAAGTAAGAACCAACTGCCGCGACATAAACTTTTAAAGGATTTAGCGGATTGACAACAATCCTTCCGACAGACACTGTATTTTCAAGTCCTGCAGGCTGCCATGAATTTCCACCGTTAGTTGATTTGTAGACACCGCCGCCTGCAAAATTATTATGACCGCCGTTGGCTTCACCTGTTCCTGCGTAAATAATATTCGAATTGACCGGATCAACAGCAATATCGCCGATCGGCAGTACTGACTGATCATCAAATACCGGGAACCAGTTTATACCTCCGTCTGTGGATTTGAATATTCCGCCCGTTGCTGCACCTGCATATACTGTATTCGGATTTAGCGGATCAAACTCTATATCTGAAAATCTTCCGCCGATATTTACAGGACCTGCAAATTCCCATGAAGGAGTGGAATTATCGGATTCTGTTGCGGATCTCATTTCCTGCGCCTGTTTCAAAGCAACAAGATGCGCATCCGGGTCGGCTTTATAAAACGGAAATGTTCTTTTGATATATTCTATGTCCGAGGGATATTTCAGTTCTTCTGTGTTTTGATCCTTCTTTAAATTAAGTTTTGATTCAGTAATAGCAGTATCTATCTTTAAACAGATGACAGAAATAAATACCAGCGCTAAAAGAAATGTAAGAGATTTATTCATTAAGATAGAGTTGATTAAATTTTATATATTTTACTTTTATTAACTTAAAGATTCAATGAAATACTGTAGAATAAAGTGCCCGTTTTATCAATGTTCAATGTTCAATGTTCAATGAAAAGATCAATTCGTAATAGCTTCAGTGAGTTGTTTGATAAAATGATATATATTTGATTAAAGGTGATTTTGGAATTTTTTTAAAAATTATCTGACATTTAGATTGCATCGCTTCGCCCGCTATACAATTTGTAATTGCTCTTCTTTCTGTCTTTGTGACTTGGGGGTAAAAAAAACCGTCCTGACTTTCAATCAGGACGGTTTATAAGTTAAATCTTTTCTTTGTGTATTAGTGTCTTGGTGCCTTGGTGATGGTGAATTAAATTATTTTATCAAGAGCATTTTCTTTACATCAGTAAAGTCATTCGTAATTATCTTATAATAATATATTCCACTTGAATATCCTGAACCGTCAAAGTCTATTTTGTAACTTCCGGGACTTAGATTTTCATTCAGAAGTACTCCGACTTCCTTTCCAAGCGAATTATAAACAATTACCTTCACTCCGCCGCTCTTTATAATATCGAATTTAATATTTGTAGTCGGATTGAACGGATTCGGATAATTCTGATAGAGACTGAATTTATCCGGTATCTGTGAACTCAGCTGATTTATTCCCACCGTAGTCGTCCATCTTGCAGTTTCAACAACCGGACCTATAAGATTCAGAGTTATTATGCTGTCAAGACCCGTGCTGTCAGGACTTGTATAAGATCCTGCTCCAACACCTGTCCATCCTCTGAAGTAATAATTCGTTCCGCCGCTGTTGACTATTCTGGACAGTACACCTATCTGAGAAGGCGCAGCTGAATCATAATACAAACCGCCTCCGAATGTATTTCCAACCGAAGAAGAAATCAGAATTCTGTACTGTATTTTGTAAAAGGCTGTCAGAGATGTATTGCCGTTTATATTTATTGTCTGCGTAGTGTCTCCGGAATTCGACCAGTTTGTAAATACATACTGCGAAGCTCCTACCACCCGCGGGCTTATTGCTGTAACAGTAACATTGGAGCCGTTTGCAAATACCAGCTGCTGCGGCTGATTATAAACTACTCCGTTTACGCTGAATTCCGCAATTCCGGGTCTGTTTGTTGTAACATTAAGATAAGAAGAATTAACAAGAACGTCCACAAATCTGCTGTGAATCGGGGTTCCGTTAGGACCTTTACCGATGACTTTCATTCTGTATCTTCCGGGAGTTACAGATCCGACTGCATCTACCCTGATATTAACTGAATCAGGATAAGATGTAATAGAATCCTTTCCGACAAACGAAATATTAAGTGAACCGGAAGCAGGCAGAGTATCAATTGTCGCCGTGAATTTAACTTTATTACCGTAATCTTTTACAGCAGGCACGATCGCTCTGAATGTTGCATTCTGACCGCTGTTTACTGAAATCGAAGATGAACTTGTTTTTAAAGCAAAGTCCGGATAATAAGCTACATAACTTCCGAAATTATTATTCCTGAAATCCGTCCATGCAATCATTGAGGTAACTGAATTGGAAGTAACAGCGCTGTAATCCCCGAGGTAAGCGGGTGTTCCGCCGCCGCCGCATGTCGTGCAGTTGATCCTGAATTTTTTATTTGAGATCTGTTTATTTGCAACGAAGGTCGCTCCTCCGTCAGCAGAGTATGAAGCGTATATCAGAGCGCTGTCGCTGGTAGGAGTATCTCTTGTGTCCATCCACTGAACATAAAGTCTTCCTGTTTCCTTGTCACACCAAATTGCAGGATGCCACTGATTGTTATTTGTAGTATTGGCGTCATCATTTACTCTTACTTCTGCTGACCAGGTGGTTCCCTGGTTTGTTGAATATCTGCAGAAAATATCAGGCTTGTTGCCGTCGCCCGCAGGAGTATTGGAAGCGTATACAAGATAAAGTCTTCCTCTGTTCGGACCGTAACTGTTGTCAGCAGTTATAAAAGGATATGGTCTGGTTCTCATATTCTCAACGGAATTTCTTCCGCCGACATTGGTGCCTACATAATTGGCAAAATTCTGAGCCGACATGAAATCAAAAGTCTGTCCGCCGTTGGTGGATCTGTAAAAAGTATATGTAGCAGCAAATGAACTTCCTGTATTGGTAACAACATACACGCAACCTCCGGGAACATTTCCACCGGATACATTTGGACCTACAGCGACCATCATTCCGGGAAGATTATTGCTGACGGAAAGTATTACATTGAAAGTTGCGCCTCCGTCAGAGCTTCTGACTACATTTCCCGGTGTCATTGTTCCATAGACATTATTTGAGTACGGACCGCCTGACTGATCGGCAGCTATCCAGTTTTTATCATTTCCGACGTTGGCTGAAACCGGAGTTAACCAGGAAACGCCACCGTCTGTTGATTTAATGTTCCATGTTCCGGTGATCGGACTTTTCATATTATCATAATACAGATTTCCAAGACTGTCATATGCGGTCACGGGATCACCTGCAGAATTCGGGAAAAAAGGATTATTTCTCTGCCAGTCAAGACCGTTAAGAGTATAATAAGTTGCGTTGGTATTGTAAGCAATGAAATACCAGTTTGGATTCTTCGGGCTTGAAGATATGTGACATTCGGCAAAGTCAATACCAAGGTCAAAATTATCAAATCCGGAATTATCGGTAACAACCGAAACCTCACCCGGCATTGATTCCGAAACGTGGTTCCAGTATTGTCTCGGCGGCTGATCGAGATTGGGATCATCTCCTATAAAATTAAACCCGCTGAGGTAAATACTTACCGCAAAGAGGGGTAGAAAATAAAAAAGAAAGTTCTTTTTCATTGGATTAATTTCCTTTCGTTTATATTGTTTTGAATTTTTTTCTTTAGAAATTTTAATAAGTTAAATAATAATTATTAATCTAACAATCAATTTATTTTTTATACAAAAAAAAGCTCGTTTTATTAACGGGCTCTGTTTTAATTGTTTAAAGAGATCTGAAATCCGGTTTTGTTCCGCTGCCGGCGATGTATGCTGCTGTGTGAATCAGATATCTGATTATTAATTTTACTGCTCTTACTCCGAGATAAACAACGGCAGTTTAAAAATTTAATTGTCATTCATATAGCTTCGTTCCACTCTCTACTCGATTTGAAATTTGAGATTGTAATCCTGAATTCAATGCGAGTGCTTGTTCAGGATAATAAAATTTTTGTTATGTTTAAACAATAAATATTTGACATTTGAAATCTGTAATTCGAAATTGCACTTCTTTGTCCTGGCAACTTGGTGATAAAAAAAAACCGCCCTGACTTTTGATCAGGACAGTTTAAAAATTAAATCTTTTCTTTGCAGTTTAGTGCATTGGCGGTGAAATTTATTTAACCAGCGCCATACGTTTCGTTTCCGAATAACCTCTTGTCTCAAGCCTGTAAAAATACATTCCGCTCGAAAGTCCGGCTGCATTGAAATCCACAGTATAGCTTCCCGGAGCAAGATCCTGATCGACAAGCGTTGAGACTTTCTCACCCAGGACGTTATAAACAGAAAGCGTTACTCTGTCATTCTTAATAATATCAAACTTTATGTTTGTAGTCGGATTAAAGGGATTCGGATAATTATTATACAAACTGAACCTTTCGGGTAACACGCTTGAGATCTGATTTATTCCCACAGTCTGTCTCTTCAGTGTGATAATAAAAGAATTGGCAGTCACTGAATCAGCGCCGTTTGATGCCGTCACTCTCCATGCGCATAATACTGAGTCGCCGTTCGTTCCGTATGATGCGGCCAGCGAATCAAGGAAACTCTTCCTCAAGCTCATGACTGTATCGGTTCCGTTGTTATTACTGAGATATGTATCCTCAGCAGTAGTTCCGACTTTCTTTATTTTGAATCTGTATTTGACAGAAGGGTCGGGATTCGAAGTTCTCCAAGTAAACTGAGCCGGTGTAGGATCATTTGAATTTACGATTATGGTTGTAAGACTCGGTGGCGACTGCAGAGTGAATGTACTTAACGGCACACCTTCCACTTTAATATATGCTACGGCAGTTTTCATGTTTCCGCCGAATGCATTTGAAGTGGTTAGTGATACTGTATAATTTCCCGTTGCTGTGTAAGCTATTCCTCCGGGATTTCTGTCAGAAGAAGTCGAAGGAGTTGCACCCGGGAAGCTCCATGTCCAGCTTGTCGGACCGTTGGTTGTCAGGTCAAAGAAATCAACGCTGCCTCCTCCTATCGGAATCACCTGAATGTTTGAAGTGAAATTTGTTACCGGAGCGATTCCTGTTACATCGTCAATTCCGTCAACTGTCAGTACTCCTGAATTGTTCGGATCGAGCCAGTCTTTAAGCTGGTTCGATGAATTCCCGCCGTGCGCCCATGATTCGGAGAATTTTCCGAAATATTTCTGAACGCTCTGTGGATTTGCGCAGTTAGCAGCAGTTCCGCCGAGATTCTGACCTATCACTCTGTGGTTCTGGTCAAAAATCGGACAGCCAGATGATCCGCCTTCGGTCATGCCCTCGTCCCAGACTACAAGCCAGAATCCGTTTACAAGTCTTCCTCCGAATCCTGTAACGGTATTCGCAGGCTGATTGTCAACGGAGATCTTTTTAACCGCTCCGCCGGGATGATGAATTGCAGTTTCATTCAATGGCTGTGCATTCGATCTGTCCCATCCGTTGTAATAAGCATTGAAAGTTCCGGGAACGCTCTGATTCAGAAGGACAAGTCTGAAGTCAGTATCGAAATTGGAAGCTTTTAACGTAGCGCCTGTCATGGTCTGCGCCAGACTTCCCAGAGTTCCGATACATGTCGGATTTTCATAATTGTAATAAAAAACTATAGTCGAATAGTTATCTGTTGCGCAGTGTTCAGCGAAAAGATAATACGGCTGTCTGTCGCCTAAAGTATTATTTATTAAAGATCCCGAACAAAGAAAAGAACCCGTTCCCTGAGAGAAAGTAATTCGTGTAACCGATCTTTTCTGCTCCACCCACGGTCCGCCGATCGGACAGTTAATATTGATATTGCAGGGTTCTTCAAGGACGCTGTTGTATCCGAATATATCTTTATAAGCGTGAGTGACTTTGAATAAAGTAATACTTCCCTGACCTCTTGAATAAACAGGTTCATAATATTCAAGTACTGTCGTGCTACCGTAAGTAGGTGTAGTCGCGAAATATCCGTCAGCTGAATTATTTATCTCTGTAAATGCTCCGTATACCATTGTCTTTGCAAGATTGTAAACAAAGAATGTTCCGCCTTTTGGCATGTGAAAATCCCTGAAAGCAAGATTCAGGGAAACAGCATCTGCTGATCTGACAGCAAGTCTCCAGACTCTGCTGCCGTCGGGAAGTTCCTGCCATGTTCCGGAATTATTCAGGTTATAGTTTACTTCGAAATTATATCCGAATCTGAAAGGCATTCCGGGTATCTTCTCCGTGACAAGGTCTTCTTCCTTTAGCCTGTCTGTATTGATCAGGGGCATTGTTACGGAACTGAAGACATCGTTCAGTTCTGTCATAGAACTTATCGGCGTCCCGCCGACATTTATCTGAGCAGAAGAATTATTTGATATCATCAACACCGTCATGAGTATTAATGAAAAAAATAAAACCTTTGCAGATCTGAATAAATTTGTCATATTATTATGATTTAATTAAAAATTTTTATTGTGGTATAAATCAAAGTAAATATTATTTACTTAACATTCAAATAAAATTTCTCACAATAATCCTTCACCATTCTGCCGGTATTGAATGTTCCCGCAAGAGTTTTAATTGAATTCTTTATCATCTTCACCCATTCCACCGGAACGCCGTTTTTATTTCTCTTGAAGAATAATGGAATAATTTCATTCTCCAGAGTATCATATATACTTTCTGAGGCGAAAAGATCTTTCTGCTCAACAGGGATATTGTCATCCATTATGCTGCTGATCTTCCAGCCGTTACCCGGTGCATATGCTTCATCCCACCATCCGTCAAGAATGCTGAAATTCAGACCGCCGTTTGCAATGATCTTCATACCGCTTGTTCCCGATGCCTCCTGAGGTCTCCTCGGATTATTTAGCCATAGATCACACCCCTCAACGAGATGTCTTGCGACATTAATGTCATAGTTGTCAAGGAAAATTACTTTATTCTTAAGATCAGCATCTTTTGTATATGAGACTATCTGGGATATAAGGTTTTTTCCTCCTTCGTCCTTCGGATGTGCTTTTCCGGAAAACACAAACTGAACAGGTCTCTCTGAATTATTTACCAGCCTTTTAAGTCTTTCAATGTCCGTGAAAACGAGATTTCCTCTTTTATAAGTCGCAAATCTTCTTGCAAATCCTACGGTGAGAGCTTCACTTTTCAGTATATATTCCGCATCCTTGAGTTTTTCCTTAGTGGCTCCCATGCTTATCCATTTTTCTGTTATCCTTTCCCTGCAGAATTTCATCAGCTGATATTTATTGAGAAGCCTCAGCGCCCAGATCTCTTCGTCGGGGATCTCATCTATCCTGTCCCATATATTATAATCATATTTCCAGTCGGGTGTAAAGTACGCATTATAAAGTTTACTTGTATTTAAAGATACATAACTTGGAATATGAACTCCGTTCGTAATATGATCAATCTGTGATCTTGTATCCGGAAGCTTCCACATTTTTCTTGAAACCTCTCCGTGAAGCTTACTGACCCCGTTTATAAAGTTTGAATTATTTATAGCAAGAAATGCCATGTTGAATTTATCATTATCGGCTTGTCCCTTATTCAGATCGCCTTCATTAAAAAGGACGTCCGGACTCACTCCGACCTCTTTCTCGGCATACTCCGTAAAATATTTCATGAACAGATCTTTGCTGAAAATATCAATTCCGGCCGGAACCGGTGTATGGGTGGTAAATATGTTTGAATAGTAACAGAGATTTTTAGCTTCTTCATACGAAACCTTTTCAGAGATCATCTTTTCCCTTATTCTTTCAAAGCAAAGGAAAGCCGAGTGTCCTTCATTCAGATGATAGGCTTTAATATCAAATCCGAGTTTTTTCATTAGTCTGCATCCGCCGATCCCGAGAATTATCTCCTGCCTTATTCTGCTTTCATTGTCACCGCCGTAAAGTATATCAGTAATCCTTCTGTCAGTTACTGAATTTTCGGGAATGAAGGTATCTAGAAGATAAAGCTTCACTCTTCCGATTTTTGCTACCCATACCTGGCAATATATATCCCTGCCGGGAAAATTCACGGAAATTTTTAAGGGAATATAATTTTCATCCCTCAGCAGATAAATGGGTAGATTTTTAAAATCATTCAGTTCGTAATTTTCCGTCTGCCAGCCGTTCTGGTTTATCAGCTGAGTAAAATAACCGTAATTATAAGCCAGACCGATCCCGGCGAGAGGAATTCCCAGATCCGATGAGGATTTCATATGATCACCAGAAAGAACCCCGAGTCCGCCCGAATATGTCTTCAGACATTCTGTTATCCCGAATTCGGCGGAAAAATATGCAATGATAGGATCCTTTGATTTGAAATACTTTTCTTCAAAGAATGTAGTCTTGTTCATGTAATTCTGATAATCAGCATAAATGCTGTTGATCCTGCTGCCCAGATTTTTTTTCTCAAGTATGAATTCCAGATAATTCGGATTGATCTCATTTAGCACCATCACGGGATTGTGCTGCGACCAGTTCCAGAAATCCGGATTAATGTCGTTGAATAATTCCACAGTCTCTTTGCTCCATGACCACGAAAGATTGTAAGCTATCTCCTTTAATTTCAGTAATAGATTTTCCATTAATGATTTTTGTTAATAATCTTTTAATATAAAACTTGTATACATTTATTACTATAAATTTTTTTTTGCAAAATTCATCTGCGGAAATTCTTAATGTTATTAAATATACGGTCTTCAGCCTGCAAAACGGGATTTTAAAAAGAACTGATTTGTAAATTGTAATTATAATCCGTATAAAATATGTTGAAACTCAGCAAAATTCATTGAAGAAAAAAGATTCGTCAAAAATATCAGCGTCAAAGTCAAATAAGGATCCCGGTTTTTTAAAACCGGCAGGGATTTCTTTCCGGGAAATTTTCAGATCTGCATGGCTGCCTTCTTTAATATCTGTCTTTATACTGCTTATTCTTTTTTCATTCAGAAAGATCGCAAACTTTGATCTGGGGTTTCATCTGGAAGGCGGCAGATGGATACTGGAGAATATGGCTTTTCCCGTAAAGGATACATTTACATATACTCTTTCGTCAAATGAATACATTGACATTCAATGGCTTTATCAGGTTCTGATGTTCGCCATTCAAAATTATTTCTCTTATTCCGGACTTACGTTATTCAATACAGCAGCCATATTTCTCGTTTTCCTCCTTATGCTTAAGAGAAACAATCTGAACGGCGTACCTGTATTTATTTCTGTCATCTTTCTCCTTATAACTCTTATCTGCATCCACATAAGGTTCAGTTACAGACCTGAGATATTCACCTGGATTTTTTTAATTCTGATCCTGATCATTCTTGACAGAAATTTTTACGGGGAAAAGACGCGGCTTTATTTTCTGCCGTTGATAATGCTGTTCTGGGTGAATATGCACGGACTCTTCATTCTCGGATTCGTAATTTTGGGAGCTTATATTTTTTCCGGATATATACATTATAAAAAGACAGATAAGAATCTTCTGAAATGGACCCTGATTTCAGCTGCTGCCGTATTTATCAATCCGTATTTTTCGGAAGGTGTCATGTTTCCTTTTTATCTCTTCACACGGCTTCAGAAAGGCAACATCTTCCAGCTAAACATACAGGAACTTCAGCCGCCTTGGGGAATGGGCGGACTTCTTTCAACGGAATTGTATATTTACTATTCAGTATCCGTAATTACTTTTATACTTTTATTCCTTACTCTGAAACACAGGAAGTTTCATGAGTTCGCGCTTGCTTCGGCATTGTTTTATATTTCTTTTACCTCGTTCCGGAATATTCCGGTATTCATGATATATGCTTTTTTCATAATTTCAGTATCCGTATCGGACTTAATAAGAGAAAAAAATAAATTCAGTTCTTTTTTAAGTTCGGCAAAAACAATCCGCATCTTCTCCGTTATCATAATTTCATTCTGTTTTCTTACAGGCATCAGGGTCGTCACAGGAGCCTACTATGTGCCTTACGGTTCAGATATTATCTTCGGGGCAGGAACTGACGAAAGCAAGCTCCCCTTCAAAGCTGCGGACTTTATGAATGCAAATAATCTGAAAGGAAACATTTTCAACAATCTTGAATACGGAGGCTGGCTTGAATGGCTTACCAAACAAAAAGTCTCTATTGACGGTAGACTTGAGGTGGTTAAGGAAGAGTTTTTCAGAGAATATATTTCTACCATAAATAATAATACTCTGAACAGTATGCTTGTAAACTATCCTCCCTCTTTTATTGTGAATGACATTTCAAATTATAAATGGACCGGACAGATCAATGCAAGCGGACAATTTTCACTTATCTACTGGGATGCAAACTCAGCCGTATACAAACTTTTTAATGAAGCCGCTAATTCCCGGGATTTCAGCTTCAGTTTTAAATCCGGACTGCTGAATGAAAATATTGACACAGTAAATTTTTCCTCTGAAGAGTCAAACAGCATACTGGGATCACTTAAGATAAGAGACTTCGGTTATTTTCTGAAAGGTTTTTATCATTTTCAAAACGATCCGGTTTACCTTCTTAACATGGGAAATTTTGCGTTTGATCACAGTCAGGGCTCAGCCGTGGAAATTCTCTATCTCAATTATATTAAAAAGAACGGCGGATATGTCGGCGAAACGCAGTTCAGAGACATCCTTACAAATCTCGGCACTTTGTATTCAGTTAAAGGAGACACAGACAAAGCTCAGTTTTGCTTTGAAAGATTTCTGTCGGAATTTCCCGGTGATAATAAAATTACCGGCATGCTCAACGATCTGAAGAACCGGAGGAAGAAGTGATTTGAAGCTTTCTGTGATCATTCCCTATTTTAATGAAGAAAAAACAGTCGGGACTCTTATCAGAAAAGTAATTGCTACCGGAATTGCTCATGAAGTAATATGCTCGGACGACGGTTCAACCGATAATTCCGGAAAGATTGTAGCGGAGCTGTATAATGAATATCCGGGAAAGATTATTGTGACCGGAAATAAAGTTAACAAAGGAAAAGGGTCCGCAGTAAGAAACGGACTCGCAGTTTCAACCGGAGATCTGATACTGATACAGGATGCAGATCTGGAATATGATCCATCGCAGTATCCGGAGCTGCTGAAACCATTCGAAAATGAAAATGTGAATATAGTTTACGGATCAAGAAATCTTAAAGGCAATCCTCATTCTTCTTTCTCGTTTTACATTGGAGGGATATTTCTGAGTAAGCTTGTCAATCTGCTCTACGGTTCAAATATAACTGACGAATCCACCTGTTTCAAAGTTTTCAGAAGCGAAGTGATAAAAAGTTTTGAGCTTGAGTGTGACGGATTTGAGTTCTGTCCCGAAGTTACCTCAAAAGCCCTGAAAAGGAATTACGTGATCATTGAAGTCCCGATACAATATAAACCCCGCTCAAAAAGCGAAGGGAAAAAAATTAAATGGGTTGACGGCGTTACCGCCGTTACTACTCTATTGAAATTCAGATTCTTAAAATAATCCGTCAGTCAATTTTCTGCAGTACAGCAAGTATCTTCTGACCTTTTCTGAGAAACAATTTCAATTTATCAATTTCAAAATTATCGCTTTCCGTCAGAGCGCTAATTATCAATGCGTCATATCCTCCCGGGCACATCATTCTTGTGGTTGCAATGTTTTCAAACTTTATCAGATTACCGATGTTCATGAATTTTCCGTTCATGGAATTGCATCCTGTATTACCGGAAAAATTATTCCGGTCGGCATGTATCTCCAGCAGAGGCATACCGTTTTTGAAATCATTTCTGTCAAGCGTTTCATCACCGAGCTTTTCAATTACCCAGATATCGTTTATGTTATACGAGTAACGGGATGCGTCATATCCTGTGAATTCCCCGCAGCCGGTAAGCGTCATATTGTCGGCGGTAACGGTTACCTCATAAGGATATTTCTTTCCGCTAATCAAATCTGAGCATTCTTTCCTTATTATTGTGATTATCATCTCACTGCTGTCCTGATCTGCAGTTACTATCATTGTATCTGATCTGAGTTCACTGAATGTCTTTATAATTTTATACTCGTCATTTTCAATGCATGAATAGTAATTAAGATCAGCCGTTCCTGCGCCTCTCAAATCAATTGACCATTCAGGTTCATGTCCGATTGCATAAAAGCCGATATCTTCAAAATATTTTTTCAATCTGATGTCATTTCCCCCGTATCCGGATGAATCATAATTCATTCTGAATAGAGCTCTTATTGCTTCATCGGATTTAAGCGAAAGAATTCCTTGATCTATATAATAATTGTTGCATTTCTGCAGCACATCGAAAAAGTCATTATCTATCTGATAAGCGCACATCATTCTTGTGGAGACTATCTTTTCAAAAGTTATCTTCCCGCCGTCTGAAGTCACTGTGCCCGAGAACGAATTACAGCCGGTATTCCCTCTTACTGTATGCGCTTTTATGTTGATATCCATATATGGAATTCCCTTCATAAAAGACCCGGCGTCAATTTTCTGATTGTCAATTTCAAGAAGCTCCCACCTTCCGTTGAGAAAGGTCTCTGTGCCTTCGGTAGGCTGAGATGTTATCTGCATCTGCGCAGATAATAAGACAGGTTTAAAGACCAGCGCGGACATAATAACAGAAACAAGTAAAATGAATCTCATATTGATTGAGTTAATTTGATTCCGGTTAACTTCCGGTTTTTTATTAAAGTTTATAATTAAAACTCTCTCTCAAATGCCATAACTCTAAGTTGTAAATTTTAATAACTTTATCTAATTTGTATCAATTGCTTAAATTCCATAAAATAATTTTTTAAAGAAATGAAAAACTGTTTTTTAATTTTTTCACTCGTTTTAATTTCAATTAATTCCTATTCCCAGAATATGTACCGTGAAAAACTTGCGCATACATTTTCCATCGTCGCGCGCGACCCGGTTACAGGCGAGATGGGCGTGGCAGTTCAGTCACACTGGTTCTCAGTCGGATCCATCGTGAGCTGGGGTGAAGCAGGGGTTGGTGTTGTAGCTACGCAGTCTTTTGTAAACCCTTCGTTCGGAGTAAGAGGACTTGAACTGCTGAATGCAGGCAGATCCCCGCAGGAAGTTGTGGATGAACTGATATCATCCGACGAGGGAAGGGACGTGAGACAGCTTGCCGTTCTAGATACAAAAGGTAGATCTGCGTCATATACCGGAAAGAACTGCATTCCGGAAGCCGGCAACATTGCAAAGGAAAATTTTTCCGTGCAGGCGAATATGATGCTTACTGATAAAGTATGGAGCGCTATGTCAGAAGCTTTTGAAAATTCATCGGGACCTCTTGCTGAAAGACTGATTACAGCTCTTGAGGCAGGACAAAATGCCGGCGGCGATATCCGTGGCAAACAGTCTGCATGTCTTCTTATTGTTAACGGCGAGTCAACGGGGAAAGTCTGGGAAGACAGAAAAATTGATCTCAGAGTTGAAGATAATCCTGAACCGATCACAGAGTTAAAAAGACTTCTGAAAGTTTACAGGGCGTACGAACATATGAACAGAGGAGATCTCGCGGTCGAAATGCAGGATATGGATCTTGCAATGAAAGAGTATTCAGCTGCAGAGGAAATGTTCCCGGATAATCTTGAAATGAAATTCTGGCACGCCGTAACTCTTGCAAATACCGGGAAGACTGATGAATCTCTCCCGCTCTTTACGGAGGTATTCAAAGGTGATGAGAACTGGAGAATATTATTCTCAAGACTAAAAGGTGCGGGACTTCTGACAATTAGCGGTGAAGAAATAAAAAAAATTACTGATCTCAGATAATTTAAAAATTTAATTCCATGAGTGATGTTTTGATACTCACCGGCGCATGCGGTGCCGGTAAAACCACTGTTTCAAAAGAGTGGGCAATCAAGAAAAAGGGAGCTGCCGTCGAATGCGATTATTTCACAGAATGGATCTATGACGACAGGTTTCTAAGGTTTACTTTCGAAGAGGAACTGCTGGTGGCGAGGATCTCCTTAAATGCCGCAAAGGAATATCTTAAACTCTCAATTCCTGTGGCAGTTGAAAATGTCTGGACGCCGATCGGCATTGAATATCTTCACAAGGAATTTTCACGTCTTGAAACAGTTGACAGGATCAGATTCGTCTGGCTCAGATGCAGTATCAATGAAAATCACAGACGTGACAGACTGAGAATTCCTGAAAATATTATGGGTGAAAGAGTTGATATTGTTAATGATCAGCTTAACAGTTATATATGGCAGGATTATGTGAATATTATTGATAATACTTTTTTAAATGTAAAGGAAACAATTTCTGAGATCGAAAAACTTTAAGATCCCGGAGGTTAATAACAAATTATTCTTGCAACAATAATTCAATGTATAAGTATATTTTTATTGTCTCTCTAAAAACTTAAATTCTTAAACCTTTTCCAATAATAAAAAACAAAATAAAATGACATTATCAGAATCCCTGCTTGCTGAATTTCAGCGTGAAGCGCAGCTAACAAGAAAGATGCTTGAACGTTTGCCCGACGGTAAATTTGATTACAAACCTCATGACAAATCCATGTCACTCGGTAAACTTTCAAGCCATATTGCCGATATTCCAAACTGGGTCGGCGTAACAATTGAAACTGAAGAACTCGATTTTGCTGATTTTGAATATAAACCGTTTGAAGCAAATACAAGAGATGAATTGCTCAAAGCTTTTGATGGATTTGTTGCAAATGCCGTTGAAGTATTCAAGAGAAACGATGATGAAAAACTTATGGGGAACTGGACAATGAAAAACGGTGATCAGGTTTATTTTACAATGCCTAAAGCTGCTGTTCTGAGAGAATTTGTTTTCAATCACAATACTCATCACAGAGGTCAGCTTTCTGTTTATCTTCGTATGAATGACGT
This sequence comes from Bacteroidota bacterium, assembly GCA_018266875.1. Taxonomy (GTDB): domain Bacteria; phylum Bacteroidota; class Ignavibacteria; order Tepidaquicellales; family Tepidaquicellaceae; genus UBA2330. Next base: position 39,601 of record JAFDZR010000027.1, read on the forward strand.
CCCTCTGCCTTCCATCTACGGACCTACGGCAGACGAAGGTTCTATGTAATCAAAAAAAATTTCCCTGCGGCGGAATTTATCCGCCGCTTTTATTTTAATGCTTCCCTTGCCGTAAAGGAAGATAGCGCTATACCCATTCCGTTGCAGGAAACAATGCATTTGACCCTGTCCGAGATATCTTTTATAAAAGGAAGTTTGTTTTCTGTAAACCCCATGATCCCGCTCCAGCTGAAGTCAATTTCAAATTCCTGTTTATATAAGATCATTTCACTGAGTTTTTCTTTCAGATCATAGAGTATTTTATCATTTGAACTGAACTCATCGGTTTCTTCTTTCTCAAAATCCAGATTTCTCCCGCCGCCGAATATTATTCTGTTACCGTAATTTCTGAAATAATAAAATCCTTCGTCATAATGAAACGCGCCTTTAAATTTCAGATCCTTCACCGGTTTTGTAATGATCACCTGACCTCTGCCCGGTTTAATTTTTAATTCTGGAAGGAATTTAGAAGTAAAAGCATTCGCGCATACTGTCAGGGATTTACAGCTGAATGTGATTCTTTCATCCGCAGAAATGCTCTTCACAAATACATTCACGTAGTTTTCCTTTTCACTGTAAGACAGAGCATTGCAGCCGTTGATAATATTTATTCCAAGCGACGAAGCGTATCTCTGAAAAGTTCTCATCATTTTTCCTGTGTCTATCTGTGATTCAAAACGGCTGTATATAAGCGAAGTGACTTTCTCCGGATTAAATCCAAATTCATTTATCTTCTCATTTTCCCGGGAATATACATCTTCGTTAAATATATGTCTGAGTTTATCATTTACCATACCCAGTTGGGACATGCTTCCTGAATGTCTGTCATCAATTAATTCATATCCACCGTAATTCAAAAATCCGATATTTTCATCACCAAGTCTTTTTCTTAATAGTCCGATTCCTTCCCATCTGTCGGAGACGAGTTTTACAGTCTTTTTTTCTCCTAAGTTCTTAAGGTCTGAAAGTATTTCCGTAAAGCTTCCGAAACAAGCGAATCCTGCATTCTTTGTGCTTGCGCCTTCCGGGAAAATTCCTTTCTCAAGGATCAGCACTTGTCTTTCAGGGAATTTCTCCATGATCTCGCATGCAACGGAAAGCCCAAGTACACCGCCGCCGATTACAATGTGGTCATAATTTACAAATGAATTTTTTTCCCAGAATGAAAGCAACTTTTAAAAATTTTTTGATTTTATATTATTCCGGATTTCTGTATTCGGAAATCAGAAGAGGATTTTTAATTAATTTCAAATTACAGTTCAGAGTATCTTCAGACAGACATTCTTTGGTTCCGTAAAGAACCTAAGAGCTTCCAGTCCGCCTTCCCTTCCGACTCCGGAATTTTTCACTCCTCCGAATGGAGTCCGCAGATCCCTGACCATCCAGCAGTTTATCCATACAATGCCTGATTTTATTTTTGCCGACATTCTGTGCGCGCGTGAGAGATCGCCCGTCCACAATACTGATGCAAGTCCGTATTCGGTTGAGTTTGCCATTTCAAGAACTTCCTCTTCGGTTTCAAAAGGAATAAGTGTTACTACCGGACCGAAAATTTCTTCCTGATTCGGCGTGCACTTGTGATCAAGTCCTTCGATCACAGTCGGTTCGATAAACCAGCCGTTTTTGCATCTGCCTTTGATTTCAACAGGATTCCCGCCGCATATTATCGTACCGCCTTCCCTGACTGCAAGATCAATGTAATATAAAATTTTCTCAAAATGCTGTTTCGATACTATGGCTCCGATGTCAGTATCTTCTTTAAGAGGATCCCCGGTTTTAAGAGCTTTTACTTTTTCGGCAAAATCCTTTCTGAACTTATCATAAATTTCCTTTTCAATGAATATCCTGGAACCGCAGAGACAGATCTCACCCTGATTCGTGAATGATGACTTCACAGTAGTCTCAAGCATCTCTTCATAATTGCAGTCTTTGAATATCATCACGGGATTTTTTCCTCCGAGCTCAAGTGATAACTTCTTGAACATTGGAGACGCAACGCCGGCTATTGCCCTTCCCGTTTTCGTTCCGCCGGTAAATGTCACTGCTTTTATTTTCGGATGAGAAACAATTGCCGATCCTGCTTTATGTCCGTAACCGTGTATGATGTTCAAAACTCCGCGGGGAAGTCCGGCTTCAATGCAGATCTCGGAAAGCATGAAAGCCGTCAGCGGTGTAATTTCAGACGGCTTTGCAATTACACAGTTTCCGGAAGCCAGCGCAGGAGCAATCTTCCAGGTGAATAAATACAGAGGAAGATTCCAGGGAGATATTGCGCCCGCTATTCCGAAAGGCTGCCGAAGAGTGTAATTCAGGACATCGCTGCTTGTAAAATGCGATTCGCTGGAGAACTGCGTAACGGCTGAAGCAAAAAATTCAAAATTCTTAACGGCTCTGGGAATGTCAACGCTCTTTGCCAGATGATAAGGCTTGCCGTTATCCCTGCTTTCAGCAAGAGCAAATTCATCCAGATTTTTTTTAATAAGCGCCGCAATGTCAAATAAAAACCCGGCTCTTTCTTCGGCTGATAATTCCGACCAACCGGGAAAAGCTTTTTCCGCATACTGAACAGCGAGATCAACATCCTCCTTGTCAGAATCCGGAAGCATTGTGAAAACCTCGCCTGTGGAAGGATCGTAATTGTTTATGTAATTGTTGGAATATGGAGTTGTGAGTATTCCGTCAATATAATTCTTGAGCTTTTCCATTATTGTTTATAAGTAATTTTGATTCGGTTTGTTAAAATTTATTCTGCCGGGAAATTTGGCTGTAGCCGCAATCTTCAGATTGCGGACAATGCAATTCAATATTTTATTCGATGGCTATTTTAATCTTAGCCGCTCATGTTACCGGTTCCGAAGCCGCAACCTTCAGGTTGCGGGTTTTTGATTCTTTACAATATCAATACAATTACTTTATAGCCCCGTAAATTATTAACAGAAATAAACTTACAGCATAATCCTCCGGTAAAGATTAATATCATATTAAATTATTCCACCGATTCCAGTAAAGTCCTGAATGCCACGAACTTATCCCTGAATTTTCGTGTGTGCTCAGCCTGAAGATCAGATGCATATTTGTCACAATATTTTTTATAATCATCCATTGAGTTCAGAAAATACTGGATGGAATATGTTTTCTCCTCAGGAGATTCCGGCATAATCCGGAAAAATTTATATTCCGTAAACAATCCTGTAGCAATCACGTCAGGTATGTGCTTATACTTCATCCATTCAAGCCATTCATCATGTATGGAATCTTCTACGCTTACTGTTACATTATAAAGTATCATTCTTTTTTAATTTTTCTTCTGATAATTCCTTATCCATTGATTCAAACTATCATACAAAATCTAAAATCTCCGGCTAATACCTGTTTAAAATTTGAAATTCGTTATTCTCAATCAGTAATTCAAAATTACTAAAGGCATCCGGTCCTCCCGCCGTCAACAGGTAAATTTATGCCGTTTATACTGGCTGCATACGGCGACGCCAGGAAAGTAACAGCATATGCCAATTCCTCCGGATCTGCAAATTTTCCCGCAGGAATTTCCGTCAGCATTTCCTTTGTCACTTCTTCGACTGATTTGCCTGATAACTTCGATTTGTTCTGTATGATGGAATCTAGTCTGGCTGTCTTTGTTGCGCCGGGGAGTACATTGTTAACTGTGATCCCGAACTGCCCCAGTTCATTTGCAAGTGTCTTTCCCCAGCTGGCTACTGCGCCGCGGATCGTGTTTGAGACACCGAGATTCCTGAGCGGCTGCTTTACCGAAGTTGAAATAATGTTAATGATCCTTCCGTAACCTTCTTTTTTCATTCCACCGCATAGAGCCTGAACAAGTATCTGATTACAGATCAGATGATTTGAAAATGCCTGTATGAATTCCGAAGTGTCCGCTGATATTGCTTCGCCGCCTTTTGGTCCGCCTGTATTGTTTACAAGTATGTGAACAGGTTTTGATTCGGATATAAAATTATGCATCTTTGTTTTAAGGGATTCCGGATCGGAAAAATCCGCAACAATGAAATTATGATCCTGCTCTTTTGTAGCCGGCAGCTCTCTCAGAACTTTCCTTAATGATTCTTCATTCCTTGAAATCAATACAACATCCGCTCCTGAAGCTGCAAGCTGTACCGCCACTGCTCTTCCTATGCCCTGGGTGCTTCCGCAGACAATTGCTTTTTTATTCTTAAGATCAATTTTCATTTTTTATTTTTAAGGGTTGCTGTATAATAAAACCCGAGTTCTGTTTTCATTTCTTCCGGAAGCGCAGGAAGCTCTGATCTTGGTATGAGATATGTGGGAAGATCAAAAAGGTCTTTAAAGACTTTATGTTTCTCTGCTGTCTGCAGCAGATATTGATGTCCCGAGGAACCGCCAGTTCCGACTTTTGCGCCGATGATCCGGTGTACCATCAGAGCATGCTTGTATCTCCAGGTGGTGAAATGTTCGTCAATGTCTACAAGATATGTCAGCAGCCTGTATGGCAGGTGAAGTATAGGTTCATCGCGGTATAGATTTATGAAAAGCGCCGCCAGCATTGACCTGTGCGAAAGACGCCTGTGTCCGTTTTTTCTTAGTTCATTGTATTTTCCTTCGTCGAGTAACGCTTCGAAATTTTCCTTTGTTGATTCAAATACTTCAAGCTGCTTTGCTTTTTTTTCGTCTGTCAGACTTGGATTGTTCAGAATAATACTCTTTTCATTTTCAAGAGTAACTCCCACCGCATCTTTGTAATAATTCCAGAAATTGAATTCATCCGTATTCAGAAAAGGAATTCTGGAAAGCCATTTGTCAATGGATTCGTAAATTGAATCTGTGTTCTGGGATTCAATAAGCATTTTCTGATGCTCGTCGGATACCAGAGAATAATAATTCTTATCATTGAATTTCACCCTGCTGTCAGTATTCAACCCGAGTTTGTTTTCTATTAATCTGAACTGGTAGCTCTGAAATCCCGAAGCCGGGATCAGATAATCCCTGAATTCAAGAAAATCCAGCGGTGTCATAGTTTCTATCACTCCCAGCTGATCTATTAAGATCTTCTGTATAACTGTTATTCTCCTGAGTCTTGCTACCGCAATTCCAATATTCCTTTCGTCAATGTCATCTTTGAGGAACATAGACGAAACCGAATCCAGCTCGTGAAGGATCTGTTTGAACCAGAGTTCATATGCCTGATGCACAATTATAAAAAGCATCTCATCATGCGCATGATCATTGTACTCATCACTTTTTGGCAGCTGACTTGTCAGGAGTTTGTCAAGCTGAAGATAATCAGCATAATAAACGGGAGGAAAAGGTTTTTTCATAAATCGTAATGTAATTTGAATTAAAATAGAATTAATGAATGATTATTTAAAGTAAGTTTTATATATTTAAACTTTCTGAGAAAGTAAATGCGGACTTTTATTTCACTGAATATTGACGATGAAACAAAAAAGAAGATCACCGGGACCGTGGAACGGATTTCTGCTGAGCTGCAAAAAACAAATTCAGCTTACATAAATTATTTAAAATGGGAGGATGAGAAGAAATATCACATCACACTTTTCTTTATCGGCGAAGTTAATGCAGAAAAATCAAAGGAAATTGAATCCAGTTTATCAGATCTCAGATTTAATTTCACAAAGAACTTGATCAGTTTCAAAATAACCAAAGTAAACGCTTTTCCGAATTTTCGTTATCCAAGAGTTCTGATACTCGACGCTGAAAATGAAAAAGGAGAAACCCTGATCCTTTCCGAAACGGTAAAAGAATTCATGAGAAAAGCCGGATTTGTTTCTGATAAAAAATTCCATCCCCATATTACGCTTGCAAGAGTGAAACGTGACAGAAAAGTAAACCTCACTTCCATAAAGGATCTTTTCATTCCGGAGATCAGATTCTCAATAAACAAATTCAGTCTGATGGAAAGCAGACTTTCTCCGGGCGGCGCAGAGCATTCTCTCATAAAAGATTTTTTTCTGAAATATGAAAAATAAGATAAATAATTAACCCAATATACCTGCCAACTTCTCATTCCCAAACCTCTGCAGGGAATGATCAATATTTCAGCATAATTAAGTTCTTTTCAGACGACGGGTTTCGCGTAAAGAGATTTTTTAAATCCCGCCACTGTGATTTAAATCATAATGAGTAGGGATTAATTTGATTAATTTTGTATATGAAAACAATGTTTTTCATATCTGTATTATTGATCTCTACAGCCGCAGTCAGTCTGCAAATGCCTGCCCAGACAGCTCTGGATTTAAGGGTAACAGATAAATTCACAGGCGGACCGGTGGAAAATGCATCTGTAATGATCAAGCCGGGCGAATTGACAGGAATTACCGATGAAGACGGAAGAATAAACTTTAAAGATTTAATGCAAAACAGTTTAACAGTAACTGTCAGCAGGATTGGTTACAAACTTCTTTCGATAAAGACCATTCCGGAGCTCAATAAAATCAATTTAATTAATATAGAATTAGAACAGTCTGAAATTCTTTCAGGCGAAGTGAAAATCTATTCAACCCGGACTGAGAATCAGATAAGGTATGCCATTCTGCCGGTATCTCTTATAACAAAAAAAGATTTTGATTTCCTGCCTGTGATTTCCGTTCCGGACTTCATGAAAAGCAAACCCGGAGTAAATCTTGTCAGAGACGGAATGTGGGCGTCGGACATAAACATCAGAGGTCTCAGCAGGGACAATGTAATTGTTTACATCAACGGCAGCAGAGTCGAAACTGCAAACAATCAGGCGGCAAGATTTTCGCTTATAGATGAAAATGCAATTGAGAGAGTCGAAATAATTAAAGGAGGTGTTTCATCCATTTACGGTTCGGGCGGAACAGGCGGTATGGTCAGCATTAAAACCCTCTCCGGAGATTTTTCCAAAAAGATTAATTTAAAGGGAATCATTTCAGGCGAATTTTTTTCCGTCAATAAATTATCCGGCACAGGGATTTCTCTGATGCTTAGCAGTAAAAAAATAAAAGCGGATTTGTTTTCTTCATTCAGGGAAGCGTCAGATACCAAAAGTCCGTCAGGGATAATTCCGAACAGTTCATTCAGGGATTACGGAATTTCATTTTCCGCAGGAATAAAACTCAACAAGGATCAGGAAGCCGGTATTGAATATCAGAAATTCAAATCGCCTTATGCGGGAATTCCCGGAAGTTACCCGCTTTTTCCCGATAATGCAAAAGTATCTTACATTCCGGCTGACAGGGATATGTTCGCAGTGAACTATAAAATAAGCAGAGTTTCAGATCTGATAAAGAATATTTCGGCGCGGTTCTATCTGCAGAATATTTTCAGAAACACGGAAGTGCTTCCCAACAGTTCAGTCTTCATGCCGGCTTCAGGCTCGAATCCCGCGAAAAGAATTGACAACATTTTAATAAATCCTGAAGGGAAACATTACACAAAAGGTATGCTTCTGCAGAACGAACTGCAGAAAGGAAACAGCAAACTTGTATCGGGAATAGATGCATGGCAGAGGAGATTAACCACTTCAAGGAAAAGAAAGCAGATCATTACAAATTTTGATTCCGCCGGCAATATCATTTCCGTCTCGGAAATAATTACAGGCGATATTCCGATTCCTGATTCCCGGTATACAAGCATCGGAATTTTTCTGAATGATGAGACAAGTTTTTTAAATGACAGAATATATGTAAATGCCGGCGGAAGAGTTGACGGAATTTTTGTTTCAAATGACGAATCTCTGAATCCTTTTTACACAATTACAAACGGTGTTCTCAATAACACTCCTCCCGGTCAGAAAGTCCTTTGGAAAGCATCAGAAAACAACGATATATCATGGAGTTTTAACGGCGGTCTGAATTATCTGCTCACAGATAAACTTCATTTATCGGGAAATTTTTCCGCATCTTTCAGATCACCCTCGCTCGAAGAAAGATATCAGTACATTGACCTCGGCAATATTGTAAGGATTGGCAATCCCGCTTTGAAACCCGAACTCGGATACTTTATTTCATCCGCATTGAAATACTGGAGCGGGAATATGAATATTTCTTTTGAAACGTTTGTAAATTTATTATCGGATCTGATCTCTGAAATTCCCGGAACTTATGAAAACCGCCAGGCGCTGATAAAGACCAACATAGGGAAAGCCCGTCTTGCAGGGTTTGATTTTGACGTGGATTATAATTTTTACAAAAGTTTTGTATTCTATGCGAATGCTTCTTTTGTCAACGGTGAAAATACTGAAGATAATTCGGCATTGCCCCAGATCCCTCCGCTGAACGGAACCATTGGGATTAAATTCTCAGCTCCGAAATATTTTTCGGTAAATCTGAATTCAGTTTTGTTTGCCGCGCAGAACAGAGTTGCAGCTGGCGAAATTAAAACTCCGGGATATAACATATTTAATTTTTATACCGGAATGAGCGGACTGAGGCTCGGATCCGTAAGGCTTAATATTACCGCGGGAGTTGAAAATATTTTTAACGTAAATTACCGTGATCATCTTTCCACTTCGAGAGGATCTTATGTATCCGAACCCGGCAGAAATATTTTTCTTAAATCGGGATTAGTTTTCTAAAAATAAAAAATCGTCATGACCTGGTTCTGGCTAGCTATATTATCAGCTTTCTTATCCGCATCCGCCGCCATAATTCAGAAAAGAATTTTGTTTGATGTCAGACCCCTTGATTTTTCTCTGATTGTATCCGGATTAATTGCAGTGCTTTCAACGCCTCTCCTTGCTTTGACAGATTTCGGATATTTTGATATGAGTTCTTTAATGTATCTGTTCCTTAAATCCGTTCTGAATGCTTTTGCATTTTTATGCATCATGACTGCCCTAAAGAATCTGCAGCTCAGCAGAGCTCTGCCGGTGCTGGCAGCGACTCCTATGTTCATCGCTCTGCTTGCATTTATTTTTCTGGGAGAATCTTTAAGCGCTTATGAAGTTACCGGAATGTTTTTAATTGTGACAGGAACATACATACTTGAACTCAAAAAGGAAGAGGGTTTTCTTCATCCCCTTACAGTTTTCAAAAATTCCGGATATCACAGGATCATTCTTCTGGCTTTGCTGCTGATGTCGGTTTCATCCGTGATGGATAAATTTATTCTTGTAAAATTCAAACTCCCGCCTGTATTATTTGTCGTAGTTCAGAATTATTTTTTTCTTCTTATCTTTTTGATAACTTACCTGCTGACGGGGAAAAATTCATTCGGTTCAGTATTCAAATCAGTTAAAAGCAGACAGTTGTTTTTTCTTATTCTGATCACTGCTCTGCTGACTATCGGATACAGACTGGCTCAGATCGGATCTGTAAAACTCGCCCCGGTTGGAGTTGTGATCTCCTTGAAAAGATTATCAGTATTGTTTGCAGTTTTAATTGGAACCAAAATATTCAGGGAAGAAAGTTATTTCAAAAAGATTGCGGCGACTTTCCTTATTGTTGCAGGAGCTATGATGATCTATGAGGATTGAGAAACTTCACCGTAAGGAAGAAGAATTATTACTGATGTTCCGGGGAATTCCGCAGTTCCTATATCAGAAGGACTTTTGATGTGAAGTTTTCCGTTATGCTTTTCGACTATCTGCTTTACTACATACAGCCCGAGTCCGGTTCCCTCTTTCTTTGTTGACTTTGCATTCCCGGCGCGGTAGAACTCATTAGTAATGTTCATCATCTCCTCTGCAGGAATCCCTATTCCCGTATCAGCAACTGTAATGCATATTCCGTCATTTCTGTCGGAAAATACAACTTCAACCTTTCCTTCCATATGATTGTATTTGACAGCATTGCTGATAACGTTTGACAGCATTAATTCCATCAGACTTTTGTCGGCATAAAAAGATTTCTTTTCTTTTCTGCTGTCTGTAAAATGGAGAGTGATCATTTCAGACCTGGCTTTATCATTCATAGCTTCGAATATTCCCCTTACTATAAGTTCAGGTTCCGTTTTTACTCTGTTTAACTTTTTGAGCTGTTTTATTTTTGAGACTTCAAGAATATTGTTGGTAAGTTCGATTGCTTCTGCGGATCTTCGTTTCATTTTTATTAATATATCCCTTGCCTTTTCACTGATCTCACCGGCTATTCCGTCGACAAGCAGATTCAGATAAGATAATATCACGGACAGAGGGGATTTTACTTCATGCACTACTGCAAGTATGTATTTTTGTTTTTCAATTTCCGTCTGTTCGATTTTTTCTATTGCATTCATGAGCTGCTGTTCCCTTCTGTATAAAGCGCTGGTAAGGTGATTCACAAGCTGTACGCTCAGAAGTATCATGAGCCAGAATGACATGAGATTCAGCACCAGATAATTTAAACTCAGTTGTCTCACAGACTCGGTATTTGAGATAGGAAATTCTCTGATGAATCCAAAATGAACTGAAAAATTCAGAACAGTGAAAAATGACAGCAGAACGATCATTAAAAAATAAATGATTCTTCCCGGCAGTATCAGGCTTCCGATGATTGCATGAAATATAAAAAAAAGATAAAACGGACTGTTGATCAGACCCGTCAGATATACAATAAACATTAACGCAGTAAGATCCAGTAATATCTGAAGCAGGGCGAATTTGATCGGATGAAATGCACTGATCTCATTTTTCAGAATCTTTGTTCCTGACAGATAACTAAAGATAAGATTATATGCAAGAATACAGCACAGTATAACGGCAATGCCTGTCTTCTGTTCAATGAAAATATATTCATTGGTAAGATATACAATAAAAATATACAGGCAAAGTAATAAAACTACTGCTATGTATCTGAGTTTGATAAACCATTTGTTTCTCTCGGATACCAGTTCCCAGAGATAATCAAGGTCACTTGTATTTTGAGGAATAAGATTTATCATAATAAAAAATTTTATCTCAGTTTATAAACTTACCGCGCTTAGTGTATTTTGTATGAAGCAGTTTATGAGAGATTTTTCCGCACGGACCGTCAGTAAAATATTTTTCATAAATATATTTTATCTTCGGATTTTCATGAGATTTCCTTACGGCACTTGCTCCGTCTTCCTCGTAAATCGCTTTAGCTCTGAGTTTTCTTATGCTCTCGGAAGTCGGGATAGGCTGACCTCCGCCGCCTATGCATCCGCCGGGGCATGCCATTATTTCAACAAAATGATAACCTTCGAGTTCTCCTTTAATTAACATATCCATTACCACTTTTGCATTTGCCGTTCCGTGAGCTACTATGAATTTCAGATCTGTGCCTTCCAGAAAAGAAAATTCTTCTATGCAGTTTTCAAGTTTTACAGAAGCTTCTTTTATTCCTTTCATTCCCCGGCATGCTTCAATGTTAAGATCTTTGAACGGAACAGGTCTTCCGGTTACAAGTTCATATACCGTTCTGAGTGCAGCTTCCATTACGCCTCCAGTAGAACCGAATATCAAACCAGCTCCAGACGCTTCTCCGAACGGATCATCAAATGACGACTTCGGAAGTTCAGGAAGCACAAGTCCCGCCTCGCGGATCATTTTTGCCATTTCCCTGGTAGTCAGTCCGTAATCAACGTCTTTGAATCCCGATGAATTCATCTCAGGTCTGTTGCATTCGAATTTTTTTGCAGCGCAGGGCATCAAAGCTACCGTAACAATATCAGCAGGATCAATACCCGACTCTTCAGCATAAAAAGTTTTGAGCACTGCTCCGAACATCTGCTGAGGTGATTTTGCCGTTGATAAATAATCAAGTTTTTCAGGATAAAAATGTTCAATGAATTTCACCCATCCGGGCGAACATGATGTAAACTGCGGAAGCATAACGGATTTATCCTTATCTACAATCGCTTTTTTCAGTCTGCCGAGAAGTTCAGTTCCTTCTTCCATTATTGTCAGATCGGCTGAAAAATTTGTATCAAAGACTCTGTCAAAGCCGATCATTCTCGCAGCAGTATTAAGCTGTCCCGTCATTGAATTTCCCGGCGGCAGTCCGAACTCTTCACCTATTGAAGCTCTCGGCGAAGGAGCTGTCTGAAGTATAACGTGTTTAGACGGATCTTCTATGGCTTTCCATATCTGATCAGACGGATCATTTGCATGAAGCGCTGCGGTAGGACATCTGTTAATGCACTGTCCGCAGTTTATACAGATAACATCATTCAGGGGAGTATCCATGAATGTTGATATTTTTGTGTCATAACCTCTGTTAACGGCTTCGAGCACTCCGACCTCCTGCAGATCAATGCAAGTCCTTACGCATCTTCTGCAGAGTATACATTTGTCCATGTCTCTTACTACCGCATGGGATGAATCGTCAACTTCAAATCTCGGCTCACAAACGTGACCGAATTCATAGCTGTCGATCCCGTATTCTCTTGCCAATCTCTGAAGTTCACAATTGTTGTTCCTGACACAGCTGTAACATTCCCCGTAGTGTTCGCTCAGCATAAGGTCAACAATATGTTTCCTTGCTTTTCTTACCTTATTGGAAAAAGTTTTTATCTTAACGGGTGACGTAACGGGATAAGAACAAGCCGTCTGAAGATTTTTCATTCCTTCGACCTCAACAAGACACATTCTGCAGTTACCGGCAATACAAAGATCCTCATGGTAACAGAGCGTGGGAATATGAATATTATTGTCTCTGCAGATATCAAGAATAGATCTGCCGAGCGGCACTCTTAATTTTTTTCCGTTGAGCTCAATTGAAACTTCCGCACCAATCCCGGTTTTATTAATATTTTCAGCGTTAAACGGTCTCTGTGACACCGGACTTCTTAATTCCTTTTTCATCGTGATAAATTTTTTAATTCATTCCGAAGATCTCATCTTTAAAATTATTCAGTATTGAAATGAACGGATTCGGACTGGTCTGACCGAGTCCGCATTTCGAAGCGATCTTCATTGTTTCGCCGAGTTCTTTTAGTTTCTCAATGTATTCCAGTGAGTATTCGTTATTTCTGATCATATTCACTCCTTCAAGGAGTTTAACGTTTCCGATACGGCACGGAGTGCACTGACCGCAGGATTCCTCCGTGAAAAATTCCATGAAGTTCTGCAGTACATCAATCATTTTTCTGTTTTTATTAAAGACCATTACAGATCCGCCTGTTGAAGCGTCCTCAAATGATATTTGACGGCTGAATTCGGATTCGGGAATGCATATTCCTGATGCTCCGCCTATCTGTACTGCTTTAGTATTTTCAGCCCCGCAGAGATCAAGCAGTTCCTTTATTGTAATTCCCCACTGAAGTTCATATACTCCGGGATATCTGCAGTCACCTGATACGGAGAATAATTTTGAACCGGAAGATTTCCCGGTGCCGAATTTATGATACCATTCTCCGCCTTTGTTAATTATATGAGGAACGGATGCAAGCGTTTCGACATTGTTCACAACCGTAGGGAAGCCGAGATAACCTGTGTTGACCGGGAATGGCGGTCTGTTTCTAGGTTCGCCGCGATGTCCTTCGAGCGATTCTATCAAAGCTGTTTCCTCTCCGCATACATACGCCCCCGAGCCGAGCCGTATTGATATATCAAAATCAAAATCTTTCCTCCCGCATATATTTTTCCCGAGGTTACCGTCTGATCTCATTTCCTCAATTTTACTTTGCAGAAAATCTTTAATGTAGGAATATTCAGCTCTCAGATATATAATTCCTTTTCGCGCGCCGACTGTATATCCGGCTATTATCATTCCCTCGAGTACAAGTTCAGGATATTCGCTAAGCAGCACTCTGTCCTTGAACGTTCCAGGCTCTCCTTCATCAGCATTGCAGATCACAAATTTTTGCGGAGAGTTTGCGGCGGCGGTAAGCATCCATTTTACGGAGACGGGAAATCCCGCTCCGCCTCTGCCTCTTAAACCGGATTCCCTGATCTCAAGTAAAATATCATCACGGTCTGTGAGTAATGCTTTTTTTACAGCCGAACCTTTTTCATATTCAGAAAACAGAACGGGACCAGTTCTGTTTTTTCTTTCAAATAATTTATTCATTTTAATTCCTTAATGATCTTTAAAGCGGACTCCTTATTAATATTTTCGAATATTTCTCCGTTCACCATCATGGACGGACTTTTATCACATAGTCCGAAACAGTTTACATGTTCAAAAGTCAGCTTTCCGTCCGGTGTTGTTTCTCCCGGATTTATTTTAAATTCTTTGATGACAGCATCGGAAATTTCCTTACTGCCGTTGAATTCACAGACGATGTTTTTGCAGATCCTTACAATATTTCTTCCGACCGGTTTATCATATAGGAATGCATAAAAAGATATCACGCTGTTCACTTCGACCGGATGAATGTCCAGTTCAAACGCAATAAGCTGCTGTGAGTATTCATCTATATATCCGAATTTCTCCTGAAAGTCCTGAAGGATCGGAAGCAGGGAGGTTCTGTCCGGAACATATTTATTCATCAGTTCTGAAACAAATTCTCTTCTTTTATTTTTTTCTATGTCATTCATTTGATTCTTTTTTTAAAAGCCTGTTTATAGAGTCAAGCAGTAAGGACGGCTCTGCAGGTTTGTCAATAAAAACGTCAGCCGAAACAATTTCATTTTTACCGAAATCATATCCCAAAGCGCTTGAGACGGAAGAATAAATAATTATAGGAATGTCAGGATCAAGCTTCTTGAATTTTTTTGCAAGGAAAAAACCTTCATCTGGTTCATTCATGATCACATCGAGTATTAAAAGATCCGGTTTATTTTCGATGAAAGATCTTACCCCTTCGCCGGGGTCGGTTTCAGTATAGACTTCAAATCCATTGTATTCAAGAAAAAGTCTTGAAGCTTCGATTATGTCAGGATCATCATCTATTATCAGAATTTTCTTTTTCATAATTCCTCCTGTAGTAACTTACTGAGAATTGATTATACTTTGTATGATTCAAATCATAGATGTATAATAAATACATGGAATTTTAACAGGAGCTTAAAATCCGGCAAAAGACTGAAAAGGCAGGAAAGCAAATAAAAAGCCCGGCAAAAACTTTACCGGGCTAGATAAAAGTAAAATATTTTGAAAAGTTATTTCAGCAGAACCATTTTTTTTGTTGAGGTAAAATCCCTTGTCCTTAATGTATAGAAATAAACACCGCTTGGAAGATTAACAGCGTCAAATCTGTATTCATAACTTCCGGGACTAAGATTTTCATTTACCAAAATGCTGATCTGCCTTCCGCCTGCGTCATAAACTTTTAATTCCGCTATGCCTGACTTTGCGATATTAAATTTTATGTTAGTGGACGGGTTGAAGGGATTCGGATAATTATTATAAAGTTCGAAATTTTCAGGGACTGAGGAAGAAATAACATTTATCCCGACATTTGTTCTGGCAAATGTAACTATACCGCTGTTCGTGGACTGAGCTGAATCATAACCGTTGTAAGCCCAACTTCTCCATGAACATCTAACCGAATCACCGGTTGTTCCGATCGCCAGCGCAAGACTGTCAAGGAAGCTGTTCCTGAAAGTCACAGCCGTATCGCTTCCGCCGTTATCACTCGAATAAAAATAATCCACTCCGCCGGCTCCTATTTTTCTGATCTTAATTCCATAACGAAATGACGGATGCGTACCGGCGCTTGTCCAATCAAATCTGTGAAGCGTATTACCTGTCGGCGAAGTCTCTATTCTTGAAAAAGATACAGGAGATACAATCGTAAACGGAATGTAATTCAGTATAACACTGAATGAATTGTCACAAGTGTCACCCTGATTAAGGTTTGATGAATTTACTATTCTGATCTTCGCCTGAGATGTTGTACCGATATATGGAATCGTCCAGTCGAATATCCTCTGAGTAGCAGGAATATTGCTCTGAATATTCTGCCATGTCGAACCGTTGTCTGTTGACAGTTCAATGTTGACATTTCCCGTCAGCGAAGTTCCCCAGTATATCTGAGTGGAGTTTCCTGTTCTGAATAATTCTCCGCCGTTCGGATAACCGACTTGCAGTTCCCTTGCCGAAACAAACATGCATGAGGCATTTTCAGCGTTTGTTCTGATCAGCGCTCTTGGCTGAGGACCGAATCCTTTTACGAGACTGATGGATCCGTTCAGATGACAATAGCTCATGATCGTGCCGACTGCAGGCACCTGCGGACCGGTATAACAACCTCCTTCAGGCGTATAACAGCTGTCAATTATACCTCCGACCCAGCTGCAGTTGTGCGTATGAGGCGAACCGAAATTATGACCGATCTCATGCGAAACAACCATCACATCCCATGAATATGTAGGCAGAGGAAGAATGGGTCCGTCTGTATTGCTGAATCCGTATCCGTTCCCGCCGTTTACTGATGAACATAAAACATTCACCCAGGCAATCCCTCCGTAATTACCGCCTCTTCTTGTTATAAAATGAGCAAGCGTTCTCTGAACTGACTGCTGGTTGGCAGTCCATTCCGCTCTGAACTGATTCAGAAGTGTGTTTGAGTTTGTTCCGGTATATGGATCCGCGACTGTCCAGACTCTGAGATAAGGGATTACGAATTTTACATTGACTTCCTTCATGTAAATAGCAGATGAAGCAGCCATAAGAGCCAGCGCGTAATTGGTTGTATTTGTCATTGACGCTCCGTAAATATTGTAAGTCGCAAAATCTATTTCAATGGCTATCTCTGCAACATAAAGATCCGTCGGCGAGTTATCGTTAAGTTTGGTGATGATTTTGTTTCTCATTTCTTCAATTGCTTCGGAAGAAAGATTATCATCTGTAAAACACTGAAAATTATTTTTTACCTTCAGGTCAGTTTCTTTATACAGTATATAAGTATCGGTTTCATTTCCCGAGTTGTCTTTTATGTTACCCAGAATGTAATTATCATTCTGAGCTACAAGAATACCGGTGACCTTGTCTTTTGCGAAAGTGATCGAGATAAGCGAATTGTCATATCCGGGCAGCTTTCCGGTGTAGGAGACCGCAAGATCCCTTAGCTGAACCTCTTCATTTCCCCGCGCAGTCCTTGTAACTATCTTCGCCCCGGGTTTCAGAATGTCGGATCTCTGAAGAGTAATAAAGGCGGTCTGACCATTTTTATATGGAATGGAAAATTCAATTTCCTGTTCCCTGCTGTCACATAATCTTTCCAGTTCAGATCTATTAATATTCATGAACACGGCATTGTCAACAATGCTGCTGATCTGAGAATTGACTGAATTATCCGACTGTGAGAACAGGTTGTATGGCGTATTGCTTTTTGAAAAAGTTACAGAGCACATCACAATTGACAATACAAAAGCTCCTGTAAATTTTAGTAATTTACTTAACATTATTCTGATTTTTATTTTAATTGATTTTGTTAAGATAGGAATAAAATCTGTATAATAAAATGTTTTTTGTATTTAAAGTTTGAACATTGAGTCAATACTGTCCAAATTAATTTTT
>JAFDZR010000028.1:0-1428 GCA_018266875.1 Bacteroidota bacterium
ACTACCAGGGTATCTAATCCTGTTTGCTCCCCACACTTTCGTGCTTTAGCGTCAGTTTTGAGCCAGATAACTGCCTTCGCCATTGGTGTTCTATCTGATATCTACGCATTTCACTGCTACACCAGATATTCCATTATCCTCTCTCAAACTCAAGACTTGCAGTATCAAAGGCAGCACCAAAGTTAAGCTTTGGGATTTCACCTCTGACTTACAAATCCACCTGAGCACCCTTTACACCCAGTAAATCCGGACAACGCTTGCCCCCTACGTATTACCGCGGCTGCTGGCACGTAGTTAGCCGGGGCTTACTCTGAAGGTACAATCAACACAGAATAACTGTATATTTTTCCCTTCTTACAGGAGTTTACATACAAAAGTATTTCATCCTCCACGCGGCGTTGCTGCTTCAGGATTTCTCCCATTGAGCAATATTCCTTACTGCTGCCTCCCGTAGGAGTCTGGACCGTGTCTCAGTTCCAGTGTGGCTGATCATCCTCTCAGACCAGCTACTGATCGCAGGCTTGGTGGGCTTTTACTCCGCCAACTACCTAATCAGACGCAGGCTCATCTTCAGGCCCCGAAGGTTTAACAACTGTCTCGATGTCGAGCCGCTGCATTATCTGATATTAGTCCCGCTTTCGCGGAATTATGTCAGTCCCAAAGGCAGATTACCTACGTGTTACTCACCCGTGCGCCACCTCCCTTTCAGTATTACTACCAAAAGTTCAGTTGACTTGCATGTATTAAGCACGCCGCCAGCGTTCGTCCTGAGCCAGGATCAAACTCTCCATTATAATTATAACTTTGATTTTGATCGTAGCTACAAGGTTATTTAAGGTATCGAAATTTGCACACAAAATTATATTATTTTGTTACTTGTGCAATTTATTTTAAAGAACATTTTTTAGTACGAATTACAAATATACAGGATTTCTTTTGATTAGTCAATGAATATTTCCGAGTATCTAAAATATTTTTTGATTTTTTTCGGAAGCTGTAACCAATTCGTGTTTCTCAATATAGCGATTTTATTCTCATTAATAAATTATATTTTCTGTGCTTATCTATATTTTTTTAAGGTCAGTTTTATCCAAGCGAGTTTTTTTCTGAATCTAACTATACTGTCTTTACTGAACCAGCAAACCCCCGCTGAGACTGAGCTTGCGTAATCTTATAAAAACAACCGGAAAATATTTTTTCTTCTTTCAGCATTTATGTTTTTTACGGCTTTTATTTTTCAGACCTGATATTTTCAGAGGGAAATTTTTTATGCGGTTTGATATTTGAAATTTAAATGATTCAAAGATATACCAAATAAAATCAACTGCGGTTTTTAATTTTAATATAAAAAAATCGAAGAAAAATATAGCACTAAAATTTACAAGTTAAACACAAACTTCAATAGTGTCCAAAACGTTTAGTTTAAGA
>JAFDZR010000028.1:1593-50650 GCA_018266875.1 Bacteroidota bacterium
AAAGTATTTCTTATGATTAAAAATTATTTTGGACAGTATTGCACAAACTTAAACAGAATAAATCACAGGTATTTTGAGATAAGTTCGCCTATGAAATAACCTACTACCGCAATACCCATTCCGACTATGAACATGTCAAATCCGCTCCTGAATATCCCGCGTCCGGTAAAGAAACTCCGGGCTGCGCCAACTATGAAATGCGCAAGCATTGAAACCGTAAACGAGATTATTACAGCTGTGCTGCCTTCAAATACAAAGAACGGAGATACTGGTATCAATGCCCCAACTGCGGTTGCAATGCCGGTTATCCAGCCTTCCCTGAAAGGACTCGTGTCGCTCTCAATAATTCCAAGTTCTTCCCTTACGCTTTCCTGAAGCGCCAGCTCAGGGTCCTCAAGTATCTTCGCTCCGAGTATATCGGCTTCCTCTTTTTTCATTCCTTTCGCCTGATAGATCAGGGACATCTCTTCAGCTTCCAGTTCCGGCATTAATCTGATCTCATCTGCTTCCATATTTTTTTCATGTTCATATACCTCCCTTTCACTTACCGCTGCCAGATAACCGGATGATGCCATTGATAACGAATCGGCAAGCATTCCCGAAATACCTGAGATCAGTATTATATGCGGCTGAACATTTGCTCCGATTACGCCTGCTATCAAACCGAAATTTGCCGTAAGCCCGTCATTGAATCCGTAAATAACATTTCTGAGAAGTCCGCCTGAACCTGTCTGATGCCAGGATTCGCCTTCCTGGTCCAGCAGCTCTGAAAGTTTTCCAGAATGTTCAGCAGAATCTTTTGCAAGCTGAAGAGCAATATCCTTTGTCTGAGATGAGTCACTGTTATTGTAAAGTCCAAGATAGGATTTTACTTCAAGACCTTCCTCGCGCAGCATCATCTTCGACAATAGTCCGGGTCCGAATCTCTCTGCAATTATCCTGAACATTCTGGCTTTGAATGATGGTCCTGTTTTCCCGGGATCAATATTGTTCTTTTTCAGAAGTTCGAGCCAGACTGTCTTATGCCTCTCCTCTACTTCAGAGAGCTGAAGATAGATCTTTGACTTCCTCTGGTTTTTTTCGAGACGGCTAAGAATTTTATACAAATATGCGGCATCAGCTTCATCCTGCAAATGATGATACCATACCGACAATTGTTTTTTATTAATCAAAATTTAATGAATTTATTAAAATAATTTCTAAGAAAACCACTCTCGGAAAGTCTCATACAGCAGATAGGAGTTTAATGCTATGATAATTACGCTGATTATCCAGGCCGATATAACGGTGATCCTGCTGTTAGTAAAAACACCCATTTTCTTTTTCTCACTTGTAAAATTAACAAGCGGCACGACTGCAAAACTAAGCTGCAGTGATAATATTACCTGTGAGAGAATTAGAAGATTAGCGGTTTCCTTTTCTCCGTACAATATAGTGACAATTAATGCGGGAATAATGGCAATTAATCTTGTAATAAGTCTTCTGAGCCATGGTCTTAATCTGATGTTAAGAAAACCTTCCATTACGATCTGTCCGGCTAATGTTCCTGTAAGAGTTGAATTCTGACCTGAAGCCAGAAGAGCTACAGCAAAGACAATACTTGCAAGCGAGACACCCAGCAGAGGAGATAGCAGAAAGTATGCATCGTTTATATCGGCTACATTCTGATAACCTGTCGTATGAAATGTCGCTGCCGATACTATTAATATCGCTGCATTTATAAAGAAAGCCAGCAATAAAGCTACTGTTGAATCTATAGTTGCAAACTTGATCGCTTCCTTTTTTCCAGTATTTGTCTTTTCAAAATTTCTTGTCTGAACTATGCTTGAATGCAGATAAAGATTATGAGGCATTACCGTTGCTCCGAGAATTCCTATTGCAATGTATAACATGTCAGGATTGAAAACTATTTTTGGTGTCGGGATCAGTCCTTTGAGAACCGGGATCAGATCGGGCTTTGAGGCGACTATCTCATACATGAAGCATCCGAGTATTACAAAGATAAGTCCCGCTACAATGCTTTCAATGTATCTGAATCCTTTATACTGAAAAAATAAAATTACAAGCACATCAAAAACCGTGATGACAATTCCGACAGTCAACGGAAGACCGAACAGCAGATTAAGTGCTATTGCTGAGCCTATTACTTCAGCCAGGTCGCATGCTGCAATGGCTATCTCACAAAGAACCCACAGAATAAAAGCAACAGGCTTAGAATAATGATCCCTGCACGCCTGGGCAAGATCCCTTCCCGTTACAATCCCGAGCTTGAGTGATAAGTGCTGAAGAAAAATTGCAAAAATGTTTGAAATAAAAATTACGCTTAAAAGCGCATATCCGAACTGTGCGCCTCCGGCTATATCCGTAGCCCAGTTCCCGGGATCCATATACCCAACCGCCACCATAAGTCCGGGTCCTGCGAATGCAAATAATTTCTGCCAGAAATTCCCGTTGGCCGGTATCCTGATACTTCCGAAAACTTCAGGCAGCGAGTTTGATGTTACTTTTCTTCTCCATCCTGTTTCAGCGAAACTTTTCGATTCATTAATGTCCATTCTTCAATACCGCTTATCCTTTATATTTATTTACCTGATTTTTTATTTACAAAAATATTATTTGCAAGCTTTTCGCTCAGGAAAACATTTCCCGATTTAAATCTGATCTGGACGGAATTGTCAAAATTTATCCTGTCAATCACTTTTATTTCGTCATTCAGCTTCAGACCGGCTTTTGTGAGATAGACAAGAACTTCAGAACTTTCATCTGATACCTGCTTGATAACCGCTGTGTCGTTGATTTTCAGTTCTGAAACAGGAACTGTACTGTCCGCAGGTATATTCCCGTCCTCATCGGGAATCGGATGTCCGTGCGGATCAGTTTTCGGATAACCGAGAAATTTATGCAGCTTAGAAATAAGCTCATCAGAAGAAGCGTGTTCCAGATTTTCAGCTTCCTCATGAACATTCTCCCAGGGATAATCAAGATGCTCTAGCAGAAATACTTCCCAGATCCTGTGTTTGCGGACAAGGTTCAGCGCAACCGACTCGCCTTTTTTGGTCAGTCCGAATCCTTTGTAGGGAGTATTTTTAATGTAGCCCAGACCGGATAATTTTGATATCATTTCACTTACTGCCGCAGGTGAAATGTTAAGTCTCTCGGCAAGAATTGTATTGGTGACTTTTCCGGATGTGATCTGAATGGAGTATATATTTTTCAGATAATCCTCTAAACTTCTGTTCAAATTATTTAAGCTTGGTTTAATGCAAATTTAAGCATACCTAATTTTTGATGCAAGTGCAATTAATTCACGTTTATAATAATTTCCCTGATAGCTCTCTTTACCGCTGTTATGTCTGTTCTGCAGCTCTTTCAGACGTCCGGATTTACAAGTTTTGAATTTTCAATTGATTTTAGATTCGATAAAAGTTAGTTTAAATATCATTCTGCAAAAAATTTTTAAATGGATAAATCGAAAAAAAGATACTATCATCATAAACGGAAAAAGCCTTTTAACAAAGATCCTCAGACCGGAAAAACAGGAGAATCCATTGACGAAAAATCAAATCAGACTCAGGAAAAACAGCCAAACCGCAGGATATTAAATCCGAATCAGAAAATATCAGTCGTTATCCCTCTGTATAATGAAGAGGAATCACTTCAGGAGCTTACAGATTCGCTTAAAAGAACCCTGGAAAGTCTCAACTGCAATTACGAAGTGTTTTACATAGATGACGGAAGTACTGATAATTCCTATAATAAGATCAAAGATATAAACAGAAAAGACAACAACTTTCACTGCATAAAACTGAGAAGGAATTACGGTAAATCCGCTGCGCTTGCAAAAGGATTCAAAGCTGCCAGGGGGAATATCGTTATCACAATGGATGCTGATCTTCAGGATGATCCTGCCGAAATTCCGGAACTTATAAAAGTGCTCAATTCAGGTTATGACCTGGTATCGGGATGGAAAAAGGTAAGGTATGATCCATTTATCAAGCGGCAGACTTCAAAGATATTCAATTATTTTACATCAAAACTTTCAGGTATCAGGCTTCATGATTTCAACTGCGGGCTGAAAGCCTATAAAAGGGATGTAATAAAATCCATCAGGATTTACGGCGAGATGCACAGATATATTCCTGCGCTTGCTCATCTCTCGGGATTCAAGGTTACGGAGAAACCCGTGAAGCATCATGCCCGGAAATACGGAGTCACAAAATTCGGAGCCAGCAGATTTGTTAATGGTTTTCTTGATCTTCTTACTGTTTCATTCACCAATAAATATATGAAACGCCCGCTTCATTTTTTCGGAAGCATGGGAATTCTGATTTCAATTGCCGGATTTCTGATCTCACTCTATCTTATATTTCTGAAATTTCTTGAAGGAAAACCATTAAGCGACAGACCTCTGTTCCTGGTAGGAATATTCATGATGGTGGTTGGAATCCAGTTCCTTTCACTTGGTCTCATAGCGGAAATGATCACAAAGTCCAACATCAGCGACGAAGATATTCTGGTAGAAGAAACTATATAAATATAAATTCTAATTTTTTAATGTCAAATTCCGTAATAAGCAAGAAAGCCAGCATTGGAAACAATTTCAAAGTAAAGGATTTTACTACTATTGAAGACGATGTAATTATTGGCAACAATGTTGAAGTTGGTTCTAATGTACTTATCGCCAACGGAGCAAGAATCTCCGACAATGTAAAGATACATCACGGAGCAGTAATAAGTACAAATCCCCAGGATCTGAAATTCGCTGGAGAGATCACAACAATGGAGATCGGCGAGGGAACGGAGATCAGGGAATACGCAACACTTAACCGCGGAACAAATCACAGCAAAAAGTCAATCGTCGGAAGCAACTGTTTTATCATGGCTTACGCTCACGTTGCTCATGACTGCATAGTCGGGAACAATGTTATCATCGCAAACAGCGCTCAGATGGGCGGACACGTTGAGATCGGCGACTGGACAATTATCGGGGGACTTGTTCCGATACATCAGTTCACAAAGATAGGAGCGCACGTTATGATAGGAGGCGGATTCAGGACCGTTAAGGATCTTCCTCCCTATATTCTTGCAGGCGGATTTCCCCTTAAATTCGAAGGTGTCAATATAGTAGGTCTCCGCAGAAGAGGATTTACAAATGATCAGATCAATAATATTAAAGATGCATATGATCTGATTTACAGATCAGCGCTGAATGTCGGCGATGCCGTAAAAAAGATCAGATCAGAAGGCGAAGTTCCGCCGGAAGTGGCGTTGATTCTCGATTTTATCGACAACAGCAAACGAGGAATTGTAAGAGGCTGATGTGTTCAATAAAAACTATGAGATCAAATGCCGCCTGTCAAATCATTCCGGATTGATAAAGTTAATTAAGTCCGACGGAAAATACGTCCATTCCACCGAAAAGCAGACTGACATTTATTATAAAGTTAGAAGCGGAAGACTCAAGCTGAGGATAATTAACGATGAGTATTCAAATCTCATCTATTATGAAAGACCGGAAAAAAGAAAAATCAGAACATCAAATTATATTATTTCAAAGAGCGGGGATTTTAAACAGCTTAACTCAATTCTAAAAAAACAGTTTGAAGTCCTGACTGAAGTAACCAAACACAGGAACATTTTTATTAAGGACAATATAAGGATACATATTGACAAAGTAAGAAAACTGGGTGACTTTCTGGAGATCGAAATAATATACAAAGATCTTTCCCGCGCGAAAAAACAGATGGAAGATCTTTTTCACTGGCTCGGTCTTGATAAAAATAATTTCATTAAGAATTCCTATTCTGATCTGTTAATTAAAAAATAAATATGCCGAAACAGAAAATTGATCCCGAACATCACATTACCACCAAGGTGCTTTATGCAATGAAGCAGAGGAAAGAAAAGATCGCTATGCTTACTGCTTATGACTTTCTGACTGCTAAATTCCTTGATGCAGCGGGAATAGACATTATTCTTGTCGGAGATTCTCTGGGAAATGTAATCCAGGGAAATGAGACTACTCTGCCGGTTACACTTGAGGAAATGATCTATCATACAAAGATAGTAAAGAGAGCGGTTAAAAATGCCATAGTCGTAGCCGATATGACATTCATGAGTTATCAGGTCGGCGTGAAGGAGGCAATTACAAACTGCGGAAGGATGATGAAAGAGACAGGTTGCGATGCAGTAAAAATGGAAGGCGGGGATTATATTGCCGAGACTGTCCGAAGGGTTGTTGAGATCGGAATTCCGGTGATGGGACATCTTGGTCTTACGCCCCAGTCCATAAATAAATTCGGGAGTTACAAGACCCGCGGAACTGAAAAAGGAGAAGCAGATAAAATTTATAAGGATTCTATTCTTCTTGAGAAAGCAGGTTGTTTCGCAATTGTTCTAGAAAAGATTCCGGCGACGCTCGGAACAAAGATCTCAAGAGCTTTAAAGATCCCGACGATCGGCATAGGAGCAGGTCCTTCATGCGACGGTCAGGTTCTTGTTACCCACGACATGCTTGGATTAATAGAGGAATTCAAACCGAGATTTGTAAGAAGATACGCAAGTATGGCTGCAGATACAAAAGAAGCTTTCAGAAAATATATTAAAGATGTTAAGGATAAAAAATTTCCGACTCTAAAGGAAAGTTACTGACCGGAAATTATCTTGTCCGCATAAAGAAAAACGGCAGTTACATTTTAAAATGATCCTGCCGTTTTTATTTGCTTTAAATTTATTTCTATTTTAAAAGCATCATTTTCATTGTCTTCGAATAATTCCCCGATTCCAGTCTGTAAAAATAAATACCGCTCGAATAATTTTCACCATTAAACTTTACTTCATAATTTCCGGCAGTCTGCTCCTTGTTTACAAGCTCAGAAATAAATTTACCGCTGATGTCATAAATTTTAAGACTTACATTCCCTGTCACAGGTATCTGATAATTTATTGAAGTCGAGGGGTTGAATGGATTCGGATAATTCTGAGACAGCTCAAAACTCAGAGGGATCTCTGCAGTTCCAGTTATTCCGGTCGGTATGGAATTATAATTTACAAGTTTAATGTCATCAATGTATATCCCGTCCGCAGTCAACGAACCGTTACTGATAAGAGAAAATTTTATTTTCAGATTCGATGAACCTGCAGCAAGTGAGGTAATATCCAGGACTTCCTTAGTCCATGTACTCACGGTTTTATTGTAGAATTTTACTGATCTCCAGGAAGTGCCTCCGTCATTTGAGACTTCCACATAAGCATTATCAAGAGTGTCAATTGAATGTCTGTACCAGTAACTCAGTATCACTACCGGCGCTGAAGAGATATTCAAAGGAGTAAGTAGAGTCATTGATCTTGTGGTTGAATTGGAATAATTTCCTGTCGGGCTGTCGGTAAAAGATCTTGTAGGCGAATGTGACTGTGTAGTCGTGGTCCCGAAGCCTCCAGACAGAGTCCATCTTGTTGTACCGTTCTCAGCGCTGTCGAGGAAAATTACATTACCGCTTCCTATAACAATATTTATATCCTTTGTGTAAACCGAGTTCGTGTCATCCTGTCTTATCCTTAATGTTGTTTTATAAGAAGAATTATTCAACGCTCCGGCTGACACAATAAAATCAAATGAAACACTGTCATTTGTGAATGAAGAAAAGTTTGAGAAGAAATATGGATCTGACTGAACTGTTATCTCAGGATTCTGAGAGACAAGCTGAACCCTTACATTTGTTGCGTTTGCAATTCCTTTATTTCTCAGATAAACTTTCAGATTCCCCTGCTCTCCCGGAGAATAATATTCATTGTTAAGTTTAACAGAGTTTGCATTCATAAAGGGACCGCAGAACATTGCGAAATAAATATTCTGAGTGACATTCTGTTTTGCAAGCGGAAGGATCCTTGACTGCAGTGGCCAGAATCCGTCAGTTCCTGTTCCTACTTCAGGCGTCATGGCAAAAGCTTTTACATGGCCGCTGTCATTGTAATACCAGTCATCGGTAACTCCGCGCACTCCGTAATTTACGGTCTGGAATGATCTGCCCAGAGTGTAATGATTATCCAGTACCATGTCTTGTGACATGTTCTGAAAAATATTTTCATCCGGAGTCGGCGCATCGACAAAACCCCACGGCCTGATGAGATAATTTCCGTAAGTATGATAGCTTAAAATTCCTTTGAAATTCCTGGAGTTTACAAAATTCATGGCGTTCCTTGTTTCAGGTTCAGAGAAGGGAGATTTTCCCCTGTATGTATCAGAAGTTGAATCTGTTGAAGAACCGTTGTTAGAGGAATTCCAGAAATCATAAATTCCGTAGTTTCTGTTAAGATCGACCCCATAGATATTACCTCCGAACTGTTTACGGTTCTTTCTCCAGAAGCCGCCGCCGTTGGGATTGGTAGTACGGTTATATTCGTATCCGTCAGGATTAAAAACGGGAGTAAAATATAATTCCCTGTAATTCAGAATATAGGTTGCCACCGGATCTATATTGTAATTTTCAAGCAGCCAGTACATAAAATAAATATTCTGCTGCATGCTCAAAGGTTCTCTGGCGTGAATGAGAGAATGAAACCACACTTCAGGTCTTCCGGTCGGAGCATTCGGACTGTTCGACATCCTGACAGTCCACATATCCCTGTTTTCAACGCTCTGACCAATTGAGAATTTCTGTGAAATGAGATTCGGATATTCAATTCTCATTGAATCGAGTTTTGTAATTACTTCGCTGTATGTCAGATATCCTCCCATCGAGCCGTAGATGGAATGGCTTACATTAAATTCAAGTACAGAAAGCTGTATTGCATCCCTGATCTCTGAAGGCGACATTTTTTCAAAGGATGAATAATATTCATCCCAGTCGGGAATGAGTATCTGATAAGATATTCCGGATTTTTTCAGCTTTGATAATTCAGGAACGGACAGCCAGGTCTCAAGGGAATTCTCATTTGCCTCGGCGTGATCAATATAAAGCCCGGTCGCATTGATTTTTTCCATGTCTGATTTTCCTGATATAAAAATCTTCACCTTTGAATATTTCGGATTACCTGCTTCGGAAACTGAAGCGGATATAAATATAAAAGAGAAAATAAGGAAGCCAGTTATGAGGCAATTCAATGTAATTGTAAAGAACTTATTCGGTTTCATTTTTTAAATTTCAGTTTTCTTTTTTGGGAACAAATATTTTGTATACAAACATAATTATACATAAACCCTAATTCAATCCTTGTCCAAATAATTTTTTAAGGCAATAACAGCAGCTCCTCTGATTCCGGCGGATTCATCGGATACCACATAAACGGGAACTGGTTCAACAAAATAACTGAGTCTTCCTTTATTAAGGTATGATCTTGCGAATGTTCCGCCGGTAAGTTTTCTGATGATCTTGGGAGGAATTCCTCCGCAGAGATAAACGCCTCCTTTGGCATTGGTGCTGAGAACCTTGCTGCCGCAGAGTTCGCCGAGAGCTGACACAAAAATTTCTATTGTTTTACTGCAGATGCTGCTGTTTCCCTTTAAAGCTTCTTCGGAAATTTTCGCAGGTATGTCTCTGATTTCTTTCTGTTCAAAATAATTTACGGAATTTTTAAATTCATCTCTTGTCAGCAGAAATTCATAGATATTCTGAATTCCAATTCCTGAAATGACTCTTTCAATGCTTACATGTCCGAATTTTGTTTTAAGATATTTCAGAAGATCAATTTCAATATCCGTAACCGGCGCGAAATCCGCATGACCGCCTTCAGTGGAAATTACATTATAACCGTCGCCAGCATAAACGAGTATTGCCTGTCCAAGTCCCGTTCCTGGTGCAATGATCATTTTATTGCCGTTCTTTTTCGCTTCCTTGCCTTTGTAGATCCTGGTAAGGAATTTATTTTCGGTTTCCGGAATGGCGGTGGCAATCGCTTCGAGATCATTCACGACTTTAAAACAGGAAATTTTATGAACTTCAGAAATAATTTTTTCATCAATTTCCCAGGGAATGTTAGTGGAAATTACTTTCCCTTCCTTTACGGGACCCGGAACACCAATGCATGCGGCTGCAGGCATGAGTTCAGCTGAATTCAGAAATGTTTTAATAATTCCGGAAATGGAATTGAAATCGGAACTGATGTATTTTTCACTCTTCAGGAACCTGAATTTTCCGCTGCTGAATCCAATTAAAGCGAGTTCGGTCTTTGTTGCTCCCGCATCTCCTGCAAGAATAATGATTTCCATAAATGTTTAAATTAATGACACTTCACCGGCAGCACCTTTATCCAAATACCATGTAAGCATGCCGTCAAACGGCTTTATAAAATAAGCGGGATACTTTTCAAAATCACCCTTCTCATTTAAGATATCCGAAACAACTCCTGATTTATTTTTTCCCGATACAAGAAAAATTATGTTTTTTGAATTATTAATTACTCCTGCTGTAAGTGTAATCCTGTGTTGTCCGGACTGCGGATGCTTTACCGCCGCGCAGAATTTATTTGTATCGATAAGTTCAGTCATTCCGGGAAATATTGAAGCGGTATGACCGTCTTCGCCGAGTCCGAGCAGAATTACATCAAGCAAGGGAAATGAATTTTCAGCCGGAAGATTGCTCAGAAGAATTTCCGAATATGATTCCGCTTCAGCTTCGGGATCATTTTCACCTTTCATCCTGAAGATGTTCTCTTCAGGAATCTTTGTTTTATCCGCTGAAGTATTCAGTTTATCAAACATCAATTTTTTCACTTCACCGTAATTACTGTCTTTATCTGAAACCGGAACGCATCTTTCATCAGCCCAGAAAAACTTAATTTTATCCCAGCCTGAGAAATCAGAGTATGTATCCGCGAGTTTTTTAAATAACAATTTCGGAGTGCTGCCGCCGGATAAAGCTATATTAACATGATCCTTTTTTTTCAGTACTGAGCCGAACAAGGAAATAAGATCGCCGGCAAGAAGCTCCGCAAGCTGTTCATTATTCCCGAAAATCCTAAATTTGTTCTCCATGAAAAATTCAGTTTAAAATGTTCAGATAATTAAATACAAATGCAAACAAAAAATATTCACGAACCGGTTTAAAGCTCACAGTAATCATGACTGTCTGCAATATTCTTGCACGGATATCTCCATATAAAATTATGACCGGTAATAAGATCATCTGCGCATTCCGGACCCCATGTGCCAGCCGGATATCCGTAAACAATAATTGAGGGATCATCTTTCCATGCATTGAGAACCGGCTGAATAAATTTCCAGCAGGCTTCAACCGCATCCGCTCTTATAAAAAGCGTAGAATCTCCGAGCATACAGTCAAGAAGCAGTTTTTCATAAGCAGTGGAAAGAGCAAGCTCTTTTAGATCAGTATAATGAAAATCCATATTAACATTCTGAACTTTAAAATCAGACCCCGGAATCTTTATAGCAAAATTCAGAAGCAGTCCTTCGTCGGGTTGTATTCTGATCACAAGCATATTGTAGGATTCGGCAATATCGCTTTTGCTTTTGAAAAGATGATGCGGAGTGGACTTAAAGTGAATTACAATTTCCGTAACGCGTGTGGGAAGTCTCTTACCCGTTCTTATATAAAATGGAACTCCTCCCCATCTCCAGTTATCAATGAAAATTTTTAACGCCACAAAAGTTTCAGTTCTGGAATCAGGAACAACTCCCCTTTCTTCCCGGTATCCGGCGACATTCTCACCTTTGATCTTTGATCCGGTATATTGTCCGCGGATGACTGTATTTATGACCTCAGCCTCATTGATAGGCCGGAGCGACTGAAATACTTTCAGCGATTCGTCCCGTATAGAATTCGGATCAAAAGTTGAGGGCGGCTCCATCGCTATGTAACCAAGTAGCTGCAGCAGATGATTCTGCACCATGTCTCTCAGAGCTCCGAGATTGTCGTAATATCCGCCGCGGTTTTCGATGCCTATGCTTTCGGATGAAGTTATTTCGATATGATTTATGTAGTTCCTGTTCCAAAGAGGTTCAAAAATCCCGTTTGCAAATCTTGTTACAAGAATGTTCTGAACGGATTCCTTTCCGAGATAATGGTCAATCCTGTATATCTGCTTTTCCCTGAAATATTTACCGGCATTTTTATTCAGCTTTACAGCAGACTCGAGATCATAGCCGAATGGCTTTTCCAGAATGATCCGAGTCCACGAACCTGAATTTACTTCCTTGTTCAGTCCGCTTTTTCCGGTATTTGTTATGATTTCGTTCAGAGAATCCGGAGGAACAGCCATATACAAAAGTCTGTTGCCGCCTGTCTGTTTTTCATTTTCTATCTTCAGTATTTCAGTCAGAAGATATTTGTATGATTCAGTTCTTTTGTAATCGGCGATAAAATAATAAATTCCGCTGCTGAATTTTTCCCAGATCTCCTCTTTGAATTCACAATGGGTTTTGTTTTCAATTACAGCTTTCTTCATTTTCTCCCTGAAAGTCTCATGATCCATTTCCTTTCTTGAGAATCCTGCTACAGCAAAATTTTCAGGAAGAAGTTTATCTGAATATAATTCAAACAGTGAAGGGATCAGCATTCTTTCCGTCAGATCACCGCTTGCCCCGAATATTATCATTACGCAGGGATCGGGAATTTTTTTCTCTTCTGATTTCCCGTTTGAAAACTCAAGATCCATAAGTATATATTTTCTTAGCTGATATTTATTTTTTCTTCACCGAATGACCGCCGAATTCATTTCTCAATGCGGCCAGGATCTTTGCTCCGTATGATTCTTCCTGCCTGGATCTGAATCTTGCAAAAAGCGAATCAGCAATCACATTAACAGGAACGCTTTTTTCGATTCCGTCCAGAACAGTCCACCTTCCCTCGCCTGAATCTTCAACATAATCCTTTAGTGCGCTCAGATCCTTGTCATCTTTAAGCGCGTTTGCCAGAAGCTGAAGCAGCCAGGATCTTACAACGCTTCCCTTGTCCCAGAGCTCCGCCACACCGTGAAGGTCGATGTTATAATCTGACTTATGCATTAGCTCAAATCCTTCCGCATAAGCCTGCATCATTCCGTATTCAATCCCGTTATGGATCATCTTCACATAATGTCCCGCGCCTGCTTTGCCAATGTACCTGTAGCCGTTCTCCGGAGCCAGTGTCCTGAAAACTGATTCGCAGTGATCAAATATATTTTTTTCTCCGCCGACCATTACACAATATCCCAGTTGAAGTCCCCATATCCCGCCGCTTGTTCCGGCATCCATGTAATTAATTCCATGAACTGATAATTCATGAGATCTTCTTACGCTGTCCTTGTAATATGAATTTCCTCCGTCAATTATAATATCGTCTTTGCTTAATAAAGGAATAAGCTGTTCAATTGTATTCTGAACAGGATCACCTGAAGGGATCATCAGCCAGACTATTTTCGGTGCGGGAAGTTTTGATACCAGCTCTTCAAGCGAATAAGCAGCGACCGCTCCTTTTTTTTCTGTTTCTTTTGTTTTCTCGGGTGTTCTGTTATAGACGACAACATCATGTCCGTCGTTAAGAAGCCTTTCCACCATAAACGCTCCCATCTTGCCAAGTCCGATAAATCCTAATTTCATTATCACTCCTTAATTATATAATATTTTATTTGAGAACTTTTCTGAATGCTTTTATTAATTCTTTCAGACCTTTGTTTGCGTCACTGCCGGTATTAATTTTCAGGATTCTTCTTCCGTGCTTCTGAAGCGATTCAAAATCGCCTATTGCCTGCGCCTGTTTAAGAATGCTGAATCCGTATTCCTTCCCGGGAATATCCTTTTCGGATTTGTCATCACATACTATCTGAATGAACATTCCCCTGTCAGGTCCGCCTTTGTGAAACTGACCTGTAGAGTGAAGAAACCTTGGACCGTATCCTAAAGTAGTTGCGCACTTCACTGAAGTCCTTAACAATTCACGCAGCTCCTGAAGCAGTTTTTCCGTCTTTTCAGTCCTGTTCAGATATGCCATAATTGAAATGTAATCCCCGACTGTGAACTGATCCATAAAGTATTTTAACAAATCGGAGATTTTAACTTTTCCGTTCTTCATGGAAAGTAAATTGCCTGCGTCAGATTCCTTTCCCGGATACAATTTTATTTTATCATTTGAGGAAATACTCATCTGATCAGGGAATTTTTTATTCTCATTATAATAAGATAGCACTTTTGAAGTATTGTCCTTGCTCTCTTTTACATTTGGTTCGTCAAAAGGATTTATGTTGAGATAAGCCCCCATAACAGCCGTTGCGAATTCCCAGAAATAAAATAATCCTCCGATGTCGTATAACTCCTTAAGCTCAATATTCATGACCGGGAATTTCTTTTTCATAAGAGCTTTTATTCTTTTTCTGTTTTTGTCTTTCTTTAAATAAACATTGACGAAAAATCTGTCTCTGCCGTATGATGAAGATTTACCCGCAATCTCTCCTTCTACCGGGAGTATTCCTTTTTCTTCCTTGCCTGTACTTTCGGCAATCAGCTGTTCCACCCAGTATCCGAAAGATCTGATCTTTTCTGACAGGAAAAATGTAAGCTTGTCCACTCCGAATTCGGAAAGCGAACCAGCAGTCAGTCCGGCAAGCAATGCGTAATTTTTTTCAAGAGGTTCGTCTATGCAGGAGTTCATTACTGCCTCTGCATTCTTAAGAAGTCTCGCAATATCAACTCCAATAAGAGCCGCGGGAACAAGTCCGAAATAAGACAGCGCCGAATATCTTCCGCCTATATCAGGCGGGTTTACAAATACTTTCCTGAATCCGAGTTCTTTTGAAAGCGTTTCCAGGTAAGTTCCGGGATCTGTTATTGAAACAAATCTGCTTCCTGCCTGCTGATCAAAGATCTCTTCCGCCTTTGCATAAAAATACCTGAGAAAGGAATCCACTTCAATGGTGGTTCCTGATTTACTCGATACAATGAAAAGCGTTTTTGTTATATCTATGGAATCTTCAATGTCGCTTATTGTTTCGGGATCAGTGCTGTCGAGTACAAAGAGATCCGGGAATCCTTTTCTGACACCGAAAGTTTCCCTGCATACTTCCGGACACATACTGCTTCCGCCCATTCCCATTACGACTGCATATTCAAATCCGCTTTCCCTGATCTCCGATACGAATGAATTTATTTCTTCGGTTTTATCCGCCATAGACAGCGGAAGTACCAGCCACCCAAGGCGGTTCCTGATCAGCTCACCGTACTGTTCATCTTTTTTCCATACCGTAAAATCCTTTTTGAAAATCCTTTCATGGATTTCTGTCCCCTCGAATTTTTTCAGTTTCTTTTTAATGTCAGATTTAAATCTGCCCGTTTTAATATCTTTATTTGTAATGATCATTTTATGTTCAGATAGATTTCCTAAAAATTTTTAAAAATGAAAACTGTTTTTAATTTTTTCCTTTATGATGTCTTTATCAAATCCGTATTCTTTCATAAGTATCTCCGCAGGCGCGGATTTTCCATATTCGTTTATTCCTATTATCAAACCGTTGTCGCCGGTGTATTTGCGCCATCCGAGCGGCGAACCGGCTTCAATTGATACTCTGTTCCTGATCTTCGCAGACAGGATTTTTTCCTTATATTCGTCACTCTGCTTTTCGAAGAGTTCCCAGGAGGGCATGCTTATGACTCTTGAGAATATTTTTTCCTTTTCAAGTTCAGTCTGAACCTCAAGCGCAAGATGAACTTCGGATCCTGTTGCAATTATTATCAGAGACGGATCGCCTTTACAATCTGATAAAACATAAGCTCCCTTTCCGAGATTTTCCGCCGGAGCAAATTTTGTCTGATCAATGACTGGCAGTTTTTGTCTTGTAAGGATCAGCGCAACAGGACCTGTCTTAATTTCCAGCGCAGTCTTCCAAGCCTGTGAAGTTTCATTTGCATCAGCAGGTCTTATCACAGTAAGATTCGGAATTGATCTGAGAGAGATAAGCTGCTCGACCGGCTGATGTGTTGTACCGTCTTCGCCGAGCGCAATGCTGTCATGTGTAAAAACGTAAACCGGTCTTATACCCATTATTGCAGCAAGCCTTATCGGCGCTCTCATGTATTCGGAGAAGATGAGGAATGTGCCTCCGTATGCGATCATCGGATGAGTCAGAGTAATTCCGTTCAGCGCCGCTCCCATGGCATGCTCGCGCACTCCGAAATGAAGATTTCTTCCGTCATAGCTTCCCGGCTGAAAGTCAGTATATTTTTTCAGGAAAGTATCGTTTGATGGTTCAAGGTCAGCCGAACCGCCGATCATCTGCGGGAAAAATTCAGCAATAGCGTTCAGTGTTTTACCTGAAGCGGCTCTTGTAGCGGTCTGTCCGTCTTCCGCTTTGAAAACAGGGAATGCTTTTTCCCAGCCGTTTTTGAATTCGCCTTTTAAAAGCGAAAGCAGTTCTTTTGATTCATCCGGATATTTCTGTTTGTAGTTTGAAAATAATTTATCCCATTCCTTCTTTTTATTTTTTCCCCTGTCTCCGGCCGCTCTGTAAACTTCAAGCGCTTCATCAGGAACGTAAAAACTTTTATCGGGATCAAATCCTAGATTTATCTTTGTAAGTTTCAGTTCCTCTTCTCCCAGAGGCGAGCCGTGAGCTGCAGCGGTGTCAGCTTTATTCGGACTGCCGAAAGCTATGTGGGTTCTGACTTTTATTATTGAAGGTTTACCGGTTTCACTTTCGGCAAGTCTTATGGCTTCGGAAATTTTATCATGATCATTTCCGTCGCTGACAATTATGACCTGCCAGCCGAAAGCTTCGAAACGCTTTGCGGTATCTTCGGTAAAAGTGATCTCCGTATTACCTTCTATTGAAATGTGATTGTCATCATAAAGACAGATCAGATTTCCGAGTTTAAGATGTCCCGCGAGCGAAGCGGCTTCGGAGGAGATTCCTTCCATCAGATCGCCGTCGCTGACGATAGCATAAATTTTATAATCCAGTATCTCAAAGTCAGGTTTATTATAACGCGCGGAGAGATATTTCTGAGCGATCGCAAATCCGACTCCGTTTGCAAATCCCTGACCAAGCGGTCCGGTTGTGGTTTCAACCCCGGGAGTAAGATGATATTCCGGATGTCCGGGAGTTTTACTGTCGAGCTGCCGGAAATTTTTTATGTCCTCAAGAGTAAGATCATATCCTGTCAGATAAAGCATGCTGTAAAGAAGCATACTTCCGTGACCGCATGATAAAACAAATCTGTCCCTTGCGATCCATTCAGGATCGGAGGGATCGTAATTCATATGTCCGGTCCAGAGAGCAAAAGCCATCGTGGCGGCTCCCATCGGCATGCCGGGATGACCTGAATTTGCTTTCTGCACTGCGTCTGCGGATAAAAGCCTGACTGTGTTAATGCATTTCTCATCAATTTTTTTCATGAGATAAAATACTCAATATATAGATAAATTTTAAGATTAATTTGAAAGAAACTTAGGGAGGGAATACAGATTATTCATTTTATTTATTAATTAACACGTTCCCAAAATCTCAGCCTGTATAAACGCATGTTATGCCTCCAAGACTTCAAGCCTCCAAGACTTCAAGACTTCAAGACTAGAAGTCTCGAAGTAAAAAAC
Source organism: Bacteroidota bacterium (assembly GCA_018266875.1). Classification (GTDB taxonomy): domain Bacteria; phylum Bacteroidota; class Ignavibacteria; order Tepidaquicellales; family Tepidaquicellaceae; genus UBA2330. The sequence goes on from JAFDZR010000028.1 coordinate 19,110, forward strand.
CATTAAAATAAACACCTTTGAGCCTTAGCGTCTTTGAGGCGATAAACAAGGAATTGTTTTCAGCCGGTCTGACTGTTCAGGAATTAGTTTATAATTGAAACGTTGTTTTATATCTGAGAAATAAAAAAATATCCAAGCTGTAATGATCCGGATTAAGAAAATTTTACTGACGTTAATGGACCGGAATGACATGATTACAGGAGATAAATTTTGATATCATTATTTATCCCAATTCTCCTTTTCCATCAGATAAATAAAATTCCTGCTGACATCCTCACCGAAATATTTCATGTCCGTCTCCGCGATCTTTACGGCGCCGAGTTTCAGGATCGCTTTCTGGGAACGGATGTTATCCTTTCCTATGTGAAAATAAATTTTACCGACTGATCCGAATGCATGATCAAGCATTAATTTCTTCATGGAAGGATTGAAATTCCTTCCCCAGTATTTCCTTGCTATAAAAGTATATCCGACGGATACCGAACTCTCTTCTTCATTGTATCCGTAATATCTCGAACTGCCGATGACTTCACCGGTGTCTTTTTCAATTACAAGAAACGCCCCGCCGGATTCCATCGCTCCTTTGAAAAAATTCATGAAGACTTCTCTTTTGTATCTGTCCTTATTCGGATGCTGCTCCCAGATCAAAGGATCTGAAGCCGCTTCAAACAGTTTTTCAAAATCATCTTCCGCGAGAGGGCGCATGATTATCATTTCATTTTCCAGTTCCGGCTGAAGATCTAATTTTATATTTTCAGTGATGATCTATTCCTTTCACTTTTAATAATTTTTAAAGGAAATAATATATTAAATTACCTAATGAAATTGTGTCCTGTTTTTAATTCTCAACTCAAAAATCATTTCCGCATCCGGAAATAATTTCACGGCGTGATCTTAGCCACGAAGTTAAATGAATTATTGTCTGCAAGCGTCTGATCGGCAAGATCAACTGTTTCATCTCCGTTTACATCTGTACTTACATAACCGCTTGCAAAATTAAACGCATCATTATCCACAAGAGTGTTATCGGTAAGATCGACTATTCCGTTCTGATCCACGTCAGCCGCAAACATCGCAAATCTTCCCGGAGAAAGCTCGACCTGCTGCTGATTCGAACCGTATGCCGCATCTGCGCTGAGAGTGAAATTGTATTCAAGATCACCGCTCAGTACGTCAAAGGAATATGAAGTGTCGCTCCATATCTCAATCGAATTCCTGTGATTTACCTGAATGTAATAATTAGTAATAAGATCCGCTTCAGGGAAATTGTATCTGATGACATTATCCTCATCGGGAGTTTCTCCTTTAATTCCCACTTCATTGTAAGGAGAATACGATTCTCTTAATTTTACTTTTACTGTATCAACTACTGTCGAATCAAAAGACCTGTAAAACCCTTCCATAAAAACCTTGAGACTGAGAGCGGAAGTTACAGTCGGAGAACTGTTGAACTGCATTCCCCATGAATATAGCTTTCCCGTTCCCGCGCCTGTAAGATCATTTACAATCAGCTTCCACACGCCTGCCGTTTTTTTACCTCCGAAAACAGAATTGAGCGGATTCTTTGGTTTTATCCGCGGGGAAAATGAAGTAAATGTCGGACTTGAACTTAAACTGCTGTCCGCCTGATCATCGAATACTGAAATAATGTTATCAGAATTTGCGCTGAGTGTATGGTTTCCGAAAAAATTCACAACCGATCCGTCAGGAGACTGAAGAGAGATGCTTAATTCCTCCTCTGCAGTGTGGTTAAGAGCGAGGAAAAGATTTATGTCGGTGATCACTGTATCAAGACTGACCCTGAATGAATCTACAATTATGCCTGAAGTACCCGAGGCGGGAATATTTCTTATTGACTGATGGATCCTGAATCCATTTGAAAAATTCAGCGCATCGGATCTGTTCAGTGGTGAAACCGGCTGATTATCCGTGGTGCCGGAGTGAGCGAATTCAGCGCCTGATTTGAACTGTAAAACAGGTCCGTTATCAGAATTATCATATGCGTATCCGTCAAAGTTATAAACGACATTTGCAAAAGACGGATTGGGTCTGTTTGACCTGTCTATAGACTGATATAAGAATCTGTTTATTTCCGGTCTTGATTTCACATAGTTTGAAATTCTTACTTCATCAATGAATCCGTTAAAGTATGTTCCCGAACTTCCGCTGCTGCCGATCACAAGACTGTCCGTTCCGTCTGTTATTGGTCCCTGACTGTTAACACCGCTTCCGGCATTTCTGCCGTTCACATAAAAACGGAATTGTCCGTTGGAGGAATTATAGGTAAAGCAGACATGAGTCCAAACGAACGGCTGAATACTTACAGTTGAGTTAAAATTATTGTTTCCGTTTATAACGGCGTTCAGTATACTGCCGTTAAGTCTCAATCCGTAATTTATTCCGCCTGTATTGCCTTTGTAAATTATACCTCTTAATCCTGAGCTTGATCTGGTAAATATCCATGCTTCAAGAGTAACCGCAGCAGTCGGACTTACGGAGGAATTATCTGCTCCGCATAAAGATTCATCAGTTCCGTTTAGTTCTATGCAGTCATTCAGCATTATTGTATTCGACGGTCTGTTACTGAGATCAACAGGAATTGCGCCTATGTTTTTCCCCGTGTTATTTTTCCCCGTCCAGTCAAAGAGACTGAAATCGGTTCCCTGAGAATCCTTATCCTGAAATGTCAGGGATAATACAAGAGAAGAATAAATTCCTGTAGCTGTTCCTAATGTTGTTCTGCTGAATCTGTTAATTTCCGCGCCGGTTAACTGCCTGTTCCAGATCCTGTATTCATCAATCATGCCGTTAAATGGACTGTTTGCATTTCCGCTTCCTATTCTTAGAGAATCAGTGTTCGATTCCGGCTGAGCGTTTGAAACCGCTGCAGTAGTATCGAGCATACCGTTTATGAAAACTGAGAAATTGCCGGTAGAAGAATTATATGATCCGGTGATGTGAGTCCACTTATTATTCTGCAGAACCGTTTTTCCAATCAGACGGGTTGAAGCGTTTGTTCTGATTGAGATTCTTCCCTGATTAAGATAAAGAGTGTAGCCGTTGCTTCCTGCTCCGCTTCTTTTTTCAGACAGGATCTGAAATGAAGGTGAAGTTGAATTCACAGGATTCAGCCACATCTCAATTGTAAAACTTCCAGTGATATTCAGCGAAGCTGAATTAGGGAATGAAATATATCCGCTTGAGTTTCCCGGAAAATAGCACGCCTGATTCCAGAACATAAAAGATTCTGATCTTCCGGCGATAAATAAAAAGACAAGAATGAAAATAAATCTGTTAATTTGTGTTCTCATGATCTGTCTGTTTAGATTTGGTTTTATTTAAAATAGTAAAATAAATTTTAATTTAATAAAACAAACAGGCAGAGATATTATCCCTGCCTGCTGTTACTGTATTTTTAACTAATTATTTTATCAGCATCATTTTCTTTACATCCGTAAATTCCTTTCCGTCTCCTGAAGCAGTGATCCTGTAATAATATATTCCTGAAGTCAGTGATGAACCGTTGAATACGACTTCATGTCTTCCGGTACTTTTCATTCCGCTTACAAGCGTCATTACTTCTTTTCCGGCGCTGTTGTATACTTTGATATCTACGATTCCGCTTACCGGCAGGTCATACATGATCTTTGTAGTTGGGTTGAACGGGTTCGGATAATTCTGACCAAGTGCATAATCTTTTACAATATTTTCATTATTCTGCAGCTGTCCTGTTCCGTTATTGTCTGATTCACCTGATTCATAATTGTCTGTCTGATAACATCTGACAATATTTGTAACCTGCGGATTTTGGATTGCAGGATAAAATTCCTTGTCTCTTAGTTTTCTGATCTTCATCGGCACGTCTTTTACAATATGCTCATTTGCAATATACTGAACATATAAAGAATCATTGCATGAGCTTCCGGTTATCATTCCGTTTGGATTAGTTCTCCACAGGAAAACGTCCTGGGCATTGTAACTTGCGTCACCCGTAACTGCATATCCGGGAATTCCCGAAGTATTTGACAATACAATATCATATCCGCCTTCAGCAAGATTGTTTCCCCTGTCCCATATGCTCGTCCAGATTGCAGCTCCGCCTGTTACGGGGATCTTCATTATGAAAGCGTCAGGTGTAGTTACGGATCTTTTTATTGAACCTGTCAGAACAAGTGTATTTCCGTCAAAGACTATTGACTGTCCGAGTTCAATGAAATTTGTATTGCCGTAACATCCTGACCACATCAGATTTCCTGCTGCATCTACTCTGAGAACAATTATATCGTTTTCAGACTGAACATTTTTATTTGTAAAGCCAACTACAACAAATCCGCCGTCATCCATTGGAATGATCTTTCTGGGTTCGGTATTCGGATAGAAGTGCGTAGCGGGAAGATTGAATGCGTATGTTCTGTTCCATAAAACTCCTCCGCTTCCGTTAAGCCTGGTAATCATTATATCCCAGACATTTGATTGTTTTGAAAAAATATTTGTCCTGGATGCGACTCCGTAGCTGTTGTCTGTTCTCTGGAAACAAACACTCTGCGCTTCGTCATAACTTTTTGCCACTGAATTGGCATTCATTGTAATATATGTATGACCCCAGTCCATTATTCCCGAAATGTTGTATCTTGTAACTATGATCTTTTCCATTTTCTTTAAAGTATTTCCGAGATAGAAGTCCTTCCATCCTGCAAAAGCGTTTTTCTTTGCCGAATCAATGCATCCCTGATTATACTGGCTGACCACTGTATCATCAATCATTCTTGCATATTTCAAACCGCCTGATCTGTCAACATTCATGAATGTGGCTTTTTTCAGGAAATTATTTCCATCTGCCATAAAACCGGACATCAGATAGGAAGAATCAATTTTTGTCTGAAGGATTGAATTACACTTATCATCTGCAAGTGTTCCGTAAAGTCTTGCTCCGAGGGGAAGACCTGAAGGCTGAAGCTTTAGGAACATCCAGTCAAATACTCCGATACCGCAACCGCCTGCATAAGTGTAACCTGATATCGCATATCCGCCTTCCATGCTGTTGATTATGGATCTGGCATTGTCAAAGCCCGGATTGTTGTTACAGTTCAGATCGTAAGTTCTGATCTGATACTGAGCGTTTACATCCGTAAATAAAAAGCCGACCATTAAGATAATGATCATTACTGCTGCTGATTTTGTTGTGAAGTGTTTCATTTTTAATTTTCCTTTCGGTTAATTTATTTAAATTAGTTTGTTAAATAATTTCTGTACAAAGTTACTCATCTTTGCACAGGGCAAACAATCAAACAATTTGCATTTTGTTTCATGATTTTTTATTAAGTCAGTTTTAATAATTCATTAAATTGCTTAATTTCCATTCGGAATTGAAGTTTTTTGGCAATCGGTTTGTGTCAGAATATCACATAATTTAACACCTCATTTTAACTGTATTTCAGATGCTTAAGATAAAGATTTTTGATATCCTCAAAGAACTTTCCTCTTCGGAGATGAAAGAATTCTCCGATTATCTTAATTCGCCTGTCTTTAATAAAAGGAAAATTATTTCAGAACTTTTCGATGCATACAAAAAATTTCATCCGGCATTCGACGACAGGAATCTTACAAAGGAAAAGACATTTGCAAAGATCTTTCCGGGAAGGAGATACAATGATACAGTATTCAGGAATCTGAATTCCATTCTGCTGAAACATGCCGAGGAGTTCCTGTCATTTAAAAGTTACATCAGAAGCTATATTCTTGTAAAGGATCATCTGCTGTCTGAACTGAATTCAAGAAACATCTTTTCACTCTTCGAAAAAAATTTCAGGGAAAGTTTGAAATATCTGGACGAGACCGAAGTCAGGGATACAGGATTTTATATTAATGAATACAGGCTCTTTATGCAAAAGGATCTTTACAACAGCTTTATAAATAAATTCTCCAAAAAGGACATCACTTCAGCAGCGGAAAGTTTCATGAAGTTTTACATCATGAAACTGATGGAAATTCAGAATTACATTCTCTATGAATGCAGAATTCTGGGAATAGATAATAAGCTTTTTATTGACCCGGATTACATTGACAATACTCTGAAACTAATGCCTGACAGTATAAGGAAAATGCCGCAGGTGAAAATTTATTTCAACGCTCTGATGCTGGAAAGGAAGCAGAGCAGAAAATATTACGACGAACTTAAGTCGCTTCTTTTTAAACACGGCGGTCTTCTTGAGAAGGAAAAGCTTTATAATAAATACACTGACCTGATTGATTTTCTAAAAAGGTCCGGTAAAAGGAATGACACGGGAGTTCTGAAGGAAATATTCCTTCTTAGGAAAAGGATTGTTGAGAAGGGTTTGATGCCGGAGAATTTCATTACGAATATGTTCTTTCTGAATCTTGTCAATTCGGCGCTTAGACTGAAGGAATTCAAATGGGTTTTCACATTCATTGAAAATTACAGCCCTCTTCTTTTGCCCGACAGCAGGGATTCAATTAGGGATATTTCACTGGCTCTATATTATTTTGAGAAAAAGGATTTCGGAAAATCACTTTCATATTCCGCAAGGGTCAGATATGAGGAGAATTATTATAACCTGCTTATAAAGAATCTGACAGCCAGGGTATATTATGAACTGAGCGAGACAGATCTCCTTTTGAATCATATAGCATCTTACAGAATGTACCTTTCAAAAAACCGCACGCTCAGCAAAAAAGATATTTCATCTCATTCAGCATTTGTAAATTCTCTGGATAAAATGATAAAGATCAGGGAAAAAAAGAAACTTTATAAACTTGATGACCTTCTCACAAAGTCCGGAGATTCGGATTTCATTAGTAAGAACTGGATACTGGAAAAGATCAGTGAACTGGATGGATAATGTATTAAGCCGGTTATTAAAGCCCGATCCAAAACAGACAGGCTGTCCGAAATCGATGTGAATGCCTAAAAGTCTCCAATACTCTAAGACTCAAAGAAAAACAATTTAATACAAACTGCTTTGAGCCTTCGAGTCTTAGAGGCAGGTATTAACATCCTGTTTCCGGACAGAATGAGAGCTTGGTATCCTATGTATATTTGAATGTTTTTAAAAAGGAATTAAAATTCCTAATTCTTAATTCCAAAAACCGTTATACTGCTGATCCTTGAATCCGACTTCCTGAAATCCCTGATCTCATCTTCATTTAAATATCTGATAAGAATGTCATCCGGAATAATGATCTCTTTTTCTTTCTGGATCTTTACGTCATCAAAACCGGTTTTACTGATTAGACTTAAGTATTCATCTTTCTGAATAGCGCCGGATACACAGCCTGCATACATCTCCGCGGCTTTCTGTATTTTTTCGGGAAGTTCACCGGAAAGCACAATATCTGAGATACTGAAATGTCCTCCGGGTTTTAGTACTCTGTAAATTTCACTGAATGCATTAAGTTTCTCCGGAACAAGATTCAGAACACAGTTGCTGACTACTACATCAACTGATCCGTCATTTACGGGAAGGTCTTCTATTTCACCGATTCTGAATTCAATATTATTGAAATTCTGTTTATCTGCATTGAGTCTTGCTTTTGCAACCATAGCTTCGGAAAAATCCACACCGATCACTTTACCGGCGGCACCTGTTTCAGCTCTTGCCACAAAGCAGTCATTGCCTGCCCCTGAACCGAGATCGAGTACCGTATCTCCTTCCTTTATTCCTGCGAATTTGGTTGGAAGTCCGCATCCGAGACCCAAATCAGCGTCGGGATTGTATCCTTTAAGTTCATCGTAATCATCGGTCATTATATTATAGACTTCATCAGAACAGCCGCCCGCCCCGCAGCATGAGGAAGCGTTTACTTCACGGCTCTGAAGCGCTATCTCACTGTATTTTCTTTTTACCATTTCCTTGATCTCTTCAGATGACTTTTCCTTGTTCGAAAGCTTAACAGATTTTTCTGTTTCACCTGCAGCAATTATCTCCTTTTCATCCGAACAACAGTCCGGTCCGCAGCAGTTATCTGATTTTATTTCAATGGAATTTGATTCCTCTTCGGTTACTCTAAATTGATTTTCTGACATGATGTTTTATTATTAATTTTATTAATATTCTTAAGTTAATATTTCCTGTTTGTCTGACACTTTTTTAATTTTCACCCGGATCATATTTAAAATGATTTATAATTTATAATTTATAATTTACAATTAAAAACTGACCTCAGTTTTCCTGAGTTATCAAAAAGAACTTATTAAAGCTGCCGATAAATTTATCAAAGACTTTTCTGTTGATACAGTAACATGACTTAGTTCCGTCTACAGTTCCGCTGAGCAGACCTGCATTGAGAAGTTCCTTCAGATGCTGTGACACGGTTGACTGAGCCAGCGGCAGCACTTCGACAATCTCACCGCAGATGCACATATTCTTTTCTGCGACTGCTTTCATGATCGCCACTCTCGCCGGATGACTTAACGCCCTTGCAAAGTCAGCAAGCTCGATCTCGCTTTTTGAAAATTCATTTTTTTTATTCTGAGCCATTTAGTTTATTGTTTATCGTAAATATACGATTATTATAATGAAATACAAATTCATTTTTTAAACTGTTTTAAGAAACTTGGGTAGTCTGAAGAATATTTCTTTATGAGTTCGGCGTAGGCGCAATCTTTAGATTGCGGGAAAGCTGTGACGGTCTCTGCTTTAAGCTATATTTAGTTTCCTGAGACCGGATAAAATAAAAACAGCCGGAACAATAGCTCCGGCTGTTTTCCGCTGTGATTCTTTCTGATATTTCAATTCAACACATTGTTAAGTAATTTTAACGGACGCAATTAAAATTTACTTGATGAGCATCATCCTTTTCGTTTCTGTAAACTGCTCTGACTTAAATACGTAAAAATATATCCCTGAAGATAAATTGGAAGCGTTGAATTTATATTCATATTCTCCGGGGCTAAGAACTTCATTAACAAGATCCGCTGCTTCCCTTCCTGAAATATCAAAAACTTTCAGACTTACAAAACCTGTTCTAGGGATTGAAAAATTAATCTTGGTTGAAGGATTAAATGGATTTGGATAATTCTGATTTAACTCATATCTGTCAGGTACTATCTGTGAAATCTGATTTATCGAAACTGTAGCAGTGTCAATAAAATGATTTGCAGGAATTGTAACTTCTGTATTGAGCATATTAACATAAGCATATATTCTTGTATAAAATCCCGGACCCGGGGCATTTTTCCATTGGAGATCAAGATTTTCATTTGATGCAAATGATCCTGCCGAGGTTTTTAAGCTCATTTTTACTATCAGTGTTCCCGGTGAAGCTGTTGAGATTATAAATCCATTTCCCTGTCCAACAAGAATATTTCCGGCAAGTCTTAACTCATTATTTGACACAGTTGGATTTCTAGGGATCTGTGATGCAGGCAATCCTGACCCCAGGATCCTGTAAGTCAGTGTTCCACCGTTTGCAATGTTTGGATTGAAGAGAAAAAAGTATTGTCCCGCTGCGTATTGAAATGTATCCTTTACTGACGGATTTGTATGCTGTAAATAAACTTCAAATGTAAGAGAGTCTGCTGCCTGTCTGTTAAAATTTTTAGCGATTAGTGTGTATTCCGGATTTTGTGCGGAAATACTTCCTGAAATACAAATAATAAAAATTAATGCAATAATGCTTGAATATATTTTCATGTTAAATATTAAAGGTTTATTAAATCATTTTTATAAAAAATATAGAATGCAAGACAGGAGATTAATCCTGTCCCGCATTCATCTATTAACTAAGCTTTCGCTTAGGGTCTTATTACGGAAATAAAATTGAGTCCGTTATTATCTATAAATGAAGCATCATCCAGATCAACAATTCCGTCTCCGTTAACATCACTTCTGATATATCCGGCTGCAAAGTTGAAAATATCATTTTCCGTGATTGAGGCATCGTTCAATTCCACAAGTCCGTCCTGATCCACATCTCCGCTGTACATACAGTATTTTCCTGCTCTTAAGATCTGATTGCTTCCGAATGCCTGTGCTGCTGAAGAAGTGAAATTATATGAGTTTACACTGCCCTGTGTGAATGGCTGTCCGCCAGACTTACTCCAGGTTTCAATTGAGTTTCTGTGTTTTACCTGTAGATAATATGTCCCGGATGGCGCATTGTTGAAAATAAAAGTTCCTGTATAATTTGTAACATTTAATACAGCTTTTGCCTGATCAACAATATTGAAAGGATTTGATGTCTGTCTCAGATAGACCGTAACTGTATCACTGCTGTTAAGCTGATTAGTCGAAGTATTCAAAAATGCTTCCGGAATGACAGTGATATTAAAATCAGAAGGAACAGGTATTGTATAAGCATTCGGGTTAAAAACTGCCCAATTTGCTGTCCAGTTGCCCGAAGTACCGAAAGCGCCTCTGTAAGATACTGATTGAAAACCAGCTAAATTCGGATTAGTAAAATCTGCTCCTGAAGCTGCCGGTGATCCGCCCATTGGCATCCAGTAATTGAGATCATTTCCGGCCGGATCCGGGTAAATATTAAAAGGATTGTTCAGCATTACATCTGAGTTGTTTGTATAAGATGTATTCCATGTATTTATAAAAGAAGTAGGATTAGGTGTAACTGTTCCGCCTGTCTGATCTGCCAAAGTAAGATTTCCTGAAAAAATATTTGTTCGAAGCTGTACTGTCCCTGAATTTGCATCATTGCATACATTTGCACCGTCAAACCTTATTCCAACTCTCCAACCCATTATAAGTGAGTTGTATATACATGCCTGCATATTTCTTCTTAAGTGTCCGCCTCTCTGGAATAATGGATTTACTACAGTACCGGTAGTTGCGTAAGGTCCGATGACTGTCATGTTTGAGAAGAATGGTCTTGTTCTCGGACCATTTGTATTTGAAGGTGAATCATTATTATTGTCAATTTCAAATCCATTAGAGGAACTCACATCCGCTATATCCTTATCTCTGATACTTAAACAAAACTGAACTCTTCCTCTGAATCCGTTATCACAGTCCCAGTCGTCATCAAGACCTTTATAAGCAATAAGATGATTCGGGTTTACTGTTCCGCCGAACCATTCATAAGAGTCATCACCGCTGTAACTTACTTGCACATATTCTATAACTGTTCTGCTGCCGACTCCGCCCATTGTTAATCCATTGATTTCATTACCTGAAATTCCGGTAAGATTTACTCCGGGAAATTCTATTCTGACATATCTGAAACAACCTGAACTGTCTGTATCAATCCTGGGTTGTCCTCCGTAAATCGGTCCTAATCCTGGTCCGAAACCCTCGATTTCAGCTGAATCAACTCCTGTTGAAGTATTTATTCCGGATCTTCCCAGTATGATCACTCCGCCCCAGTCTCCTGCCGCTCTGCTGCCTGCAGGTCTGTCACTTGTGAAAACAATTGGATTATTAGCAGTTCCGTTGGCGTAAATAATACCGCCCCTTTCAATTATGAGCGTTCCTTTGGAAATGAAATCTCCTTTGATAACTGTACCTTCGGGGATTACAATTTTTCCGCCGTTCTTTACATAATTGAATCCTTTCATCTTATAGGTCGTGGTTCTGTTCAATGTAACCAGACCTGTGATGTTTGATGAATTTAAAGTAGTTGAATCAACAACTGCAAATGAATCCTGAAGTGAAAACAAGATCATTGCTGTTATAAAAATTCTTAGTACTGACTGCATTTTTTTCTCCTGATTTTGATTAATAAATTAATTAAATAATTTTCTATACAAATTTAATCTTCTAATGTTTACTCAACATTAGCTTAGTGTTAACAAGGTTAACTCAGCTTTACTAAATTGTAAAATTCAGGATATTAGGATTTAAAACTGAAAGGGGGTTTGTTGAAAGTAAATGCGGGAAAATTATTCATGCCTTTTCCAATAAATACTTTTAGGAAAGGATCTTCACATAAATAACGCGGAGTTCAAAATAACAAATTTGAAAGTATTCCAATTCTGGAAACAAATACATATAAAAAACAGCCTAAGTAATTGCCCGGGCTGTTCCAATAAATTACTTACTGGTATATTAATCTATGATAAAATTTATTATTTACAATTTATAATTGTCCTCATGAAGCCAACTTCAGATTTTCTGTCTCAATGAATTCATTTATACTGACATTCGCTTCTTCATCAATTGTTATATAGGTTGAAGGAATGTCTGTCCAGCAGCCCGAATTGTAATATTCTAAGTTGCCCGCTGATTTTAATAATGCCTGATGTGTATGACCGCAGATTACTACATCCCTGTTTTTTCTTCGCGCAAATTCAAGAGCGCTGTCTGCTACCTTGTTTGATAATCTCAGCCAGCCCTTGCTTTTTCTCTTTATGAATCTTGATATTGTCTGCTTCTCTCTGTCATACTTTTGAATTTTATTATATACGAAAGAAGATATATGGCTGATTATAACATTTTCATTAAGAAATCTGTCAAACTGGTGTCCGTGAATCGCTGTGAATTTTCTGCCGTTAATTGTGAAATCAAATTCCATATAAGCGTCTATTCCTATAAGATGGGATAATTTTTCTATTAGTCCTTCATCGTGATTTCCTTCCACCCATATGACTTCAATATTCCTTCCCGGGTTTGAAAGTTTCCTGATGTAAGAAAGAAGATTCCAGTGCTCTTTCTTCAGTCTTCTGAAATTCAGATCATCAAAAATATCACCAAGAAGAATAAGTCTTTTATAGTTGAAATTCTTCAGAAGTTCAAGCACCTGCTCGGGTCTTGCTACATGCGAACCTAAATGTATATCTGAAACGATAAGTGTATTAATGCTCATTTTCATAATTTAATTTTGAAATTAAAATATTAAAATTCATTGATCAGATTTATAATCTTAAAATAATTTCTCCTGATTTGCAAAAAAAGCCGGAATGAAGCATTCCGGCTTTTTGAGAATATATTTTTATGTATTTTATAAATTTACTTAACAAGCATCATTTTTTTGGTTTGAGATATACCTTCAGCTTTCAGAGTATAAAAATAAATTCCTGAAGATAGTGAAGCTGCATTGAATTTGTATTCATATGTTCCGGCGGACAGTGTTTCATTTACCAGATCAGATACTTCCCTCCCTGATATATCATATATTTTCAGACTTACAATTCCGGTTTTTGGAACTGAAAAACTTATTGAAGTCGAAGGATTGAAAGGATTGGGATAATTCTGTTCAAGCTTGAATGACTCCGGAACTTCAGAAGAGATCTGATTTATTCCGATGATATTGTAATTTCTCGGATTGAACTGAGTCCAGTTTGCAGTCCAGTTTGTTGTTCCAAATGCTCCTCTGTATGTTACATTTTCATATCCGTTCAGATTCGGGTTTGCAAATGATGCTCCCGATAAAGCAGGCGATCCGCCCATCGGCATCCAGTAATCAACATTGTTTGCCGGCAGTGGAACTTCGGGGTAAATATTAAAAGGCGAAATTAACATTACTGAAGCATTATCAGTGAAAACAGAATTCTGGAATGAAGATGTCTGAAGCCATGCCTGAGGTGCAAAGGATCCTGTTCCCGTGCTGTCTGCAAGCTTAAGATTACCTGCAAGTATGTTATTCCTTATCTGAATCGTATCAGACTGAGCTGCAACTCCTACTCCTGAACCGTCAAGTCTGAATCCAACTCTCCAGCCCATCACGATGGAGTTGTAAATGCTCGGAAGACTGTTTCTTCTGAGATGTCCGCCTCTCTGAAACAGCGGATTTACATTTGATGAAGTTGTAATGAAAGGACCAACAACTGTCATGTTTGAGAATACTGGTTTGGTTCTCGGAGCATTATAATTTGAAGGTGAATTGTTGTTGTTGTCTATCTCAAAACCATTTGAAGAACTAACGTCAGCTATTGCGCTGTCCCTGACACTTAATCCGAACTGCACTCCTCCTCTGAATCCGTTGTCACAATCCCAGTCATCATCAAGCCCTTTATATGAGATCAGATGTTTGCATCTTACTGTTCCTCCGAACCATTCATAAGAATCATCTCCGCTGTAACTGACCTGTATATAATCTATTACTGTTCTGCTTCCGACTCCTCCGAAAGTAAGTCCGTTGATCTCATTTCCTGATACACCTGTAAGGTTTACTCCCGGAAATTCTATTCTTACGTATCTCATTACACCGGAACTGTCATCATCTATCCTCGGCTGACCGCCGTAGATCGGTCCGAGTCCTGCGCCGAATCCTTCTATCTCAGCAGAATCAACTCCGGTTGATGTATTTATTCCTGCTCTCCCGAGTAAAATAATTCCGCCCCAGTCTCCTGCGCTTCTCTGTCCCGGAGGCATGCTGCTTGTAAAAAGAATCGGATCATTTGCTGAACCGTCTGCATAGATCTTTCCGCCTCTTTCTATAATCAGTGTTCCCTTTGTATTGAAATCACCGAAAATTTTTGTACCGGCTTCAATTGAAAGTGTTGCGCCGTTCTTTACATAATTGAAACCTTTCATAAGATAGGTCGTGGATCTGTTAAGTGTAACGTTTGAGGTTATATTGCTAGAGCTAAGAGTTGTTGAATCAATGGCAGAATATGTTACTGCTGAATTAAAAGTGAAAAATAAAGCAAATAAAAATAGTAGATTTTTCATTGTGAAAGTTTAGTTAATAGATTTTAATTTAGTATTTATAAGATAGCGTTAAAGAAAAATTTGACCCCGAAGAATATCTTCTCACTTCCTTTTCAACTTCCTGATTTCCGTTGATTATATATTTCTGAGTGAATATCTCGTCCTGACTGAATATATCCTTTATGGAAAATTTTGCTTCGAAATTATTCAGGAATGATTTTGAAATGCTGAGATCCATTTGATTTCTTCCCTTTTCAACAACATTGCTAAAACCGCTTCTGCCTACTTCGGAAATCTTGTCTCCGAATCTGTTGAATAGCAAATTTGCGCTCATGCCAAGCTGCAGATTGTCATAAAACAGTCCTGCGTTTATTGTGTAAGGTGACTGACCCTGCAGTCTTCTCTCCTTTTCTGAAACTGCTGTCTGAAGTCCGTCAAGCTTGACTTTTGAATTGACAAATGAAATGTTCGCATTGAAAGTAAGATCCCTTAAAGCTTTTGTGATGAATCCCAGCTTCTTCCTTAACTCCATTTCAATTCCATAATTTACAGCTCCTTCTGTTGCATTTCCGAATGTATATGATGGAATTGCAGTCTGCAGCGTCGGAACAATTATTTTCTCTATCGGCTGGTTGAAATGTTTGTAAAATAAACTTAAGGAAATTATCTCACCTGCATCCGGAAATAATTCATATCTCAGATCATAATTCTGAATTAAACTTTCTTCAAGTTCCGGATTTCCTGTAAGCTGACCTTCAGTTACAAAATCAATGAATGAGAAAGGCGCTATCTCTCGAAGCTCCGGTCTGGATACGGTTTGTGAAGCGGATGCTCTGATATTGGTTCTGTTGTTTAAAGCGTATGTCAAATTAATAGAAGGCAGATAATCATTGTTTCTCTGATTCACAAAAACCGGTTCTCCTGTTTGTCTCACAAATCCATTAAGCTTCTGTTCGTTATATTCAAATCTCAGTCCGGTTATTATTCTTAATTTATTCAAAGGTATGTCAAACATCATGTACCCTGCATAAAGATTTTCAACAGCTGAATATCTGTCGCTTTTGTCTGTGATCTCAACATAATATAATTTTGAAGAATCGATATTCTGTTCGCTGAATATTGTCTCGATCGGTTCAAATCCGATCTGGAATGATCCTGCGTTTGCCGGAGCAAAATTTCTTGCCTCAAAATTTCTGTGGGTACCGACAGCAAACGTTCCGAATTTTATTTTTGAATAAGTGCTTTTTCCGGTTTTAAGGAATTTCATATCAAAATCCGCGCCGATATTTCTTTTTATATCTTTGAGTTTTGAATAAAATCTCTGACCGACATTTGCAGTGGGAATTGTTGACAGCGGAGCAAAGAATGGATCTTCGGTTCCGAGCTCTCTCTGATATAAAGTAGTTTTCGTATCAGGTTCATTTCTCTCTGATTCAGAATATGATGCGTTCCATGTAATATTCATTCCGGAGAGACTGTTAACATAATGACTTCCGGCTAACTGCGATGAAAGAAGAGCTCTCTCTGTGAAATCCGTCCCGTAAATTTTCCTGTCAAAATCAGCAATAACCCTGTAGATTCCCTCATAGTATTCTGTTTTGTCTTCAGAGTTTATTGAAAATGTATTTTTAAAACTCACTTTGTTGTTATTTCCGATCTTGTAGTTTAAATTAAAAAGTCCACCGTTAAGCACTTTATAATTTGATGATCTGCCTGTGTATCTTATCAGGGTTGTTGTGTCTGAATTATATTCATTTCTTTGAATTTCTGTATTCTCAAATTCGTTCTTGTAAGTATATGCGAATAAAACCCCAAGAGGATTATTGGCAATATTAAATTTATTTCCCAATGACAGCTGAAAGCCCCCGTTTGCAGGAGCTTTTCTGTTGTTCTGCTCCCAGTTGTTTTTTAATGTCTTGCCGTAATTATTCCTTCCGGAAAATTTTTCCGATGGGAAATTTGAAGGAATGCTTCTGCCTCCGTCATCCAATCCCGAATTGAAAAATAAAATCTTGTCCTGACCTGCGCTGTATGTATAAAAATTTCCTTTTGAAGTGGTTCCGGAAAGCAATGATCCTGTCGTTTCAATATTCAGGATCAGCTGATCCACAAAATCCTTTGTGTTAAGCTGTACAAGTCCACCGGAAAAATTACCGGGCAGATCTGGCGTGAATGATTTTGCGATTATTATATTTTCAAGAAGTTTTGACGGGAAAAGATCGAATGAGAATGATTTCTTGTCTGCATCTGAACTCGGGACTTCCACTCCGTTAAGAGTTGTATTATTATATCTTTCTGATGTTCCCCTCACAAATACGTATTTATTATCAACAATATTTACACCTGTTACTCTTTTTAAAACATCAGAAGCTGCAGCGTCAGGTGCCCTCTTGATCTGCTGTTCGCTTATTCCGTCCTGTATCTTTGAGGAATTCTTCTGTTCGTTAAGAAGAGACTGTTCATTTGATAATGTTGTTGTGGATTCCACTGTTATTTCTTCAGTAGTGAGCCCGTCAACTTTCAGATTAATGTCAAGTTTTGTGTTCTCACCTTTCTTTACAGTTACATCCTTTATACTGATTGAAGTGTATCCGATATATGATACTTCAAGTGTGTAACTTCCCGGAGAAAGCGATTCAATGAAATAATTTCCGTCCAGATCAGTAAGTGTACCGCTGTTTGTTCCGGATACTTTAATCACTGCTCCAACGAGAGGTTCCGAACTGGAAAAGTCAGTTACTTTTCCGGAAATTGACTGCGAATATATATTTGAAGTTAAAAGAAATGAAATAACGAGAACTAAGGCTTTAAAATAATTGGTCATTAATATAATTTGATTATGACCTAAATTACTTAAAGCAGATTAAGTGAAGGTAAAGTAAATGTAAAGCAGATTATTATATTGTTATCAAATTGTAAAGGGACATGATTTCAGGGAAATTTCCAATACAAAAAAATATCAGAATAAAAAAAACTGCACTTTGCAGATTACAAAGTGCAGTTTATTGAAAAAAATTTATGTTAACTGAAGACGGTCTTAAAAAAACCTTTGTCTTCTTTTTTTGTCTTTCTGCCTCCGGATTTCTTTTCAGCTTCCGGTTCTGAATCTGAAATTTTTACAGCCCTCGGCTTGAAGTTTTCTGTTTTGCTTAGTTCAGTGAGAAGTTTTTTCTCTGCTGAACTGACTTTCTTCGGAATATGTATATTTACTCTGATTATCTGGTCTCCCCTGCCGTATCCGTTAAGTGATTTGATACCTTTACCTTTCATTCTTAACAGACTTCCCGATGTGGTTCCCGGATCTATAGTCAGCTTTGCTTTTCCATTTAATGTCGGAACTACTATGTCAGCTCCGAGTATTGCATCCGTGATACTGATCTCCAGATCATAAAAAATGTCATCTTCATCTCTGATAAAATATTTATGCTGCTCCTCCTGAATGAATACCAGCAGATCTCCGCTGGAGCCGCCGAGCTTACCGGCATTACCCTGACCTCTGAGCGGAATGTAATTTCCTTCCTGCACTCCGGCCGGGACATTTATTTTGATTTTGCTTTCCGCCTTTGTAAGTCCTTCACCATGGCATTCCGTGCATTTCTCCCTGATAATTCGTCCTTCACCGTTACAATAATTGCACATGCTGACATTTACAAACTGTCCGAATATTGATCTAGAAACCTGTCTCAGTTCACCGGTGCCGTTGCAGTGCGTACATCTTGAATAACTGTTTTCGTCCTTTGCTCCTGTTCCATTGCACTTTGAACAGGATTTGGATTTTTTAATGCTTATGGTTTTTTCAACTCCTTCTGCAATTTCCTCAAGTGTAAGTTTCAGATTGATTTTTAGATCGCTTCCTCTGTTATTGTTTTCGCTGCGTGAACCTCTGGAACCGCCACCGAAAAATTCATCAAAAATGCTTCCGCCTCTTCCTCCGCCGAATATATCACCGAACTGTGAAAAGATATCATTGATATTATCAAAACCGTGATAACCGCCGTTTACGCCCTGATGTCCGAACTGATCATACCTATTACGCTTTGTGGGATCAGAAAGAATTTCATAAGCTTCAGCAAGCTCTTTGAATTTCTCTTCGGCATCAGCGTTTCCCGGGTTCTTGTCGGGATGATACTTCATTGCAAGTTTTCTGTAGGAAGATTTTATTTCGTCAATAGTAGCTGTTTTGCTTATTGACAGAATTTCATAATAATCTCTTTTTGTCATATATGTTTATTACTTTTTTTTTAAATTAATTTGGTTCGCTTGATACAAATACCTTCTCATGCTTTATCACCTTATCTTTAAGCTTGTATCCTTTTTCAATAACTTCAAGGACAGTATTGGGTTTTACATCTTCTTTGGGAATCTGCATAAGCGCTGCATTTAGATCAACATCAAATTCCTTTCCTTCGGAATTTATTTCAGTAAGCCCCTCTTTTTCAAGTACGCTCTTGAACTTTTCATAAATAAGGATTATTCCTTTTTTAAGAGTTTCAAAATCCTTTGTCTCTCCTTTATTAACGGAATCAATAGACCTTCCCAGATCATCATAAACCGGAAGGAGTTCTTTGATTAAATTCTCAGATGCGTATTTTATATAATTCGAAATTTCATTATCCGTTCTTTTCTTGTAATTCTCAAACTCCGCGGCTTTTCTGAGAAGCATATCCTTGAGGTTTGCAACTTCTTTGCGAAGCGCATTTTCATCACCCGTATTTTCAGTTTCCGATACAGTCTTATCCTCTTCTGTTAGTACATTCTTTTCATTTTCGCCGTTATCAGATCTTCCGTCTTTGATTTTTACGTTGTGTTTGTGTTTGTTGCTCATATATTTTAATATTCCTTTCTTTAGCTTGAAAATTCGTTTATTAATTTTGATGTATATTCCAGTAATGAAACCATTCTGGCGTAATTCATTCTTTTGGGACCGATAACTCCAATGTTACCTTTTACATCCCCAAGACTGTATGACGTGGTTATAACACTGTAGTTCTTTAACTTTTTATCCCTGTTTTCATTTCCTATCGATATCTGAACTTTATTTTCCGCTTCAGTCTCATTGTCAAAAATATGTATCACAAGATTTTTATCTTCTGCAAGCTTAATAATATCCTTAAAATTTTTCGGATTTTCAAATTCAGGCTGCAGAATAAGATCACCTGTTCCCCCGATATAAATATTACTGCCGCTTTCTTCTTCTGCATAAAGTTTGTCAAATGAAACCATAAAAGATTTGATCAGTTCAGGCTCCTTATCCCTGTAATCGCCTATTCTTTCCGAAAATGTATCCCTGATGGACTCAAGCGTAAGTCCTGATAATTTCTCGTTTATATATGATGAAAGTTTCTCAAGTTTGCTTTTCGGGATCTCACTTGTGATCTCCATTATTACGGTTTTTATTATGCCGGATTTAATGTTAAGAACAACCAGTATCTTGTTTGATGAAAGAGTTACAAATTCAAGTTTTTCAAAAACACCTTTGGATATCTTCGGCTGTGAAACTACAGAAAGTAAATGTGATATCCTTCCAAGCAGCTTTGAAGTTTCAATAAATATGTCCTGACTCTCCAGAATATTAAGATTCTTATCACTGAAAAATCCTTTAAACAGAAATTCTTCCTTTTCGGAAATATTTTCCTTTCCCATGAGTGAATTCACGTAATAACGGTAACCTTTATCTGTCGGTATCCTGCCCGCGGATGTATGCGGCGTGTCCAGGAGTTCCATTTCCTCAAGATCGCTCATTACATTCCTGATCGTAGCGGATGACAGATTAAGATCCGTTTTTTTCGAAACACTCCTCGATCCTACCGGGGACGCGCTTAATATGAAGTTGTCAACCACATATTTAAGAACTTCCTTTTCCCTGTCTGTTAATGTAATCAATCTTTTATATTTTGAACCTTTAAGATACTTAAATTAATAATTTTTTAAAATTCATTTAATTCCGTCCTTCCGGATTTTTCTGAGATTCCTGATCGTTAGGTCAAGGTCTTCGTCCAGGAAATGTCTCGCCTGATGTCTTGCTCTTCTCACTTCCTCCATGTCAATATCCGCGTATATTATGTCTTCCTCAAAAAGTTTTGCAGCGGCTATTACATTTCCGAACGGGTCAACAATTTCACTGCCTCCCCAGAAGTTTATACCGTCCTCGTATCCGACCCTGTTTGAAAAAAGAAAATAACCCGAAAGTATTCTTGCATATGTCCTGTGATGTTCTGAATTTATCTCGAAATTCTTAAAACCTTCATGATCAGCTGCAAGCCGCGTCGGGGATGATGCAATTCCTATCAGGATTTTTGCACCGTCAAGCGCTAAAGTATAAGGAAGCGATATATGCCAGAGATCTTCGCATACAAGTAACCCAAGCTTTCCGAATTTTGTTTCATGTGCCGAGCAGTCCTTTCCGTGTGAGAAATACCGGAACTCCTCAAAGAGTCCGTATGTAGGAAGATAAATTTTTCTGTGTGAGAACCGTATCTCTCCGTCCGAAATAAATACTCCCGAATTATAAATCGCAAAGTCGTCTCCCTCTTCGGCAAGACCGCAGATTATTGAAATCTTACTGCTCTTTTTCTTGAGCTCATCGAGTAATTTTGTCTCACTGAGATTAAGACATATTCCGTAATTAAGGTCTTTCAGCGAATATCCCGTAAGCGAGAGTTCAGGAAATATTATCAGATCCGCTTTATTCTTTATCGCTTCATCGCAGTAATCCAGATGATGTTTTATATTTTTCTTCAGATCCCCTAGTACGGAAGTTGTTTGTGCTATTGCTGCTTTCATTTACTTAATTTATATAAAAAAATTCTTACAAATTCTGATATCTTTAAACCCGCTTTCAGCAGATTCAAAAGCATTGTATTCCCGTGATATTTTCTAAAATATTCTGAACAGTCTTTATTCCAGATCCTTATCATTCTTTCTCTGTCCTTGTAAATGCTTACGCCTTTTGAATGTCTGATAACCGCTTCCGGACAGAAAATTATCTTAAATCCCGAATCATGGATTTTCCTGCAGAGATCCACGTCATTGAAAAACATAATAAATCTTTCATCAAATCCCCCTGCTGTTTCCATGACCTTTCTTTTTACCATTAGAGCCGCCGCCATCGGCTGATCCACTTCACGCCGGGAATCATGATCGAAGTAATTCATTTTCCATCTGCTGAATGTTCTGCTTTCAGGAAAAATCCTTGATAAAAGCGTGAGCTCAAAGAACATATCGGAATATCCGGGAAAAGTCCTGCATGATTTCTGAATGCTGCCGTCATCGTTGAGTAATTTAGGCGCAGCTGCTCCGGTTTTTCCGGATGAATTGAGTTCCGATATCAGCTTTTCCAGTGCTCCGTCCAATATCTCTGTATCGGGATTTAAAAGGAGTATGTAATCACCTTTTGAGATTTCAATTCCCTGGTTGCAGGCTTTCGTGTATCCTATGTTCTCTTTGTTAACTATCAGATGCAGGCAGTTGCTATCCCTGCTTTCTGTTCCTTTAAGGAATTCTAATGTATTATCCGATGAATTATTATCAATTACAATTATCTCAAGTCCTGATTCCGGGAAATTTTCCTTTATTGAATCTATGCAGCGCGTGATCTCATCACCGCTGTTCCATGTTACTATGATTACGGAAAGTACCGGATTATCAGGCATTCTTTGATGACGGCAGCGCTTTGGAAATAAAAGTATTCAGATCGTTATATTCATCCTGCGGAATGTTTCTGCTGAGTGATTCCTTTTCCTTTTCCCAGAATTTCCTTAAGCCCTGCATATCTCCTTTCGAATAATAATTTACAAATATTTCTGCCGCTTCCCTGTAAAGAGGATAAGACATATCAAGCGGCTGCATTCCCATTTCCACCTTTCTCTTTAATCCGTAATACTTATCAGTCACTTCCCCGATCTTCTTATTGTAAACTTCGGGAAATTCATTGTTGCTTAATATCAGTTTATTGTCCTTCATTTTATAAATTTCCCTGATAAAATCAACTGCATTTACCTGCGGCATTACTCCGAGGAACTGGTCTTTGACAACAATTTCTCTCTTTCCGTCTTCCTTCAGATCCTCTATATCCGGCGATCCGGTCTCAAAAAATTTTATCAGCTCAATTGATGCTGTGTCTTTCATTGCATAGATGAACATTCCCTCCGAACTGATAGGGTCATTACCGCCTGTATTTGTTTTTATAAGGATCTGTTTTCCTTTTTCGCCGGAAATATTATCAAATGAAATATCCGTGGAATAATCAACTGTATCTGACAGGATCTTTATGTATCTGTCCTGTGATCTGTCAAGAGCAAATACCTCTATCATGTCAAAATTATAATAACTGTCAAATTTCTCCGATGTATCCTTCAATACACTCAGTACTATTATCTCACGGTTACCGTCATCGTTCAGATCCTCTTTTTCAATTTTAAAGATCCTCCGCGGGAAATTATATTTCACGTCAAACTCATTTCCATTTTCCCTGATTCCGGCGGAAGAAATTTTTTCCTGTTCCGAATCCTTTTTTTCCAGTGAGATCTTTTCTTCCTTTTTTCCGCATGAAGAAAATGCAAGCATAAAGATCAATGCTGTAACCGGAAAAATATTTATTGCAAGCTTATTTAATAATGATTTCATGATGTTAATTTTTTAATTGCCGCTTCAAATGATTTTTTCACTCCAGGGTCCGTGCTTTTATTTATCATCTCTTTAAAAACTTTTATCAGCGAACTGTCTCCCGATGCGGCAAGAATATTTATTAATGCTCGTTTGACAAAGATAAAATTATAATCCAAATATTTTAAGGCGGAATCCTTTACTTCCGGATCTTTTGCATATTTCACAAGTGAATTTGCTGCATTCACCCTTAGTCTTTCATCTATATCTTTCCCGAATGCAAAGCCCATTAATACATTCCTGATGTCCGTGTCAGTTCCGTAACTGTCTGCTTTGGAAAGAGTATTTATTACTGCATTCCTTACTACTTCCCTGTATGAACTTCTCTCTGCATACGGCATAACAAATTCTTTAAGTTTATCTCCGCTCATACATCCTGCAAGCGCTGATATACCGTCAGCTACAATATAATCATTTTCTTCGTTTTTTATTTTTTCAACTATAAAATCCGAAAAGAAATTATTTCCTGAACTCCCGGCGGATTTCAATATCTCCCTTCTGATCCTGGTGTTTGTCTGAAGTTCATATGAATTTTTCAGAATATTAAATGTAAGATCAAGTAGATGATTCCTTCCGAGTATTTTTGCGGCTTCGTTTCTTGCACCCCAGAATTTATCATTATTCAGTGTGTATTCAAAAAGCTTAAGCGCTTCTCTCTGATCAGCCGTAACAGCAGGCTTTCCAGCTGTTCGTGATTCATCCCATTTCAGAAACCCTTCAAGTCCCCGCAGAGCTGTTATTCTGTCAATTGCATCTTCACTTTCTGCAAGCTGATTTTTCCAGTCCTCCAATGGTTTCTCAAAATAAAGTCTGTCAAGAATATTATTCCCGTGATCAAATTCTACATAATCAGGAACAGTAGAACAGTCTAATCTGAATTCCTGCGCGCGCCTGTCAATTTCGATCTTATGAATTTTTTTACCTGACTTGTTCTTTATCAGTATATCCATCGGAACCCTGAAAACCGGTGTAAGCGAATCTTCTTTCTGAAGCTGTTTCACATTCAGAACGACTTCCTTTCCTTTTTCGTCGAACTTATAATTTACGTAAAATTCAGGCTGACCGGCTTTAAGGATCCACTGATCGAACATCCATTTATAATCCTTTCCGGTAGTTCTGTTAATTGATTCCATCAGATCTTTTGTTTCTGCATTCTTAAATTCATATTCCTTCAGGAAATTTCCGAGTGAAGGATAAAAATCATCACCGAGAATGTATCTGAAAGTATTTAAAATGACAGAACCCTTATCATAGACATTTGCGGTTAATCTTCCGTAACCCGCCCATATCGGATATCTTCCGGTCAGACTGTCAAGACGAAGAGCGTCATCACCATTGAGAAGCACATCATATTTATATTCATCCTCTCCGTAATATTTCTCGTTCCATAAGAGATTTGAAAAAGTCGCAAAGCTTTCATTAAGCCAGATCTCGCTCCAGTTTCTGCAGGTTACAAGATCTCCCCACCACATATGACTGAGTTCATGAGCAATGGTTCCGTCCGGGTAAAATTCGTTTTCGACTTTCCTGTTGTAAATTGTTCTTTTATTCAGGACAGTAGCAGTGACATTCTCCATTCCCCCGTAAATAAAATTTTCCACGACTACCTGTGCATATTTATTCCAAGGATATTCATATCTGAATATCTTACTGAAATAATCTGCCATATCAGGAACATTCCTGAAAGTATATTCTGCGTCATCAACGCTGATATTCTGATCTGTATAAGACTGGACCGGAATATTACCGTATTTTTTTTCTATTACGTTAAAATCTCCGGCGGCAATCATGATTAGATAAGAGGATACCGGTTTATCCATTACCCATTCGTCAGTTCTTCTGCCGGAATGCTGATCTTTTACAGAGTTTTTTAAATAACCGTTGGAAAGCGATTTGTATTTATCATCAAGAGTAATTTTCAGATTAAAGGTTGCCTTGTCATTCGGATAATCATATATCGGAAGCCAGAATCTGTTCTCCTCGTCTTCTCCCTGAGTCCATACCTGATAAGGTTTGGATGGATCAAGTTCGGACGGCTGAATAAAAAACATTCCCGTCTGAGGTCTGCACTTATACTCAACAGTTACTTTACAGATTTCTCCCGGGGAATAATTTCTCACAGTTCTGATAATGATTTTACTGCTGTCATATTCAAACGGGAGTTCCAGACCGTTTTCATTTTTAACGGATAAAATGTCAAAAGCCACTGCATCAAGTTCAACAGTTCCAAGATTTTCAGACAGCGGCGTGAGTTCAGTTGTTACTTTTCCCGAGAGGTTTTTTCCTTCGACATCCAGATCCAGTTCAATATTCAGATGAATCACGTCAAAGGTCCGGATCCTTTCCGCGGCAGGTATTAAAATTATTGTCTGTGAAAAAACAAGCTGTGCTGTAAAAATAAAAACAAGAGTAATTATTCTTTTCAACCTGTTAATTTATTTTTTGATTATTGTATCTTTTAGAAAATTCCTGTCATCACGAACCGGATAATCCGACATAAAATGAAGACCTCTGGATTCCTTTCTCAGCATTGCAGAACGGATAACGAGGAATGCAACTGTAACAAGATTTCTGAGTTCCAGCAGCTCAACGCTGACCTTTGTCTTATCATAAAACTCCTTTATCTCGTCTTTCATCATTTTCATTCTCCTGTATGCTCTTTCCAATCTGATAGTATTTCTCACTATCCCGACATAGTCGCTCATAACCTCCTTGATCTCCTTTTTATTGTGAGAAATAAGTATCCATTCTTCAGTATTTTCCATTCCGTCGTCATTCCAGTCATAGACATTGCTTTTGAGTTCTCTGATATTATTTTCAGTCCTTGATCTTTCGGAAAAATGTTCTTTTTTCAGATCGCTGAATATTGCATTTGAGAAAACCATAGCTTCAAGTAGAGAATTTGAAGCAAGTCTGTTGGCTCCGTGCACGCCTGTCATTGTCACTTCCCCGCTCGCATACAGATTCCTTACATTGGTTCTTCCTTTCAGGTCTGTCTTGATTCCTCCGCACGTATAATGCGCTGCAGGCACTACGGGAATCATCTGTTTTGTAATATCAATTCCCCTGCTAAGGCAGTGTCTGTAAATATTCGGGAATTCTTTTTTTAATTTTTCCGCGCCGATCTTTTCCGTATCCAGAAATACATGCGGTTCTCCACTCTTTTTCATTTCACTGTCAATTGCTCTTGCTACGATATCCCTGGGAGCAAGAGATTTTCTTTTATCATATCTGTGCATGAATTCCTTACCGCTGATAGTCTTCAATACCGCTCCGGCTCCCCTGACAGCTTCTGATATCAGGAATACCTGACTTGAACTGTCATCGGTTTCCTGATCATAAAATGCAGTCGGATGGAACTGTATGAATTCCATGTTCGCTATCTCGCAGCCGGCTCTGTAACCCATCGCTATGCCGTCGCCAGTAGCAATCGGCGGATTTGTTGTGTGAAGATATATCTGTCCTGCTCCTCCTGTTGCAAGTATGGTCTTACCTGCGATTATCTTTTCAACTTTTCCTGTCTTGACATTTAAGGCATATATCCCGTAACATGCCGGAGCTTTTTCTTTTTTTCTTTTAAGATTTTTATTTGTAAGAAGGTCAACTGCAAAATAATATTCAAAGAGTTTAATATTTTTATTTACCGAAATTCTGCTGAGAAGCGCTCTTTCAATTTCCTTACCCGTAAGATCTTTTGCGTGAATTATCCTGTTCCTCGAATGTCCGCCTTCCTTTCCGAGTGTAAGACTGCCTTTTTCCCTGGAAAATTTTGTCCCGAATCTTATCAGATCCTCAATCATTTCAGGTCCTTCCTCAACTATCTTCCTGACTGCTTTTTCATTGCATATCCCTGCTCCGCATTCCAGAGTGTCCTTAATATGAAGCGAAAAATCATCCTCCTCGCTCATCACGGCTGCAATACCTCCCTGAGCATAATTTGTATTCGATTCGCTTTTCTGTTTTTTGGTTATCACAATCACTTTTCCGAATTCGCTGAGCTTTAACGCAAGTGAAAGTCCCGCTATTCCGCTCCCTATTACAAGATAATCTGTAGTCAAATTTTTTCAGTTTTTTTTATTAGCAAATAAATTTAGGAATTTCAAAAATTAAAAGAGCGGACAATAATATCCGCTCCCGTTTAATCAGATTTCCCGTTTTCAGTAATTATGGATTGAGCAATTGATCCGCTGAAAATTATCAGATAACTTCCCTGATCCTTTTTATTGCTTCTTTGATATTCTCCCTGGAATTTGCATATGAAAACCTGAGATATCCTTCTCCGAATTCTCCGAATGCCGTTCCGGATAAAGCAGCAACTCCACCTTTGTATAAAAGGTGATCAGCGAGTTCCTTTGAACTCATGCCTGTCTTTGTGATATTTGGGAATGCATAAAATGCTCCCAAAGGAAGATTACAGGAAAATCCGTTTACCGAATTCAATCCTTCCACAATAATATCCCTTCTTGCCATGAATTCCTTTTTCATTTCCTCAACAGAATCCTGCGGACCTTCATAAGCTTCGATACATGCTTTCTGTACGACTGTGTTGGTACAGGAATTACTGTTGGTCATCAGCTGAGCAGTTACCTTTGCAAGTTCCTTATTCATTACGCCGTATCCGGCTCTCCATCCTGTCATTGCATATGTCTTTGAGAATCCGTCAAGTATAATTGTTCTGTCTTTGAAACCCGGTATCTGAGTGATGCTGAAATGATCTCCCTGAAAAATAAGCCGGCTGTAAATCTCATCACTTAAAATTATTATGTCTTCCCTGTCCTTGAGAACTTCAGCTATCTTTCTTATCTCTTCTTCGGTAAGTATTCCGCCTGTCGGATTCTGAGGAGTATTTATAATGAGCATTTTTGTCTTCGGAGTTATAAGTTTCTTAAGATCCTCTGCATCAAATGCGAAATTTTTCTCTTCCCTGAGTTTCAGCGGAACAGGAGTCCCGCCGACAAATTTTATCATGGATTCATAAATCGGAAATCCCGGATTCGGATATATTACCTCTTCGCCTGAATTGACAAGGGCAAGTATTGCGTAAAACATTATCGGCTTTGCTCCCGGAGTCATTACGACTTCATCAGGATCAACTTCAATTCCTCTGGTTCTGCTGATGTACTTTGCAATTGTGTTTCGTATTTCAGGAATACCTGCTGAAGGAGTATAATGCGTATCTCCAGCCCTGATGGAATCAATTGCCGCATTGCAGATATTTTCCGGCGTCGGAAAATCCGGTTCGCCGATTTCAAGATGTATAATGTTTTTACCTTCGGCCTCGAGTTTTCTTGCTTTTGCAAGAACTTCAAATGCAGTCTCTGTACCGAGGTTATTCATTCTGTCTGCTAATTTCATAAGGTCATCTGTTTAAGTTTATTAATTCGGTTTGTTGATATAAATAATTAAGAATTAAGATTTAAGATTTAAGAATGTAAATATTATAAAAGTAACAAAAGCTATTTTTAATTTATAATTTATAATTTATAATTCACATGGGGTTTACTCTCCTAGATAAGCTTTTCTCACATCTTCATTTCTTGCAAGCGATCCGGCTTCACCTTCGAGAATAATTTCTCCGGTCTCCATTACATATCCGTAATCAGCAATTGATAAAGCAATATTCGCATTTTGTTCCACCAGTAAAATAGTAATTCCTGTTCTTTTATTTAATTCAACAATTTGTTCAAATATTGATTTCACGAGTATAGGAGCAATACCGAGCGAAGGTTCGTCCAGCAGAAGTAATTTTGGCTTTGACATCAGAGCTCTTGAGATGGCAAGCATCTGCTGCTCGCCGCCGCTTAATGTTCCTCCCATCTGTTTCAGTCTTTCCTTTATCCTGGGAAAAAAAGTATAAATAAATTCAAGATCCTCTTTTAGATTCTGTGTGTCTTTTCTTGTGTATGCGCCCATTTCCAGATTCTCTTTTACTGTAAGATTGGAGAATATCATTCTTCCTTCAGGTGACTGCGAGATCCCGAGTTCGACAATTTTATCAGGCGGTAGATTTGTAATGTCATTTCCCTGAAAATTAATTTTTCCAGAGACAGGTTTCAGCAGCGAAGAGATTGTTCTTAGCAGTGTTGTTTTTCCCGCGCCGTTAGCGCCAATCAAAGTAACGATCGAACTTTCCTTAACAAGAATGTTAATTCCCTTGAGAGCTTTAATCGCTCCGTAGTTAACATGAAGATCTTTAATTTCCAGTAAGTTCAATTGTGAGTCTCCCCAAGATATGCTTCAATTACTTTCGGATCCTTCTTGATGTCTTCGGGATTTCCTTCGGCTATTTTCTTACCGTAATCAAGCACAAAAATTCTTTCGCATACTCCCATTACCACTTTCATATCATGCTCGATAAGAAGAATTGAAATTTTAAATTTATCCTTTACCATTTTTATTAGACTCATGAGTTCTGTCTTTTCGACCGGATTCATGCCGGCAGCAGGTTCGTCAAGAAGCAGGAGTTCGGGCGATGTGGCAAGCGCTCTTACGATCTCTACTTTTCTCTGTTCTCCGTACGGAAGCGATCTTGCATATTCGTCACCTGCTTCGAACAGTCCGAATATTTCAAGAAGTTCATCTATTTTTTTATCTATTTCCCTTTCCTCTTTCAGATAGTTGCCGATCTGCAGAGTGGAAATAAAAAATCCGGCTTTGATGCTTTTTACAAATGATACCCTTATATTATCCCTCACGCTTAGACTCTGGAAAAGCCTGATATTCTGGAATGTTCTGCTGATACCGATCTCAGCAACTTCATATGGCTTGTATGGCACAACGCTTTTTCCCCTGAAGAGAACGTCACCTTCCGATGGATTATAAACACCCGTGATGATATTGAATACAGTTGTTTTTCCTGCGCCGTTAGGACCGATCATTCCTACAAGTTCGTTATCGCCGACAAAGGTATTCAGTCTGTCAACGCAGGTCAGACCTCCGAATCTCATTGTACAGTCTTTTATGTCAAGTAAGCTCATTATCTTTCAGTTTTTTTCTTTGGTTTTAGTCTTACACCGAAAAGCCCCTGCGGTCTGAGCAGCATCATTATAATCAGAAGCAGAGCGTAAATTATCATTCTGTATTCCGCAATGCCTCTGAGAAATTCAGGCAGTATGGTTAATATTATTGCTGCAATTATTACCCCGATCATGCTTCCCATTCCTCCGAGTATTACCATTACAACAATTTCCACTGATTTTAAGAAATTAAAATCCTCTGGATTCAGATAAAGATTGAAATGTCCGTATAGCGCTCCGGCAATTCCCGCAAAGAATGCTCCGCTCACAAATGCTATGACCTTGAACTTTGTTGTATTTACTCCCATTGACTCCGCGGCAATCTCGTCATCTTTAACCGCAAGAAATCCCCTGCCGTAGGAAGATCCCATAAGGTTGCTGATGAAAAATATTATCAGCGCGACAAATGAAAATGTCCAGAAGAAATTTGTATATTTCGGTACAGAATAAAACACATAAGGAACTGACGACATGTCTGCGGGTATCTGAGCGGCTTTCACGCCGTTCTCAAAAATGTAAGCGCCTCTGAATCCCTGGGAAGCTCCCACGACCTCAAGACTCTGTATAATGACTCTTATTATTTCTGCAAATCCAAGAGTGGTAATTGCAAGATAATCGCCTTTCAGCCTGAGAGAAGGAACTCCTACTATTATGCCTGCTATGGCTGCGGCAATACCTCCGATAAGTAATACTATAATGAAAGATATTGTTTCCCCGAAAATCCCCGTTCCGAATGTATTGATAAAAAACGGAGCGTAATAAGTGCTGATCGCAGCGGCAAGATATCCTCCGATAGCCATAAATCCGGCGTGACCAAGCGAGAACTGTCCTGTGTATCCGTTAATAAGATTAAGACTTGAAGCAAGTATAATGTTAATTCCTATGTAGATCAGAATTGTGTAATAATAAGGATCTAAACTGTCTGTGAATAAATTTATAACGAAGATTATTACGAGAGAGGAAAGAAATAATAATTTATTCTTCATTAAAAACTTAATTTACTTATCGATTTTTCAATGAGAATTTTCAGAGTACTTAATTTTTCTGAGAGGTTTAAAAAAGAAAAAGAATTCCAAAATCCGCGGAATACTTGTTTTTCAGAAATCAAGTGGGCGATAAAGGACTCGAACCTATAACCCCCTCGGTGTAAGCGAGGTGCTCTAGCCAATTGAGCTAATCGCCCTTAATTTATTAAGTTACAAAAATATATTTTTAATACCTCAATTTCAAACCACTTTACTTTAGACAGTGAATAAAAATTTCAATACTGTCCAATACGTTGTATAAAATTATAGAGTAA
>JAFDZR010000029.1:0-550 GCA_018266875.1 Bacteroidota bacterium
GAAAATGTTTTGGACAGCACTGGTTCTACACGGATCTTATTTAGATTAAATTGCATATCTAAGCATTTACATATGCATTAATTTGATTTAAACAATTTTAACATTTAACTCCATTCCAGAAATAAATTTTAAAAACAGAGATATTAAAAAATTTAAATGAAAACTGATCCAGACAGCAGAGATTTAAACAGGGAATGAATATCTTTAATAAAGATGTTCCGATAGAAACCAGAGCCTCAGTATAGTTTAAAGCAAAGCGGCAAAAATACTAAATCCGGCTAAAACTCACCGGCAATAAAAGATATTACAATTACAGGCAAGAAGCAGTAATTACAATTCAACCGTTGCCTGATAATACAGCTGAAATAATAAGGTTGTCAAATGAAATTCAACAGTCAACAGGATTGCAGATAATCCTGAAAGGTCCGAATGATTTTTTTGGGGAGTAATAAAAATTTTCTATAAAAGGCAGCGCTCAGATTTTTTGAATACAAATTTTAATATTAAACTGAGTTAAATAACAATATTTATTTTTCTTTTTGTAATTATT
>JAFDZR010000029.1:639-17322 GCA_018266875.1 Bacteroidota bacterium
TCTATGTGTCTATGTGTCTATGTGGTTCAAAAATGATCAGAGCTGAAATACAGTTCTGATAAGATCTGAACCCCACCCCGCCCTCCCCTTTTACTAAAGGAGAGGTAATTCAGAGCGGTTTTGGAATGAGCTTATGTAACGGAGTTTGGAATAGAACTGAAAAAAAATATTAGTTATATGAAAACAGATAATAATCAGAAAACTGGTTCACAAGATGATTTAAAATCTTTGCCGGTGGAAGATGTTGAAAAGAAATTAAATACATCCCGCAATGGTCTCAGTCAGGATGAAGCCAGTAAACGGTTAGAACAATATGGTCCGAACGAGATCCAGGAAAAGAAGACCAATCTCTTCCTGAAATTTTTATCTTATTTCTGGGGACCGATTCCCTGGATGATAGAAGCCGCTGTAATACTTTCAGCGGTTGCCCGTCACTGGCCTGATTTCGGAATAATACTTTTGCTTTTAATGGCAAATGCTGTTGTTGGATTCTGGGAGGAACGTCAGGCTGGAAATGCTATTGATGCTCTCAAGGCAAAACTCGCCGTAAAAGCCCGTGTGCTGCGTGATGGAAAATGGATCAACCCCGCGGCGAGTGAACTTGTTCCGGGTGATGTAATACGTTTGCGGCTCGGTGATATTGTTCCGGCTGATGCAAGATTACTCGATGGTGATCCGATAGAAGTAGATCAGTCCGCACTTACCGGCGAATCACTTCCTGCCGAGCGCAAATCAGGTGAAGCAGTTTTTTCCGGTTCTATTGTCAGGAGAGGAGAAATAAATGCTCTTGTATACGGAACCGGATCTCACACTTATTTTGGCAAAACCGCACAGCTTGTACAAGAAGCACACACGGTCAGTCATTTCCAGAAAGCGGTCCTGAAGATCGGTAATTACCTGATCATATTAGCTGTCGCTCTGGTTGCAATTATAATTTCCGTTGCCGTATTCCGCGGTGATCCGATCCTTACCACGCTTCAGTTTGCACTT
This sequence comes from Bacteroidota bacterium, assembly GCA_018266875.1. Lineage (GTDB taxonomy): Bacteria > Bacteroidota > Ignavibacteria > Tepidaquicellales > Tepidaquicellaceae > UBA2330. The sequence continues at coordinate 1,630 of JAFDZR010000029.1, forward strand.
GTTCTTACAGTTGCGGCTATTCCAGTTGCAATGCCAACTGTATTATCTGTAACAATGGCAGTGGGAGCGAGACTTCTTGCAAAAAAACAAGCCATTGTAAGTAAGCTCGTAGCAATTGAGGAGCTTGCGGGAGTTGATATTTTATGCGCTGATAAGACCGGTACGCTTACACAAAATAAATTAACGCTTGGTGATCCATTCTGTATGAATAACATTACTCCCGTGCAGGTTATTCTGAACGGAGCACTGGCTTCACGAGCAGAGAATAATGATACAATTGATCTGGCTGTTCTCAACGGATTAAAGGATAAAAGTTCACTTAATGATTTTGAAGTGATCCATTTTCAGCCGTTTGATCCTGTACATAAAAGAACAGAAGCGACAGTCAGAACTAAAGACGGAAAAACTTTTAGAGTTACAAAAGGGGCGCCACAGGTAATACTTGAAATATCTGGTAATACAATTCAGATAAAAGATCAGGTTGATAAAGCTGTAATTGAATTTGCAGCCAGAGGATACCGTTCTCTTGGAATTGCCAGGTCAGAAAATGAGGGCGAATGGCAGTTTCTCGGAGTGCTTCCTCTTTTTGATCCCCCGAGAGATGATGCAAAGCAAACAATTTCCACAGCGAAAGAAATGGGAGTAAGTATCAAAATGATTACTGGTGATGCGCTGGCAATTGCAAAGGAAACAGCTGCCAAGCTTGGTCTGGGTTCAAATATATTAGATGCCGCAGTTCTTGGTGATTCAAAAAATAGCGTGACAAAAGCAGTTGCTGAATCTATTGAAAATGCTGACGGATTTGCACAGGTATATCCCGAACATAAATTTGATATTGTAGAAGTACTGCAGAAGCGCGGTCATATTGTCGGTATGACAGGTGACGGCGTCAATGATGCTCCGGCGCTGAAAAAAGCTGACTGCGGAATTGCAGTCTCGGATGCTACTGACGCTGCAAGAGCTGCAGCTTCAATTGTGCTGATGATGCCTGGACTTTCTGTAATAATTGACGCAATAAAGGAAAGCCGCAGGATATTTCAGCGAATGAACAGTTATGCTGTTTACAGGATTGCTGAAACACTGCGTGTACTTTTTTTTATGACCCTATCTATACTGATATTTAACTTCTATCCTCTTACTGCAATTATGATCGTAATGCTTGCGCTGCTCAATGACGGCGCGATCCTTTCCATTGCTTATGATAATGTTCATTACAAACAGCAGCCCGAAGCGTGGAATATGCGGCTTGTGCTCAGTATTTCCACTGTGCTCGGTGTTATTGGAGTAATCTCTGCATTTGGATTGTTTTATCTTGGTGAACGTGTATTTCATCTTGACCGGGCTCATATTCAGACGCTGATGTATCTGAAATTATCAGTTGCCGGTCATCTAACAATATTTCTTACCCGGACAAGAGGTCCATTCTGGTCTATACGACCTGCAAAAATCCTCTGGACGGCAGTCCTGGGTACACAAATTGTCGCCACGCTGATTGCAGTCTACGGTGTTTTTATGACTCCGCTAAGCTGGGGATGGGCCGGATTTGTATGGGGATATGCTGTATTCTGGTTTCTTGTGAATGACAGGTTAAAATTACTTGCTTACAGTATCATTGATCCTTTTAAAAACAAATCAGTGAAGACATGAATAAATCACCGGTTAGTTTGTAAAAAATATTTACCGTTTGTATATCGCTGAAGAGGGAGAAACTGTGCAAAGAAAATATTATATTTACTGACTCAGGTTTTTTAACAATTAATTTATAATGCCAGAAGAACTGCTTAACATTATTCCGCCGGATGTTCTGAAATTTTTACTTGTGCTTTTGTTCTCACTTCTGATCGGACTTGAACAAAGGCGTTATCATTTAAATGAAGAACCGGAAAGTCGTTTTGGTACGGACAGGACTTTTACGCTGATTGGAATTCTCGGATTTATTCTGTACCTGATCAATCCTCAGAATCTTATCCCGTTTTTAGGAGGAGGAGCGGTTATAGGAGTAATGCTTTCGGTTTATTACAGGGAAAAAATAAAGACAAAGGAATTCGGCATTACCTCTCTTGTCATAGCGCTTATTACTTACTGCCTGGCTCCTTTGATCTATACACAATCCAACTGGTTGGTAATTCTTATAGTTGTCAGCGTATTGATCCTGACGGAAATAAAAAAACCACTTCTGGAGTTTTCAAAAAAATTCGATTACAACGAATTCACTACGCTGGCAAAGTTTCTAGTCATTGCCGGTGTAATATTACCGCTGCTGCCGGATAAACCGGTCAGCGCAGTAATTAATATTACGCCTTATAAATTCTGGCTTGCAGTTGTTGCAGTTTCCGGCATATCTTATTTCAGTTACCTGCTGAAGAAATTTGTTTTTCCGAAGTCGGGAATAATCCTGACCGGTATTCTCGGCGGAATGTACAGCAGTACTGCTACTACTATGATCCTTGCCAGGAGAAGCAGGGAAATGCCTGGAGAAAACAGAATTGCTGCAGCTGTTATCCTTGCAACTGCAATGATGTATATCCGCATTTTTTTACTTGCTTTGTTTTTCAATATAACTCTGGCATTTGAAATAGCTCCTTACTTTGCAGTGCTTGTTGCCATTTCCTCAATTCTTGGTTTATATTTTTACAGGTCTGATAAATCCGCTGAATCAATTTCAGATCAGTTAAATTCTGAAAGTATTCATACCAATCCGCTGGAATTCAAAACTGCATTATTGTTCGGATCACTTTTCATATTATTTGCATTCCTCACCGGATTTGTAAGTGATTATTATGGTGCAGGCGGGATCAAAGTACTTTCATTTGTAGTTGGTGTAACGGACATCGATCCGTTTATCATAAATCTGCTGCAGAGTAAATTCAATCTTGAAAATACATTCATTGTCATGGCTGTAGTAAATGCCACAACCAGTAATAATTTCCTGAAAATGATCTACGGAATTACATTGAGTAAAAAATCTCTGCGCAGACCTGTCATTGCTGGTTTCAGCATATTGATCGCTGCAGGATTGATATTGTCATTTGTTTTCATTTAATAATAAAAATTATCTCAATAAACATAACTATGCAGACATACATAAAAACGGATCAGCAGATTCATCAGCTTAGTCAGACAATTGCAAAATTCAACAGGAGTTACGCAATAAAAAAAGAAGATGACAGTCATACAAGTCTTGCTCTTGATCAAATAGGTAATCGCCTGCTTGGAAGGTGGGTTGATTCTTCCGAAGGAAATGTAATTTTGGCTCTGACATTCGATAAATTAAGATTTGAAATATTCAATGATTCAATGAAGTCTTTATTCTCTGTTGACATAGGAGGCAAAACACAGTTCCAGGCGGAAGAGGATATAATCAGCTTTCTGCCACAGATCGGACTATCGGCAGAAAGTTTTTCCAAACCGCTTCACTTTGAAATCCCGGACTATGATTTTATTCATGATACTTATTTCAGATTTAAAGAAAATGAATTAAATGAATTAAATCAATGGATACATTCAAGGGCTCTTGCCAATGACGCCTGCGGGTGGCTGAACATTCATCTTCGGACTGACTGTGAGGTCCGCATCTGGCCGCATCATTTTGATACCGGTATTTATGTTGAACCCAATAAAAATACCGGAATTGGATTTGGTCTGGCGATGCAGGATGGTATTGTCAATAATCCTTATTATTACTTTTCCGGATACGGACTAAATGGTCATAATATGAATTTTGATTTAACCGGCAAATTAAAATACGGATCCTGGATTATTACTGAGAACTGGAAAGGCGCAGTCCTGAAACTTTCAGAAGCCAACCGGGAAACCGTAAAGGAATTTCTGCTCGAAGTAACACAATGGTACTTAGACCATTAATTCCAATCAACCACTGATGAATCGGGAATCAATAAATACAGAGTACCGAGGAGTAAAAAATTAACTTAAAATCAAATTTGTTATTAAATTCTGGTATTGCGGATTTTCAGCAAAATAAATATTATTAATGCATTTTTAAAATCTGAATTAACAATAATTCATAAAATTTATATTATTTCAAATGAAAAAGAAAGCAGTAATAATTATTCTACTTGCAGCAACATTTTGCTTTGGTTTCGGCTTCAGCTCAATTTTTTCCGAACAGCTTAACAGCATCACAGATACACAACAAACAAAAAACAATAATCCAGGAAAGGAAAACAACATGAAATTAGGAGCATTTTCAGTAAGTCTGAATGTCAAAGACATTAACGCATCAAAGACATTTTATGAAAACCTCGGCTTCACTGCTTTTGCAGGTGATGTAAAAAATAATTATCTGATAATGAAAAATGAGAATTGTCTGATTGGAATTTTCCAGGGAATGTTCGAAGGCAACATTCTGACCTTTAATCCCGGCTGGGATGAAAACGCCGGTAACATAGAAAAATTTGACGATGTCAGAGAAATTCAGAGTCAGCTGAAGAGCAGAGGAATAAATTTAACATCAGAAGCTGATGAAAAAACTTCCGGACCTGCAAGCATCACATTGGTTGACCCTGACGGCAATATAATTCTTATTGATCAGCACAGATAGATTAATTAAAATATTAAAATTATTGTCATTGCCTGACATTGTGAATGTTTTAAATCACATAAGAGTGCAATAATTACTAATTTTTTTTAAATAAATTTAAGAATATGGAAAAACTAAAATTTCCGGTTTTACTTATTTTCAGTTTGTTTATGCTTGCGGGATGTTCAATCCTTACTGACATTAAAAATAAAATCATCTCCGGAGGGAAAAATGTTTCAGTCACTGAAAAATCCGGGAAAAATTCCAATGAAGAAGATCTTAATTTTTACAATAAATATATTGAGGTAATGAATAAAATCCAGGAAAGAGGCGGAAATGTTTACAAATTTTACATAAGCGAAGTGCCAGCTCCGGGATCAGTAAAAAGAAATTCATTTATACTTAATATGAGTATGAAAACAGCATCTCAAATGTTAGGCAGTACAGTTAAGGAATATAAGAGATCGCTTCTTGACGAAGGTGAACTTTCGAAACTGAAAGCATCAGCCGAAATGCAGAATACTCTTGAAACCGATCTTAAGAATCTTTTACCTGTGATGGAGGAATATTATAATGTTTCTGAAATAGTATCGGAATATTATTTCGACAGGGTTTATAAAAATGATCTGTCAAAAGTTATACCGTATGATGAAGACATGAAGAATTCGTACAATAAATTCAAAACAGAACTGGATAAATTTTCATCAGATATTAAAAAATTCAAACCGGCAAGAATTATTTATGATCCCACTGCAGCATCGGATCCTGATGAAGCGTCATCTCAGATAATGCTGAATGCATATGGGAATATGCTTGAAAGCGCAGAATCCTTTTACGAAGGATTTGAGAAAATAGAATACGGATCAGACCTTTCGGAAACCAAAAAAAAGTTTGAAGATTTTGTAAAAACCTATGGTGAAAGCAAGAACAGTGTAATGAGCGCAGAGTTCAGTGAGAAAGTTAAATTTATGAAATATCATTTTGAAGATTACTTCTCGCCGTCTGCGGAAAATTTTATAAATGACGGAAAGATATTCTTTTTAACAGCAAAAGAGTTTAAGAATGAAAAGGAATTTAAATTAAAGTATAATGAACTTTTAGAGTATTATAATAAAATGATAAGTTCATACAACACAAGCGTTGAGACGATAAACAGGGTAAGGACATGGTAATATTTTTCGGATATCCATGACTGTCATTACAATTTGCACCGGATAAAATGTAATTTACATTTCCGTAATTTAATTGTTTACATAAAGAGTTTTATCCTATGCTTCAAATACCGTAACATTTAAGAATACTTCCGTATGTAATGTAATATTATAAACTTAAATTACATTATTATGAAAAAGAATAATGACGGTTTTGCAGATCAGACACAGAAAACTTTCAGCTTAAGGGAATTATTTAATAATGACGGCTTTGAGGGAGTATCAAAGTTCCGGTTTTATCTTCTGAGAATTTATTATGCAGTAATTATTCTGTTGCTGGGAATTGAAGTATGGAGTGAAGTTTTAACTCACAGCGGGATATGGAAACCTTTGCCTGCAGTTGCTTACAGTTTCTGGGCAGCATTTACTGCTTTATCAATTTTGGGAATACTGCATCCTTTGAAAATGATTCCATTGCTTCTCGTGCAGTTTTCCTACAAGTTGATCTGGCTGATAATTGTCGCATACCCACTATGGTCAGCAGACCAGCTTACTGATTCTTCTGCTATGGGACTTACAAGCGCTAATTCAATTGGGATCATTATTGACATAATGGTTATACCATGGACTTATGTTTTTAAAAATTATATTTTAATAAATAAGGTTCACCGGCAAAATATTTGATTTTCATAAAGGCAGACTTTAATATCTCCGCATTAAAACTTATTTTTCATAATCAGACTGAAAAATGAAAAATCCACATCATCATTCCAAAAAGGAATTTCAGGTAGAACGGCTCGTCTTCTTCAGCGATGCTGTGTTCGCAATTGCAATCACTTTGCTTGTAATAGAGATAAAAATCCCTGAAATAGAAGGACCGGTAATTTCTGAACATACATTTATGGAATTGTTTGCATTATTGATCCCAAAGTTTTTAGGATTTGTGCTGAGTTTTTTTATTATCGGTCTTAACTGGTTTATACATCACAGAATGTTCGGATATGTGATCAATTACAACGGCAAACTGATCTGGCTGAATCTGTTATTCCTGTTTTCAATTGTCCTGATGCCTTTTTCAACTGCATTATACAGCGAATATTCATCACCCGCTTATATACATCTGATAACTCCTTATTCAATTTATGTTTTCAATATTTGTCTGACGGGCATAATGAATTTTCTTCTGTGGAGCTATATCGGCAATCCAAAGAACAAATTAGCTGAAGATTTACCTGAAGGAGATTTCCTGAAGCTTGCCAAAGTGCGGTCACTCCTATTGCCGTCTGTTTTTGTAATCTCCTTATTAACAGCAATTTTTATAAATCCTGTAATCGGTCGTTTTGTTTTATTCCTTATTCCAGTAATAATGAGTATGGTAAGAAACAAGAAGGAGATAAAAACAATTTAGCTGATCTGTTGAATTCAGTATTTATGAGTTTGAGTTTAAAGCATGAAATTGTTTCAATTGAATAAGGAATTGTTCAGATAAATGAAAGGAAGAAAGTTCTGAAGAATCTGAGCGTATAACTCAGACAAATCCTGAAGAATTAATATTTTTATTGACTGTTAAAGATAAAAACATTTTTTAACCACCAATAATTTACAATGAATAAAAAATTAAAAGCAGCTGCAGCTCAGCTTTCGCCTGTCTTTCTGAATAAAGAGAAAACATTGGATAAGGCATGTTCCGCAATACAGGAAGCGGGTAAAAACGGAGCCGGTCTGATAGTTTTTCCTGAAACATTTATTTCAGGTTATCCTGACTGGGTATGGCTAATTCCGAATAATAAAGGTGAAGTCCTGAATGAACTATATGTGAAACTTGCGGAAAATGCTGTTTCTGTGCCGGACGATACAACAGATAAACTTTGCAAAGCGGCTGAGTCTGCCGGCATAAATGTTATAATGGGAATGAATGAACTTAACACAGAGTCAAGCAATTCAAGTTTATACAACAGACAGTTATTCATCAGTGATAAGGGAGAGATTTTAGGAACACACCGAAAATTTATTCCTACAGGGGGAGAGCGTCTGGTCTGGGCGCAGGGCAGCGGAAAAAACATGAAAACTTATCAGACCTCGGCGGGAAAAATCTCAGGACTTATATGCTGGGAGAATTATATGCCGTTAGCGAGATATTCAGTTTACGAAAACGGAACTCAGATTTTAGCGTCGTCTACCTGGGATAAAAGCCCGGACTGGCTGCAAAGTATGCAGTTCATAGCAAGAGAAGGTGGTCTTTTTGTGATCAGCACCTGTATGACTTTAAAAATGGATGATATACCGGATGAATTTGAGTTTAAAAAATTATATCCGGAAGGAAAAGAATGGATAAATACAGGCAACAGCTGTATCATTTCCCCGAACGGAAAATTTCTGGCCGGACCGCTGCTATCTGAAGAATCTATTTTATACGGAGAGATCGATCTTGGACTGATCACAGCTTCAAAGAGGATGTTTGATGCAGCCGGACATTATTCAAGACCGGATGTATTTGAATTCAGTCTTAAGAAGTAAAGTTGTCCGAAAAAAAAATTGATTTAATTAAAATACAGGATACGGGATTTTATAGGATTTACAATGATTTGAGTTTATTAACTATTAATTTTTACTCAATTATAATTTGCATCCCTTCAATATATCTTACCTCAGCTATCTTACTGACAGATGATTTTAGAATCCCACATTATTCCTTAAACAACTTTATCTGCAGAAGTCGGTTAATTTAAATTGAATAGTTTAAATTATATTGCTATTTTTCAATCCAATTAATTTAAACCATTCATGAAAAAATATATCTCTGCAAAAATTGTATCTGCATTTTTGATACTGGTTTTTTCTGCTGTCAATGCGGTTTCGCAGGAAAAGTCTGCGGAAGATCTTGCAAAATCCTTATCCAATCCGGTTGCCAGTCTGATAAGCGTTCCTTTTCAAAACAATTTTCAGTTCGGGATCGGACAGGAACACGGTTACAAATATCTGCTTAACTTTCAGCCTGTAATTCCTGTGTCCATCAGCAGCGGATTGAATCTTATCAACAGAGTCATCGTCCCCGCAGTTTTCCAGAATGATGTTATTTTAAACAGCAGACAAAACGGTATAGGAGATATTTTATACACCGGTTTTATTTCCCCAAAGGTAAGTAAGGTTACCTGGGGACTTGGACCTGCGCTTTCAATTCCAACTGCAACCGATGATCTTCTCGGATCAAAAAAAGTACTTCTCGGACCTTCTTTGGTAGTACTTGCACAGCCGGGTTCATGGACTGTCGGAGGTCTTGTCAATAATCTCTGGTCCGTGGCGGGAAGCAGCGAAAGAGGTGAAATAACTGCTTTTTTCGGACAGCCTTTCATTACCTATAATACTAAAGGCGGAATGGGTATCGGAGTTTCCTCGGAAAATTCCTATGACTGGAGAGGTAAAAGATTAACTTCAGGTCTGGTGGCAATCAATTTAACGCAGGTAATAAAATTTGACGGAAAGCAAAATGCAAGCGTTGCATTTGCTCCGCTGCTTTATTATGCAAACCAGAATGTAAACAGACCGGAATGGGGAGCGAGAGTTTCCATTACCCTTGTATACCCAAAATGATTCAAATAAATTTAGCCTTTTATATTTTCATTTGATTTTCGGATCCGGAAAAAATTTCAATTTTCAAATTTAATCTGAATATATCATGGAAGATTTTTTTTCGCGTTTTGCTGATAACTTCAATTTGAAAACCGACGGTCCTATGAGTCTGCGTTTCATTATACAGCCTCTTGTATCACTCTTCTTTGCTGTAAAAGCAGGAATCAGAAATTCAAAAAGAGGTGATACTCCTTATCTTTGGGGATTGATTTTCGAAAAGGGAAAAAGAAGAGATCTGGTAAAGGAAGGATGGATGGATATCGGGAAATTGTTTATTATGGCACTAATACTTGACATGGCAGCTCAGATAATCATATTGAAAACTGTATATCCTATTGAAGCGATTGTTACTGCAGTTTTACTTGCAGTGATCCCTTACATGTTAATTAACGGACCGGTAAACAGGATAGTAAGTTATTTTAAGAATAAAAAATTAAAATGAAAAATATTTTAAAAATTCTGACAGTACTGACTGTCTTTATTTCAGCAGGATGCAACAATTCAAATCAAAAAATCTCTTCAGATGATGCTGACGCTATCTATTTCGGAGGAGATATTATCACAATGGCAGGTGACAGCGCAGCTTACACCGAAGCAATTGCTGTTAAGGGCGGTAAGATCATTTTCACAGGAAAGAAAACGGATGCTGAAAAACTTAAAGGTGACAGCACGATAATGAAAGACCTAAAGGGAAAGACTCTACTGCCTGGTTTTCTGGATGGACACAGTCATTATATAAATTCACTTCAGGTTGCAAGTCAGTGCAGATTATACGCTCCTCCATCCGGACCGGGAAAAGATGTTGAAAGTATAATCTCTGAGCTGAAAAAATTCGCTGCCGAACGTAATATCCCAAAAGGCGAGATGATAATGGGTTACGGATATGATGACACTGTAATGCCTGACGGATTGCTGCTGAACCGTGACGACCTTGATAAAGCTTTCCCTGACAATCCGGTCAGAATCGATCATGTATCCATGCACGGATGCGTTCTTAACAGCCTTGGATTAAAAAAATACGGGATCAGCGCTGAAACCAAAACTCCTCCGGGCGGAGTGATCGTACGTAAACCCGGAACACAGGAACCATACGGTCTGATAATGGAGACGGCATTTATGCCAGTGATCGAGAAAATAGAGCCAATGACACAGCAGCAGGAAATAGATTTTACAAGAGAAGGACAGTTGCTGTATGCTGAGGCAGGCATTACCACTGCGCAGGAAGGCGCAACTCATTTACAGCAGTTTGAAACAATAAAACGCGCAAGCGATGCCGGAGCAAACGTCATTGATGTGATCGCTTATCCATTCATTACTGAAGTTGATAAAATACTTGCCGTATATCCTCTGAGCGAATGGGGAAAATATAAAAACCGATTCAAAGTAGGCGGAGTGAAAATTACGCTTGACGGTTCACCGCAGGGCAGAACAGCTCTGTTTACAACTCCATATCTCACCGGCGGTCCGGCCGGTGAAAAGAACTGGTACGGAGAGCCGACATTTCCTCCGGAATTCGCCAACGATGCTTTTAAAAAAGTATATGACATGAATGTGCCGCTTAATGTACACTGCAACGGAGACGGTTCAATAGATTTGTTTCTTAAAGCATACGAATACGCCCGCAACGGAGATTACAGCAAACCATGGAATGTTACAACCATTCATACACAGTTTTTACGAAAGGATCATATACCAAAATTTGTTGAGTATAAAGTCCGTCCTTCATTTTACACACTGCATACATATTATTTTGCAGAGGCGCATATTGCAAACCGCGGCAAGGAACAGGCGATGTACATAAGCCCTATGAGGGACGCAATAAATGCAGGACTGCATCCGACAAACCACACTGACTTCGTTGTCGCGCCTCTTGATCAGATGATGATGCTTTATTCAGCCGTTAACCGTATATCAAGAGCGGGAGACGAGATTGGTCCGGATCAGCGGATCACTCCTTACGAAGGACTTGAAGCAATGACTAAATGGGCAGCCGAGCAGTACGAGGAACTGGATTTAAAGGGAACTCTCGAAGTCGGCAAACTTGCTGATCTTGTTATTCTTGACAGAAATCCCCTGAAAGTTAAACCAAATGAGATCAAGGATATTAAAGTTCTCGAGACGATCAAAGAAGGTAATACAATCTTCCCGGTTCCCACCGGAGGATTTAAATCAATTAAAGTATCAGATGCAACCAAAACGCATTCATGGACTGCCCGCGCATGCGATATGGCGGGTGTAAATCAGGCTGCATACAAAGTCTGGACGCTTATTTCGCTTAACGGCGCTAAAATTGAATCGCAAAATCCGCCTGAAATGAGATTCAAAGACGGTAAGCTTAGTATTTTCGGCAGCATCAATAGTATGACTGCCAACTGCGCTTTGGTTGACAACACAGTGATACTGGATTCGGTGGTAAGCACAAAGAAAACAGGTGACCCGAAAGAAATGGAATTTGAAAAGGGTCTTGCAAAAACAATGGACACCGTTGACGCCTTTACAGTCAGCGGCAGCGAACTGACACTCTTCAGCGGCGGAAATGCAGTTGCTGAATTCCGCACTGTGAGTAGATGATTTTTTATAATACGCTGAAGATCTATTTCCGGAAAAAGAATTTTTTTTAAATAAAGAGATGAAAATATAATTATGCCTGAAATAAAAGAAAAGAAAGACAGAAAAAAAATTACAGATTTATCTGATATGGTAAAGATACCGGGCGGTACTTTTCTTATGGGATCAGATAAATTTTATCCTGAAGAAATGCCAATAAGAAAAGTTACAGTAGACGGATTTTACATGGACAAATATGAAGTCACAAATGAGCAGTTCGGTAGGTTTGTTGAAGAGACAGGATATATCACTGTTGCAGAGCGTCCGCTTATTGCAGCTGATTATCCCGGAGTGCCGGAGGAAAATCTCATTCCCGGAGCTCTTGTATTTCAGAAATCGGAAGGTCCTGTAAATCTGGGAAATTATTTTAACTGGTGGAGATGGCAGCCCGGCGCAAACTGGAAGCATCCCAGAGGTCCGGGAAGTTCAATAGAGAGCAGAGGAAAATATCCTGTCGTTCATGTTGCATATGAGGATGCAGAAGCTTATGCTGACTGGGCAGGAAAAGAACTCCCGACCGAAGCGGAATGGGAATTCGCAGCCAGAGGGGGACTCGAAGGAAAAAATTTCATATGGGGGGATGAGGATGTTCAGTTTACAAAACCACAGGCTAATACCTGGCAGGGAGAATTTCCATGGCAGAATCTATTGTTAGATGAGTATGAAGGAACTTCCCCTGTTGGTTCATTCGTCCCGAACGGATACGGATTATATGACATGGCGGGCAATGTCTGGGAATGGACCTGTGACTGGTATGTATCCAGTCTTGATGAAAGCGCAGAGAAATTTAAAACATGCTGTACCCCGAACGAAAAAAATCCCAGGGTAATATCTCCTGACGGGAGTTATGATCAGTGTCAGCCGGATATCAAGATTCCGCGAAAGGTCGTGAAAGGCGGTTCCCATCTTTGTGCTCCTAATTACTGTCTTAGATACAGACCAGCAGCGCGTCAGCCTCAGATGATAGACACAGGAATGACGCATATAGGAATCAGGTGTATAGTAAGAAGTTAATAACTTTAAAAAAATCAGAATATGTCTTCTCATAAGTCAGTAATCAGATTTGTTCCGTTTATTCTTATCGCTTTTTTTATTTGTAAAAATTCATATTCGCAGGAACTCGAACCAAGGAATTATGCAGTCATACCTAAAGGGATGAATGCAGCAGCACTTGCTTACACTTATTCCTCAGGAGATATTGTAGCTGACGCCACTTCTCCCATAAAGAACCTTGAACTTACTTCGAATTCCGTTACACTTGGTTACGTAAGATCCTTTGGACTATTTGGAAGACTATGTAAAATTCAGGCATTAGTACCTTTTGTATTTTTAGGAGGGAGTGCAAAGATAGCGGGTAAGGACTCTTCCGGAACACGCACAGGGTTTGCCGATTCGAGAATTAGGTTCGGAATAAATATTTTCGGACCGCCTGCGCAGAATCCAAAGGATTTCATTAAAAGCAAAGAAGATTTTGTAATGGGCGCCAGTTTAGTAGTTTCAGTTCCCACAGGTCTGTATTACAGTGAAAAGCTTATAAATCTGGGATCAAACCGCTGGGGATTAAAGCCGGAGATAGGTTTATCTTACAAGTACAAATCATTTTACTTTGAAGTTTATTCCGGTATTTGGTTTTTCTCAAAGAATTCAGAATATCTCAACACAAAAACATTTGAACAGTTACCTCTGTTCAGTTTTCAGTCACACATCAGCTATTTATTCCCTTCTAAAATCTGGATAGCATTAAATGCAGGATTAACTGAAGGCGGAGAAACAAAATTAGACGGAGTATTTAGAAATGATTCCCAGAATAATCTAAGATCAGGGGTTACATTATCTGTTCCGATTTCTCGAAATCATTCAGTCAAAGCTTTATTCAATACAGGAGTTTCAACCAGAGTTGGCGGTGATTTCACAACATTCACTTTAACTTATCAGTATTCATGGCTTTGAACCCTGAAAAGCTTTAATAGTCGGAATTGATATTTTTAGGAATTTAAAATTTTTGGAATATTCTATATTGAATAAATTAACTTCATGGATACCGGGACTTCAGTTGTTTGGTAAATATGAAAAGAGCTGGCTGCCGAAAGATCTTGCAGCCGGATTATCAGTTGCCGCAATAGCCCTTCCGGTGGGGATAGCATATTCAGACCTTGCCGGACTTCCTCCGGTTACAGGTTTATATTCCTGCATTCTTCCAATGGTTGCCTATGCTTTGTTCGGAACCTCAAGGCAGATGATAGTAGGACCTGATTCCGCTACATGCATTCTTATCGCTTCTGTTCTTGCTCCGCTTGCGGCAACGGGTTCAGAGGAGTATCAACTTTTATCCGTGATGCTTGCTGTCACAGTAGGATTGCTGTGTGTCGCTGCGGGTATTATGAAATTAGGTTTCATTGCAAGATTTCTTTCCAAGCCGATATTGACCGGATACATTAACGGACTTGCCCTGAGCATAATCGCAGGACAGCTGGGAAAGTTCTTCGGATTTAAAATTGAATCAGGAGGATTTTTCAAAGTGATCTATGGATTTTTTTCAGGCATTGAAAAAACACACATTGCAACATTGCTTATCGCTGTATCGACTTTCATATTTATAAGGATATTCAAAAAATACTTCAGAAAAATACCCGCTCCACTTCTTGCTGTAATCGGCGGGATCTGCGCAGTTATATTCTTTGGACTGGACTCATCAGGGGTTCAGATTGTTGGCAGCGTACCTTCAGGATTTCCAGGGCTTATCATCCCGGAAATAGAACTTGGAAATGTAGGAACGCTTGTTTCCAGTTCGCTTGGTATAGTGCTGATAAGCTACTGCAGCGCAATGCTGACAGATAAAAGTTTTGCCGTAAAGAACGGATATAAAATTGATCCTGACAGGGAATTCATCGCACTTGGATTTTCAAACATTTTTTCGGGATTGTCACAGGGATTTGTGGTAAGCGGAGCTGATTCCAGAACTGCCGTTAATGATTCAATGGGCGGGAAGACCCAGCTCGTTTCAGTATTCGGAGCGGCGACGATCCTTGCAGTTGTGTTATTCTTCACAGATTATCTGACATATCTTCCTGTTGCGACTTTAAGCGCAGTCATTATTTCCGCATCAATCGGATTATTTAATTTCACCTATCTGAAGAAAATTTACCTTGTCAGCAGAACAGAGTTTTTCCTGGCTGTCGTTACCTCGCTGAGTGTTATAACTATCGGCGTAATTCCTGCGGTGCTGCTGGCGATTGGATTAACCTTCATTGAACTTATAAAGAAGACTTCAAAGCCGCATTCAATCATTCTCGGTAAAGTGGAAGGGATGAAGAGCTATCAGGATGTCAACGAATTTGAAAATGCAGAAAGGATTCCCGAAATACTCATACTCAGATTCGAGGGTCCGCTTCTTTTCTTTAATGCTGATTATTTCAGAGATCATATCATACAGGAAACCTCAGACTCTCAGATCAAATTCCTTATACTTGATACGAGTTCAATGGTGAGGATTGATATATCCGGAGCGGATATACTTGGGGAAATGATCGATGAACTTTCAGCAAGAGGAGTCGAAGTTAAGTTTGCAAGAATGAAACCCCGTGTGAGGAATCTGCTTGAAAGATCGGGAATAATTGACGCATCAGATTCTAATGTATTGTTTGAATCAGTTAATGAATCAGTGGAATTCTGTAAAGGCAGGTTGAATTTATAATCATTCTTGAATAATTGCATCAATTGTGTCCAATACTTTTATTTTAAGAAATCAAAATTTACTGGAGTAAA
>JAFDZR010000029.1:17482-57208 GCA_018266875.1 Bacteroidota bacterium
CAATAATTCACAGGCGGGTTGTTTGAAAAAAATAATAAAAAGTTTAAAAGATTTTAAGTATTAAAGTATTTCTTATGATTAAAAATTATTTTGGACACTATTGTAATTGCATATTTTTTACCGGCTGTTTGTGAATTAATATTGAAAATTTTTTTATTTAAATTATCAGCTTAAAATAATCAAGCTGCATAAAGTTCTGAATATTGTCCGGAAACTGAAAAGAAATTGAAAATGCTGAAGTCCCGCATTTTTATGAAAAAATAATTTTGAGATAAAACATTACAAGCGAATTTAATCATTTAAATTTATTTAATTGAAAACACATCTGAACAAATTGTTTAAACTGGTGCTTTTTGTTTCATTTTTATCCCTGCCTGTCCACGGATTTTCCCAGTCAAAAATAGGTATCACATCAGGCATTACCTATACTTCAATCAGCGGTGATGAGCCTGAAAACGCCGGTTACTCAAAAGGAGTCGGATACTTGTTCGGGCTTACCGGAGAATTAAATATTACAAAGGATCTGAAGATCTGCCTTCAGCCTCAGTATCTAAGGAATTCTACTGTAATTTTCTACGAACAGAGAAACGTTGATCCGGTAGACAGTTTTAAATTAAATCTCGATTATTTCAGTCTGCCTGTATTACTTAAAATACCTGCTCTTTCTGGAATTGCTTACTTTAACAGCGGAGTGGGTTTTTCATATCTCTCAAAATCAACTTTATCGGATCAAACAGGTACGGGAACAGAACGTGATTTAAATGACAAACTTAACAGATTTGATTTTTCAGTAATTTTTGGATTCGGACTGAATTTTCCGATATATGATAAATTTGAACTTGAATTTGAAGCGAGATATTCACAGAGTCTGTTAAATCTCAGTAACGGTTCAACTGCTTTTACAGGAACATTGCCTGACAGATACAGGTCGAGCGGTTTTCATCTTATTACAGATATCATTTACTCATTTAAATAATTAACCGGGAAAATGCCGAATAAAATTTTTTTCATTATATTAATTCTCACAGTGTTTCTAACGGACCTTAAAGCTCAGAATAATTCATCACAGGTTATAAAAGGCGGAAACCATACAGCAATAACAAAACCGAATCTCAACGGACATAACTTCATCGGTACTTCACAGTTTAAAACTCCTTTTATTAATACTGCACTGAATGCAGTAATGAGCGCAGGTCAGGCAGTTGGATTCGAACTTCCTCCCATAAAAATAGATACGTTCACACTTACCCGGGACAGGGGTTCAATTCTTGTTACAAATATTGACTTTGAATATGAAGCAATGTTAAGGGACTGGCTGTCTTTTAATATAAGTTATCAGATTGAGGGAAGAGCCGGTACAAAGACCAGTCCTTTGATAGCTCAGGGAGTAAACCTTGCATCAGGATATAAGATTGGAATGACCTTTAAACTCTGGGAAAGAAAAAATATGCTGTTGTCAGGATCAGTGGATGTAATAAATAAGAGTTATACCGTGATTGATATTGAAGATTTCATCACAAAGGTGATCCAAAACGGAGGACTGACTCAGGAGAATACATTGTCAAAGACTGTTCCTTCACTGAGTGTTCTGGGAGGAGCAAGATATGCATGGGCTTTAAACCCGTCGTTTGGAATTCTGGGGTCCGCGGAATTCGGATTCGGTGAATCTATTGACAAGACCAAGGATGACAGATTTCTTTTTAACGGAGGATTTTTACTGGAATATGACCTGCTTCCCAAAAGCAAAGTGCCTCTGGGATTCGGAGTTGGTTTCTATCAAAATTCCTTTCCCGTTCTTTCACAGGACAGGATAGGGAATCCTCATATATTTCTCGGACAGATAGCATATACGGGAAGAAATGATCTGGGAGCCGGAATTGAATTTACGTATGAATTCTCAACTCCTGAAAGTTATAACACCGGAGGAAATGCGGTGAAATTTCTGACTGTTTACGGAAATCTAAAATACTATTTTTGAATTTACTCCGTCCGTAAATTGAGTTTATAATAATATCCTTAAATTTGAATCCGTTCAGGGTAAATAATTTTACTTAAAGTAAAAATTTTTCTCTGAACAGACTTTTCATTTCCGCAATAAATTTTTTTAACCGAAAATCCGTAAAAAATTTCCCCAAACAGAAAAACTAATCTCCTGCTTATATCTTTTAATTTTCGTATTTTTATGATTATTTAAAAAAACCGCCCTTGTAGCTCAGGTGGATAGAGCAACAGTTTCCTAAACTGTGGGTCGGATGTTCGAGTCATCCCAAGGGCACCTTGGCTTAAAAGCAAACCCAGGTTTTACCGATCTTATATGAACAGCGAAAATAAAGTTGCACTAGTAACCGGCGGAGCCAGAAGACTCGGGAAATATATCTCACTGACACTTGCCGAAGCAGGTTATGATATAGTTCTTAATTATAATGAGAGCAGCAAGATCCTGCTTGAGGATACAATAAAACAGATATCTGATTTCAACGTGAATGTAACAGCAGTTAAATGTGATGTTACCAAGATAAGCGAGATCAGAAAAATGTTTGCCGCGGTAAATCTTAAATACAGAAGACTCGATCTGCTTGTAAATAATGCAGCGGTCTTTAAGAGAACGGAGTTTCTCGAAACCACGGAAAAGATTTATGACGGATTCCTGGATACAAACCTGAAAGGAGTTTTTTTCTGCTGTCAGGAAGCGGCAAAAATAATGCTGAAAAGCGACAATAAAGTAAGCAGGATAATAAACATAGCTTCGCTAGGTGCAGTTGAAAACTGGACAGGTTTTATTCCTTATTCACTTGCTAAAGCCGGGGTTGTGAAATTAACAAGGCAGCTTGGTAAAAAACTTGCGCCTGATATTCTTGTTAATGCAATTGCTCCGGGAACAGTGGAAATGGAAGATGATGAAAATACTGACATCGGAGATTCCGGTAAATACCCGATGAAAAGATTTGCCGTTCCGGAAGATATTACATCACTCGTAAAATATCTTGCTACTGAAAACAATTATATTACCGGAAGGATATTTGTTGTTGACGGCGGTAAAAGTTTGTAATCCGAAAACATAATAAATTAAAAGAAAATTTTTTTATAAATTAAACTGATAAATGAAATTTCTCAACAAATCCCCTAAGGCTTATCATGACTTGGACTTTTTGAATTCTCCGATTGCCAGAGATATCAGGATCCTCACCGAATACAAAGAACCTCTGGAAAGATTCAAAATACATAAGATATATAATACTGTAGTAATATTCGGATCGGCAAGAACTCTGCCTAGAGCCACGGCACTAAAAAACCTCAGTTCAGTCAGGAAAAATATTAAAAAATCATCAAAGCTGACTGCCGTTCTTAAAAGAAAACTTAAAAGCGCTGAAACGGATCTGCTGATGTCAAGATATTACGAAGATACTGTTGAGCTTGCAAGGATGATGACAGAGTGGGCAATGAAACTGGGTAAACCCAACAAATTCGTAGTTTGTTCAGGCGGAGGTCCCGGAATAATGGAGGCAGCCAACAAAGGCGCAAAAAAAGCAAAGGGACTTTCAATTGGACTGAATATTTCCCTGCCTTTTGAACAGTATCCGAATCCTTATATTACAAAAGAGCTGAATTTTGAATTCCATTACTTTTTTATGAGAAAATTTTGGTTTGCATATCTTGCAAAAGCTCTTGTTATTATGCCCGGAGGTTTCGGAACGTTGGATGAACTTATGGAAATACTTACACTTTTACAGACAAAAAAATTGAGAAAAAAAATAACTGTTGTAGTCTATGGAAAAGAATTCTGGGATAAGATAATAGATATGAATAAGATGGCTGAGCTGAATGTAATTTCTCCGGAAGATCTTAAATTATTCAGATTTGTTGACACACCGAAAGAGGCATTTGATTATCTTACAAAAAATCTGCATAAAAATTATGTCGTTTAAAGGAGAATATAATTGATCATTAGCATGACAGGATTCGGTAAATCCGAAGGGACTTTTAAAGGGAAGAAATATTTTGCCGAGATAAGATCGGTGAACAGCAGATACAGCGAGATAAGTTTAAGGTACCCAAGACAGTTTGCTTCATACGATCTTGAACTGAAGGAAATAGTGAGGAAAAGAATCTCAAGAGGCAAGATCAGTGTAAATTTTTCTGAGGAGAGCGGAAGTGTCTCAGCAGCAGGCATGAATCTGAATCTTGATCTTATAAAGAGTTATGCTGCCGAACTTAACAAAATAAATAAAGAGATCGGATCTTCTGAAAATGTAAAACTTGAGCATATCCTGACAATGACAAATCTTTTCGGACAGGATCTGTCTGAAGAAGCGGGAGAGGAAGAAAGAAAGTTTCTTTTCAGACTCCTTGATAACGCTCTTGATGATCTTATTAAAATGAAAAAAAGGGAAGGCGAATCCCTGAAAAAGGATATTACAGAAAGGATTAATTTCATAAAATCAGAATCCGATGTAATCTCAAAGATTTCTTCCAAAAAAACCAGTATACTCAGAAAAAAACTTAAAGAGAAAATAAATTCTATACTAAAGGATAAAAGAATCATTGACGAGAACAGACTTGAAACGGAAATTGTGCTCTATGCAGACCGAATAGATATTACAGAAGAGCTCATCCGGCTGAAAAGTCATAACAAGTACTTTATAGAGAATATGAAATCGAATGAGCTTTCAGGCAGAAGACTGAATTTTCTGGTTCAGGAGATAAACAGGGAAATAAATACAATCGCTTCCAAATCAATGGATGCCGAAATTTCCCAGAAAAGTGTTGTACTGAAAGAAGAACTTGAAAAGATACGTGAACAATTGCAAAATGTCGAATAAAATTTAAAAATGCTTTATGTGATCGCAGCTCCGTCTGGAGCAGGAAAGACAACTATCGTAAAAAAAATACTTGAACAGTTTCCTGAACTTATTTTCTCTGTTTCAGCTACGACAAGAAAAAAAAGAGCGGGAGAGAAGAACGGAGTCGATTATTTTTTCTATGATAAGGATGTTTTCCTTAAAATGATCGCAAATAATGAGCTGATAGAATATGAGGTTATTTTTAAAGGAGATTATTACGGTACTTTGAGATATCTGGTAGAGGACTGTCTGAAAAAAGGACAAAGCATGCTTTTTGACGTGGATGTAAAAGGAGCGCTGGCAATAAAAAAATTATATAAAGAAAATTCAGTTCTGATTTTCATAATGCCTCCGGATAATGAAACCCTAAAGGAAAGACTTAAAAAAAGGGCTACAGAGAGTTCAGAACAGATAAGCGAGCGAATAAAAAGGGTAGATTTAGAAATCGGAAAAGCAAAAGATTTTGATTATATTGTATTAAACGATAACCTTGAAAAGGCAGTATCCGAAGTAAAGGATATAATTTTAAGTTTTATAAATAAAAATAATTAAATGGCAATAGAAACTCTTGACTTGGATAAATTCGAGTCCAAAACGGCAAATCTTTATGAATCAATCGTAGTGGCATCAATCAGATCAAGACAGATCAATGATGCAATTAAACTGGAATTAAACCAGAGACTGGAGCCGATCATAGCTAAAGAAACCGAAGATGATACCATCATGAATCAGGACAAATTCAATATTTCTCTTGAATTTGAACTCAGGAAGAAACCCACTATCAAAGCTGTTCACGAGCTGATGGATGACAAGCTTAACTTCAGGTTTAAAGGCGAAGAAGAAAACCAGTAATCTGTTTTTTAAAATATAAGTAAATTTATTTCCAAAAATTATCCCGGTAATATCGGGATATTTTTTTTAGACAAAATTATGTTAAAAGGAAAAAAAATTTTGATCGGAGTTTCCGGCGGTATTGCCGCTTATAAAATATGTTACCTCGTAAGATATTTTGTAAGAAACGGAGCGGAGGTCAGGATAATAATGACTCCTTCGGCTGTGAATTTTGTATCTCCTGTAACTCTTTCAGCTTTGTCAAGAAATGAAGTGATCATTAATATGTTCCCGCCCGCAGATAAAGTAAGCAGTTCTGAAAAAGTCGAGACAAAAACCTGGCATGTAAATCTCGGATTATGGGCAGATGTTTTCATTATTGCGCCGGCAACTGCAAATACTCTTGCAAAGATCAACGCAGGTATTAGCGATAATTTTTTACTCACCACTGTTCTTGCTTCCAGATGTCCGGTATTCCTTGCTCCCGCAATGGATGATGACATGATCAAAAATTCGGTTACTGTCAGAAATCTGAAATCACTTTCTGCATCCGGATTTAAAATGATCGAACCTGAATACGGAGAGCTTGCAAGCGGACTTGTTGGAGAAGGAAGAATGGCGGAACCGGAAAGAATATTTGAAATAATTAAAGACTTCCTTTTGAGAACAGGAGATCTTACCGGCAGGAAAATACTCGTTACAGCCGGACCGACTGCTGAAAATCTCGACAGGGTAAGATTCATCACAAATTCATCAACAGGCAAAATGGGCTTTGCAATTGCAGAAGCCGCAAGCGACAGGGGAGCTGCTGTGACATTAATAACAGGACCAGTCAACCTTGATACTCCTGAAGGGGTTAAGAGAATTGATGTAAGGACGGCTGATGAAATGTTCAGAAAAGTAAAATCAAATTGCAGCAAAAAGGACCTGATAGTAATGACTGCTGCCGTGGAGGACTTTGTTCCCGTAAAAACAGATAAAGGCAAGATCAAAAAGGAAGAAAAAGAAAAATTTGTATTTGAATTCAGAAGGGCTGTAGATATATTGGAATATCTGGGAAAGAAAAAAAACGGATACAAATTAATCGGATTTGCTCTTGAGACTGATGATGAAATTGAAAATGCAAAGAAGAAACTGAAAAGAAAAAATCTGGACATGATAGTATCGAACAATCCTGATTCGGAAGGTTCGGGATTCGGGACTGAAACGAATAAAGTAAGCTTCATTACCGAAAGGAAAACCGAACAGCTTCCTCTTATGAGCAAGTACGATGTAGGTAATGCTATTCTTGACAGATATCTCAAAATGAAATGAAGAGCGGCAGAGAAAAAATATTAAAAGATACAGATGCATTTCTTAAATACCTGAAAAGATATAACGGCTTTCCTCTGGATAATGACAAGCTTTTTATTGAGGGAATTCTTAAAAAGCTTGAGGATTACAACTCCGGAAATGATATACAGTTAAATACATCTGAAAAAAATGATCCATCCGGAATATCGGACCGGGTAAGTGAAGTCAGCTTAAACAGCAAAGGAACTGATGGTATTAAGGAATATACAGCTGGAAATAAAAAAGACATAAACATAATTAATACTGACAATAAGAATTACAGTGATCTCTCTGAATTAAACGGAACAGTCAGCAAATGCACTAAATGCGGAATACTCTCAGGCAGAAGGAAGAATACAGTTTTCGGAAGCGGAGATGAGAATGCAGATCTTGTAATTGTCGGAGAAGCTCCGGGAGCAGACGAGGATGAGCAGGGTCTGCCATTTGTTGGAAGAGCCGGCAGATTACTTACTGATATTCTTAAAGCAATTAATTTTTCACGGGAAGAAGTTTACATCTGCAATATACTTAAATGCAGACCTCCGGATAACAGAAATCCAATGCCGGATGAGATTGAAAACTGCGAGCCGTATCTGTTTACACAGCTTAAATTAATAAAACCAAAGCTCATCCTTGCAGTTGGAACATTCGCAGCGCAGACACTGCTCAGATCAAAGGAACCACTTGGTAAATTAAGAGGAAGGTTTCATGTGTATGAAGGAATAAAAATGATGGTTACATACCATCCGGCAGCACTGCTAAGGAATCCGAACTGGAAAAAACCAACATGGGAGGATGTGAAAATGCTGAGAGCTGAATATGATAAAATGAAAAACATTAATTAAGAAAAAATTTTAATTTTAGTCAACATTGAAAAAAAATTCTAAATATAATCCGAAAAAAAAACCTGCGGAAATTCCGGTTAATGAAGAAATGGAAAATGAATTTACCGGCAGGATACCTCCAAATGCACAGGATCTTGAGGTAATGATACTGGGATCCATTCTGATTGACAACAATATTATTAATGAAGTGCTGGAAATCCTGGATTCAAAGCATTTCTACAGAAAAAGGAATGAATATGTATTCGATGCAATAAAAAATCTCGATCAGAAAAAGGAACCTATAGATCCGAATACTCTGAAAAGAGAGCTGCAGCTTATTGGAAAATTTGATATTATCGGAGGAATGGAATATATAATTGATCTTACAGCATCCGTGTCAACATCGGCAAATGCTACTTTTTATTCCAGAATAGTTTTGGAGAAATATCTTCTCAGGAATCTGATCTCAATATCATCTGAGATTGCCGATAAATGTTTCAACCCCACTTCAAATACTTTCTCAATCCTTGATGAGGCGGAACAGAAAATACTTGATGTGTCAGAATCTCTCTCCAAAAAGAAAGTAATCTCTGTAAAAGACGAAATAGACAATCTGATAGGGAAACTTGCCGATCAGAAAGAAAACAGAAGCGGACTTGTCGGTATTCCAACCGGCTTTACAAGACTAGATGATCTGACTGCCGGATTTCAGAATTCAGAATTCATTGTAATTGCAGGAAGACCTTCTCACGGAAAGACCGCTTTCTCAATGAATATAGCCAGAAACGCCGCTATTGATCACGGAAAATCAGTTGCTATTTTCAGTCTTGAAATGTCATTCAGGGAACTGATACTGAGAATGCTCTCAGGCGAGGCAAAGGTAAACGGAAGGAATCTGAAAACCGGAAAGACAACAACTGAAGAATGGAACAGAGTCATAAAGAATTTTCATAAGCTTAAAACCAATCTGTACATCGATGACACCAGTGAACTTTCCATACTTGAGATAAGAGCAAAAACGAGAAAAATGAAAAAGGAATTCGGAATTGATATGATAATTGTGGACTATCTTCAGCTTGTAAAAGGTCCTGAATCAGCCGAAAGAAGAGACCTTGAGGTTGCATATGTATCCAGAGGTCTTAAAGCCCTTGCAAAGGAACTTGATATACCGGTGATCGCATGTGCTCAGCTTAACAGATCCATAGAACAGAGAGGAAAGGAAAAAAGACCGCAGCTTGCCGACCTGAGAGAATCAGGAGCGATCGAACAGGATGCAGACGTTGTTATATTTGTTCACAGACCTGCTATGGGCAAGAGTTTAAATAAAGACGATCCTGATTTCTTAACGGAATTAAGAAAAGCGGAAATTATTATAGGAAAACAGAGAAATGGTCCCGTAGATGATTTTGAGCTGGTGTTTATAAATGAATATGCAAAATTTGAGAATCAGGAAATACATCCTGTGATAGAAATTCCAAAGTATGTAAAATCTGACGATCCTTTCTGATCACAACATTTTTTCTCAAAAAAAAACCCGGTTTGAATTGAACCGGGTTTTTTATTTCTTAAAAAGAACTTCAGATCAGGATTTTTTTTCGTCTTTCTTTTTGGATGTGCATTTACTGCCGTCTCCGCATTTTCCCGTAAGACCTTTATCTTTTACTGATGCTGCAATAATGTCAGAGGAAGTTTCTTTGTCAGAGTAAAATACTTTTACGCTTGTCATTTTTGAGACATTGCAGGTTTCACCGTATGAAACTTCTTTCACTCCGTTAATTCCTTTTAAATTACTTGACATTTCTGATTTACATCCGTCACATTTGATCATATCAGTGACGAATTCATATGTTGCATATCCTGTAAGATCATCATCCGAAACACTTGCTCCGCTCATATTTTTTCCGGTGCAGCCGCTTTTGGTTTCAGAGTTGCCTGCTTTTTGTGTGCAGGAGCTGGGACAATCTTTAGGATTTTTATCATCAGCAATGAGATTGTTGTTCTGTACATAGAAAATACTCAGGGCAACAATTACAATTAAAGACGCAATTACAAAAAGTTTTTTCTTCATAGTTTGGTTTGTTTAATTTATAAAATAGGTTTAAAAATTCTGTTTAAAAGGTTTCCTCTTCTAACGATTCAGTCTCTATAAAAATTTCATTATCACCGCTGCTGCACTTCACTTTTACCGTTACATTGTTTTTACTTTTGCATTCGGTTTTTACAATGTGAACAGTATTTGCAGAGCAACAGTCTTCATCCGGTTCTTCCGATGAACTTCCCCGGTATTTTTTTATATATTTTTTATAGAATGAAGCGTCTGTCTTGAAAAAATAATTATATTCAAATCCATTACCGGTATATTTATCCTTAATAACATTAGCTGACGGGCAGTCTTTGTTTATAACTGACTTTTGAATCTTCATCTCTGAGGAATTGACGTCAGCAGTTGAATTATTGTCAGATGAACGGCGAATGCTGTTTCTCAGGTCCGGAGAAATCTTACCGGTCCTGATAAGCTTGTTCAGTTCATCGGTAAAATCTTCTTTTCTGTCGGGGACAGCCTTTCTGTATTTTGCCCGATTTTCGTCGAAGATTACTTCTGAATGTGATTCAGCGAAGTATATTTCCGGTGAATTTTTTAATTTTGTTTTTTTGTTTAATGCTTTGACTTCCTTTTTCTTCTGAGGGTTTTTAAAACCTGCAGGATCAAATTCATTGTTTGAAGGTACATTCATTATGAGTTCATGAGAACTGAAGACTTTTTCTACAGTTTCCTGTATATTTGTACCGAACTGATAATATATAAATCCTGCCAGCAGGGAAACAATTACCGAAGAAATATAATTTTTCTTATTATTCATTGCAATTGTTTATTTAAATATTAAAAACCGTTGGTTCTGTAAATATACGATTAAATTTTAAAAATTAAAATATTTTTTTAAAACTTTGTTTATCCTGAAATTTAAAAATTAATAACAGTTTCTTAATATTATTTTATTCTTTTTATAGCTACAAGAGTCCTGTCATCGGAATAAATGCCTTTGGAAGAGAATTTGTTTACATCTTCGATTACTTTTGTACATATCTCTTTTGGTGTTAGATCTTTATTTCTGATGATGATCTCCTTCAGTCTTTCTTCTCCGTAAAACTGAAACTCTCCGTTTGTTGCCTCTACTATACCATCCGTATACAAGAGCAGAATATCGTCTTTTTTAAAATTAATACTGTCCGAATAATATTTCTGATACGGAGCAGGACCAAGCACTGGACCTGTGGCAGAAAGTGATTCTATATTTCCGGCTTCGGAGTTGAAAAACATCGGGGGATTCTGACCGGCATTCACAAACTGACATAGTCCTTTTTTGTCTTTTATAAGCTCACAGTAAAACAGCGTTACAAATCTTTCATAAGGAAATGTCTCGTATACAAGATTATTGATCTTCTTAACCATTGTGGTGAGTTTGATCTGGAACTCCACTCCCATTCTTAAAGCGCCTGATACATACAGCGCCTGAGCGGCTGCGGAAATTCCTTTTGATGCTGCGTCCCCGATCGCAATACCTACCCGCTCCTTATCGTCACTTTCAATGTAATCAAAAAAATCACCTCCGACGATCTTATCCGGAATTGACAATCCGAACATCTGAAAATTACCGAACTTCATTTCATGTTCGGGCAGAATGCTTCTCTGTATCTCGCTGGCTTTGTTCAGTTCCTGAATGTTTTCCTTTGCTGATGATTCAATATCCTTGCTTCTTATTATGGAGCTCAGCGTCATGCTGATAATATTCAGAGTATTTAACAGATCATCTTCAATGAATCTGGCATTCAGAGCTATAAGATATTCATAGAGATAATAATTCTCGTCATTTCTGTCTTTGAATTTAAATCTCTCACCCACTCCGGTAGCGGAATAATGGTAAATCCCCTTATCAATCAGATATTCATCAGTTTCCTTTGCAATAACAGATCTGTAAAGTCCAACATTTTTAAACATAGGATACTCATCAATGCTCAGCTGATAATTGTCTTTGATTATTTCCACGTCTCCCATCTGTTCAAAGAGTGTGTAATGGTCTTTGCTTTCATTGAGTTTCCATAATCTCCCGCCAATGATCTTTATTTCCTCGTTTTTTATTATCTGTTCAAGTACATAGGTAAGTAGCTGCTCGTCATTTTCAATTTTAGGCGCTTCCTTGATTATGTTTTCAATTGTTCTGTATAATTTTTTCTGTTCCATTTAAATATATTTCTTATTTTTGATTATTTGGAATTAGTTTGTAATTTTAGTTTATTTCTTTCGTGATATATTTCTCCGAGCTCAGCGCCGATAACAAATATCACTGAGACATAATAAATAAAAAACACGCTTATTACAATAGTAGCAAATGTGCCGTATATCCTGCTGTAATTGGCTATCCTGAGGATATAAAAGCCGAATAGATATTTCAGCAGTTCAAAGAATATAGCCGTTATGAATGATGTAAATTTTATTACCTTCTTGTTCATTTTCCAGTAGGGAACAAAAAAGTACAGTATATAAAAAAGCAGAAATGAAATTAAAAAACCCGCAATGATCGGAATTAGCTTCTGGAAAAAGTTAAGAATTATCATCTCTCCGAAAAGTCCCTGTGAATATGTTTCCACAATAGGAACTATCGAAGTTACGGTAAGAGAAAGCAGAAGCAAAATCAGTGAAATGATCACCAGGAAAAAATCCCTGATCTTTTCCCTTATTATGCTTTCCTCAACATTTACTCTGAAAATTTTTTTAAGTACTTCTCGCATTGCGCTGAATACACCGCTTGCTGTCCAGAAAATTCCTGCAGTACTTATCAGGCCTGTAAGGAAAGTATTTCTCGATAGTTCTTTTGTCTTGTCAATCAGCTCAAAAACTATTCTTTCCTTGTACTGACCCGGAAGAGGTATTATGCTGTTAATGTAATCAATGAGTTTCCTCTGAACCGTTTCGCTGTCGAGATATACTCCCAGTATCGTCAGGATCATCAGAGAAAAAGGAATTAGGCATATAAGAATATTGAAGGAAATTCCGGATGACATTATCCAGATATGATCATGATCAAACTTGTACATTAATTTATCAATATAATAAATTACTTTTTCGGCATATTTGTTTTTCTTCAGACGGGAAATAAGCTTCTTCATATTCAATTAAGTTTACCCGAATGCTTTTCGACTTCCTTCATAAATTCTTTATTGTAAATAATACCGCTCATACTGAGAATGAGATCTCCCGTGACAGTATCCTTATTCACATGTCCGGAATACTTCCTGATGTAACTGTAAGCCGCTTCCGTTCCGGCTCCGCTTTTGAGAGGTCTTAAAAAGTCAATCCCCTGGGATGAACAGAGAAATTCTATTGAAATTATATTTTTAACGTTATTAACCACATCGAAGCATTTTATCGCTGAGAAAGCTCCCATTGAATTGTGATCTTCCTGATTGGCGCTTGTTGGAATGGAATCGACTGAAGCAGGATGGCAGAGAACTTTATTTTCGCTGACAAGTGATGCAGCTGTGTACTGCGAGATCATAAGTCCTGAATTCAAACCTCCTTCACTGATGAGAAACCTAGGAAGTCCGCTGAGATTTCCGTCAAGAAGTCTGGCGGTTCTTCTTTCGCTGATGTTGCCGAGTTCGCTTACTGCGATTGCAAGAAAATCAGCTATAAAAGCCAGCGGCTCACCGTGAAAATTCCCGCCTTCAATGTGCTCTCCGGATCCGGGAAACAGCAGTGGGTTATCTGTTGCTGAATTTATCTCTATCTCTAGAACTTTCCTGCAGTGTGAGATCGTATCCTTTACTGCTCCGTGAACCTGAGGCATGCATCTTAGGGAATAGGCATCCTGAACTTTCCCGCAGTTTTTATGGGACTTCATTATTTCGCTTCCCTTCAGCAGTCTTCTAAGATTGGAAGCAGATTTTTTCTGACCGGGATGCGGTCTGACAGACTGTATCTTTTCCGAAAAAGCTTTATTAGTTCCACGAAGCGCTTCAAGTGACATACTTCCGGCAATATCCGCAAGCCTGGATAAATATTCTGCATCATAGACGGATTTGCATAAATAAGCGGACATCATCTGGGTGCCGTTAATCAGCGCAAGACCTTCTTTTGCATGAAGCTCAAGCGGTTTTATATTGAATTTTTTTAATGCTGTCCTGCATCCGGTGATTTTCCCGTTGAGTTTGCAATTTCCCTCGCCTATCACAAGAAGAGCCAGATGTGAAAGCGGGGAAAGATCTCCCGAGCTTCCGACTGAACCTCTTGAAGGTATAAGCGGAATGATATCGGAATTGAAAATGCTAATAAGCGTCCTGATCAGTTCCATTCTAACGCCTGAATTTCCTTTAGCAAGTGAATTTATCCTGAACAGAAGCATTAATTTTGCGATCAGATCCGGAACGAATTTTCCCACTCCGGCCGAATGTGAAAGTATCAGATTCCGCTGAAGAATCTTCAGGTCTTTCTGTGAGATATTTATATCCTTAAATTCGCCAAAGCCGGTCGTAACTCCGTATATTACCTCATCTTTTTTAATCCATTCTTCAACAAGTTCCCGTGAAGCGTTTATTCTTTTTTCGGAATCATTGTGAAGAGATATCTTCATTCCGTTCAATACAATATCAGCAGAATTTTCCACTGTGAGATTGTTTCCGTCAATAATAAAAGATTTTACAGGCATTCGTTAATATAGTAATGAAGTTGAAAATTTTAAAGATATAAAGGACACTGATTGTGAGTAATTAAAAAGAAGATTATGGAAAATTCATTTGAAAGATATTCCGGGAGAAAATGATTTAACAAAGGTTTCTGCTTCGGTTTTATCGCAGAACCAGTGAGAGGTTTCTTTCCTTTTGAAAAATAAGAATTTACTGTAAACGTTGACTACCCACATTCCGGGATCTGACATTCGGTTTAAGAGTTCAATGGTTCTGCCGTTCACAGAAAATTTTTGGTTGAAGTCTTTCATAATTATTTTTATTAATTTATATAAATAATACCATTATATAAACATTAATGTTTTTACGTTTTTTAAAAACAGAATTCACTATTTTATTCTGATTATGCCGTAAACGTAATTTAACTTGTTCGCGTAAAAGAATATAGCAATGAATCAAAACCAAACATCACAGCCGTAATCAACGTATTAAATGTATTCAGAGAATTGAAAAAAAATAATTTGCTTAAAAGGATATACGAGTTTTATTCAGGCGATCTGACTTCTAAAGATCTTGAGAACACACTTTTCAAAGAAACTCCGGAAAGATATAAATATTACCTAAAAGAAATTGAGAAATCCGGCCAGACTGACGGGAAAAATACAGGGATATATTCCAGTGTGAAAATATTCATAAAAGCATTTCTGATCAGACTCTCTCCGGTAATCCGGATTGCATATTCACTGGCAGTTCTAATTTTTATTGTTGCCTGGATACAGGAAGACTGGCAGATCGCCATACTGGCATTTCTTATAGTGAATTTAATACTGATATATGAGATT
Source organism: Bacteroidota bacterium (assembly GCA_018266875.1). Lineage (GTDB taxonomy): Bacteria > Bacteroidota > Ignavibacteria > Tepidaquicellales > Tepidaquicellaceae > UBA2330. The sequence continues at coordinate 32,834 of JAFDZR010000029.1, forward strand.
GCCGAAAAGCTTACCGCGGGAGATGAGCTTAAGGTTGCAAAGGATGTTCAGATGAGCCTGCTTCCTAAAGATCCGCCTTCAGATCCGAACTTCGATTTCGCTTATCATTATGAGACTGCAAAAGTTGTAGGCGGGGATTTTATTGATTTCATAAAAAAGAACGAGAATGTCTATTTTATTTCCACAGGTGATATTTCAGGCAAAGGTATGTCAGCCGCTCTTTATATGATTCAGGTAAGGTTGTTAATCAGGCAGCTCAGTGATTTTTATGATAATCCCGGTGTGATTCTGAGTGAGGTAAACAAAAACATATTTAAACATATTAGAAGAGGTCTTTATTTCAGTTCGATTCTTGCAGAGGTCAGGGATAGGAATATAAAAATCTGCAGAGCGGGTCATAATCCGGTTTTGATATATGAAAATGCCAACGGTCAGTGCAGAGAAATAAAGCAGAACGGAATGGCGGTCGGACTTTGCAATAATGATATGTTTGCAAACTCCATGGAAGAATATGATCTCAGTATAAAGTCAGGTGACATTGTCCTCTTTTATTCAGACGGACTCACCGAATGCATGAACAGCCGGAAGGAAGAATTCGGACTGGACCGGATAAAAAAAATATTGTGTGAAAATTCTTACCGTACTTCAGAGGAGATAAAAAATACATTTCTCACAGAAATTAATAAATTCAGAGGATATGCTGAAATTCATGATGATATTACATTAATAATCATGAAAGCAGTATAATTCTGTAATTCAGCAGTATTCAATTCGGGATTTAACTTAAAATTCAATTTAATATTACAGGAGCTGAATTCATAACTTTAAGCAGGTTACGGATTTCTTATGTCTAAAAAATCATACGAACTTCACTTTACTAAATGTATTAAGCTATATAGATAATTCACTTAAAGTAATACTTTCAATAAAATAGATTTTTATTATTAATATTTTTTTATATCTTTACCACAATAAAAAAAATAATTCATTAAAATAATATTGAAAGGGTAAAGAATATATCATTTTATACGGATAATTATACATCCCTGTATTAAATTTTTTCAGATGCCGAATTTCCGTTTCTATACTCTAAAGTAGATTAATAAATGGTATATAAAAGGTATGAAAACAATAAAAATTTATTTATTAGTAGTTTCATATATTTTATTAATGTCATTATTAACTTTCGTCAGAGTCAAAGCTGAAATCACATCGGTATTTAATAACACAGAAATCACATCTACATATACTTTATCTGACTTTCCGAGAAATTTACAGTTCTTTGCGAGAGATTCTCAGGATTCCGCAGAGGTAAAGTATTCCGGTTCGGTTAATTTAACCGGATATGATTCTGTCTACATGGAAGTTTATAAAAACACATCACTCTGGAAAAGGAAGAGCTCGAAATTAATTTACACCAACGGTTTTGCTATGTTTGATCTGAGACAGAAGATCCATTCCGAACTTTCCGAATACCATTTCAAGCTGTATCTGAGATCAGGACCATCTTCTCTTCAGATCAGTAAAGCCGACAGTATTGTATGCGGTGATTTTTACCTTATCGGCGGACAGTCCAACGCACATGCTACAGATCCACTCATGACCTATTCAAATGAATACTGCAGATCATTTGGGGTTCAGACTCCGAATTACAACGGTTACCCTTATAATCCTTCAGACACACTCTGGGGAATTTCCAAGGCGGACGGAGCTGTCAGGACTTTCAGCGGTCCTTTTAATGTTGGTGTGTGGGGTCTCGAACTGCAGAAACTTATCAAGGAAAATTTCGGAATCCCGACCTGTATAATAAACGGAGGAGCAGCTTCATCAACTATTGAATTGAATTTAAGAAACAACAACAATCCCGCTGATTTAAATACTTTATACGGACGTCAGCTTTATAGAACTCAGAAAGCTTTATTGACTGATAAGGTGAAAGCTATTTTCTGGTTTCAGGGAGAATCAAACGGAAATGAAACATGGGTAAATTACGCACAGAATTTCCGTACCCTTTATGATCAATGGAAAGAAAATTATCCGGGATTCCGGTACACATATGTATTCCAGGTAAGACCATGCTGTTCAGCGCAGTTTGCAAGTCAGCTTCGTGAAGTTCAGAGAGAACTGCCAAATAGTTTTCAGAATCTGGATGTAATAGCAACTGCCGGGCTTCCATATTACAGCGGCTGCCATTATCAGTACTTAGGTTATAAAAACATTGCATCCGTTGTATTCAGACCTGTAAGCAAAAGATTTTATTCTCCTGTTGATACAACGGGAATGACAGGACCAAATGTCAGATCCGTTTTTTATACAAATTCACAGAAAAATGAAATTGCAATCTTATTCAATTATTCAACTGTTTCATACTGGCCGCAGGATACACTAGGTCAGAGCATGAAGGATTATTTTTATTTAAACGGGCAGACAGGTCTTGTCTCCTACGGTTACAAATCAGGTGATACTATAAAGCTCAGACTTACGGGTACAAGCAATGCAACGAAGCTGACTTATCTCCCGACAGTCTGGACTCATATAGATTCCGCCGTATATCTCGGTCCATTTCTGAGAAACAGCAGGGGAGTCGGCGCTTATTCATTCTTTGAATTCCCGATCTCGGATAATCCGCTTACATATTTTAATTTTAAAGCAACAGTTGAGGGATTGTATAACATTGTATCAGGAAAGCTGAATCTCAGTGATACAGTAAGACTTTACATCAGGAATAATTTCTTCCCTTATCAGATAAAAGATTCTGCTGTCACTACACTTGATTCAATAAATTTCACATGCAGTTTTTCTTCATCAAAAATTTCTTCTGGATATTATTACTATGAAATAAAAGGCAAGAACAGCATTGAAACATGGAGCAGCAACGGAGGAACATACATAAGCGCCGGCAATGTAAACAATTACGATTTCACTGTATCAGCTTCGAGAGCCTACGGCAATAATCTGAAATATATTAACGGACTTTACTGTATTTATGGAGGTGATGTAAACTCAGACGGAAGCATTGACCTTAACGATATGTATCTTATCGATAATGACGTGCAGAATGTCCGGATAGGTTATTACAATACAGATATAGACAGGGACAGAATTGTTGACCTCAGTGATCTTCTTGTTGCTGATAACAATGGGTATAATTTTATAACCAAAATTGTACCGTAAATAAAAAAAAATTCTGAAGTATCTGATAAAATGTCAAATCCCGGACTTGAAATCCGGGATTTTTTTTGTATGAATTATGCATTAAATTTTAAACTTAATTTAATTAAATTCAGAAAAATTCTTTAAAGAAAATTAATATTAATTATCATGGAAACTTTAAAAGAATCCGAAGTAAAAGTTCAGGAAGCAAAAAAAACAGAAGATTTCCTTCCTCTCAAAAGAATTGATCACCTTGAATTTTATTGCGGAAATGCCAAGCAGTCGGCTTATTATTATCAGTATGTACTTGGATTTTCTCTTACGGGATATTCGGGACTTGAAACAGGAAACAAGGAAAAAGCCTCATATCTTCTCGAGCAGGGAAAGATAAGATTTGTTCTTTCCTCGCCTCTTAACGATACTAATTTTATAGCTGAACATCATAAAAAGCACGGAGACGGCGTCAGGGACATTGCAATAGAAGTGGATGATGCTGCGAAATCCTATTTTGAGACCACAAGCCGCGGGGCAAAGGGAGTTCTAGAACCAACGGAATTCAGGGACGGCAACGGAGTAATAATAAGATCAGCTATTCAGACATACGGAGATACCATACATTCATTTATAGAAAGAAAAAATTACAAGGGATTATTTATGCCGGGCTTTGTCAGCGCAGAGCATAAGGCAGCCAAAGGTATCAGGGATACAGGTCTAAGATCCGTAGATCATATTGTAGGTAATGTTGAGCTCGGCACGATGAATGACTGGGTTAAATTCTATGCTCATACAATGGGTTTCAACCAGCTCATTTCTTTTGATGACAAGGATATTTCAACAGATTATACAGCGCTCATGAGCAAGGTAATGCAGAACGGAAGCGGTAAAATAAAATTCCCTATAAACGAACCTGCTAAAGGAAAGAAGAAATCCCAGATAGAGGAATATCTTGATTTTTATAAATCTGCAGGCGCTCAGCATATTGCAATGTCAACTGCAAATATTCTTGAGACAGTAACCGAACTTCAGAAAAGAGGACTTGAATTTCTTACAGTGCCTACTACTTATTACAGTGAACTCGAAGGCAGGGTCGGAACGATAGATGAGGACATTTCAGAGCTTGCCAAACTCGGAATTCTTGTGGACAGGGATGATGACGGATATCTGCTGCAGATCTTTTCAAAACCGATTGAAGACAGACCTACGGTTTTCTTTGAAATAATTCAGAGAAAAGGCGCAAGAAGTTTCGGTAAAGGAAATTTCAAGGCGTTGTTTGAAGCGATAGAACGTGAACAGGAACTAAGAGGAACTTTGTAAATACTGATTATCAGGAATTAAGAATTTAAGATCAAGAATTTAGGATTAAGAATAATTTTTTCAACCTTTAAGACAATTAACAAAGTAAAGGGCTTATGAAAAATTCTAAGCCCTTTTTTTAATATAATAATTATCATAAAATATAAATGAACTTCTGTAAACGGACACACAACTGCGGGGAACTGAATATAAAAAACGAAGGTGAGAAAGTAACTCTGAACGGGTGGGTATCAAAGACGCGTGATCTCGGCGGTCTTTTTTTTATCGATCTCCGTGACAGATACGGAATTACACAGCTTAAAGTGCTTCCCGAAAATAAAGAAGTTTACGATATAGCTTTAAGACTCGGACAGGAATTCGTGATCTCGGCTTCGGGCAATGTGATTAAAAGAGAAAGCATCAATAAAAATATTCCTACAGGAGAAATTGAGATCGAAGTGAATGAAATAGAGATCCTGAATGAATCCGAAATTCCTCCGTTTGTAATTGAAGATGATGTAAAAGCCGCTGATGATCTCAGACTTAAATACAGATATCTTGATCTCAGAAGAAAGATACTTTCCGATAATTTAATCTTAAGGAACTGGGTATATCAGATCGTTCATAAGTATTTTGAAAAACATGATTTTGTTGAAGTTGAAACTCCCGTACTTATGAAGTCAACTCCTGAAGGAGCCAGGGATTACCTTGTCCCGTCTAGAGTTCACAACGGTAAATTCTACGCGCTTCCCCAGTCGCCTCAGCTGTATAAACAAATTCTCATGGTATCAGGTCTTGACAGATATGTTCAGATATGCAAATGCTTCAGGGATGAAGACCTTAGAGCTGACAGGCAGCCGGAATTCACGCAGATCGATCTTGAGATGAGTTTTGTGGATCAGAATGATGTGTTTGAAATTCTTGAAGGAATGTTCTTTGAAATATGGAAAGACATAAAAGGTATAGAACTTCCCGCCGGTTTCAGGAGAATGACATATGATGAGGCAATGAATAAATACGGTTCGGATAAACCTGATCTGAGAATAAAAGGCGGAATGGAAATTGAAAATATTTCTGAACTGGTCAAAGGATCGGATTTTAAGGTCTTCTCCGATGCGGCGGCTTCAGGCGGTATAGTAGCCGGCATAAAATTACAATCGAAAGAGGTTACAAGAAAAATCATTGACGGCTTGACGGAGTTTGTTAAAAAATCAGGATTCGGAGGACTCGGATATCTGAAATTCAATGAAGACGGGACTGTTCAGTCTCCTATTGTAAAATTCCTGAATGAAGAAATTACAAATAACATTAAGTCCACATTCAGCTGCGCAGGCGGCGATACAGTATTTATTTTAAGCGGTGAAAAAATGAAGGTCCTTCAGACTCTGGGTCAGCTCAGACTGAGACTTGCGGAGGATTTCGATCTGATCGACGAGACAAGATATGAATTTTTGTGGGTAATTGATTTTCCTCTTTTCAGATATGAAGAAGAGGAAAAAAGATTCTATGCTGAGCATCATGTATTTACAATGCCAAAGGATGAATATTTAAAATTTCTTGACAGCAGCGATAAGGATGAAATAGAAAGTATAAGAGCCAACTGTTATGATCTTGTTTTAAACGGACATGAAATTACAAGCGGGAGTATCAGGATACACAAGCCTGAAATTCAGAAAAAAGTTTTTTCGATAATCGGTCTTACGGATGAGGAAGCTAAAATGAAATTCGGATTTATTCTCGAAGCCTTTAAATACGGCGCGCCTCCTCACGGCGGAGCCGCTGTGGGTTTTGACAGGGTCATTGCAATACTCTGCGGACTGAAATCAATTAATGATACAATTGCATTCCCGAAAACACTCAAGGCATCTTCGCTTATGGATGAGTGCCCGAGCGAAGTTGCAACAGTGCAGCTTGATGAACTCGGAATCGAATTAAAGAAAAAGAAATAATGAATATTAAATAATCAGTATTTCCCGGCAGTGTTTTTCTTTTACAAAAAATGACAGGCGGAAACACATTCTTATAATTTTTAATTGCCGGTTACATTAAGGAAAATTACATACAGAACGTTCATTCAGATCACCGGCAGAGTTTAGGTATTACATTTCAGTGCAATAAAATTTTTCAGCGTCAGCATTTTCAATGATTTATAAATTATTATAGATTATTTATTTCTATGCATTCCATCAAGGATATGTTTTTTTCAGGATTATCAATAGAGGACGGACTGTCCAACAGTTCAGTGAACTGGATCATCCAGGACATGATGGGTTTTATGTGGTTCGGCACACAGGACGGGCTCAACAGATATGACGGATATGATTTTAAAGTTTACAGACATGACGGACAAAAGAAAAATACCATCAGCAACAATGTGATAAATATTATTTCCGAGGACAGAAAAGGAATCCTCTGGATAGGAACCAACAATGGATTGAATATTTATGACAGGAATAAGGAATGTTTTTTACAGTTTCAGCCGGAGCTTTTCAATTCAGTTTCAAATTCAAACATTATAAAAACGGTATTCGAAGATGATAAGGGAAATCTTTGGATCGGTTCATACGGCGGCGGACTGGTATGTCTGGACGTGAACAGAAAACTGAAAAAGATTTTCAGGCACAGTAAAAAAGATAAGGATTCAATAAGCGGCGACAGAATATCTTCTGTTATTCAGGACGGCAGCGGAAATTTATGGGTTGGTACTTGGGGAAGAGGTGTTAACCGTTATGATATTAAGAGTAAAAAATTTACAAGATATATGAACGACCCCGGAGATGAGAACAGTCTTTCTGAGAACAAGGTGGACTCTGTTTTCTGTGACAGTTCGGGAGTGATATGGGTTGGCACAACAAACGGTCTAAACAGATTTGATGAAGAGAGAAACGGATTTATCCGTTTTTCCCCGGATGCTGCGGATGAATATTCCCTGAGCAACCGTCTTGTCTCTAAAATGTGCAGTGATGATTCCGGGAATCTCTGGATCGGAACAAAAGAGGGAAGCCTTAATTATTATGATAAAGGCATAAACAAATTTTTCCATATCCCCGATGATAAAGAAAATCCTCACAGTCTCGGAAATAAATCTGTACTTCACATTTATAATGACCGCTCCGGCATACTCTGGGTCGGTACGTTCGGCTCAGGTCTTAGGATCTGCAGGAACCGTTCGAAAAATTTCAATCATTATTTTGAAAAAATTTCAGATCCAAAAAGTCTCTGCAGCAATAAAGTAACATGCTTTTCGGAAGACGATTCAGGAAATATCTGGATCGGGACTGTTGATAACGGTTTTGCAGAGTTAAACAGGATGGATAATGAATTTAACTGTTATGCAAATACTGACAAAACCTCGTATCCGTTTCTTAAGGAAATCATCAACAGCATTGCAACAGGTAAAGATGGAATTATATGGATTGGAACATCCGGCTCGGGACTTGTGAAATTTAATACTGTGAATTCGGAATTCGTCTGCTACAGTTCCAAAAGAAAAGATGATAATACAAAAAATAATCTTTATGTGTTTTCAGTTTACATGGATGAAAATGGAATGATATGGTACGGTACGGCAGGTAAGGGCTTATACATGTTTGATCCTGTCAGTGAGAAATTACAGATGTTCAGCATAAATAAAGATGACATGAATGATGACAGTGATAAACGGATAAGAAAAATCATTTCTGATGACAAAGACACGCTTATTCTCGGATCATCAAACGGCGGAATGCTGTTATTTGATAAGGTTAAAAAGAAATTCACTCAGTACAGAAATGATCCCGGTAATGATAACAGTCTCAGCAGCAACTTTACAACTGATATACTGAAGGACTCTAAGGGAAATATATGGGTAGGTACTCTGGAATACGGAATAAATAAATTTGATCCGGCGAATAAAATTTTTAAAAGATATTCAACTTCGGACGGTCTTCCCAATAATACCATTAACGGCATACTTGAGGATGAAAAGGGGAATATCTGGATCAGTTCGAACAACGGATTATCAAAGCTCGATCCTTATTCAGGTAAGATTAAAAATTACGATGCGCATGACGGACTGCAGAGCAACGAATTCAATCCATGGGCTTGCATAAAATTAAAAAGCGGTGAACTTGTATTCGGAGGTATAAACGGTTTCAATATTTTTAAAGCCGGGGATATAAATGATAATGAGCATATTCCGGAGATAGTGATCACTGATTTCAAGATCTTTAATGAGGAAGTTAAATTCAATGAGAAGAGCGGTATTCTGAATAAGTCAGTAACTGTTACGGATGAAATTGATCTGACCTACAGGGAAAGCGTTTTTTCCTTTGAGTTTTCTGCGCTTGATTTCAACATCCCGGGCAAAAACAAATATGCGTACATGATGAAGGGTTTTGATAAAAGCTGGATAAATTCAGGCAACAGAAGATTCGCAACTTATACAAATCTTGATGCCGGAGAATATGAATTTACCGTGATCGGTTCAAATAATGACGGCATCTGGAACAGAAAAGGAAGATCCGTCAAAATTAATATTTCTCCTCCGTTCTGGAAAACGCTGTGGTTCAAATCCCTGAGCACTTTGTCGCTTCTTGCAGCTTCCGGAAGCGTGTATCAGAGCAAAATAAACCGTCTCAGGAAAGAAAGGAAAGCTCAGGAAGAATTCACAAGAAAACTTATTGACACTCAGGAAAATGAAAGAAAAAGGATCGCAGGCGAACTTCATGACAGCATCGGTCAGGACCTACTTATTTCAAAAAACAAGCTTCAGATAAGCATGAATAATCCTGATGATAATCCTGCTGTTATTAAAAATATAAATGAAGTCTCGGATGTCATTTCAGATGCTTTAAAAAATATACGGGAGATATCATATTCTCTCCATCCTTATCAGATTGAAAGACTGGGATTATCGAAAGCAATAGGTTCAATAATTGAAAGACTGAAAGGAATCGTTGAAATTAAATTCATTACCAATATAGATGATATTGACAATATTCTGCTTCCCGATTCCGAGATAAGTGTTTACAGGATATTACAGGAATGTCTAAATAATATTGTAAGACATTCAAAAGCCGGTGAAGTGATACTTAATGTAAGCAGAGGGGAGAACATGATATCAATTCTGATTGGAGATGACGGGATAGGTTTTGATCTGCAAAAAATCAATTCCGATAAGGGAAAATACGGATTTGGAATTCAGGGAATGAAAGAAAGGATCAGACTGATTAACGGAGAAATGAATATTGAATCAAATCCCGGTGAAGGGACGGTTATGAATTTTAAAATTCCATATTAAACTTGGATGAAACAGTTGTATCGCCTTTACCAAAATAAACAATTGAACAAAAGAACAATCTTAAGTATTTTGATATACTTACTTTATAACTCATCATTCCGTGAAATATGGACAAGAAGCTTGAAATAATTATTGCCGATGATCATCCGATATTCAGGAACGGATTAAAACAGATTATAGAATCTGATAAAAATATCATTATAAAAGGAGAATGTGACAACGGACAGAAAGCTCTGGAATTGATAGAAGAACATTCACCGGACATTGCGCTGCTTGATATTGATATGCCGAAAATGACAGGACTTGAGGTTCTGAGGAATTTAAAAGACAGCGCCACAAAAATCATCTTTCTGACAATGTATGCAGAGGAGGATATTTTTGATGAAGCGATGAATCTCGGAGTAAAGGGTTATGTCCTGAAAGACAGCGCAGTCAACGATATTTTGAAATGTATATGGTCTGTCTGGGAAGATAATTATTTTATAAGTCCGTCAGTGTCAAATTTTGCCGTTAAGAGAAGAAAGAGACTTAATGAACTTAAAAGCAACACGCCTTCGCTTGAAAATCTAACCCGGACAGAAAAGAAAATTCTAAAATTCATTTCTGAAAATAAAACGAGTAAGGAAATAGCAAGAGACCTGTTCCTGAGTCCCAGAACAATAGAAAATCACAGATCAAATATAAGCAGTAAGCTCAATCTCAAAGGAAGCCACAGCCTTATAAAATTTGCTATAGAAAACAAATCAGCGCTGACTGATCTCTGAACCGGTCCGGAAACAGTTCATGTGGACATATCTTTTTTCATGTCATATTTCCAAAAAAAATATAAATTTATTGATTTATTTAAAATTTTATATGTGTTATCTTGGTTATCCATAGTGTTAAATTTTAAAAAAATAAATATCAAAAGGAGATATAATTTGGGTACATCAACAATAGATAAAACCGAAGTATTGCCGTATAAAGTAAAAGATATATCACTTGCTGAATGGGGCAGAAAAGAAATAAGATTAGCCGAGGCGGAAATGCCCGGATTAATGTCAATCAGGGAAGAATATAAATCACAAAAACCCTTAAAAGGAGCAAGAATAGCCGGATGTCTTCACATGACGATTCAGACTGCTGTTCTGATCGAAACTCTTGTAGATCTTGGAGCTGAAGTAACCTGGTCATCATGTAATATATTTTCCACGCAGGATCACGCAGCAGCAGCAATTGCGGCAGCCGGTATTCCCGTTTATGCATGGAAAGGAATGAATGAGGAAGAATTCAACTGGTGCATTGAGCAGACATTATTCTTCGGACCTGACAGAAAACCTCTGAATATGATACTTGACGACGGAGGGGATCTGACAAATATGGTCTTTGACAATTATCCTGAACTCATTGCCGAGATAAAAGGATTGTCAGAGGAAACAACTACAGGAGTGCACAGACTTTATGAAAGAATGAAGAAGGGTACGCTTGCAGTTCCCGCTATCAATGTTAACGACTCTGTTACAAAATCAAAATTTGACAACAAGTACGGATGCAAGGAATCATGCGTTGACGCTATCAGAAGAGCAACGGATATAATGATGGCAGGCAAGGTCGCAGTAGTAGCAGGTTACGGTGACGTCGGCAAAGGCTCAGCTCAGTCATTAAGAGGAGCAGGCGCCAGAGTCCTTATCACCGAGATAGATCCGATCTGCGCACTTCAGGCTGCAATGGACGGATATCAGGTAGTAACAATGGACGAAGCGGTTAAAATGGCTGACATTTTTGTTACAGCTACGGGTAATTACAATATTATTACCGAAAGACATTTCAAAGGCATGAAAGACAAAGCGATCGTCTGCAACATCGGACACTTTGACAATGAGATCGATATGGCTTGGCTGAACAAGAATTACGGTTCCACTAAAGACACTATTAAGCCGCAGGTTGATCTTTACAATGTAGAAGGAAACGAAATCATTATACTTGCAGAGGGAAGACTGGTCAATCTCGGTTGCGCAATGGGACATCCTTCGTTTGTAATGTCAAATTCCTTTACAAACCAGGTTCTTGCACAGATCGAACTCTGGAATAATTCCGATAAGTACGAGAATAAAGTATATGTTCTCCCGAAACATCTTGATGAGAAAGTTGCAAGACTTCATCTTGAAAAAGTCGGAGCCAAACTTGAGACACTTACAAAAGAACAGGCTGACTATATTGGTGTGGAAGTTGAAGGACCTTACAAGCCGGAAATGTACAGATATTAATGTTCAATGTTCAATTATTTAAAAAGGATTTGATTAAAATTATTAAAAGGAGATATGGATATGGAAAGAGAAAACTTAGTAAAGGAAAAAAGTTATAAATTTTCTTTAAGGATAATAAATCTTTAAAGGTACTTAACAAAAAGCAGAAAACGAGTATGTTCTTTCAAAGCAGTTACTGAAAAGCGGAACTTCGATAGGAGCCAATATTGAAGAAGCCAAAAGTGGAGTGTCAAAAAAAGATTTTATCAATAAAATGTTTATATCTTATAAAGAGTCCCGAGAGACACATTACTGGATAAGGTTGTTGAGAGACTCCGGTTATCTGAGAATTGAATAAGCAGAATCCATATTATCTGAATGTGAAGAATTAATTAAACTTACAGGTAAAATAGTTTCAGCATCAAGAAAAGTAATTGAACATTGAACATTTGAAATTGATAATTGAGTTGCTGGTGTAGCTCAGTTGGTAGAGCAGCTGATTCGTAATCAGCAGGTCAGCAGTTCAATTCTGCTCACCAGCTCGGAAGTTAAGCCCTGTAAAGATAAGACTTTACAGGGCTTTTTATTTTGTGTGAATTTTTTGAGATTCAATTTTTAGGGACGATCTGGGGACGAATTAGTTAAATATATATGAATTTAATGTTAAAATATTTTACTGTACATATTTTTAATTTAAGACTTGTTCAAATTAATTAAGTATGTAGTATTGCAATATTTTGTTAAAAGGGAAAAGTCTTGTTTATTAGTAAAAGAAAAAATTTATAATTAATTAACCAAGTTTTATTTTTAGTTGAGCTTTCTTATTTGTAAACTTTTGTATTTTATTCAATAACCAACCTTGATAATTAAAATTTTGAAAATAAATAATTTCTAAGTATAAATTTGTAGCATCAATATGTGGATCACCTTCATTTAAATAAACCATCTTTTCTAGAATATTTAAGAATTTGTTTAGTTTTATTTTCCTTTCTTTAGGAACTAATTTGTTTCGCCATAAAAATTGTCGAAAATTTTTTAAAAGGCATAACAAATTTTCAATGTATCCTAAATCATAATACAACATTAAATAAAGAATTTTTATATCATATTTTATTATGAATGAATCTTCACGAATTTTTGATAAGTACTCAAATGCAGCATTTAAATAATCTTTAGATTTTTTTATTGTACCTTTATGGTAAAAATATTCTGCATAGGAAAGATTCACAATATTCATTTTTTTGATAGGATGAAGATATTGTGAATACTTCGAAATATATACATCAGTCCAATCGAACTTTTGTAGGCGTAATGATAAAATTAATATATTTCTAAACAAACTTTCATCTATAAAATTAGATTTATCATCAAAAAATAATTCTTCCTTTAAAAAAGTGTTATATAACTTAAAGAGTTCAATGTCATTACAATTTTTTGTATTATTATAAGCTTTTTTAATAACATTATAAGAAATGAGCATAGAGTAGTGGTAGGATTGTTCATCTTTACTTAGACGGTTAAAATGTTTAGTTACTAAAGATTTATAATCATCATACCTCTTAATATTGTCTGAATTGTGAAAAGCTAAGAATAATTTTAAATAAAGATCAAGCACAAAATTATTTTTATCAACTTTCTTTACAATTTCTATTAATTTAGCTATATCCATAATACTTATTATTTCAGTCGAAAATGAAGTTTCATTAACATTAAATTTTTGACTTTCAATTGAAAGTTTTAAATGTGAATTAATCAGTTCAGTAATAAAAAAATTTATTGAGTAAATAATATATCTTTTTAAAATTTCAACATTATTTTTAACATGAATTCTAGTCTTTTGACTTTCATTAATTATACAATTATTAAATTTACACAATTCAATCAAACTTTTTGAATAATAATAATTACTTTCCTCGCCATTGCTTTCAAGTAAATTCGAAGTTTTCTTCAAACAATTATAAAATTGATTACTTTGCCCTTTATTTATCAATGACTTCATAAGCAAAATATTTTTTTCAACATCACTTTCAAACAATTGCTCAATTATAAGGAATCGTTCTATTAAAGAATGTAGGTCTGCAATTAAATTTCTAAAAGTTGAATCATTATATTTCAATCCGGGTGAAATTCTTTGATGTAAGTATTCTTTATTTACTTTATTACTATTGAAGCTAGGATAGAATTTCTTTAGCTCATTGAAAAGATTTATTATTCTTTTGCTTTTATTAAAGTATGGGGAACAAATAAAACTCTTTAAATTACAGATCTCTTGTGATGATAAATCTTTCAAAATTGAAATTGTACTCTGCATAAATATATGACAAATATGAAATTAAAAGTTATACATTTCCGATAAATTCTTCAATGTCTTAAAATGTTTTATGATTTAAAGCAAAAATAAAAGCGACAATTCATAAAAAGTGTTATTACCATAAATTTTTCATTTTTCTTAAAATTGCATATTAGATTTTCAAGGAGGGAAAATGAAAAAAATTATTTATGTAATACTTTGCACAGTTTGCCTAACAGTTTCAAACAATTTAAAGACAAAAAATTTATCAATTCATCAAAAAGAATTACTTTATGAAAATTTAATAACAATAACTTTTAGCTATGAACTAGTTTTTAAGGATGGGATTTGGTGGGTTTATGTATATGATGAAGATGGAAGATTAGTAAATACATATCCTTTTGATGAATAATTATGACAAATAATTTCAAATGTGATTTTAAAATGTTTAATTGAAAAAATTATAATTGGTTTTAAATCTATAAATTGTGAACATACATAATGAGAAAAAGAAAGCTACAAAACGGAATAACTGTAAATGCGATAGCTGGTACATATGTAGTTTTTCTGGGTTTTGATCTTGAATTAAAATTTCGAAATGAGTTTCGTGGTTTTGCTATAAAGCGTAAGGATCACTCAGATGGTGAAGAAATTTGGTTAAGGGGAATAAAAACTTTTAAAGAAACTAATCCTCACCCAGCACCTGGTGAGACATTTTCTTCATTCTATCATCCAATTCAGGGATTTCAATGGGCAGATTATAGTGCTAAATCTGGTATCACATACACTTATACTATTGTTTGCATGTATGGAAATCCATCAAATTTACAAAATAAAAGAGAAATTGAAATTACCATTACAACAGAAGTTGAACTAGGAAATATACATACTGTCTTTTTCAATAGAGGTTCAGTTGCTTCACAAGAATATGCAAGAAAATTTTTAAATAAAAAACCGAGTGAAGCAGGTATAGGTGCATATAAATGGTTATCAAGAGGATTAGTAGAAGCATTAATTGCTTTTATAGAACGAGCAAATAAAGATTTTTCAATACATGGAGCAGTATATGAATTACAATTTCCTGAGGTTCTTAATGCTCTGAAACAAGCATCCAATCGAGGAGCTAATGTTAAAGTAATTTTTGATGATGTCGAAAAATATAACAGTAAAGGAAAACCAATTGGTCCTTGGAAAAGAAACAGAGAACAAATTAAAACTTCTAAAATTAAATCTCTATGCATAAGCCGGGCACATGGTAAATTGATGCATAACAAGTTTTTTGTACTTAGTAAAGGTAATAAAAATCTTGCTGTTTGGACGGGTTCAACAAATTTAACTGAAAATGGCATTTATGGACATTCTAATTTAGGTCATATTGTGGAAAATGAAGCAGTAGCTAATTCCTATATTGATTATTGGAAACGATTGAAGAATGATCCTGTAATCGATAATGTATATAGAAATGCAAATATGAGTGCTTCACCTATACCTTCTGAAATGCAAAATGGAACTGCATTGATTTTTAGCCCTCGTGGAAATAATCTTGATGCACTAAATTGGTATGCTCATATTGCAGAAAATGCACAAAATGCTCTGTTTATGACATTTGCATTTGGAATGCATGAAAAATTTAAGAAAATATTCAAGAAAAAAGATAACATTTTACGAATGGCTTTGATGGAAAAAGCATATTCAAGTCCACGGATAAAAGAAAAAGATGAAAAGGAAATTCAGAAAATAAGAAACCTTTCTAATGTCATAGTTTCAATAGGAAATAGAATAGTTACGAATTCATTTGATAGATGGTTAATAGAAATAGACAGAATTGTCAATAATATTCATGTCCATTGGATTCATACAAAATATATGTTAGTAGATCCACTTGGTAATGCACCAATTGTAATAAGTGGTAGTGCTAACTTTAGTAAAGCAAGTACTAACACAAATGATGAGAACATGATGATTATTAAAGGAGATAAAAGAATTGCAGATATTTATTTTGGTGAATATATAAGACTTTTTTCTCATTATAGTTTTCGCGAAGCAGTCAAATGGGCAATGAAGAAAAATAATTTAGGTTTACCTCAACAATGGACACCTCAATATCTTGTAAATGATGATAATTGGATGAAGGATTATTTTGAAGAAGTCGATGATAGAACTGCACGATGTGCAAGGAGAAAATACTTTGCAGGTCAAATGTCAATATAATAAATTGAAATAAAAAATTAATATCACTTTTTTAAAAATCATAAACTAAATAGAAATGATAAGTAAACCAAAAGAATATCCATTTTATCCAATTTGGAATGGGTCTTTAAATTTAGGCGATACACCAGGTGTGTTTTTTAACAGTACTTATATAGGACTAATTTTTCAATTCCCAATAAATATCTCTTTTATTCCCTCGAAACCTAAACTTAAAATTTTACTTGTTACAAGCGAAGTAGAAGTTTATGACAAGAATACACATCAGGTATATTTTGATTGGATTCCAGGTAATTCTTTACCTATTCCAATTGGTGAAATTAATGATAAAGAAATAATTCCACATAGACCTGAATTCCATTTACTTGAAATTGAAACTACGGGACTTAGTATAGGAAATCATACGATTACAATTATAGTAAACCCCAACATTTCTATTGGATTAAAAGATGATTTTATTCTTTATAATATTGATGTTGATAATGATGCGGGAGTTAGAATAGGTTCAAGATAGTTAATAAACTAAATAATAATTTAAATTCAATATTAATATTTGTGTAAAATTTTAAAAAAAATTGATTCTAATTTAAAGTAGTCTCTTAATACCTGATTTACAATTTTCCATCATCACAAAAAATCCAATATCTTTTTTAAAAAATTAATTTTCAAATAAAATTTTTTGGTTATTGATCCATTATAGTTTATATAATATAGAAAGATTTAAAAAGATTCGGGAACGAAAAATTCAAATTCATGCTCATAAAATTAGAAACGGATATAGAATATTACTTTCCATTGCAATTCTAACTCTATTCATTTTACCTTATGCTGAATTGATAAAAGCTTCACAAGAAATATATCAAACAATAGTTATAGAATGTTTGATTTTTAATTTCTCTACATTAATTGTTTTAATTCTCTATTATTTAGTAGTATCTAAATTTCTACCAAAATATCATATTGAAGATGAAGATAAAAGATTAAGATTTTTTAGTGATAATCAAGTTAGACTAATGTTTATCATACTTTTTCTAATTATTCTAATGATTTTAATGTATGCTGTATTGCATGAAATTATTAGACCAAATAAGGAAGTAACACATATTGATAAATTTTCAATTTTAATAAAAAATCATTCAAGTAAAGAAGAATATTATACAGATTCATTAAAATTATTTCAAAAAAGTCAATCTGAAAATAGTAATGGTTTTTATACAACTTATATTGTAAACCAATTCATTCTTTCTGTCTTTCTTTTTTATATTATTGGAATTTTTTCATTAACATTCCACAGCTTAAAATCAAGATTACAACGTAGAATTAAAAGAAACATTGAAAATGATCATATTTATATATATTGGTATAACTTTCAAAAATCCTTAATTCTTGAAAATCCCCTTTTAATATTAAGTGCTGTATTATTCACCATCTTAACAATTTCAAGCTTTATTCTAAGAGGTATTAGTGAGATTTCTGATCGACATTTTATTTATAGTGTAGCATTTTATAGCTTTTGGTTTGCATCTTTAACAGCAATTGTTGCACCTTTTTTTATAAAAATAAGAATTCTTAATACTACCTTTTTTAATTTTACCTCTCATAGATTAGGAAATGCAATTTTACCAAGTATAAATGATCATATTGTTGTAATCGGTATTGGTACTTTAGGAAGCCAATTAATTGAAAATTGTTTTTTTGATATACATCCGGAAGGTTATTGTGTTGAGTCTTTTTACCCAAATAGAGATAAACATAAAGATGTTGAAGTAAGTGATATTTCTGATTATGATTTGATCGTAAATAATCAACTTGAATTGCAGCTTATTTCCAGACGGATTGTAGTTATAGAGAATAATGATTTTAGGTTTTCATCTTCATATTCAATAGCCGAGAATAAGTCAATTGGGATATTCGACATTGCAGAAAAACATAATTTAAACATTGGTCTTTTGTGTATTAAAGGCGACGCAAATAAAAATTCAATCTTATCATATGCAAGATGTGAAAATTCTCAAGTAATTGTTAATACAACTCCAGATTCAAATTTATCCTTAAGCCTATCAACATTATACACTAAGCAAAAGTTAATCCTATCTGTAAACAGTGCTACGGCCTATGAATTTCTTACATCTACAACATATGACAGAGCAATCTTTACAATTGATAGTCAACAAGTAGAAGGAATTGAAATATCACAAATGATTTTTTGTTGGGCATTTACTAATATATGTAATAATTTACATTATTTAAGACATAAATTTAATTCTGACTTTGACTTTGAATCAAAAATTTTAAAATTCTTAAGGAATAATGAAAATGGATCTATTAATGACTTTATGAAAAAGATTGTAAAAGGGGGTCAGGGAAAAATTTTAATCGCAGCTAATGGCAGTTATATATACTACATAATACAATCTATTTATATGACATTAAAATTTACTTTCAAGATGAAAATCGAAGAAATAAACTCATTGTTAGAAAGTAAAATTGTCATATTAACATCAGATCCAAAAATAAATGGGGAGATAAAAAATGATACTTGGAAATTTTATCCAATTCGGGATAGAAATACAAGTGTCAAGATCTCGTATTTTGATTTAAAAAAAGAAACTCAGTTAAGTATCCCTACATATTATAAAGATATATTAAATTTTGACAGCTATCTCGAGGTTTTTAAAAAATATAAAATGGGATTAGTTGTATTAATGAATGATAAATCGTTAGATGCGGTCAAAATGTTTACTGAAGTTGCAAATACTATCGAAATAATTTCAAATAGTTCAAACAATAAAATTAAACCCCCACATATAATTGTATATTCTCTAGCATCTGATGAAATATTTTTAGATTCCCAATTCAGAAAGTATTATACTTTTAATATAAATAGATCTGAAAAAGTAGGATTTCCAACTCAATTAATAAAGGAATCAAGAATTAGTAAAGACTATATTAGCTCAAATCAACTTGCAAGTATGTTAAGATCGATATATGTAAATAAACATTTAGATGACCATACTGATGAACCTATTGCTGAAGTGATTTTTTCATTTATTGAAAAACCAAGAGCAATTGCTTATTTAGTTTCTAAACTTTGTGGTTTGAATTTATCTTTTACAAATTTAAAATATAGAACTCCAAATTTTATATACTATTTCTCAACAGAAATGAATATTTACAAGGATACATTCATTTTTAAAGGGACGGCAAAACTTGATGATTGTTATGAGAATTTAAGTTATGAAGATACAATAAGATATTGTTTCATTAATTGTGATGAAAAATATCGTAAACTAATGGAAAAAGTCATTCTAAATAACTTAGAATTAATACCAAGTTTGAATCAAAATATTCAGATTACAAATCGACAATATGATTCTGGGATGTTTTCCCATTTTCCTATATCATCAATATTACGTCATCCCGAAATTCATTTTGATATATTACATTCACGTAAAAGATTCTATGTTTCGAATAAAATCCCTGTAGAGCAATTAATTATTGATAAAAAATTTAAAGAATTAAATGCTAAAGAAAAAATAATGCTGTTTAATATTGCAAATTTTAGTGTTTGGTCAGAAGGCGAAGAAACTCCTGGTTCTTATGCTGGTCTATTGGCTATATTAATGTTTGGAAGCATATCTAATTCGGATCAAGGATTCGATAAAAATGACTATGTACCGGAGATTTTATTTTCTAATAACAGACCATCATTTCAGATTCATGATTCAAATAGCACAATTAGTCAAGACAGTTATTATATAAAACTTGTAAAAAAACAAGTTGATTACTCCAATATTCATAAAAATATTAGAGCAATTAAATTAAAATTAGCTTCTCCCTTATTATTTGAAAATTTAGATTGGAGTAATTATTTATTTAATTTAAAAAACCATCTTATGTATTTAGGTGGTCAATATTCTTTCTATATTGTAGACATGTTTTTTTTAGAAGGGACAGAATTAGAAGGTTCAGATGGAGTTTCTGAAGTCTCAGTATATAGAAAAGTAAATTCTAAAGTAGAAATGAAGAATCCAATTTTTGAGTTTCAAATAATTCGAAGAAAAATTAAAGATTCAAATGAAATTAATTCATATGAATTAAATATTCATTTTGACGATGAATTTAATTTACATAAAAGAACTCGCATTTCTGCACAAGCGTATAAAATGATATTAATAAGAGAAGATCTTATTGAAAATGCAAAACATGAAATATTCAAAAGTTCAAAACAACGAATATATCAGAACATGCTTCTTGTAATTGAAGATTTATAATCCAGTATAAAATAAATAAAATTTTTATAATAAATATTTCAAGTCAATGATAAATAAAAATCCCATTTATGTAACTCTCTTTTTAATAATTATAGTTGTATCTATTTTATCTGCAATATTGTTAATAATGAAAATTAAAGATATTGATGCATATGACAATTTTGTTTTTTTTATTTCTATGATATATTGCTTTTTGATTTGTTTGATAATATTATCAATTGCGGAATTCAAAAAAAATGTCATTGATATTAATATATTAAAAGACGTTTCTATGGTGCTTTTAAAAAATTTTGAAGAAGATACATATAGAAAGAAAAATGACTCTCATGATTTTCAAAAACTTTATTATAAAATATTATTAGAATTTGGAAAAATAAAGAGTAAGATTGAATTCTTAAATAATGAAATTGAATCCTTGCAAATACAAATTAAAAAAGCTGATTATGAATCGGAAAAAATTAATATCAAAGCAACTATAAAAACAAAAAATGAAGAGGTGATTGCTTATTCTAAGGATCTTAATGAGCATCAACATAATTTAAATAGTATTAAGGATTTATTAAATCAAATTAATAATTAAAAAGCCGATCATTTTTAAAATCGGCTTATTAGAGGTACACTTTTACTTTTTAAATATAGGAATCGATGAATTGAAATGTTAAAAAAGAACAAGTTTGAAAATAATTGTTAGTATACAAATTAGAATAAGAAAAAATGTCACTAGCCCCGCAAAGAAAAATGTATCCGTCCATTCTTTAGATATCATAGGTCCATGATTTTCCGGGCAATCCATTGTTCCATGGAAAGTAGCATTCTTATTAATTATCATTCCACACTTTTTACATGTAAATCTTTTGTATTTCATTTTTACCTCACTTATTTTTATTTATTAAATTTACTTCAATATATTAGATTGAAACTTATGCTGTCGATTAGAAAATTAAACAAAGTTGAGTTTAGAAGGAAAGATTTAAGTTCAATATATTTTATTAATGTTGTGAATATAAAACCTCATATAAAATTAGAATTATATTTTATATAAAATTTATATTGTTAAGTCTTTTGATTTGTTTGAATTTCAACTGAAGAAGGGGAACAGAGTTTGTATCAATCGAAAATATGACGTTATTGAAATGGTAAGAAATATTTTAAGAATAGTTATAATATTAACTTTCAATTATAATTTGGTTTTGAGCTATTCAAAATATTAATATTTCAAGATATAAATATCATAGAATATAGTGTTTGGTAGAATATATTTGCAATTAATTTTTAAGGAATCATTTAACATCTAACATTAAAATGGAAATAAAATCAAGCGATTTTAAAATAAAAATTACTTTTTGGCTAATATTAGTATAAAATTAAGAATTGAAATTTATTCATATTGTTAAATAATAAAAAAATAAATCTGGCTATTGAAATCAGCATTTATAAAATATTTTAATTATTTACATTATAAAAAATAAATGTATATGTATTCGTGTTAGAAATTTATTGATTTAAAGCGACATTTTTAAAAAAATGATGTTTTTGTATTTAGAATAGTTCTTTTATTTTATACTACTAGAAAAGAGGAATATATAATACTCATAACGTTCTTTAAAAGGATTGAATAATATTTAACTAAATTATAATGAAAATCTTAAAATATTCTATTAAATGAGTTAATTTCTTTTAATCTTGTATTTTCTAAATTTTCTTATAGCAAATTCTATTGATAAACTTCCCCCAAAATATTTCCATATATAGATTTAATTTTAATTCACAGAATTTTTAAATTTTAATTTAAATCAAAATGAAAACAAAATTAGTAAGTTTGGTTATGCTCTCATTAATTTTATTTCTAGGTAAAACGTATGGGGGAAATATTTACTCTGATCTTCCTAATGAATACTACAGAGTTTTTCCTTCACCCATGGAAACAAATTCTATTGGCTCTGTTTTTGGAATTTACACAAGTGATTATTTTCAAATCGAAACTGCGATTACTACACATCCGACAAATCCTAACATTATGTTAGGTGCAGCTATATCTGGTGAACCCTATGTGATTTCTTCCTATTCATATGAAGGATTTAGAACCGGTGCATATGTTACTACAAATGGAGGAGTTAATTGGACAGGTTATAATTCAATTAGAGATTTAACCGGAGATACTATCAATACATTTGGAGATGAAACTGTAATCATTGATAAAGATGGTACTTTTATTATTCCATATATTTCTTTGGATCTTAAAGTAGGAGTTAGCAGATCAACAAATAATGGTGTCAATTGGTCTCAAACAATCACTGTACCAGGAATAAACGAAGCAGATAAAATTTCATCAACAACTGATGGTATTCCAACTAGCCCATATTATGGCAGAAGTTATCTTGTCTTTACTGATAATCCTGACGGTCCATATGGAACTTATTTTTCCTATACAACCAATAATGGAAGTAATTGGTCTTCAATTCAAAGAATATCGCCGGAAGCAAATTCACGAAGACTTGGTGCAACTATTTCAGTTGGGCCAAATGGAGAAGTTTATTCTTGCTGGCGATATAATGATTTTTTAGGATTTGCCATATCCACAAATGGAGGTGTTAATTGGACATCATCGGATAATATAGATACTATACATTTTCCCGGAATTTTTACTTTAAATGGTGCAGTAGTTAATGGTCTTTCTGTAATGGATGTAGATAAAACAGGGGGTTATAGAAATGGCTGGATTTATATAGTTTCCACTGAAATTAAGGAGCCTTCTGTCAGTCCGGCTTTGTATAATTATGATTTAATTCTTAGAAGGTCCACTAATGGAGGTGTGAATTGGTCTGCTTTTAGAGTAAATCAAGATGATGAAGGATCTTTTAAATATCATCTTTTCCCCTCAATAAATATTGATAAGTATGGAGGAATAAATATAGTTTATTATGATGGAAGAAACACTACACCTAGTACTAATAATGATTCTTTCCAAGTATATATTTCCCGTTCAGTAGATGGAGGAAATACATTTCAAGATAAAATGGTTTCCGGATCTAAATTTAAACATAAACCTATACCTGATTTATATGGATTACAAAATTATGCCGGGTCATATATAGGAGTTACATCGGGTAATAATACAGTTTGGCCATTATGGTATGACGATCATACCGGTGAACATAAAGCTTATTCTTCAAAAATAACGTTAACAATGAATTTAACTGCTATTCCGGAAGGCTTTTATAATATATCTTCAGGCAAACTTAATTCAAAGGATACTATTAGAGCATATCTGAGAAATTCTACAACACCTTATGCCCGAGTTGATTCAGCCAAAGGTGTAATAGATTCTTTGACTTTTACAACTCCAATAATTTTTATAAATGCAAATCAAGGTAACTATTATCTCGAAGCAGTTCATAGAAATTCTATTACTACTTGGAGCGGAGGTACAATAGCATATTCTGTAATACCTGAAGAGGACTATGATTTCACAACAGATTCAACTAAGGCATATGGGGAAAACATGATAAAAGTTGATGGAAACTGGTGTTTTTATAGCGGTGATGTAGATAAAAACGGATATATAGATGGAACTGATTTTATACTAGTGTACAATGATGCAAATAATTCAGTAGAAGGATATGTGAGTGTTAATTTCGTCTGAAAACTTCC
>JAFDZR010000002.1 GCA_018266875.1 Bacteroidota bacterium
TGAAAATGTTTTGGACAGCACTGAAAAAAAACCGGACATTGTCCGGTTTTTTTAATCCAAATTTATTTTCAAACAGTCTGAAATTATATATATATCTACTTTACCAGCATCATTTTCTTAACTGAATTGAAGTTTCCTGAATTTAATTCATAGAAATAAATTCCGCTGGATAAGTTGGATGCATTAAAGCTGACCGAATAATATCCCGCTGTCTTTATTTCATTAACAAGGGTTGATACTTCTTTTCCGCTCATGTCGTACATTTTTAAACTCACCTTTCCATCTTCCGGAATATCGAAATTAATAGTAGTGGAGGGGTTGAAAGGATTCGGGTAATTCTGCGACAAACTGAAACCAGCCGGGATACCGATATTTACTTCGTTGCTTAAGTTGTAATATTCAAAATTTCCGTTGAAATCAATCTGTTTTAATCTGTAATTATAATTCCCTGAATTAAGATTTTTATCTGTATATGAATAATTATTAACTGAACCTGAAGTTCCGTTTCCGGATACAAAACCCGCTTTTGTCCAGATACCGTTTGATGATCTTTCAATATCGAAACCTGAGTTATTGATCTCGGCTACAGTAGACCAGTTTAGGGTTACATCTCTTTTATTTACAGATGATGTAAAAGAACTTAACTCTACCGGCAGAGTTGTTCCCCAGTCTGTTCCGACCCAGATCTCATCTATTGATAAATCAGCTGCGGTTGTTGCAAGACCCTGTCTCAAAGCAAATCTTCCGATATCAGCAACATCTGTTGTAGTACCGGCAGTGTCAATCAAAGGTGAAGGTTCTGTGAGCGGAGGAGCGGAATTGAACACAAATAAACTTACGCGGTCATCATTTGTGGTTGCAGCGCTGAATGAATATTTTGCGCAGACCAGATAACTGGTTCCAAGAGTATAAATTGAATCAGTCCAGGCAACAGGAGCGCCGGAAATTGCATTTTTGGAAATACCAAATGAAAAGAGATTGGGATTATCAGATTTCTGTTTCGCATAGACACGGCAGGTATAATTTGTTGTACTGGTGGATGGAAGAAAACCAAAGAAATAATCCCCGACATTGTTTAAATTCCTTGCCACAGATAAATTTACTATAAAAAATGCATATACATTACCGGAATTTACGTTAGAATTTAACGGGTAATAAGCATCCTGACCTGTATTTCTCATTCTCGCAGTATTTCCGATGCCGGGCATCTGATATCCGGGAAACTGCAGTCCGGGACCAGCAATGTCCAGCGCATTGGTTACACCACCGCTGAATGATGTCCAGCCGTGTGATGTAAGCGAATCACCAACCGGATAGTCGAAACTCTCTGACATTAACTGAGCATTGGAAATATTTGCCGCTAAAAAACAAAAAAATAAAACCGATACAATTTTCAACATAATTTTTAAATTTTTTTAAATTTAATATTGATAAATGGGTTAATTAAAAGTCTGTATAAATTTAATATAAATTCTAACAAAATTCTAACAAAAAGTTGATCAATCTCAAATGCCAAATGTCAAATGTCAAAAGTCAATTATTTTTAATAATATAAATATTTGAAATTTGTAATTTGTAATTAAAAGAAAAAGCCGCTGGATTCTTCATCCCACGGCTTTTTACTTTTAAATGTTAAATGTTAAATTGTTACAATAGTATAAACTCTTAACTCGTAACTCGAAACTATTTTACCAGCATCATTTTCTTTGTTGCTGTAAAATCTCCTGCCTGAATACTGTAAAAGTAGATTCCGCTGGACATGTTCGATGCGTTGATATTAACAGAATAATACCCTGCCGTCTTTACTTCGTTTACAAGCGTCATCACTTCTTTACCTGACATGTCAAATATCTTAATACTTACAAGTCCGTCAGCAGGAAGAGCGTAATTGATCTTCGTTGAAGGATTGAAAGGATTCGGATAGTTCTGTGATAATTCATATTTCACAGGAATTCCAATAATAACTTCGTTGCTCAGATTAAAATATTCGAAGTTACCGTTGAAGTCTATCTGTTTCAGTCTGTAGCTGTAATTTCCCGAAGCAAGGTTTCTGTCTGTAAAAGAATAGCTGTTTGGGGTCGTTGACGTTCCGTGACCCGATACATTTCTGATTTTTGACCAGACTCCGTTTGATGATCTTTCTATATCAAAACCTGAATTATTTGTTTCAGCAGAGGTAGACCAGTTTAAAGTAACGTCATTATTACTGATCACAGCTGCAAATGAAGACAGCTCAACAGGCAGTACTGCGTTATTCCACGTCCTGTCTGTATAAATTCCGTCAACAATTAAATCAGGCGAAGAACCTGTAGATCCCTGTCTTAAAGCAAACCTGCCGAGGTCAGCAACATCCGTTGCGGTTCCTGTTACCGGACCCACATAAGGTGTACCCGGTTCTGTGGAAGGTATTGCCCCGTCAAAAACATAAAGTGAAACCTCATCATCGGTAGTCGATCCGACATTAAATGTATATTTAAGAACTAAGACGTAAGTTACGCCGGTGGAATAAATAGGAGCACCGTAGAATATGCCGCCTGAGCCGGCTGTAGTCTTGCTTATTCCGAATGCAATACTGTCGCTGCCTGCAGACTGGACATAAAGTCTTCCGTTATAAAGAGTTGTCGAAGTAGAGGGAAGATATGAAGCAAAATAGTCACCTGTTCTTGCAGTTGTAACATTCACCATCATGGATGTATAAACACTTCCTGCTGATTGATTTGATGAAAACGGAAGATATGCATCCTGTCCTGAATTAATGACTGTAGTTGCGTTGCCTAATCCCGATCCGGCATAACCGGAATATGTCAGGCCAGGCGCAGTAGTAAGAAGTGCATTGGTCGTTCCGCCGCTGAATGCCGTCCAGCCGTGATTGGTAAGCGTATCGCCCGCAGGATATTCAAAATTCTCAGTCAGGATCTGAGAATATGAAAAAGACGGGATCAGAGCAAAGCACATCAGTAAAATAATTTTTTTCATAGTAGTAATTATTTTAATTAATAAAAAATACTTTTAAATATAATTTTTTGGATGTAAAATTTCAAACAATATTTTAAATTTTTTTCAACTGTTGTTTTAACTATATAGAAATGTCAGTGCTTTCAACTCTTTAGAAATGTCATGCTCTTGTAATTAAACCTGAAAGGAATAATTTTAAGACCATTTAAGCAGATTTGTAAATTGCATATAAAAAAAACTGCAGGCTAATTGACCTGCAGCTTTTCATTTTTAAAATTTTAATATGTTAATTTTAAATGACCATTATTTAATTAGTCAAAATAAATTTACAGTAAAATTATTTTACCAGCATCATTTTCTTTGTAGCTGTAAAATCTCCTGCCTGAATACTGTAGAAGTATATTCCGCTTGTAAGATTCGAAGCGTTGAAATTTACTGAATAATATCCGGCAGTCTTAACTTCATTAACAAGTGTTGAGATTTCTTTTCCCGACATGTCAAATAATTTCAGACTTACTTTTCCGTCAACAGGAATATCAAAGCTGATTGTTGTTGAAGGATTGAACGGATTTGGATAGTTCTGTGACAATCTGAATTCAGCAGGTATTCCAATTACAACTTCACCGCTCAGATTAAAATATTCAAAGTTACCGTTGAAGTCTATCTGCTTCAGTCTGTAGCTGTAATTTCCCGAAGCAAGGTTTCTGTCTGTAAAAGAATAATTTTGATTCACAGTTGAATTTCCGTTTCCGTTAACATTTCCGATCTTTGACCATACGCCGTTTGAAGACCTTTCAATGTCAAATCCTGAGTTATTGACTTCCGATGAAGTCGTCCAGTTCAGAGTTACATCTCTGTTATTCACTGTTGAAGTAAAGGAAGAAAGTTCAACAGGCAGAACTGCGCTGTTCCAGATCAGATTTATGTTAATACCGTCAAGAGTAACCGTAGGAGCAGCAGATGCGCTTCCCTGTCTCAGGAGAACTCTGCTTAGATTTATTGCATCTGCTGAAGTAGCTGTTACAGGACCTATATCAGGAGTAACGGGTTCAGTAACAGGAAGTGCTGAATCAAAAACGAACAAACTGACCTGATCATTTGCCAGTCCAGAAACAAACCGATATTTTACGACCAGTAAATATGTTTGACTGAAATTGTAAACTGCGCTTCCGTAAGAAATGGTAGCTTCGTTGGCTTTGGTTATTCCAAGGTTAAAACCTGAGCCGCTGAGTCTTGCATAAACTCTTGCATCAAAAGCATTTGCTGAAGTACTTAAGGCAAAGAAATAATCCCCATTGGTCTGAGCTGCTGTTACGTTCAGCATAAATGAAGCGTAAACGCTGGTTGTTGTTCCTGTATCCTGTCTTACAAAACTTGCAGAATCATCCTCCCCGGATGTTCCAATTAACACAGCATTACCGACTCCGGATCCTGCATAGGAAGGAAAAGTCAGTCCTGTTGAAGTTACAGTAAGCGGATTTGTGCCGCCAGCACTTGCAGCAGTCCAAACTGAAGTTGATGTCAGAAGTGAACCGGATGAATAACTGAAATCCTCATTGAAGATCTGAGAATAACTCAGAGATGATACCATTAAAAAGCAGATAAGAAGAATTAATTTTTTCATAAAATTATATTAAAGTTTAAAAAAATTTGCATACAAATATAGATTTAAAACTTATCAAATCCTACTAATATTTTTCTGCTCAGGAGTTAAATTATTGTTAATTTGATTACCCTGATCTGCAAGAACTGCTGAAATTTGATTTTTCTATGTGTCTTTTAAATAAACAAACATTTCTTTCAATTACTTTAAATAAAAAAAAGCCGCAGGATTCTTCATCCCGCGGCTTTTCAATTATAAATTGTAAATGTTAAATGTTAAATAGTTTTAATAATTCTAATTACTAACTATTTACTATTAACTATTAACTATTTCACTAACATCATTTTCTTTGTAGCTGTGAAATCTGCTGCCTTTAAACTGTAGAAGTAAATTCCGCTTGACAGATTAGAAGCGTTGAAACTGACTGAATAATAACCTGCAGTCTTTACTTCGTTGACAAGTGACATCACTTCTTTACCTGACATATCAAATATCTTTATGCTTACAAGTCCGTCAGTCGGAAGAGCGTAATTGATCTTCGTTGAAGGATTGAAAGGATTCGGATAGTTTTGTGACAGGTCGTATTTTACAGGAATTCCGACAATAACTTCATTGCTTAAATTGAAATATTCGAAGTTACCGTTATAGTCAACCTGTTTCAGTCTGTAGCTGTAATTGCCTGAAGCTACGTTTCTGTCTGTGAATGAATAGCTGTTTGGAGTCGTTGATGTTCCGTGACCGGATACATTACCGACTTTTGTCCAGACATTGTTTGAAGATCTTTCGACATCAAATCCGGAGTTATTGATCTCTGAAGCAGTTGACCAGTTTAGTGTTACATTGTTTCCGTTTATTGTTGAAACGAAAGAAGACAATTCAACCGGTAAAGCTTCAACACCGCCGATTCCGAAATCCGAGAAATCTGTCAGACCTGTTACTCTGAGAGCATTTCCTACAACTGTTGTATTCTGACAGACCCATGCGCCTGTAACGTCAGCTCTTTTCATTATATAAAGCTTCAAAGGATCAATAAATACAAGTCCGTCAAGATCAATTGTTATATCATATGTTGCATAACCGGTTTTATCATTACCGTTGTAGGTAATATTGAACCAGTAATCATGGTAAACTACAGAAGGCGTAAACATTGAACCGTCGCCTGTAGTCTGACCTGAATTAGCAGCTATATTCTGACCCGGATCGTTATTTGTAAACTGGGTTACGAAAGCTGTTCCGCCGGATGGATTATCATTCTGCTCATTTGAAGAAACAACTTTTACATCACCTGCTACTGATGGAATATTTCCATATGCAGTTTCCTCTTTACCGGAAATTTTCGATCCTGAAACAACATTATCATTGGAACCGATAACATTCGGAGGAAGAGGTGTAGCTGTGAAATTCAGCGAAACGAGCGGATTGCATGAATATGTGCCTGTACCTGTAACTGCAGATGTACAGAAAGAATTCGGATTGGAAACAATCACATTATCAACCCAGCAGTTATTACCAAAGCGGCTCTTTGCTCTGAAACCGATCACGACATTTCCAGAGTTTGCTACATTGAGAAGACTTACTGTTTCATGTCTCCATTCTGTAGCTGCTGCCGGGGTATAACTAGGTGCAGCAGCCGGCAATGTAGAAAGTGAAGGATTTGTTGAATCAGCCTTATTGTAAACAGTTGATGCTGAGAAGAAATTAATTCCTCCGTTAGTGGAAACAAGAACTTCCAGTGAATCCTGTACAAAATTTGTATAAGTTTTGTATGCTACATAGAAATCAAGAACAGGATTTGAAATGCCGGTAAAGTCAAGTTCAGGAGATCTTAATGTCATTATATTTCCTGCGGTAATACTGTAAAAATTAGCTATTGCAGCATTGTCAGCAGCAGTTCCGTTCGGATTTACACATGATCCGATTCCCCATGCAGCTGTGCCTATAGTAGTCCAGCCGGTTGCAAGAGTGAAATTCTCTACATAAGGGTAAGTGGAGATTTTATTTAATATGGTAAAGTTAAGTGTTAAGGTATCATTTAAAGCATTTCCATCACCGGCTAATGAAGTAAACACTTTAATGACGTTTGCACCCGGTGAAAAGATCACTGCATTACCTCCGCTGAAAACGACATTCTCTGTTGCATTCGTTACAATCGGTCCAACGGTATTTACAGGTCCAACAGGAGTTCCGCCGTTTAATTTATAATAGACAGGAACTGCATTCTGTGTTGCAGAGCCGAAATTCTTAGCAGTAACTGTCATGTTATAACCTTTCCCTGCAGAAAACACCTGACCGGTTACTCCAACCGTTGCAGCTGAAACTCCCATATCATTAGGAACAGCCGGTGGAGATAATGTTGAAATATCATCTATTCTGACTGCATCACCATCATTATCTCTGTGTCTGAATGCAATATAAATAGGAGTTCCTGCATAAGCACTTAAAGATATTGCAAATCTTCCGTATGTTCCCGCAGTCGGATAATTGACTCCGTCTATAAGTGTCAGCTTTGGAACAAAACTTGCTTTAGCAGTATCTGTTACGGATACTAGTACAGAAAAAGTATCAGTATATACTGCTGTAAATGATTGCCTGAAAAAGAATATAAGACTATCATTAGTTATCGGTGTAAACTGTGGTGTTTTAAGATAATTTTCACTTCCTGATAAGGAACCAAAATTTGAAAGTGCGCATGCAGGGGTTGTATTGAAAGATGAAGTACTTCTTGCCCAGGCTCCACCGGTGCCTAAATAAGTAATTCTTGTCCATCCTGTAGGAGGGAATGTAGCACTTGTAAAGCTCTCATTCAATTGCGCCATCATTTCACCTGCAAACATGAGGGAAATCAAAACGACAAGAGAAAGTTTGAATAATTTTTTCATAACTTTAGTTTGGGTTAAATTAATAAAATGTTGTTAAATGTATTGCGTGAAGACTTTTGTTTGAGATTTTACTGTGAACTGTAACAAAAAATTTTTCTGACTTGTCTTCATTTAATTAATTAATTTCCTATAATTAAAAATCGGAAAAATTTTTAAAAGAGTAAAAATAAGTTGCTTTATAATCTCCTTTCGTAAATTGTTTTTTACTTTAAACAATATAAAAATTAAAATTAGAAAATAAAACAGATTTTTCTGAATTCTCAAAATAAAAATTTATAATATAAATATATTTTTGTTTCTAACAAAATTCTAACAAAAGTGTAATCTTAAATTTTTTAGGCTCAATGATTTTAAAAATATTCAAGTTTTAGTTTGTTGGAGATTAATATCTATATATATTTAATTTTTTTTAAAAATCAGGATAACTAAGAATTATTAAAAAAATGAGATAATAAACTCCAATTCAAATTATCAAAATTTTTTAAACAGATCTTCCAAATAATTTAAATGAAAAACAGGGTAAAATATTTACCCTGTTTTTCAGAAATGTGTATCGTATTAAAAAGAAATTTACTTACGGAGTTATTTTGCCGATGAAATTGAATGCATTATTATCAGCATAAGCTGCGTCAGTAAGATCAACAACCAAATCATTGTTAACGTCAGTATTCACGTAACCGGTAACAAAGTTAAAGCCGTCATTGTCAATCAGGGCTCCGTCAGTAAGGTCAATAACTCCGTCCTGATTTACGTCTCCTGAATAGAAGCTGGCTTTTCCTGATACGACAACCATATTATTTCCGTATGCCTGTGAAACTCCGGTTGTAAAGTTGTATGTCGGACCTGATACACCTGAAGCGCTCCATGTTTCAAGAGCATTCCTGTGTGTAACCGCTATGTAATATGTTCCCGGTGCAGTGTTAAAAGTAAGGTTAGCAACTCCGAGACCGTTCATATATGCTTTTGCAGTTGATACAACCGCAAACGGTGATGAAGTATTTCTTAATTTTACAGTTATTGTATCCCCTACATTGAAAGGTGTCATTGCTTCTATTGAAGCTGTAAGAGTAAGATTATAAGAAACCGGAAATTCATCTGCTCCGATTGTAGGCGTTGCGCTTCTTGTCTGTCCGTCTATGTCAGTTGTGATCCCGGCGATGGTTGTACCTGCATTCACGACTGGTGAACCGCCGCTGCTGATGTGAAGATCGGAATTGCTGACGAACAGCGGATCTCCGCTGATACTGTTTACATCCTGAGCTGTAGCAATCTTCCATGCTCCTAATGTAGTGGATGATGAAGCAGCAATCTGACCAATAATTTTTGCACCTGCTCCGGTCGGATTGACATAATAATCATTGTAGTTAATGGCGGTGAACTGAGTATTGTCTGTCTGAGCATATACTCCGGCAGATCCGTAACCTAGCGCTCCCGATAATCCAAGGTTATTTACAATGACGTTGTCTCTTAAATCTGCAGATGTTCCTGTTCCGAGGATCATTCCCATGGAAAATGCATTGGCGCTGTTAAGCGTATTTCCGTATAAATTGATTGAATTGAAATAAACTTTCACACCAGTCTGTGCGGTTATCATAACAATTCCGATTGTGTTATCCAGATAAAAAGTACCTGTGTAATCATAACCGTCACCTGAAAGTCCCCATATCATGTTATTGCTTGCAGTTACATTACATGACGCAGTACCTGTAGAAATATACATACCATGACATCCGTAACCGCCTGTGCCGGTGTATTTCAGATCATATATTTTATTTTTTGAAATTGAGGAGTTTACAGTTCCTGTAGCGAACCAAACACCTTTATCATCCTGAGCTGTTGCACCGTCAAAATTTCCGATGTTGTTTTCCGAAACTGTAGCTCCGTCTGCGCCCTGTACATAAATTCCGATAAAAGCAATTGCGTTGGCGCCTGAAGTGTTCAGATCATTTTTGGTTACCAGCAGTCCGGAACCGTTTCCTGCGGAAACTGCGGCATTGTTATAAACACCTACGTATGCTCTCTGCACGCTGTTGTTCTGGATTGTAATGTTATTGAAGTACCCTGGATTTCCTAGTGTTGCTGCATCACTTACAACAATTGCCGATGCGCTGACAGAATTAATAATATTGCAGTTCTTAACGCTGACATTTGTAATAGGAGTAACGCCGGTAGATCCGATATTGACGCATGTCGGACTGGTTGCGCTGTTGTTTTGAATAGTCATGTCACGGCTTGTTCCGCCGTTGTTTGAACCCTGTAAGGTTACATAACTTGACAATATTCTGAACATCGCTCCAGCATAACTTCCTGCGATTGAAGTGCTTACGCCTGTGTTCGGCTGGATCGTCAGAGTGTTTACTGAAGAAGCTGAAAAATAATTAATGGTAATAGGATAAGTTTCAGTCGGATACGTTGCATCAAGCAATAAGAATCTTACTGCTGCCGATGAACCGTTTAAATTTATTGCGTTTACTGCGCTTGTTATTGTTGCAAATACCCCAACTCCCGCATCGAGAGGAAGGTTAGGATATTCTTGGCGGCTCGCAAATAGTTCACCGTAAAATCTGTTTCCGTTTTCGTAAGGAACATATGTAACTTCTTCAACTTCCTGCATGACTGTTTCACCGTCTGTCAATGACAATGATTCCGGATTAACGTAAGTCTTACCGTTTGCATTATCGTTGGTTTTCTGAACGTGAACTTCTTTTACAACTCTTGATACTTCTTTTCTGAAGCTGATATTCCTTCCGGTAACTCTGTTGTATAATGCAACACCAACAGTATAGTCTCCTGCAAGAGGAGGACCGGAAATTATGTATGAGTTAATGGAACCTGTCAGCGGGAATGCTGCCGAAGTAAGAGCTACGCTTGTTGGAACTGCAGCAAAAGTACCTGAATTAATTCCCACATTCGGCGTAGCTGCCAGATCCTGCGCAACAACGAAATACTGAACAACGTCGTTTGCAGTTACGCCTGTTCCGCCGTTAAGAAGCGAATAATCAATAGTGAAAGAGAACGGTGAAGTAGCGCCTGATGCTTCCGCATATTTCCAGCCGTTTGTTGAGTTGGTGTTGTTAACATATGTATTTGCATCACCGGATCTCTTGTAATAAACTCTCGGTCGGGTTCCGGATGAACCGTTAACACCGCTTGCATCAGTAACCGTAACGTTTGTGAAACTTCTGTTGGAAGTGCTTGCTGTATTTGATAAAAGTGTATAGGTTATAACCGGCGGAGTTATATCGCCTCCGGGAATACCGTCAAATTCATCATAACCTATATCAGGAGCAGTTGCGCCTCCGTTGACAGACCCTGCCGGACCCGGTCTGACCTGACCGTCAATGTCAACTGTAATTCCCGTAAATGCACCGCCTGATTCAAGAGGACCTGCAGTTGCAAATGGAATGTGAAGATCAGTAGCTGATGTAAAAGGAGCAGCAAGCGAAGTTGCATATGAAGCGTTGTCATTTGTTCCTGCAGCAGACAACAGGCTTGTATAAGCTCTCAAATTCGTGCTTGGTGTAATTACACCGGGGTTAAAGTTTGAAGCTAAATATAAATTTGCAGCGTTTCCGGTAGTGCTGACCTGAGCAATTCCGCTGTATGCAAGAGTTCCCTGATAATAAGCGTTGTTGTTCAGATTGAGACTCATTGCGCTTGTACCGGCTGAAGGAAGATAAATACAGGCAAAGACATCATTATAAGGAGTCGGATTTCCGCCTGTGCATACATTTGAGAAAATATTATTTCTTACCTCACAGCCTGTTAATGTTGTTGCTGTTATTGAAAAGCATGATACAAGATTCGTACTGACGGCACCTGGAATAACTCCGGATAAGTGAACTGAATTGTGCAGTACCTTATGTCCTGTACCCGAACCGACCCTGATCCCGTGAACACCGAATGTTGTGCTGAATGCTCCTGTACCGGTTGTCTGATCATTTGTACAGCTGAGCACTGCATTGTTAACTACGACATGGTTATTCCCCCCGTTGAGATTGATACCATATGCACCGTAGGTACTTGCATTATTATTTCTGACTCTGCCTATAATATTCTTTGTAATATTTGCAGCTGTGGTATTGACGCTGATGACACCGACTTCAATACCTCTTGTAGCGCTGTTTGTAGTATGATAACTTTCTGCATAAACGGTATTTGCAGTAATTGAACAGTTGTCACAACCTGAAACCGTGATTCCGTTCTGTGTTACCTGATCCACTGCGCCTGCTGTCGGATTTCCAATTATATTATTCGAAATTACCAGGGAAGGTGCAACTGTTGTTGCGGCACCGTTTATGGAAATTCCTCTGGATACGGATCCGATAAGATTGTTGCTGATCAGAAGATTTGCCGCAGTCTGTCCGCTTGCCATTGTTGTGGTAGCGCTTGCAAGAGCTGACGGTGCGGTGGTGGTTGAGACAGTAGATGCACCTGCAGAAACTATTACACCCCATGTAACAACTTCAGTTGTAAATGAAGAAGTATTTCTGCCCGTTCCGCTTCCTGACAATACACAGTTTACAATACTGTTGTTGTCAACATTTGTGATCAGAGTTGAAGTTGCTGTACGGATACATGAAGTAAATGTAACAGTATTTGCCGCTGTATTCTGAATCGTTAAATTTCTGTTGATTCCACCTGTATTAGGGTTATCTCCGTTAATGGTTACATTATCAGCGCCGTTAAGCTCGATAAGTCCTCTTCCCGTTACAGTGGCGCCGGAGACACTGACGCCGTCATTTACAGGATTGATTGTCACTGATGTATAGCTGGCAGAACCTGCGCCGCTGGCGTTAAGTACGCACGGAACTGTCTCAGATGTACTGTTGACAATGGCAACAGTAACTACGCCTGTATGCGTCCCGGCATTGATTGCATCAAAAGCATCCTTCAGAGTCGGATAAGAACCTGCTCCGGGATTTACTGTAACATTCTGAGCATTTACAGTCATTGATATCATTAAAATGCACAATGACATTGTCAGGAATGAAAATAATTTTTTCATAAATTAAATGTTGTTAAGTTAAGTTAATTAAATTGATAAATGGTTTTGGTTTTTTGGAAGAAGTGTTACACTTCAGTTTTAAATCCGTCTCCCGCCGGATTGAGAGGTCTTCTGTGTTATGAAGGTCTAATAATTAAAAATTTTTTAAAATTATTTTAAGTTTTTGGAAAATTGTTTTGGCTTATTGGGAAGAGGTGATACACTTCAGTTTTAAATCCGTCTTCCGCCGGATTAAGATGTGTTTTATGTAATGAAGAGTGTAATAATTTTTATATTTTTAAATTATTTTTTAGTTTTGAGAAATAGAATTTCTGCAACATTCACTTTTATAAAATAAAAAAACAGGGTAAAAAATTTACCCTGTTTTTATTTTTTTGGAACTTAGCTTTCTGAATGTTTCGACTTGCTTACGGTCTGATCACTCCGACAAAATTGAATGCATTGTTTTCAGCATATGCACCGTCAGTCAGATCAACAACCAGGTCGTTGTTAACATCTGTATTCACATATCCCGTAACAAAGTTTAATCCGTCATTGTCAATCAGGGCTCCGTCAGTAAGGTCAATAACTCCGTCCTGATTAACGTCACCCGAATAGAAGCTTGCTTTTCCAGCTACAACTACCATGTTACTTCCAAATGCCTGTCCAACTGAAGTCGTAAAGTTGTAAGCCGAACCGGATACACCGGCTGCGCTCCATGTTTCCAGTGCATTTCTGTGCGTAACCTGGATATAATAAGATCCGCTTGCAATTTTATAGAAACTAAGGTTTGCAACTCCTGATCCGTTCATGTAGCCTTTGGCTGCGTCTCTGACATCATACGGTGAAGTCGTGCTTCTTAGTCTGACCATTATAGTATCTCCGACACTGAATGGTGTCATTGCTTCTATGGAAGAAGTAAGAGTAAGATTTAGCAATCCGCAGGCCTGATTAAGAATATTGGCATTGGATCCGTATTCTACTGCAAGACTCGTTCCGCCGGGTCCGAATAACGGTCCGGGATATGTTGTCAGAGGATAAGCTGCTCTGTAATAAGCTGCGTTTCCTGCTGCAGTCTGAAGTCCCATTACCTGCGCGTTTAACAGATCTGTGTTATAATAAGCTAAGAATTTGCTACCGGTTTTCTGACCTACAGTGTCAGCAACCTGAACTATCATTCTGGAATTTTGTGATGATGAAGCATCCAGAAGTTCGACTATCACCTGATAACTTACGTGGTCGTTTGTATCTGCAGTTCCGGCATTATATTCCTGAGCTCTGTCAAAAGAGATCAGAAGCTGATAATCGTTGAATACTTTATAACTTAATCTGCAGGATCCAAGTCCGCCTGTCGTCGGCGGTCTCCAGTCCATATCCATCCATAAAGGATAAATTGCAGGTCTGATGGTTGAAGCAATTGATGGTGAAAATGAAGTAAGACCTGAATTGTCTGAGAATCCAACCAGTCCGTTTGTTCCGACAAAGAAGGAATCATATGAAACTCCGCCCATCTTTATTTTCTTACCGTTTAAAGCTCCGCCGATCTTCCAGTATCCGTCGTCAAGCGATCCGACAAAAGGAGCTGAGCTTACATTAACCCTGTTAAGGATTATGTTCTTGCTTCCTGTTGTATCTTTCCAGCAGAATGTCGGCTTGGACGGAGCACCTGTTGCAAAGTTGTTTGCAAAGGAAAGTCCGTTTTGCGTACCGTAATTTGGATCAACAGCAGAAAACGTTGATTTAAGAGTATCATTAGTTCTGTTTCCGTCTGATCCGAGACTGCAGTAAACCGTTGTATTGTAAGAGCCAACAGTTGGATTGAATGTACTGTCAAATGTAACAGTAGTTGAAGCTCCTGCGCTGAGTGAAGCAATAACTTTATTGCTTGTATAATTTACAGGACCTGTTATTTTAAATGTAACAGGAATGTTTGTCTGACCAGATGAACCTACATTCTGGAATGTTGCTTTAGGTGCGATTGTAGATGTCGGCAGAACAACACTGCTGTTCGGAGTATTGATGGCTGTTGTGGCTATGTCATTAGCTCCTGCCGGGGTTTCTAGAGTCAAAGCGTCAATTCCAATGAAGTTACTGTTATTTCCTAAAGGACCTCCGTCTATGACAAAATATCTGATTGCCCATCTTGCATTAGCGCCGGCAGATGGAGCGGTAAATGATTTCAATTCCCATGTTCCGTCATCAATAGCTTTAAAATATCCTACCTGAACCCAGCTTCCACCTGCTGTGGAATCACCTACGGCGGAATACATTACTTTTAAAGAATCCGGGAATGGATTGCCTGTTGTAGCGCGGCAATAAAATTTTATAAAATCACCGGCTGCAATGTTCTTCTTTGGAAGCACAAGCCAGTTATCAATTGCATTCTGACCAGTTGTTGCATTATAGTTTGCGGCAACGTAACCGGTTGCGGGACCATTATAAGCGTTGAAAACCACAGTGGTTCCCTGATACCAGCAGGCGGTAACTCCGATAGGTCCGCCGTTGTAGAAGAAATGATAACCTCTGCTTCTTAATGCAGTTGTATCATTAGCTCCGTCGAAGTCGTCAGTATAATAAGTTGCGTCATTTTCCTGAGTGACTACAGGCGGAGTGGAGCTTAAAGATCTTGGACCTCTCTGATCATGCGGATCATTACGGTTTATGTCAGAAATAAGTCCGTTTGAACTGCTGCTTTTGTAATTTGCTCCTCTCTGATTTGGTTTTTCATCATTGGTGTTACTCATGGAGAAACCAAGGATGATTGAAGCAATCAAAAAAGCAAAAACAAACAAGAATGAAAATTTCTTTTTCATTTTTTTCCTTTCTTTGGGTTTAGTTTAGATAATAAGTTAATTGTAAGATTTGTAAAAATAAGGTATTTAATTTTAAAATTCAAATTTTAATTAAGAAAAATTAAAGTTTACTTTATGTTTCTCAAAATTATACAAATCAGCGTTTTGCAGTTTTTACAGTTCCGTACGTTTAAAGGATAAAAAAAAAGTCACCGGATTCTATCCGGAGACTTTTTTTAAAGAATTAATGCAGAGTATTATTTTATTCCACAGTTACGCTTTTTGCAAGATTTCTCGGCTGATCCACGTTGCATCCTCTGGCAGTAGCTATATAATAGGAGAGAAACTGCAGCGGAATACTGTTCAGTATCGGAGATAATATAGGATGCGTCTTAGGCACCCTTAATATATAATCCGAATAATTATTGATCTCATTATCATCCTGAGTTGCAATGGTAATGATCTTTCCTTTTCTGGCTTTGATCTCCTCGATATTTGATATGATCTTATCGTATGTCTTGTCTTTCGGAGCAATGAATACAACCGGCATATTTTCATCAATCAGAGCTATCGGACCGTGCTTCATTTCAGCGGCAGGATATCCTTCGGCGTGAATATACGAGATTTCCTTTAGCTTTAATGCTCCTTCAAGAGCCACCGGGAAATTGAATCCCCTGCCGAGATAGAGGAAATTTCTCGAATCCTTGAATTCCTCGGCTATGAATTTATAATCATTTCTCTTGTTAATAATTTCCTTCATTTTATCCGGAAGTACTTTTATCTCCTCCGTAATTTCCTTAAGCTCCTTTTCGGAAATTGTTCCCTTGCTTTTTCCTATCATAAGGGTAATAAGGATAAGCGACATGAGCTGACAGGTAAATGCCTTTGTTGAAGCAACTCCAATCTCCGGTCCGGCGTGAATGTATGTTCCGGCATCCACTTCCCTTGCAATGGAACTACCGACGCTGTTTACTATCCCAACCGTAACTGCTCCGAGTCTTTTAGCTTCCTTCAGGGCAGCCATTGTGTCTGCAGTTTCACCGCTCTGACTTATGACTAAAACAACATCTCCTTTTTCAATAATGGGATTCCTGTATCTGAACTCGGATGCGTATTCGACTTCAGTCGGTATCCTGCAGTATTCCTCCAGCATATATTCTCCCAAAAGTCCTGCATGCCAGGCAGTTCCGCATGCAATTATGATGATCTTTCTGGCATTTATGATATCATCTTTAACACTTTCTATTCCTCCAAGCTTTACTTCGCCGTTCCCGAAATTTATTCTTCCCCTGTAGGTATTCTGAATTGCCTCCGGCTGTTCACAGATCTCCTTCAGCATATAATGATCAAATCCGCTTTTTTCAATTTCCTCAAGGTCGTAATCAAGTTTCATCACTTCCCTGTAAATTTCCTCGTCTTTAATAGTCTTGATCTTAAAGCCGTCAAATTTAATTACAGCCATTTCACCGTCTTCAAGATATATTACATTTTTTGTAATGTTAATTATGGCAGCTGCATCCGAAGAAACAATTATTTCGTCTTTGCCGAGTCCGAACATAAGCGGACTTCCCATTCTGGCGATGATGATCTTGTCCGGTTCGGATCTGTTCATGACAGCAAGTCCGTAAGTTCCTTCGACTTCAGTAAGGGCCAGTCTGACTGCAAGTTCAAAATCATTTTTTTGTTTGAAATGATACTGAATGAGATTTGCCAGAACTTCCGTATCCGTATCTGAAGTAAAAGTATAACCTTCATTTTCCAGTTTTCTTTTCAGAGTTTTAAAATTCTCAATAATGCCGTTATGGACAAGCGAAATATTTCCGGTCATATCCGACTGGGGATGGGCGTTTATGTCATTCGGCTCTCCGTGAGTCGCCCATCTTGTGTGTCCGATACCTGTATGCCCTTTTAATTTTTTAAAATCGAACTGGGATTCAAGTTCTTTTACTTTCCCTTTTTTCTTGAAAATATTGATTTCGCCGTCTTCATTCAATATTGCAACTCCTGCGGAATCATAGCCGCGGTATTCGAGTCTTTTTAATCCATCAATGATAAGTCCGAGACAGTCTCTATTTCCAATGTATCCGACAATTCCGCACATAATTTACTCCTTGTTTAATTTTGAATATTCAAATTTCTGAATTTCCCTTAAAGTGCCGAAAAAGGGAGTCGAACCCTTACGGAGTTTAAGCCCCGCCGGATTTTGAGTCCGGTGCGTCTACCAGTTCCGCCATTTCGGCTTTTTAACGTTAAGTTCAGCTCAAAAATTTATTGACCTCAAATTAAGTATCATATTAAGTTTATTCAACATATTTATTTCTCTGAAATCAATCGCAATAGAGGATTGCAGATATGTATATTTTTCCTGAGTGAATTCAAGATTCTTTCCGGGGAATAATTATCAGTACATCAAGCTGAGACAATTTGAGGTATTATGATAATTTGTTCAGACTTCAAAACAATATAATTTGTATAGTTCATTCACTTTCCCGCGAGGAGTTTGTGAAGCCGAAGTGCTTAACTTTCTCAAACCCCGGATTTGGAAGCAGCGGGATTTTGTGATGAGCCGAAACATTTTCAGATTGTTTCTGCACTTGTTGAAATTTTTCATAAAACGTTCCGGACACAACTGGAAATTTTGCAGTCATATATTACGAATTCTTAACGGCAATAATTCACAGGCCGATACTTTGACAAAATATATAAAAATGTATAAAAGATTTTAAATATTAAAGTATTTCTTATGATAAAAATTATTTGGGGCAGTATTGAATAACAATAAAAAAATTTCATTACAATTATCTTTAATATTTAATTCTATTTAAGTAATTTAAACGTTTGAAACACAAATCTTAAATCCTTTAATGCTGCGGGTTCTAATTTTCGGGTTGGTCTTTTTCGGAGCTATGGGAATATTTCTCTACTCTGCCAGGAGATTTTTTTCTTTTCTTAAGATTGGAAAACCTGAAAACAGATTCGGAGATATTCCCAAAAGGATCAGCAATACAATAAGCATAGCCTTTCTTCAGACAAAACTTCTCCGCAGCAGGTTTGCGGGAATTCTTCATCTCTGCATTTACTGGGGATTTCTTGTCCTGCTTTTTGTAGTAATTGAATCCATTATCGAGGGATTTTTTCCATCATTCTCGTTTGCATTTCTAGGACCTTTATATAATGTTCTGACATTCCTTCAGGATTTCTTCGGAATGCTTGTTCTCGTTACGGTCATATTCTCTCTTTTCAGGAGATATATAGGTACGCCTAAAAGACTTCAGGTTGAAAGATCCGCAAAGCTCGACGCTTCCTTTATACTGGTAATGATCGCTGTGGTTATGATTACGATGTTCGGAATGAGTGTTGAAAAAATACTACTGGGAAGTTCAGAAGGCTACAGACCTGTATCTGCATTTATCGCCGGGAATTTTACAGCCGGCTCACATACTGCATATGAATTTTTCTTCTGGGCTCATATTATTGTTGTACTTGGATTTTTAAATTATCTTCCTTACTCAAAGCATTTCCATGTGCTTTCTTCAGTGCCGAATACTTTCTTTTCAAATTATCAGATACCGTATCAGGGCATCGTTCTGAAACCGATAAATTTCGAGGATGAATCAATTACTCAGTACGGCGCCAAAGACATCGAGGATCTTACATGGAAAAACATTCTCGACGGATATACATGCACCGAATGCGGGAGATGTACTTCCGTCTGTCCGGCAAATACAACCGGCAAACTTCTTAATCCCAAACTCATAGTTACGAAGATCAGAAAACGCACTGAAGAGAAAGGACCTGCTGTCGTAAACAAGATCGAGAACGCTCCGGCTTTAAATAAAAATCTGGTTCACGATTTCATAACTCCGCAGGAACTCTGGGCATGCACGACCTGCATGGCATGTGTTCAGGAATGTCCTGTTATGATTGATCACATTACTCCTATTATAGATATGAGAAGAGACCTTGTCATGATGGAGTCGGAATTTCCCCCTGAGATGAATACCGTTTTCAGAAATATGGAGAACAATGAATCTCCCTGGGCATTCGGAGCTGAACAGAGGAATGACTGGATAGATGAACTCAGCGATGAACTTTCAAAAGAAGGAAAGGAAAATCATTTAAAGAAATTATCAAACATAGGCAGCGCCGATGATCTGGATGTAGTATTCTGGTCGGGCTGCGCAGGAGCTTTTGACAAAAGATACCGAAATGTAACAAAGTCATTTGCACAGCTTCTTAACAAGGCAGGCGTAAAATACGGAGTCCTCGGCAGCGAAGAGAAATGCACAGGCGACCCGGCAAGACGGCTTGGAAATGAATTTCTTGCTCAGACTTTCATTCAGCAGAATGCAGAGACATTAAAGAAATTCAACGTTAAAAAAGTTGTAACTGCTTGTCCTCACTGCATGCATACTCTTAAGAACGAGTACGGAAAATTCGGAGTAGACCTGGAAGTGACTCATCACACAGAGTTTATTGATGATCTTATAAAGAATAAAAAATTATCCCCGAAAAAAGAAAACAGTGAAACTGTTACATATCACGATTCCTGTTATCTCGGAAGATACAATAATGTTTACGATCAGCCGAGGGAAGCAGTTAACAGCATACCGGGACTTAATATAGTTGAGATGGCGAGATCGAAGGACAAAGGTTTCTGCTGCGGCGCAGGCGGCGGCAGGATGTTCCTCGAAGAGACCGAAGGCAAAAGAGTTAATATTG
Organism: Bacteroidota bacterium; assembly: GCA_018266875.1. Classification (GTDB taxonomy): domain Bacteria; phylum Bacteroidota; class Ignavibacteria; order Tepidaquicellales; family Tepidaquicellaceae; genus UBA2330. Next base: position 19,939 of record JAFDZR010000002.1, read on the forward strand.
AAAGAACGGAAGAAGCTCTCGGAACCGGAGCCAGTACGATTATTTCAGCATGTCCGTTCTGCATGACCATGCTTTCGGACGGAGTAAAGGCAAAGGAAAAGAGTGATGAAGTAAAAGTTAAAGATGTTGCCGAGATCATCCTGGAAAGTCTGGAATAATTTTGAGAGAAAACTTTTGTTACATCATCTTATAAAAATTTTAAAAAGTATTTAAAAAAATAAACCAAATAAAAGGAGATATATAAATGTCTTATCTATTTACTTCTGAATCAGTATCAGAAGGACATCCGGATAAAGTTGCAGATCAGATTTCAGACGCATTGATTGATAATTTTCTGGCTTTTGATCCGAATTCTAAAGTTGCATGCGAAACGCTTGTCACTACCGGTCAGGTAGTTCTAGCAGGAGAAGTTAACTCAAAGATCTATCTGGATGTACAGAGCATAACCAGAGGAGTTATTGACAGGATTGGTTACACAAAAAGCGAATATAAATTTGATGCCGAGGCGTGCGGAGTCTTTTCAGGAATTCATGAACAGTCAAAGGACATTAATCAGGGTGTTGTAAGAAAGAAAAAAGAAGACCAGGGAGCGGGCGATCAGGGAATGATGTTCGGATATGCAACAAATGAAACCGAAAATTACATGCCTCTTCCGCTTGACCTTGCGCATATTCTTCTGTTTGAACTTGCCGAGATCAGAAAGGAAAAGAAAGTCATGAAATATCTCAGACCTGATTCCAAATCACAGGTTACGCTTGAGTATGATGACAATAACAAGCCAAAGAAGATCAAGACAATCGTTATCTCAACACAGCACGACGAGTTCAGCAGCGAAAAGGAAATGCAGAAAAAGATTAAAGCTGATATTATAAACATTCTGATTCCCAGAGTAAAATCCAAATACAGAAATTACGGAAAATTTCTGAACGGACACATTGAATATCTTGTAAATCCAACAGGGAATTTTGTGATCGGCGGTCCGCACGGAGATACCGGACTTACGGGAAGAAAGATCATAGTTGATACTTACGGCGGAAAAGGCGCGCACGGCGGCGGAGCATTCTCCGGAAAAGATCCTTCCAAAGTGGACAGATCAGCTGCTTACGCCACAAGACACATTGCCAAGAATCTTGTAGCCGCAGGCGTCTGTGATGAAGTTCTCGTTCAGGTCTCATATGCGATAGGCGTTGCAAAACCAATGAACATTAACATCAATACATTCGGTACTTGCAGAATAGGTAAAAAAGACAGCGAAATATCAAAGGTAGTCGAGAAAATATTTGACATGAGACCATACTTCATTGAGCAGAGACTGAAACTCAGAAATCCGATTTACAGCGAGACTGCTGCTTACGGTCACATGGGAAGAAAAAATGAGATCGTTACAAAGACTTTCAAGACTCCCGACGGAAAAGATAAAAAAATAAAAGTCGAATTGTTTACATGGGAAAAGCTTGATTACGTTGGGAAGATAAAAAAAGCATTCGGCATTAAGTAAGCTTTGGTTTTAAAAATATTAAATCAAAACGTTAATTCTGTGATCTGAAAATGAATAATTTTATGCATGGGTTCTTTTATCCGTTCAGATGCGTAAAATTGTTTTTCAGATATCCTGGTCTAATACTTTATTCAATTGTCCCTATGATGATTAATTTAGTCATCTACGGGACAATTTTTTTTTACGCTTACAACTGGCTGATCGGCAGTTCATCGGATGCTGTTGAAAAGAATCTTCCCGATAATTTGCTTGTAGACTTTCTGAATTTCTTCCTTAAGTTATTTTCATTCCTTCTTGTTCTTCTTATTTGCTATTTCGGCTTTGTGATATTCGGAGGAATAGTGTCAGCTCCGTTTAACGAGAAGATGTCAAAGCTGATAGAAGAAAAAGAATTCGGGATCGTAACTGAAAGCAAAATGAGTTTTTTTGATGAGACATATTTCAGCATAAAAGAAGAGCTTAAAAAAATACTTTTTTATGTCTCCATCATGATACCTTTATTTCTGATTAACTTTATACCCATGATAGGAAATACAATTTCATTCGTATTCGGCGGACTGTTTTCTTTTTTTTATAATGCTCTGGATTATATGGATTATCCGATGACAAGAAGTATGACCGTATTCAGCGAAAAGCTCAGGATAATTTCATCTAAAAAAACCCTTGCAATGGGATTCGGCATGATTGCTTTTTTACTTACTTTCATTCCGGTAATAAATGTTCTTATAAATCCTCTTTTAGTAGTTTCAGGAACTTCATTTTTTTACAAAAATAAATTTAACTTATCTTAATATGATAATAATTTCAGCGCATGCAGATACAAACTATAAGAGGGTTCACCTGAGAATTGATGATGACGAATATGTCGGATTTCTTGACAACTATGCAGGAGTCTATACAGCAATGAAAACATTTTTCAGCGGAGAAGTAAATTCCGAAAATGTAAGGATCGAACTCACTCCCGATGAGGAAATAGACATGAGAGGGGCGAAAGAAGTGGCAAAGGAAGTTCGCAGAGATGATCTTGTTGTCGTGATTGACGTTACGGGAACTGAGACTGAAAAGGATTTCATAATTGAAAAATGCAAATCCGCAAAGGTTAGAAATTTTGTCAACAGCACGCTGAAGGAATTCAGCTATGATATCTACGAAGGCTGTCCCGATCCTGTCTCTGACATGGATGAGATCGAAGTATATAAACTCAAAACAGATTATTATTTCTTTCTCGGAATTCCCTGCCGCGGCGGTGATTACAATTTTTCAGAAACAAGGTGCCGGATAAGGTCAATTGATGAAGCATCAAAAGCTCTTATCGAGATCTGCAGAAACTATGAAAGATTCTGAAATCAGCAAAGGATGTTCATTTCAGACAGAAACCTTTCATTCCCTGACTTAAATTATTCCGCAAAATAAATTTTAAAATGACTAAAATAAAAACAGTCGTTTAACTATAATTAATAAAACTATCAAATGAAATGCCTGAACCACTAATCAATGAAGAGCTTGCGATCAAATTAGGACTTACCGGAGAAGAGTATGAGAGAATTCTCGGAATCCTCGGAAGGACTCCTTCATATACAGAACTCGGAATTTTCTCTGTAATGTGGAGCGAGCACTGTTCATATAAAAACTCCATACTTGAGATCAAGAAACTTCCCCGGACTGGTAAAAGACTTCTTGTCGGAGCCGGAGAGGAAAATGCCGGACTTGTAGACATAGGAGACGGACTTGCGGTTGCCTTCAAAATCGAATCGCACAATCATCCCTCTGCAGTGGAACCGTATCAGGGAGCAGCTACAGGAGTCGGTGGTATTCTGCGGGATATTTTCACTATGGGAGCCAGACCAGTAGCAGCTTTGAATTCACTTCGTTTCGGTTCTGTAAAAGATTCTGACAAAGATAAAAAAGACCAGACAAAAAGAAACAGGTTTCTTTTCAGAAATGTAGTGAAGGGAATCGGAGATTACGGAAACTGTTTCGGAGTCCCTACCATAAGCGGAGAAGTATATTTTGAAGACTGCTACAATGATAATCCGCTTGTAAATGCAATGGCTGTGGGAATTGTGAAACATAAAGAAACCGCCACAGCTGAAGCGTCCGGAGAAGGAAATCCGGTTTTTATTGTAGGTTCCTCCACGGGAAAAGACGGAATACACGGAGCGACATTCGCTTCCGAAGAGATATCGGAAGATTCGGAATCAAAAAGACCAAACGTTCAGGTAGGCGATCCTTTTACGGAGAAACTGCTTCTCGAGGCGACTCTTGAACTGATCAGTTCAGGCGCAGTGATTGGGATTCAGGATATGGGTGCTGCGGGAATTACCTGCTCAACCAGCGAAATGAGCGCTAAGGGAAACTGCGGTATGGAAATAAATCTTGATCTCGTTCCGCTCAGAGATAATGATATGAGCGCTTATGAAATAATGCTTTCGGAATCACAGGAAAGAATGCTTGTAGTGATTAAAAAGGGTAAGGAAAAAACTGCAGTTGATATTTTTGAAAAATGGGATCTGAATTGTGTAGAGATCGGCAAAGTAATTAAGGATAACAGAGTAAAGGTTTTTTACAATGGTAAACTTGAAGCTGACGTTCCTGCATCTGAACTTGTACTGGGAGGCGGAGCTCCCGTTTATAAAAGAGAATCGAAGAAGCCGGCATATCTGAGTGAAACGGGAAAATTCGAAGCCGGAAAAGTAATTGAACCGGCTGATCTTAACAATGTTCTGATAAGTCTTCTTTCTTCGCCGAATATCACAAATAAGAAATGGGTATATGAACAGTACGACACTCAGGTCAGAACAAACACTGCCGTATTGCCGGGAGGCGATGCATCGGTCATAAGGATAAAAGGTACAAAAAAAGCTTTGGCCTTAAAAGTCGACTGCAACGGAAGATATGTATATCTGAATCCTTATAAAGGAGGAATGATCTCTGTCTGTGAAAGCGCAAGGAATGTAGTTTGCGCCGGAGCCAGACCACTTGCAGTCACTAACTGCCTCAATTTCGGGAATCCATATAATCCTGAAGTATATTACCAGTTTACAGAAGCTCTGAAAGGTATCGGTGATGCTTGTAAAATTCTCGATACGCCGGTAACAGGAGGAAATGTTAGTTTCTACAACCAATCCAGAGATCACGCTGTCTACCCTACTCCCGTAATCGGAATGCTCGGTCTTATAGAAGACACAGGAAAAATTATGACAGGTCATTTTAAGGATGAAGGAGACATTGTCTTATTAATAGGCGGAGATTTAAAAAATAATTCTTCCGAACAGAGTATTGGAAGCAGTGAATATTTCAAAACAGTTCACGGACTAACGTCAGGAGACGCTCCGGAAATTAATGCGGATTATGAAAAACAAGTTCAGGAACTTATTCTTGAACTTATTTCAGACGGTCTTATAAAGTCGGCTCATGATATATCTGACGGTGGACTCGGAACAGCTCTTGCCGAGTGCTGCATTATGAACAGGGATTATCAGATCGGCTGTGAAATAAAACTTGAATATAATAAGAGAAAAGATTTTCAGCTTTTTGAAGAGACACAAAGCTGTTTTCTTATCTCAACTGACACTGAACGGCTGCAAAGCGTTATCGAAAAATCGGATTTGAAAAAAATAAAAGCGAATGAGTTGGGCAATGTCAGAGGCGACAGATTAATTATAAACAGGGAAATAAATATTATTTTAAGTAAATTAAGCGAAGCATATTTTGATTCACTTGAGAAATTAATGAATGAGTAAATTAATGCTGGAAACTTCTGCTCTCTTTTATTAAAATCTGATTCACTGATATATTAAGAAAACATAAACACTTCCATATATAATTGTTTAAAAAATTTTCAATATTATTTTTGTTTGCAATTCTGCTTTTTCATCCTTCTGCGGAAATTCTTTCACAGACAAAATATAATTTTATAAGTTCTGAAGATCTGATGAAGTTTTCTTTAAAAAAAGATTCTCATTCAGGATTCAATAAAGATGCAAAGATCTTTCAGAGAAATTTTAACGGTCTGAAAATTTCAGACAGGTCACAGACCGCTTCATCCACTTTACCTATGGCAATCGGCATAGCAACGTTTCTTTATTTTCTTAATCCCATTGTTCTGTATGAAAATGACAAGATCGGAGGCGGTATTACAAAGGAAATTTCGCTTGGTTTCGGATATTTCGGCGAACACAGATTATCAGCCGAATATTCTTATATTTTCAGAAAGGATCTCAGCAGCAATCTCAGGTTTGCTTATAAATACGATATATTATTGAAAAGCGGAATTGAGCCGTCAAATTTTTTACAGGGAACGCCGGTATTATCATTCGGCGCTGGTTACTTTACCAATTTTTCCAATAACGGATTTTTTCCTGAAATGTCATTCGGATATTCAATCAGAAATGACAAGCTTTTATTTTATCCAAGCGTAAAGATCAGATATACCTATGTTAAGAATGGTTCCGGTATACTTGATTTCTCTGCCGGGATAGTTCTTGGTTTTGCAAATCCGTTTATAAATCTTCACATCAGAGCGAATGATCAGTAATTTATGTGTTAATTTCTTTAAGCAGTAAAAAAAATATTTTTATGTCAGATTCTGCGGTTAATAAATCCGGAAAGATTTTTAAAGTGGAACTCCCGATTTCGGTACAGGATACTCTTATTAAAATATCATCACTTTTTTATTTTGCTCTGAGAAATATCAGAGAACTGTTAAAGCCTCCTTATGAGATCAAAGAAACTTTAAAACAGTTTTATCAGATTGGATACAAATCATTTTCTCTCATTGCAGTAACCGGTTTTATAATCGGACTCACTCTTACTCTGCAGTCTATACCGACCCTTAATAAATTCGGAGCTTCCTCTCTTGTTCCCTCTATGGTAGCTCTTGCCATCATTCTTGAGATAGGTCCTGTTATAACCGCTCTGATATTTGCAGGAAAGATCGGCTCAGGAATAGGAGCGGAGCTCGGCTCTATGAAAGTTACCGAACAGATAGACGCAATGGAAGTATCAGGATGCAATCCGTTCAAATACCTTGTTGTGACAAGAGTAACAGCTGCAACTCTTATGCTGCCCCTTCTTGTAATTCTAGCTGACATGATCGCGCTTATGGGAGGATATATTGCTTTCAGCATTACGGAATCCTCAAGTTTAAAATCTTATCTTTTATCATCACTTACAAACATTGAAATGCGGGACATCATTCCGGCTACAATAAAGACTTTTCTTTTTGGTTTCAGTATTGGCGTGGTCGGTTGTTTCGAAGGATATAATGCTGACAGAGGAACGGAGAGTGTAGGAATAGCCGCCAACACAGCCGTTGTAATATCTTCGCTGCTTGTTATTCTGATCGATATGTTAATGGTTCAGGTAACATCGATCATCTTTTAATGTTTTTAAAATATTTCTGAAAATGATCTGCAAATTAATTTTATAATTTTTATAAATGCCCGGACAGAAGAATACAGACAGTGACAATCCGATATTAAGAATTACTGATCTTAAAAAGTCCTTCGGTAATTTTACTGTATTAAAGGATATAAACCTCGATGTGCAGAAAGGCGAAACAGTTGTACTGCTGGGAAAATCAGGTACGGGCAAATCAGTAATACTTCAATGCATCATAGGTCTGCTCTATCCTACGGAAGGAAAAATAGAAGTATTCGGAAAGGAATTTATCAGTCTTCCCGAAAAGGAAAAAAATCTGATCAGACGCAGGATAGGGTTCCTGTTTCAGAGCGGAGCACTGTATGACTCAATGACAGTCAGGCAGAACCTTGAATTTCCTGTAATAAGACAGCCTGATTATGAGAATCAGAATCTGGAAGAAAAAGTAGAGGAGACTCTGAAGAATGTGAGTTTGCTTGAATCAATAGACAAAATGCCTTCAGAACTTTCCGGAGGAATGAAAAAAAGGATCGGACTTGCAAGGACACTGATGCTCGATCCCGAGATAATTTTATATGATGAACCGACGACAGGTCTTGATCCGGTTACTTCAAATGAGATAAGCCTGCTGATACTGGATATGCAGAAAAAATTCAATGTAACATCACTTATTGTAACGCATGATATGGCATGTGCAAAACTTGTATCAGACAGAATTGTAGTTCTCAAAGAAGGCACTCTGGCGGCTGAGGGAAGTTTCGACGAACTAAAAAATTCAGACGATGAATTCGTAAAAGGATTTTTTGAATTTGAATAACGCTGATAATCAATAATGATCACTTTATTTCTACATCAATTAATATTTCTTTAATATTTGTTTTAATTTTTAGTTAATTTTATAATAGAATCATGGGCATAGAAAAATCAAAATACATTAAACTCGGGATATTCATTCTTGCAGGGTTAACAATATTTATTGTTGCATTATTTTATATAGGCAGCAAGGAAAATTTATTTTCCAAAACATTTAATGTGTATTCAATATTTTCCGGTGTCAGCGGACTAACGCAGGGAAATTCGGTTCAGTATGCGGGAATTAACGTCGGGACAGTTCAGTCCATTGAAATAATTTCACTGGATAAAGTCCGGGTGAATATGAATCTCGTAAGCGACGTGCAGAAATTTATCAAGAAAGATTCTGAAGCTTCCATTAATTCGGACGGACTTGTAGGTAACAAGATAGTTTCAATCACCGCAGGAAACGCGAATTCTGAAATGGTACAGAACGGAGATTCAATACATTCGGTTGCACCCGTATCTATCGGGGATATTATCAACAACCTGAATGAGTCCACAAAACAGGCTCAGGTCATTGCAGTTCAGCTTTCAGAAATTATGGTGAAGATCAACAATGGAGAAGGTACACTCGGCAAATTTATAAACAATTCAAGCATATATGATAACGTGGATTCGCTGATGTCAAGTTTTGCAAGTTCAACATCTCAGATCAGCAACATCCTGTCAAAGGCATCAAGCACAATTAATTTTGTTTCTTCGGATATTAAGAATCTCAGCGGAAGCATAGACAAGATCACAACCAATATTGAAGATATTACAACAAAAATTAATTCAAGCCAGAGTCTTGTGGGAACACTGCTTACCGATACAGTATTTGCAAACAATATCAAAGGCATCATGAAAAATACGAACAGCACGACTGCAAATCTGGAAATGGGATCATTCAGTTTCTATCAGAATATGGAAGCCCTGAAGCATAATTTCCTGTTCAAAGGGTATTTTGAGGATCTCGGATACTGGGATAAATCAAAAGAGGAAAAAACCTTTGCAACCAGGGAAGAAAGGATTCTCAATAAGGAAGAGCAGCTTAACGCAAGAGAATTACAGCTTAAGGAATTTCAGATTAAGCTGGATTCTTTGAGAAATTACCTGCAGGAGAAGTCAGACAGTCTGAAACTGAAGTAATTTACATTTTTCAATAATATTATTAAATAACTTTTAAAGATTTTTTGATTTTCTTATATTGTCAGATTAAATAAAACAATAAATTAAAATTTAGGAGATTTTAGAAATGACAAATGCTGAAATAGAAGCAAAAGTAATTAGCGCTGTAGTAGATAAACTCGGAGTTGAAGAATCAAAAGTAACCACTGATGCTTCGTTCATCAATGATCTCGGAGCGGATTCTCTTGACACAGTTGAGCTTGTAATGAAATTCGAGGAAGAATTTGATATAAAAATTCCGGACGAGGATGCTGAAAAGATTCAGAAAGTCGGTGACGCAGTCAGTTACATTTCCGAAAAAATATCAACGAAATAAATCATTTGTTCAAAGATATTGCATTTAAGATAAATTCATGAGAAGAAGAGTTGTCGTTACAGGCATAGGTGTAGTCAGTCCGGTAGGATTAAACATAAATGATTTCTGGTCCGCATTGATCTCCGGAAAGAGCGGCGTTGATAACATCACTTATTTTGACACTACAGAATTTGATACCAAATTTGCCGCTGAGCTTAAAGGATTTGATCCAACGAATTACATGGACAGAAAACTTTCCCAGCGGGTCGATCCATTTACACAATATGCATTAGCCGCTACCGAAGAAGCAATAAAGGATTCGGGTCTTAATATAGAAAAAGTCGATCAGGAAAGATGCGGGGTTGTATATGGTTCAGGAATCGGAGGTATGTGGACTTATCATAACCAGCAGACTAACCTATATAAGCGAGACGGTAATCCTGACAGGATCAGTCCTTTCTTTATTCCGATGTTGATAGCGGATATTGCTGCGGGAAGGATATCCATGAAATATAAATTCAAGGGACCGAATTACGCCACCATTTCCGCCTGTACGACTTCAGCTCATTCCATCGCAGATTCTGTAATGCTCATTGAAAGAGGAGACGCCGATGTTATGATCACAGGCGGCTCTGAAGCAGTGATATGTCCAATGGGCGTAGGCGGATTTAATTCCATGAAAGCTCTTTCTACCAGAAATGACGCTCCACAGAAAGCATCAAGACCATTTGAAAAAAACAGGGATGGATTTGTAATGGGAGAAGGCGGTGCAACTTTGATCCTTGAAGAGCTTGAATACGCCAAGGCAAGAGGCGCAAGGATATATGCAGAGATCACCGGATTTGGACTCACTGCCGATGCATTTCACATTACCGAACCTGCTCCCGAAGGAGAAGGCGTAGCAAGGGCAATATCAACTGCAATCAGGAATTCAAATCTTACTATAAATGACATTGACGTTATAAACGCACACGGAACGTCAACGTATTATAACGATAAAAACGAGAGTCTTGCAATAAAAAATGTTTTCAAGGATAAAGCTTTACAGATACCGGTACACTCTATCAAATCAATGATAGGACATTTACTTGGTGCAGCAGGTGCAATAGAAGCAATTTCCTCAATATTAACTATCCGGGACGGCGTAATTCCACCTACCATAAACTATGAAGAAAAAGATCCTGAATGTGATCTTAATTATGTTGTCAACACAGCAATGAAAAAAGAAGTTAGGACCGTTCTTTCTGAAAACTCAGGATTCGGCGGACACAATACTGCAATTATATTTAAAAAATTCGAAGACTGATTTTTTACTTCCACCTTCAAATAATTTATGTTTAATCTTTTAAAGAACCGGTTAAAAAAATTTAATCTTTTTTACAAGCGGCGTGAAAGTCTCAGGAGTTCACATCAGAAATTATCAGATTATGTGGATTTTGATGAACTTCAGAATCTCATTCATTATAAAATAATTGACAGGAATTATTTTATAACAGCTCTTACGCACAGATCTTTTCTTACAGTTAAAAGCGATTCGGGCAGACTTGGAATAATTTCCAATGAAAGACTTGAATTCCTCGGAGATGCTGTCCTCGATCTTGTAGTCGCTGAATATTTATACAAGAATTTCCCTTTAAATGAAGAAGGTGACCTTACTAAATTCAGGTCAATCCTCGTAAACAAAAAATTTCTCGCTGAAAGAGCCAAAAACCTCAGACTTCAGGATTTTCTGCTTGCATCATACACAGCTAAAAAATCAATTAGTGAGGGGTATGATACTATTCTGGCTGACACATACGAGGCGCTCATCGGCGCAGTATTTATGGATTCAGGATATGAATCTGCTAAGGATTTTCTGAATGGGGAAATATTTGTCAAGCTTGATATTAAATGGTTAAATCAGTTTGATGAAAACCATAAAAGCAAATTCCTTGAATTCGTTCAGGCGCATACTGATTTTATTCCCGAATATTCCATTATCAAAGAAGAAGGACCCGAGCATAACAAGCTTTTCACTGTTGAGGTATTTGTCAACAAAAGGAGTCTCGGTATCGGAAAAGGGAAATCAAAGAAACAGGCTGAACAGGCGGCTGCAAAAAACGCGCTGAATAATCTGGAAGTTCTGGAAAAAATGGGTCTTACCAAGAAAAAGATACATTTTAAAAATATTTGAATGAGTATTGCTTTTCTTGGTATATAAAAATATATTTGTATCTAATTTAAAATTAAAAATAACTGTATAGAGAAGTTTGGTATTAATTAACAATTAAGATTTTCCTAAAACTCTATGCATTTATATTTTAAAAACCATTTTATAAAGAATTGTAAAAATCTTTACAAAATGGTTTTTTTATTATTAAAAAAAGAAATTTTTTAAGTCTATTATTGTTTGGTTTCAAGTGTCTAATATAAATGCAAAAATTTTATAATGAAAAATAATCCGATAATTTCACTGGGCAGATTTCTTACTCCTGTTTTGATACTTTTCATTTCCGTATTACTGCCGGCATTGTCATATTCCCAGAAATCCGGCATCATTTCACCTGATACCAAGTCAGTTAAGTCTGCCGTTATTGATTCGTCCGATGTTGAAATTGTCGATTTTAATGTTATAAACTCAAATGAATCTTTCATTGAAATAGAATTCAGACCTGTTTATAAAACCCAGACGGATTTTGCCAATTCCATTGGAGCCGTTGATCTGAAGGGAAGTCCGGATGTTAAGTTCAGAGCATTTCCTGTATTCCTTACAACTTCAAAAGGAAACAACAGAGTTGAAATAATTGACGCAGCTTATACCGATGAATATAACGCCGATATCAAACCGGTACCTGAATATTCATACAATTCCAAAAGCAAAGAATATGTCCCGGTATATAATAAAGACAGTAAAGTATACAGCACAAATACCTATTTCCCTGACTACCCAGCCGCTGTAAACAATGCAGGCTCTCTAAGGAACAAATATCTCGGATATTTGAAAATCTATCCCGTTCAGTTCAATCCCGTAACGAATTCGATCAAAAAATACAGTTACATAAGGATCAGGATAACATATGACGGCAGTCCTGTATATGTAAATAAAAGTCTCAGCAGTGAAGAAAGACAATTTCTCAGAGGCATAGCTTTGAACTCTGACGCAGCTTTAAACTGGTCCACAAAGGAATTCAATGCACAGAAAGACCTTCCCGTTGTTAACAGTGTACTTGCTTCCGGTGATTTTTACAGAATGGAAGTATTAGAATCCGGTATTTACAAACTTGATAAAAATTATCTACAGAATGCCGGAATCAATGTAAGCGGTTTAGATCCGAGAACTATAAAGATTTACGGAAACGGCGGCTCAGACCTGCCTTACAACAACTCTGATCCTGCTCCGGTAGATCTTATTGAAAACAGGATATTTGTATCGGGTGAAGATGACGGTCAGTTCAATGACAACGATTACATCCTCTTTTACGGTAGGAATCCGAATGAATGGAAATTCGACACTTTTTACAATACTTACTTTCATAAGATAAATAAATTCTCAAAAGTAAATTATTACTGGATCTCATTCGGCGGTCAGCAGGGACAAAGAATGCAGACAGTAAATTCCGGAAACATACAGGGCATCAGTCCCCTTCCGTCATTTAAAGATAAAATATTTGATGAGCCTGAGATCAACAATCTCGGTTCGACGGGATATCTCTGGGTAAGTCAGCGGATAGGAGTAAATGAAAGTTTTACTTTCAGTAAGGAGTTAAAAGGTTACATCCCCGGAAGCAGCTTAGCGATGAGGTTCAGATTCGGAAACGGATCTTTCTTTCCCACTACATGGAGACTTGAAGACCTGAATTCAGGATTCATAATGAATCAGTTCGTTTCATCAATCAACGGATTTTCACATATCAATCTTGCATATATCAATAATAACATTCTCGGAGTAAACTATACACTTTCTCCCGGAAAAACATCTATAAATTTCAAAGCTTCACTCCGTTCACAGGATGGAAATTCATCCAGTGTTTCCGGTTACTATGATTATTATGAGGTACAGTACAACAGATATCTTACTGCAGAGAACAATATACTGAGATTCAATTCTCCTGACACAAGCGGGGTAATGGAATATCAGATAAACGGATTCACTGACCCGGATATTAAACTGCTGGATGTATCAAATGTAACTCAGCCTGTGATAATAAATCCGATCTCATATTCAAACGGAGTCTTAAGATTTCAGGATAATATAATACAGTCCAGTCCTAAGGAATATTATGCCCTTAATTCCGCAAATTATAAAACTCCGGTCTCGATTTCTTCCAGATTCCCTAATCAGAATCTTAAAGGCGAATATGCTGACGGTGCTTCTTTTATTATTATAGCTCCGAAAGAATTCATGTCAGCCGCAAACAGATTAAAACAGTACCGTGAACAGCCCGGAGACAATTACATTAAAACTATAACTGTCGACATTGAAGAGATCTATAATGAATTTTCAAACGGGATGGTAGACCCTGTTGCTATGAGGAATTTTCTTAAATTCGCTTATAATAATTGGCAGTTAAGACCTGTTTATGTGATGTTCATGGGAGACGGGAGTTATGACTACAAGAATATTTACAATCTGTATAATGCAAATTTTAAGAACTGGATTCCGCCTATAGAAAGAAATTCACAGTACTCCGATGACGTGGAAAGTTACTGCAGTGATGATTACATACTTGAAGTAACTGAAAATTATCCCGAACCCAGCAGCATAAATATTGTAGATTTTGCGTCAGGCAGATTAAATGCAAACTCACTTGAAGATGTAAATAATTATATAGATAAAATAATTCAGTACGAGAACCCTGCCAATTTTGATAAATGGAGAAATGAAGTACTTTATATTGCAGATGACGGATGGACAACAGAGAATACACAGGGTCAGGAAGGAAGTCTGCATACAGATCAGTGTGAAGATGTTGCTCAGAATAATTCACCAAAGTACCTGAAAAAAAACAAGATCTATATTGTAAGTTATCCGACCGAGATAACACCTCAGGGGCGAAGAAAACCGGGAGCAAATGTTGATATTATCAAGAACTGGAACGACGGAAAACTGGTAATCAATTATACAGGACACGGAAGCGTTGATCTTTGGGCTCATGAAAGAATATTCGAAAGACAGGTATCAATTCCTCAGCTTACAAACATAAAAAAATTACCTTTTATAACAATTGCCAGCTGCGATCTCGCAAGATGGGATGATCCCTATATATTAAGCGCCGCTGAGCAGCTAGTAGTTACTAAGGATATAGGAGCGATAGGAATTTCAGCCGCTGTAAGACCGGTTTATGCGGTACCGAATGCAATTTACAATAATCTTCTTTACAGAAATCTCTTTGCAAGTGATACTTTGAATCTCAGACTGCGTCTTGGTAAAGCAGTATTCAATGTCAAGCAGCAGCTGTATGCGGACAACGATCTTAAATTTGCTCTTTTATGCGATCCTACTCTAAGACTTGGTCACCCGCAGCATCTTGCAAAAATAGACAGTCTAAACGGCAGTCCGGCATCACAGCTTTTTGAAATGAAAGCTCTTCAGAAAATAAAAATTTACGGATCAATAATCAGACCAGATTCTTCATTCTGGTCAGATTACAACGGAGTACTTGATATGGATGTACTGGACGTTGATAAAAATATAAGTATCATTGATTTCTCCAGTCTGTTTAATTTTAAACTTCAGGGCGGAAAGATTTTTTCCGGAAAAGTAAATGTAGTTAACGGTAAATGGGTTATGGAATATGTAGTACCGAAGGATATTTCCTATAATCCGGGAAACGGCAAGATCATTTCATATTTCAAGAACAGCACTTCAGACGGAATCGGATACTTTGATAATTTCACGATCAGCGGTCAGGATCCAAATGCGCCTGTTGACACTACAGGACCGGAAGTCAAGATCTATCTTGACAGCAGAAATTTCAGGTCGGGCGATATTGTAAACCAGAATCCGAAACTGATTGTGGACTTTTTTGACGAGAACGGTCTGAATCTGACAGGAACAATTGGCCATAAACTTGAAGCAATACTGAATGATGATGAAAACAGGAAAATTGATCTAACACAGTATTACACCAGCACAGCAGGATATCAGCAGGGAAATGTTACCTATGACTTCAGCAATCTTGCTGAAGGAAAATATAAACTCGAAGTCAAAGCCTGGGACACCTATAACAATCTTCAGACTGAAACTGTAGAGTTCAATGTTATTGGTACGAGTGAACTTGCCCTTGAAAATGTCTATAATTACCCAAATCCGTTCAGGGATTTTACTAGTTTCATTTTTCAGCACAATTCAGACAGTCCTTTGACTGCTCAGATAAAGATTTATACAGTGAGCGGCAGATTAATTAAAGAATTGAATAAAAGCAATATTACTGATAAATTTGTGGATATTGAATGGGACGGTAAAGACACCGACGGAGATATTATCGCCAACGGAACTTATCTTTATAAAATATCAATTAATTCAAACGATGGAAAACTTTCCAAAAATTCCATCGGTAAATTAGCTAAGCTTAAATAATCATATGGAGGTTAAACAATTAATGTTAAAAACATTAAAAACACTATGCATATTATTTGCCGTTATGGCAATTACTGCATACGACAGTGCTGATATATATGCACAGAACTCAGTTTCAACAGGTGTACCGTTTCTTTTGATCGGACCTAATTCCAGATTCGGCGGAATGGGAGAAACAGGAACTGCGATTGCTGATGACGCAACTGCAATGCACTGGAATCCTTCCGGACTTGCTTTTCAGAAAGTGGGAACAGAAGTTAATTTTACACATTCACCCTGGCTCGCAGGTCTTAACATAGGTGATCTGTTCTATGATTACATAGCTGGAAAAAAATACATTAAAAGTATAAACGGAACAGTGGGAGCAAGTTTAACCTATCTTAATATCGGTGAAGTTATTGTAACTGATGAATTCGGGAATCCACAGCCGGACAGAAATTATAAAGCTTATGAAATGGCTTTTGCAGTTTCATATGCAACGATGCTCAGTAAGGAATGGGGCGGTGGTGTTTCAGGAAGATTCATATACAGTAGACTATCCCCAAACGATCTGACTGTCGGAAATGAAAAAGGTACAGGTACAGGTATTTCAGCCGCGCTTGATCTTTCAGCATTATGGAGACCGGTAACAGGTTCAAGTTTCCTTAAAAATAAATTCTCAGCCGGAGTTAATCTTTCCAATTTCGGTCCTTCTATTTCTTATGTCGACCAGGCTCAGGCAGATCCGCTTCCAACACAGTTCAGATTCGGACTAGCTTATGAAATAGTCAAATCAGAGTTTAATTCACTTACTCTGACTGCTGATTTTTCTAAACTCCTTGTAAACAGAAATCTTGCCGTTATTGATGATTCCGGAAGAGTAGTCACTCCCGGTTCAGTGGACCCGGTATACAAAGCTATTTTCACTTCATGGAAAGGCGGCATTCCCGGAATTGCAAAATCTTTTCAGACATCAGTCGGAGCTGAATTCTGGTACGGAAGCCCCAGACTTATCGCTTTAAGAGCAGGTTATTTCTACGAAGATCCTTCTTACGGAAACAGAAAATTCTATACTCTCGGTGCAGGTATCAGATACAGTCTCTATGGATTCGACTTCAGTTATCTCAGCACTATAGAAGCCAATCACCCGCTTGAAAATACTCTGCGGTTTGGTTTGCTTGTAAATTTTTAGAATAAATTCTTATTTCAAAAAATAACCATAGTTCTTCAATCTGAACTATGGTTATTATTATTTAAACGACAATATGTTTGTAAAATTATTTTCAATTGTTTCTGTTTTTCTTATTCTATCCGCTGCGGAAATTTTTTCACAGAACAGATTTGATCTGAAACTGTCTCACCCTTTAAAATCCGGTAATCAGAATATTCAATCATTTCAACCCAGAGATTATTTCGGAGGTACTGAAAATTATAAAGTAGTAGGTATTCTTGTACAGTTTCAGGAAGATGATGACGTAAGATCTTCAGGTAACGGAAAGTTTGATTTGTCAAATAAATATTTCAACCAATCTACCGGAAGAGATACCGTTATCGATGCTCCGCCATATGACAGCGCTTATTTTGCGGATCACCTTACTTTCCTTAAAAATTATTATTCAAAAGCCTCCAAAGGAAAACTGAATATATCATTCGATCTTTACGGGAACATTATTACACTTCCCGGAAAGATGCAGGATTATTCGCCTCAGAGAAATGAAACCAATGCAAAACTGGGAAATCTGTTTCAGCAGGCATGGCAGGCAGCAGACAGTTTTATTGATTTTTCAGCTTACGATACTTCCAGAACAGCTTTTGTAATTTTTCACGCAGGAGTAGGAAGAGACGTTGATCTTACTTCAATTTTCGGATTTGATCCAACTCCGTTTGACATTCCCTCTGTCTTTATCGGATTGAAAAATCTTAAGGAATTTTTCGGAAGCAGTTACAACGGTTACCAGACCAGTGAAGGACTTTATATTCAGAACTCTCTGATAATTCCTTCAACTGAATTAAGAGAACTTTCTCTTTCATCCGGGAATTTTCTTGTTGAACTCGGGATGAACGGTATACTCACCGCTAGCTTCGGTAGTTATCTCGGTCTTCCTGATCTGTTTAATACCGCAACAGGTAAAACTGCAATCGGAAGATTCGGATTGATGGACGGACAGTCGCTTTTCAGTTATAACGGGATTTTTCCTCCTGAGCCATCAGCATGGGAAAAGATATATCTGGGATGGGTGCAGCCTGTAAACATCACTTCAGGTACTTCTAATATCAGTATTCCGACAAGTTCAAAAAATATAGAAAGAGATTCTACAATTTATAAGGTCTTTATCAGTTCGAGGGAATACTTTCTTATCGAAAACAGAAACAGGGATCCTGAAAATGACGGGCAGAAAATTTATTCCAGAAACAGGACATTTAATGATTCAAATGTTTTTGCAGGTGATATCGTAAACGGATTTTTTTATTCCAATAATTATTCCAGCCTGTATCTGCTCAACGGAAATGTAACTGATGTTCAGAATTTCGACTGGAGTCTGCCGGGACTCATTGACGCTGACAACGCATACAAAGGCGGTCTTCTGATCTGGCATATTGATGAAGACGTAATTAATGCAAATCTCTCTTCCAACAGCGTAAATAATGATCCTTCAAGAAAAGGTGTTGACCTTGAGGAAGCGAAAGGCGCTCAGGAAATTGGAGTAACATTCAATACTCCGTTCGGCAGCATAACAGGAGATGGTACTCCGGTTGACTACTGGTTCAATGGTTATCACGGCGTTCCTTCTAATATTTACAAAAATGAATTTACCCCGACATCAAATCCGAATTCACTCAGTTATTCATTGTCAAACAATAATATTTTCATTACAAATTTTGGATTGCTGGATACACTCATGACTTTAAGAATTTCAATAGGAAGTGTACAGCTTACTCCGGTAAATAATTTTCCGAAATTTATTGGAATTGATTACAGCGGCAATGCACAGCCTGTTGCATTTGATCTTACAGGAAACGGCAGTGACGAGATCTTTGTGAATTCACTGAACAAAACCTATGGCTATTCAGCCAACGGAAACGGGCTTAACGGTGACGGACTTCTGTTAAATGATTTCGGAAAATTTATTCCCGCACTTATTGAAAATGGAAATACCAGATATCTTGTTAGTCTTGGTTCAGGAAGTATAGGATTCCTTAATAATAATTACACTCTCACACAGATCAATTTCAACCTGGGATCAGCCAGTCTAAGTACTGCTCCTTTTGTTAATGATATCAATAAATCAGTTTATGTGGGTAACTCGCTCGGAGCTGTCAGAAAATGCGGCGTTGACCTTTCAAATGTATTGGTTGACTCTGTCGCGGGTCCGATAAATCAATTTTCCGGCTTAAGGACAGATACTTTTACTTATATTAATTCGGACAAATATCTTGTTACCGGAAATCTGCTTCAGCAGAATTCAACTGACATTCTTAAAATAAATTTTAACAATGAGTTTTTTATTAATGGAAACAGATTAAATCTTAATTATAATATAACTGATATTCCTCACTCCCCTGTCCTTGCCGATGTAAACGGAGACGGATTGCAGGAAATAATTTTTGTCGGCGACGGGAAAGTCTATGCTATTAATTCTAAAGGAGTTCTTCTTGAAAATTTTCCCGTGAATTTCAATAAAACTATTTCATCGGGAATTTCTGTTGCTGACATCAACAACGATAACGTTTTTGATCTTGTCTTTGCAGCAGGCAACGGTGATCTTTACGCTTACGGAACTGACGGAAAAATATTATCAGGATTTCCGGTTACTATTGGTCCGAATACAACTTCAACTCCGGCTTTTGCTGACCTGAATGATACACTCGGCATTTTTATCTATTCCGGAGACGGATATATTTACGGTTTCAAAACAAATGTTAGTTATAATGAAAATAAAATTCTCTGGAAGAATTATCTCAGGGACAGATTCCTTTCCAATAATAACTACAGATCTGTAAATTCTTCAGAAACTGTATTTTCTGAAAAACTCCCGGCTTCACAGGTTTATAACTGGCCGAATCCTGTTTATGATAACACTACGTATATTAGATATTTCCTTAACGGTAACTCATCAGGCGTTAAAGTCAAGATACTCGATCTTTCAGGCGAACTGGTTACGGAACTTACGGGAACTTCCAATTCTAATTCGGCTAATGAAATTAAATGGGATGTTTCTTCTGTGCAGAGCGGTGTTTATTACGGCGTAATTGAAGCCCAGATAGACGGAAGCACCGAGACAAAAGTCATAAAAATTGCAGTGGTAAAATAATAATTTTAAATTTTAATTTGTATCTAAGGTGATTATCTTATCATAAGATAATCACTTTTTTATTTTGTATCCGGAATATTTTTTTTCATTTGTAACATTCGCATATCTTGCGCTTCATTTGTATTTCCTCTACGGACTGAGGAAATCAGTTAATATAAGACCAGCTGATAACGCCGGCGAGCCTGAAATATCTGTGATAGTAGCGGGAAGAAATGAAAGCGGGAATATATCTGATTGTATAAATTCTCTTAAGCTTACTGTTTATAATAAAGATTCGATTGAGTTTATTCTCGTAAATGATAATTCAACGGACGATACACTGGAACTGATGAACGATTCTGTCAAAGGAGATGGTCGTTTTAAAGTCATCAGCTCTTTCTTATCAGGTTCTTCAAACCTTAAAGGGAAAGCAAACGCAATAGATAATGCTGTCGGTATTGCTGAAGGCGAACTGATCATTTCAACTGATGCAGACTGCAAGGTTCCTGAATACTGGGTAAAAAAGACAGCTGAATATTTCAGTAAAGATACCGGGATGGTATGCGGCTTCACTTTCATAGAGCACAATAACTCCCTATTCGGTCTGATGCAGTGCATAGACTGGTTTTATCTCCTTAGTCTTGCTTCTGGAAGTTCCGGACTTGATAAAATAATGAGCTGCATCGGCAATAATCTTTCCTATTCGAAGGAAGCCTATCAAAGTGTGGGAGGATACGAATCAATAAAATTCTCTGTAACTGAGGATCTTGCATTAATGAGAAAAATTAATTCATCGGATAAATATAAAATTTTATTTCCGCTGAATAGAGATTGTCTCGTAAGGACAAAGCCATGCGGAAATATCAGAGAGGTTTTCAGTCAGAAGCGACGATGGTTCAGAGGAGGTATTGGTATCAACCTGCTTGGTTATATTACAGGATTTTTTCTGTATGCAGCAAACTTCATGTTAATTTTCGGATTGTTTTTTATGAGTGTGAAGCTGTACTTAATCCTGATATTTATTAAATTTCTTTCAGAATTAATCCTGCTGATGCCGGCTTTCAAAATTTATGACGTGAAATATCTTTATAAATTTTATCCTGTCTTTTCAGTATATTTTGCAGTATACGGACTGCTTCTGCCTCTTAGTTTTCTTTTTAAAAAAGGAATAACCTGGAAAGACCGGAACTTTTAGAATTTTACTACAGGAAAGTGAAATTTTAAGTTAAAGGATAAATTCTGCAGATTTTTTGCAAATGTATATTTCGCGGTTATATCAAAAATGTATATTGTCACTCCCAGCCCTGCGGAATAATTCAGAATACTTTCATCACCAGGCAGTCCTTCAGGAATTTCAAAATTCGAACTGATTACCCTTGTAATTTTTGAATATTTCACCTCTGCAGAAAATATTGCGGATGTAAAATTTGACCTGATAAATTTGTTTAAAAGAATATCAACACCACCGCCTAAGCTTGTGAATTTTGTTTCAAAACCGGTTAATGAATTTGAAGTCGTAAACTGCGGATTACCAGGATTCTTCTGGTTTTCATAAATGAATCCGAAAACAAAAGGGTAAAGTTTATTGTAAGCAAGTTCAGCTTTAAACCCGTACACAAAACCCGCATTCGACTGATCTCCAAATACACCCATTGGGATAGAAAATCCCATGTAAGGAGCAAGGAAGATACCGCCGATATTTATTTTTTTAACTTTACTTCTTCCTGTAAGATTTTTTATCGTATCTTTTCCTTCTGTATTAACGCTTTTCATGAAAAGATAATCTTTTTTAAAATAATCCTTTGAATAAATAGACTGGGAAAGAACTGAACCTGTCAAAAATGAAAGAATGCTTATTAGAAGAAATGAAAAAAAGATGCTGAATTTCAAGTGCGGTGATTTAATTAATTTATAGATTTATTTTTTTCTGTTTTGATTTCGTTTGCCACATAACTGTTCATAAGGTCAAGCATGGAAATAACATTATTAAGATTAAGTGTTTCTTTTTTGAATGCAACTTTTACTGTTTCCATTCCAAGCAGAGTATAAAACGGTATCAGCGAAGGAAGTTCCTTATATATTGAATTCAGATGATTTGATACTGTCTCCAGATCATTTCTTTCAAATGGTCCCGTAAGGGAATTTACAAGTCCGTTTTCCGAAATATTTTCAATTGTCTTCATTACGATCGGCTTGAAAATTTCAAAGGATTTACTTTTGTCAATTCCAATCGAACCAAGGAGCTCCGCTGAAATGTTCATAAGTGTTACAAGGAAATTTGACGATACGACGCAGGCGGAATGATAAAGATATTTCTTATCCATTGGGATCTCTATGAATCTGGAATCGAATGCGGAGATCATTTTTTTCATCTGCTCTTTGCATTCATCATCCCCTTCTATTCCGAAATAAATGTTATTCAGGAAATGATTATTCCCTCTGCTTATCCTGTCAAATGTCTGAATCGGGTGCATCGAACCTTTAAATGACTTATTAAAATTCTTTTCAGAAAACAACGAGGAGGATTCCGAACCAGAAGTATGAATAAAATATTTACCCGATAGATCAGCTCCTGATTCTATAATACCGCTTTTAACTTCACTGATAAACCTGTCCTGTACGCATATCAGTATGATATCAGAATTATCAATGTAATCTTTTTCTATTTTTTCTGAATAAGCCAGAGGCAACGTTACTTCTGCAATATCTTTGAGTACCTGTATATTGCGGGATGTAAGGAAATTCACCTTAAAACCGCTTACGTTAAGTTCATTTGCGAATGCGGAGCCTGTCCTGCCTGTTCCGATAATGTAAATTCTTTTATTCATTGAATGATTTTTCAATTAGTATTGTAACCGGTCCGCTGTTTACAAGTGAGATCTCCATCATAGCTGCGAAGACACCGCATTTTATTTTTTCCGGACTGTATAAGTTAATTAATTCTGATTTAGTTTTCTCATATAAAAATTCTGCTCTTTCCGGATCTTCCGCGTCTGAAAAACTCGGACGGTTTCCGCTTTTTTTTGTGTCTGCGCATAATGTAAACTGTGATATGAGCATGATCTCACCCTGAATATCTTTTATGCTTAAATTCATTTTTTCGTTTTCATCATTGAATATTCTTAAGTCAGTAAGCTTTTTGGCAATATAGTCAGCTTCATTTTCTGTATCGCCTTTTTTAATTCCAAGTAGTACAAGCAATCCTTTCCCAATACTGCTGTAGACCTTTCCGTCTATTTTTACATCTGCATTTAATACCCGCTGAACAGCAGCAATCATTTTTCCAATTTTAAAATTCTGTAAATGTCACTGTGATCTTTGTAAAATGTCGGCTTAATCTCTTTTTGTTCCGCAATCATTTCCTCAAGTTTTTCTTTCTGTCCGAATCCAATTTCGCAGAATACTTTTCCTGTAAATTCCTTATCGGAATAAATTTCAAATATCTTTTTATAAAAGCTCAACCCGTTCTCGTTGTCCGTAAGAGCTGAAACAGGTTCATAATCCTTTATCTCCTGTGGAAGTTCATTAAAGTCTGAAACCGGGATATAAGGCGGATTTGAAAAAATATAATCATAATTTTTCCTGAGTTTCGGGATCTCAAATACATTTTTATTATAAAGGGTCACACGCACTGCATCAATTCCGTTGAGTTCCAAATTTCTAGCGGCGGTTTCCAGCGCATCGGCAGAATTATCAATAGAAAATATTTCATGTTCTATTCCGGATTCAGAAAGCTCTTTGGAAAGCGCCACAGATATGCATCCTGAACCCGTACCTATTTCAAACAAAGAAACTTTTATTCTGCCGCTTTGTCTAATGTCTTCCAGAATTCTTTCTACAAGCAGTTCTGTTTCCTGTCTCGGGATCAGAACATTTCTGTTTAGCAGAATATCGTAACCGAAAAAATTTGTTTTACCAAGTATGTACTGAAGCGGTTCCTTTTCATTTCTTCTGGAAATAAGTTTTCCGAATAAAGTTGATTCTCCGGAATTCAATGGTCTTTCGTAATTTAAATAAAGCTGGATCCTGTCACAATTAAGCACACTGCACAGCAGTAATTCAGAATTCAGCCTGGAGTCCTGAATTCCATTTTTTTCAAGTTCCTCTGTGGTTTTTTTTAAGACTTCAATGATTGATATACCTGCTTTAATGTTAACGCTCATAGATTAAACTAAGCAGATTCTTATCTTCATATACAATATTTCCGTTGATTATTGTTCTTATTACTTTAGTATCAGGCAATGATTTTAGATCGGAATTAAAAATGTCTTTTGAAATTACTATCATATCTGCATACTTCCCTTTTTCAATTGTTCCTTTTTCATTTTCTTCGAAAGATGCGAATGCCGGCCAGACTGTATAAGACTTTACAGCATCAAGAAGACTGATAGTCTGATCATTCATTGCGCCGGGAAATTTTGTAGTATCTGTCAACTGTCTTGTGGTCAGGTAATACATCTGAACAAAAGGATTGATCTGGTGAAGAGGAAAATCGGAAGCGGTCACAATCATACCGGCTGACTTTAACATAGAATTCCACAGACCGACTTTTTTCAGTGTCTCGGCGTTTACCAGCTGATCCGTTATCTGCAGATCCATCATGGTTACATCCGGTCTTATAGATGGTATAACCTTTAATTCTCCGAATCTCGATATATCTTTAGGATCAACTATTTCACAGTATTCAAGTATCGTTCTTGGATCAGTAAGATTGTTCTGTTTGTTAATGTTTTCAATTACATTAAGGGAATTGTGAACAGCTTTGTCCCCTACTGCTTTAATGGAGAACTGAAAATTTTTAGATGCGGCTCTTCCGTAAATTTTTGCAATTGCACTGTCCGCAATGTAAGGTAAGCTTTTAACAGGTTCATTCTTATAATTTTCATCAAGATAAGCTTTCTGATATTCCAGCAGACCATCATAATCAATTGTTACAGCTCTAATGGTAAGACGGTCTTTATATGCGACTTCTTTTCCTTTGTCCAGATAAAAATCCACAAGTGAACTTTCCTCGGCAGACAAAACCGCATATACTTTTAAGGGGAATCTGTTTCCGTCAATAAGTTCCTTGAATATTTCTATTCCTTCTTTTCCTACACTCCTGTCACGTACTTCCGTTATTCCGTATTTTAAAATTTCTTTTACTCCTCTTTCCACCTGTTTGACCATTTCATTTTTAAGCAGACCGGGCATATTATCTCTTATAAGATTTACTGCATCGTCAAATATTAATCCCGTAAGTTCGCCTTTCTCATCTTTGTCTATTTCACCGTTCCCGGGAGCTTTTGTATCCTTATCAATTTTAAGAACACGCATTGCTCTTGAATTCAGCAGAGCAATTGAAAAAGATGCATTGACTATGTAAACATTGAAATTCGGAGCAATCTGATCCAGTACAGATTTATCGAATTTTGAAATGTCCTCATCTGATAATAAAGATTCATTGTAACCGTAACCTCCTATCCATTCGCCTTCTTCGGCAATCTTTGTTCTGTCAATGATGAGCTGCTTGATTTCATCGAGACTTTTGGCATAAGACAGATTAATGTAATTCAGGTTTTTTGAGAATTCAATAATGGAACCTTCTGAATCAATCAATCCGGGAAGAACCGCAGCCCCGTGCAGATCAATCGTTTCCTCCGGACTGTATTTATCCGTAAGTTCCACCGTACTTCCGGTTTCAATGATCTTACCTTCCTTAACTGCTACCGCTTCCACAACCTTGTTATCCTTGCTTAATGTATATATTCTGCCGTTTATATATAATACATCCGGCTTTTCTGTACATCCGCTGAACAGAAGTACAGTGCCAATAAAGATTATTACCGAAACCAGTCTTATGTTTTTATTCATTTATTATATTTAAAATTTTATAAAACTAATAAAATCAATCAATTAATTAAATACAATACTATAACCATCTTAAAGTAAAGATATTTAACAATGGTATTGCAATATATAATCTATATTCATATTTTTACGCAAATTAATTTACTTCTATGAAGAAAAACTTTGCAATGAAAAAGCTGTATTATTCTATCAGTGAAGTCAGTAGAATAATTGAACTTGAGCAATACGTTCTGCGTTACTGGGAAACTGAATTTGAACAGCTCAGACCTGCCAAGAATCTTGCAGGGAACAGAGTTTACACAAACAAAGATATAAAGCTTATACTTTATATTAAAAAACTTCTCAGAGAAGAGAAATACACCATAGAAGGTGCAAAACAGCATTTGAAGAATTTTTATCAGAAGGATGAGTCTGAAAATTTAAAGCAGATCAGTCATAGTCAGGAAAGCACATCTTCCAGACCGGGAAATGAAATGAGTCTGTTTGAGCCGGCTTCTTCCGAATCAGATAATCAATCTGAAAATGTTACAAAGAATGAAAGCCTCAGAGAAGATCTGATTCAGCTGAAATCCTTCTTGACAAATCTGTTAAAGGATATTTCGTAACTTCCTTAAAGATAATATACTTATCCTCTATTACCCCAATCAGGATATAAGGTATGTTTTTTTCACTTTGATATATCAGATTGAAGAGATCCTTTAATTTTAACCCCATTGAAATAAACAGGAATAAAGCTCAGCATTTAATTCTGAACTGCCAGTTTCCATCTGACATTGTTCCTGAAAATACTGCCTCTTCAGTATATAGTGTTATTTCACATCTTGGGTATATTCAGATTGATACTATTTCAGTTACTGAAAGATCTGTAAACCATATTCTCTGGTCAAGGTTAGGAAATTTTGACAGAGAACATATTACTGATCTTTTTAAACGAAAAAGAATATTTGAATACTGGAGTCATGCCGCAGCTTTGCTTCCCATGAAGGATTTCAGATTTTCTCTTGTATTCAAAAAACATTACGCAGAAAAATATTCTTCTTTCAGGAAAAACAATAATAAACTCCTTAAGTTTGTAAAAGAAAGGATCAAATCTGAAGGTTCCCTGATGTCAAAGCATTTTGATGATACCAAAACAGGACTATCCGGCTGGTGGAACAGAAAACCATCAAAAGAAGCTCTGGAGTTTCTTTTTTTTTCCGGTGAATTAATGGTGACTGAAAGAACCGGGTTTCAGAAAGTTTATGATCTTACTGAAAGAGTTCTTCCATCCGGGACTGACAATTCCTTCCCGACCGAAAAAGAATATCACAGATATTTAATTTATTCTTCAATCAAAGCAAATGGTCTTTCAACACTGAGGGAAATAGCATACTTAAGACTCAGCAGTAAGAATTTTCTGGAAAATGTTTTAAATGAAATGGTTGAAGAGAAGGAAATTACCGCTGTGAAAATTAAAGGAATATCTGATCAGATATATTTCACTTTCCCGGATCTTCTTAATGATTCCGTTAAAAAAAAGTCAATGTCATTTTTAAACATTCTATCGCCTTTTGATAATTTTATTATTCAAAGAAAAAGGATAAAGGACCTGTTTGATTTTGATTATCAGGTCGAATGCTATGTCCCTTCACACAAAAGAAAATATGGATATTTTACGCTTCCTGTTATCTGCGGAAATGAATTTATAGGAAGATTAGATATGAAATCAGACAGGAAAAATGACACTCTTATATTAAACAAATTTTTCCCGGAAAAGAATATTCCTGCTAAAATTAAAGACTTGCTGAATAAAAGGGTCTCCGAATACGCAGCATTCACCGGATGCAGCAAAGTATCTGGAAAAATTTAGTACAAAAAAAATACCGGTCTTAACCGGTATTTTTAAGTTTTGATTTTTTCTTAGAAATTAAACCTGACTTTTTAACCAAGTGCGGAAATCTGTCATTCCTCCGAATTCATTATTCAGACTTTTAATATCTGCTTCATAGCCTTTGTCCATAAACCACTGAAACATATCCCCCAGCTCTTTATTCTGCGACTTCAGAAATTCCACATCAAGAGGATTGAAGACATGCTCCTTTTTTGTAACTTCAGTATAAATACTGGAAACTTCAGGAGTTGTCAGATCATCTCCAGCCAGCTCAATTTTCCTGCCTATATATTTTTCAGGATTGTCAAAGACTTTTTCCGCAATTCTTCCGATATCATCGGTCGCAATCATTTGAAGTTTAGTATCCTCTTTCATTGCAAGAGTAATGGTGTATTTACCATTATCCTCTGCAGGCGCAAACCATGAGTTGAAATTCTCCATAAAGAAAACCGGTCTGAGGACAGTATTAGGTACTCCCTGTTTTTCCAGATATTCTTCGAGAACATATTTAACTTCAAAATGCGGAAGACCTGTTTTTCTCTCAGCACCTCCTACTGAAGAATATACAAAGTGCTTTACCCCTGCATTCTTTGCTGCATCAATAAGATTTTTTCCCTGTGTCAGTTCTCCGTCATATCCGTGCTCCCAGAAATTCTGGACACTGAACACTCCGTAAATTCCTTCCATTGCCTTTTTGAGATCTTCAGCACTGCTCATATCGCCTTTCACCAGAGTTGCTCCTTCTGATTGAAGTTTTTTTGAAGCATCCTTTTCTGGATCTCTGACTAAAGCTGATACTTCCCAGCCGTTTTTCAATAAATATTTTGCTACTGCTCCGCCCTGCTGACCGGTTGCTCCGGTAACAAGAATTTTTTTATTAGTTTTATCCATTTTAGTTTTTATTAATTAAGTTTAGTAAATAAGTCTTTTAAATATGGTTTATGATCTTCCTGAAATATTTCAAAGCTGACAGATTTATTCAGCATATTTTTTATGTCAGATTTATCAATTGTATCTTTAAATGTGACATAGCAGTCAAGGGATTCATTCGCTTTTTCCATATCAGAATCATCAACTCCGATAACGCAGTCGATTTCTTCTTCTGTGGAATAACTGAGTCTGAAGTGTTTCTGCTTTTCTGCATCTTCACTGCACAATGTAAAAAACGCAAGTCTCTTCAGAAATCCTTTTTCTTTTTTCAACCGGCAGTAAACTGATTTTACAACAGCATGACAAACCAGATGGTCATGAAATCCGCTGATCCCGTGAACTGCATATGTTACGACAACATCAGGTTTTATTCTTTCAATTTCATCCGCTATTACTTTTTCAATTTCCATTGGATCCATCTCTTTGAGACCGCTGTCCGGGAGATCTAGGACTGTCAGTCCTGAGAGACCCAGCACTTCAGAAACATTCTGCATTTCACGGAATCTGACATCTCCCATCTCATCAACTGAATAATTGTACTTGAATCTCTGTTTTGTAGCTCCGCCTTTTGTAAGAGTAAGTAAATAAACTTCATGACCTTCTCTTCTCTGTTTTGCAATTGCCTGCGCAGCTCCGAATGATTCATCGTCCGGATGCGGAAAAACATAAAGAATTCTCATAACTGTTTAATTTTTATAAATTGTAATATCCAGCTTTCAAATGATTTAAGAAATAATTTCAGATGCTCAAGTGTGACAGGATCATTAAGACTGTAATTTTCATCAAGCAGTTCGTTTATTTTTCTGACCTGAATTTCCGGTTTATTCATGCAAATCATATTGACCGCAGAAGCAATATTTCGGAAGTGAGCCTGTGCTCTTGCTGTACCGGATAATCCCGGTGAGCTTCCTATTATTGCGCATGGAATTCCGTTCAAAGGAGATTCGGGTCTTGACGCCCAGTCAATTGCGTTCTTTAACACTCCGGGTATGGAAGCATTATATTCCGGAAATGAGAATAAAATTGCATCAGACCCTGCTATTGCAGATTTGAATTTCTTTACAGATTCAGGTATTTCCAATACTTCTTCATCAAAATTATATAAAGGAACATTTCCAATGTCATATAGCGTGATGTCCATAAAATCTTTCGCCAATTCAGCAGCTGTCTTTAACAGAGCAGTATTTCTGGACTTAGCCCTTAAACTTCCAGATATCCCTATAACTTTTAATTTATCCATTTTCTTACATTTGATTTAATTCATTGGTATTTCTATAAACAGAAGCCTGCTGTCTTCAAGAGAATTTAATTCAACTGATTCAAGATTCTCAAGACCAACAGCATCTCTTTTACCCAGGATTTCACCGTCTACAGAAATTTTTCCGTCTATTACAAAAATGTAAAGACCATTTGTTTTTAAATTCATCTTATATATGAGCTTATTATCCTTTCCCGGATCCGCAAGAGAAAAAAAGGCATCCTGGTTAATCCAGAGTGTATCTGCCCTTTCAACCGGAGAAACAACAGTCTGTATTTTATTGATTCTGTCTGCCGGATCAAAATACTTCTGATCATATCTTGGATCAATATTCTTCAGCTTCGGGAAAACCCAGATCTGAAGAAGGTTTGTTTCTTCTTCCTTAGAATTGTTGAATTCAGAGTGAGTGAGACCGCTTCCAGCGGACATTATCTGAACTTCATTGGGTTTTATAACTTCTTTATTTCCGGTACTGTCCTGATGAGCGAGTTCACCTTTCAGCGGTATCGTGACAATTTCCATATTATCGTGAGGATGTTTGCCGAATCCCATACCGGGTTTGATAATGTCGTCATTCAGAACTCGAAGAGTACCAAATCTGATATTTGAAGGATCATAATAATCTGCAAAGCTGAAAGAATGTTTTGCTATCAGCCAGCCGTGATCGGCTGATCCTCTGTCCTCGGATTTAAATATTCTTTTTTCCATGACCGCCTTATAAAGTATTTATGTTTAATTTTATATTGAATTCATCGGAGATTAATTTATCACCGAGATTTTCAAAAAACTTTCCTGATCTGAATTTTATATCCCACAAAGTCCTGTCAATATTAAAATCAGCTTTGGCAGAAATTTTACCGTCAGTTATCTCAATCTCTGCAGGGAATGTTATCTGTTTCTTTATTCCCTTGATCGTCATATTACCGGTAATTTCATATTTATTTCCGGAGACATTCTTTAAACCTGTAATATCAAAATTCCCTAAAGGATATTTTTCCACTGAAAAGAAGTCATCAGATTTAAGATGGTTTGTGAGTTTGGCATTTGATTCGCTGTCTTCAATGTCCAGTACTTTGATGGTACTGAAATCAATGTTGAAATTACCTCCTGTGATCTTATTCTTGTCAATGAATAACTCTCCGCCTGTTATATCAACAGTTCCGTTATGTTTTCCCGTAACTTTCTCAGCAGTCCATTCAAGCCTGCTGTCCGACTTTGATATTTCTTTTTTTTCACCGGATTCAGGAATACTCTTATTTTGTGTTGTATTGTTCTTTTCCTTAATATTGTTTTGATCAGATGAGTTTGTTTTATTTCCGGAATTATCAGAACAACCGCCCGCCGTAATAATGAATGCTGTAATTACAAAGTAAAATATTTTTTTTGTTTTCATTTTCATGTATTTATTTTTAATTTATGTTAAACTTCTAGCCTCTTAGCTTATCAAGAAGATCATTGATAAGTTTTACTTCTGTTTTGTTTAAATGCAAAATATTTTTTTCAGTTTCTTTTATTTTTTCATCAAGTACCTTAAGAACATTGAGTCCTTTTTCCGTTATCAGAACGTCAGCAAATCTTTTATCATCGGGATTTATTTTCCTTTCCGCCAGTTCTTTCACTTCCAGCTTATCAACTATCCTCGAAGCATTTGACATTTTATCAAGCATTCTTTCTATAAGCATATTGACTGATGCGGGTGCAGGATACTGTCCCCTGAGAATTCTTAATATGTTGTACTGCTGCAGAGTAAGGTTCTCCTTTTTGAGAATTTCACTGGTCTTTAGATTGATCCAGTTTCCTGTAAAAATAATATTGACTATGAGTTTTGCATATTCAGAGTCAAATCTTTTTTGTTTTATTTCTTCTTCTATTTTCATACATACAAATATATGTATATACATATAATTTGTCAACATAATAATTATTCTGAAAAGAGAAATTTATTTTCATTACCATTAAGATATAATAATAAGTATTTTTATTGTAAATTTTAAAATGGAAACCAAAACACTCGAAGCTTTTAAGTGGCTTAATGGACAATGGGAAGGTATTCAGGGCAGTGGAGTATATCATGAGGAATGGGAGTATCAGAGTGATATATTAATGAACGGTAAGGCATATTTTATAAATAAGGGTGAAATTTCCAATCTTGAGAAACTTTCTTTAATCATAACAGAAATGGATATTTATTACACAGCTGAAGTTCAGCACAATAAATCCCCTGTATCTTTTAAACTCACTGAAGCAGGAAATGATGAATTTGTTTTCACCAACCCAGTTCATGATTTTCCTCAAAGGATTACATACAAAAAGGAAAGTGAAAATGAATTAAAAGCGGTGATTGAAGCTGAAAAGGAAGGTAAAGTGAAAAAAATTATTTTTAAGCTGAAGAGAATTTTATAGGTATTACCTTTTAAGCTTGGGATCAAAAGCATCTCTCATCCCGTCTCCTAGCAGATTTACAGCAAAGACAGTTACCATGATCGCAATTGAAGGGAATACAGCAAGTCCCCAGTTTGTACCGACAACAATATATTTATAACCGTCAAAGATCATCTGGCCCCAGCTAGCTGTAGGAGGCTGGACACCGAGTCCGAGAAAACTTAAACTTGCTTCGAAAATGATTGCAGACGCCAGTCCGACAGTTCCTGTTACAATAACAGGTCCAAGACAGTTTGGAAGAATATGCCTGATAATTACTCTGGATGAATTAAAGCCGATTGCTTTTGTTGCTTCGACAAATTCCGTTTCCCTCAGAGAGAAAAACTGTCCTCTGACAATTCTTGCAATATCAACCCATCCTGTAAGACCTATGGCAATAAATGCCTGCCAGAGTCCTTTCCCAAGAACAACGGACAATGCAATTATAAGAAGTATAGCCGGGAACGCAAATATTACATTTACCAGCCACATTACAGCAACGTCTGTTTTTCCTCTGAAAAATCCTGCAATAGATCCAAGTACAAGACCAAGAAAGATTGCAATGCTTTCGGAAACAAGACCTACTGTAAGACTTACTCTGCTACCGTATATAAGTCTGCTCAAGACATCTCTTCCGAATCTGTCAGTTCCGAGAAAATAATTTAAAGTCTTTGTCCATCCTTCATTTCCCTTTATCAGTTCATCTTTTGGAATTTTAATTTCCTGGTCGCTGAAATCTATATATTCAACAGAATTATTACTTTCGCTGATTATTTTTTTTACAGGGATGTAGGAATATTCATCAGAACCCGCTTCACCGGATTTCTTTACCAGCACAGTTCCTTTAAAAAATATTTCTTTTGCTGCATATTCAAGTATCTGCTGGTTAGGATCAAAAGGCGCTATAATCGGGGCAGTAACTGCAATAACAATAAGAATTGCAATTGTAACAAGACCCACCATTGCAAGTTTATTCCTCTTGAGTCTTTTCCAGGAGTAGTACCAAAGCGATCTGCTTTTTTCCTCTTCCAGAATACTGTCCGCTACTATGGCTGTTTCTGCTTCCATTTATAATATCAGGATAATTTTACTTTTGGATCCAGCAATGCATAAATTATATCAACAAAAAAATTAATTACAACAAAAACTATGGCGCTGAATAGAACTGTTCCCTGTATCATCGGAAAATCAAGTTTAAATATGGCATCTATTGCAAGCAGTCCGATACCGGGCCAGTTGAATATATATTCTATAAAAAATACTCCGCCGAGAGTAGCAGCAAGTGAAGCGCTGATCGTGGTAACAACGGGATTCAGAGCATTTCTAAGTGTATGTTTGAAAATTACTTTGCCGGAACTCAGACCTTTTGCCTTTGCAGTTCTGACATAATCCTGATTCATAACTTCCATCATGGATGATCTTGTTATTCTGGCTGTTATTGCCATTGGTCTCAGAGCTAAGGTAAGCATAGGCAGAACAAGGTATTCGAAACCGTTATTAATATAACCTGATATAGGAAACCATTTCAGGAGATGTCCGAAGACCAGCGCCATTATCAGACCGAAAGCAAAAGAAGGAAATGAGATACCTGATAATGCAAAAATCATTGAAGCATTATCAAGAAAGGTATATTGTTTTACAGCGGAAATTATTCCTATAAGTATTCCGAGAATTGATGAAATAAACAAAGCGCTGATCGAGAGTAATGCTGTAGCTGGTAATTTATCAATTATGGTTTTTACGACTTCCCTGTTAGTTGCGTAAGATCTGCCGAGATCTCCCTGAAAGGCGTTTGACATGAATTTTACATACTGGACATAAATTGGTTTATTAAGACCGAGTTCTTCTCTTACAGATTCTACAGACGCAACGTCGGCTCTCTGTCCCAGCATCATTCTGGCGGGATCTCCGGGAATTATGTATAACAGACAGAATGTAACAGTAAGGACACCAACAATTATTACGATTGAATAGAAAAAGTTCCTGATGATGAATGTCCACATAATGTATTAAATCAGATTTCTGAAATAATTTTATAAAAAAAACCCGGAATCCATTTTTACAGGATTCCGGGATTTTAATAATTTTACTGCATTAAAATTAATTTCCGGTAATTCTTCTTGCTTTGAGAAATGTTCTGGCATAGAATTCATTATCAAGAGATGCAACAGCCACTCCGGTTTTAGATCCGGAATGTGTAAAATATCCATTTCCAAGATACATTCCTACATGTGTAACTCTTCCTTTTCTCATTGTATCAAAGAAAACAAGATCTCCGAACTTAAGATCAGATCTGTCTATCGGCTCACCGACATTTGACTGCTCAAATGAAGTTCTTGGCAATGAAATACCAAGTGCCTGATAAACGACTGTCTGAATAAAAGCTGAACAGTCAATTCCTCTTTTAGATGTTCCGCCCCAGAGATATGGTGTATTAAGGTATTCAATAACCTTAAACATGACCTCGTCTTTGTCTACATTACCTGAGAATTCTGAGCTTGACAAAAATCCTGCCAAACTGCTGGAAATTGCTTCAAGATTTTCTTTGTTTATCGAGGTTTTCTCGACTAAGCTGCTGGTGGAAACTACTTCTGCAGAGTTTTTTCCATTGGCATCTTTCTTAAAACCTGATCCATCCTGATCTTTAGCTAATTCCCTTGTGCTTGAACAACCCATTAACACAGTTACGGAAAATATTACCGCCATAACCGGTATTAATTTGGATAGTTTTAGTTTAATCATAAAATGATCCTTTTTAAATTAATAAACCTATTCAATTTTAGTTCTTCCAAAATTAAATTATTGTAAAATTATATAGACGAATCCTATTTATCAAGCCATAAATGTCTGAAATTTATTCTGTGCATGGCGTCCAGATAATAGCCCTTTACATAGGGCTGAATAAGCTGATAGTCCTCTTCATAGAAAATGAGCATCATTGGAGCCTGGGAAATTGCTAGCTGTTCTGCTTTCATGTATAGTTCATATCTTTTTTCCCTGTCTGTCAGAGTTATTGCCTTTTCAAAAATCTCATCATATTCGGGATTCTGGTATCTGGTTGAATTTATTGGACTAATTTCTTTAGGATCTTTGGGCACGTTTTTACCATAATACAGATTAAGGAAATTTTCCGGATCAGGATAATCTGCGATCCACCCCAGTCTGTAAAAATCTGCTCTGCCGGCATCTATATTATCGAGATGCTGCGCAAACTGTAATATGTTTAACTTCATATTTACACCAATCTCTTTCAGCATATTCTGAATTGATTCAGCGATCTGAATATTCCTGTCCCCGCCTGAATTTATCTGGAGTATTGTTTCAGGAAATCCTTTTCCGTCGGGGTATCCGGCATCTGTCATCAGCTGTTTTGCCTTTTCAAGATCAAAATTATATCCTCTGATCTTTTTTACATCATAATCAGGCATAGAAGGAGGAACGATTCCGTATATTGCTCCCATAAACCCCTGTCCGTTCAGAACAAACTTTAAAATCTTGTCCCTGTCAATAGCATAGTTAAATGCCTGTCTCACTTTTTCATTATTAAAAATTTTTCCGGTAGTAAGAAATCCATAATACTGGATTGAAAGTGAAGGAACTCTCTGAAGGATGAACTGTGAATATTCCGGAGTAAGTGTCTTTTCAGGAGTTACAATAGATTTAAAGGATTCATTAGGAACCCTGTAACTTTCATCGAGATTCATATTCCTGAATTCAAGAAGCTGCTGTGATGTCTCTTTCAGAAACTTAAATTTTACAGCGTCTACATAAGGAAGCTGATTCCCGAATTCATCTTTAGCCCAGTAATTTGGATTCCTTTTAAGATTAAGTTCCAGGTCCTGCTTCCAGTCTATAAATACAAAAGGTCCTGTTCCAACCGGATTCTGAAAAAAGTCTGCACCGTATTTTTCAACAGCTTCTTTCGGAACGACATAAGAAAAACCAAGACATAGGTAATAGATGAAAGGACCGAAAGGTTTTTTCAGTTTTATCTGAAATGTAGAATCATCTTTTACAATATATCCGCTTACACCTGAAATTTTCGGATCTCTTGATTCCCGACCCGCTATAGTAATTTCCTGATTATATTCAACTGCGCCTTCAACGTAATTTTTAAAATAATCAAATCCCAGAGATCCCGTT
The DNA here is from genome assembly GCA_018266875.1 of Bacteroidota bacterium. Classification (GTDB taxonomy): domain Bacteria; phylum Bacteroidota; class Ignavibacteria; order Tepidaquicellales; family Tepidaquicellaceae; genus UBA2330. Next base: position 56,438 of record JAFDZR010000002.1, read on the forward strand.
CTCGGATCACATACTCTGTCAAGTGAATACTTTACATCAGTGGCATTGAATTCCCTTCCCTTCCCATCAGGAAAGCACGGATTATCCTGAAACTTAGGACCTCTTCTTAAATGAAAAGTATAAAGCATTCCGTCTTCTGACACTTCCCATCTCTGAGCAAGTTCATTGGTAAGTTTAAGATCTTTATCAAGGTCAACCAGAAGGTCATATATCTGATGAGCAACGTGATGGGAAACATCATCGTTCACTCTTACTGGATCGAGACTTCTTACATTTTCAAGTTCATTTAATCTGTATGTTCCTCCGCCTTTTATTCCGCCTTTGAGCTCTGTAAAATTTTCCGCCTCTTTTTTTGCGCAGCCGGATATAAGCATCAGTAAAGCCACTGCCAAATATTTCATTGAGTTAATTTTCATTTTTTTAAATTATTTATTCAGCCATAAATTTCTGAAATTTACCCTGTGCATCGGATCAAGGAAATATCCTTTTACATAAGGCTGAAGAAGTCTGTAATGCTCGTCATAGTATATGAACATCATGGGAGCTTCGTTGACTGCGATCTGCTCCGCCTGATAATAATAATCATACCTTGTCTTCAGATCGGAATTGGAAATTGCTTTTTCAAACAAAGCATCAAATTCTGCATTCTGAAATCTGGTCGAATTGATCGGACTTATCTGCTTGGGATCTTTCGGTACATTTTTCCCATAGAACAAATTCAGAAAATTTTCCGGATCAGGATAATCAGCCACCCAACCCGCTCTGTAAAAATCAGCTCTTCCGGCATCAACATTATCAAGATGCTGTGCGAACTGCATAATGTTCAGTTTCATACTGATACCGATTTCCTTAAGCATATTCTGAATTGATTCAGCGATCTGAATGTTTCTGTCTCCGCCGGAATTAATCTGGAGGACAGTTTCAGGAAATCCCTTTCCGTCAGGATAACCTGCTTCAGTCATTAACTGTCTTGCTTTTTCGAGATTGAAATCATAACCTTTTATCCTGTTAATGTCATAATCAGGCATAGCCGGAGGTACAAGTCCGTGAAATGCTCCCATGTAACCCTGACCATTTAGAACAAACTTCAGTATCTTTTCCCTGTCTATTGAATAGTTAAATGCCTGTCTTACTTTGACATTATTGAATATTTTTCCTGTAGTTAGAAATCCGTAATATGCTGAACCCATAGACGGAACTCTCTGAAGTACAAATCCGGAATACTCAGTAGAAAGAGTTTTTTCAGGTGTAATAATTTCTTTGAATGATTCATTCGGTATCCTGTAGCATTCGTCAAGATTCCCGTTCCTGAATTCAAGCATCTGCTGGGAAAGTTCCTTTATGAATTTAAACTTGACTCCTTCTATGTATGGGAGCTGATTCCCGTGAATGTCCTTATCCCAGTAATTAGGATTCCTTTTAAGATTAAGCTCGAGGTCGGGTTTCCAGTCTATGAACAAGAATGGTCCTGTTCCTACGGGATTCTGAAAATAATCTTTAGCGTATTTTTCAACTGCCTCCCTGGCCACAATGTAACCATAGCCAAGAGTAGTATAATAAATGAATGGACCGAAAGGAGATTTCAATTTTATCTGGAAAGTGCTGTCATCCTTTACAATAAATCCCGTTACCTCTTTTATCTCCGATTCGCGGGATTCTTTTCTGGCAAGAGATACTTCCTCATAAAATTCTTTTGCGCCTTCCACATAATTCTTATAATAATCATATCCAAGGGTTCCGGCTCTTGGATCGCAGATCCTTTCGAAAGAATATTTCGCATCACCGGCATTGAACTCTCTTCCCTTTCCGTCCGGGAAACACGGATTATCCTGAAACTTAACACCATTCCTCAAATGGAAGGTATAAAGCAGGCCGTCATCGGAGATTTCCCAGCTCTTCGCCAGCATAGGTTTCAAATGGAGACTGTCATCCAAGTCAATAAGAAGGTCATAGATCTGATGTGCCACATGAGAGGACACTACATCACTTATACCGGCCGGATCCAGACTCCTGATATTTTCAAGTTCGTTGATCCTGTAAATACCTCCTCCTTTAATGCCGCCTTTAAGATCAGTCATAACCGAAACTTCTTTCTTACCGCAGCCGCTGATTATTAAAATAAAAGGAAGGATGAGATAAAGATAAATAAATTTCATTATTAATTTTTTTACCTAAAAAATGATTGTATAACAGTTGAATAAATTAATATTCTGATTTATTAAGCAGAACCAAATCAAAAAAAAGCTGAATAAACTAAGCAGCTTTCTCTTTGGTCGGATAGCTTTCGGGAAAAAGCAGACAGCTCTGCATGTGATTTTCACGTCCGGCAAGTACCGGATGTATTGTTGAACAATCTGCAAACACTTTCGGACATCTTGGATGAAAATAACAGCCTGTAGGAACATTTGCCGGCGAAGGTACATCTCCGGTAAGAATAATCCGCTTGGATTTATTTCTTGGATCAGGAAGAGGAACGGCGGACAACAGCGCCTGAGAATAAGGATGATTTGGTTTTGCATAAAGTTCTTCGCGTCTTGCCATCTCTACTAGCTGTCCCAAATACATTACACAAACCCTGTCGGAAATATGTTCCACAACAGAAAGATCATGCGAAATGAAAAGATAAGTTATACCGAATTCCTTCTGCAGGTCCTGTAATAAATTCAGAATCTGAGACTGAATGGAAACATCAAGCGCTGATACAGGTTCATCGCAGACAATAAAATCCGGTTCTACAGAGAGTGCTCTTGCAATTCCGATTCTCTGTCTTTGTCCGCCTGAAAATTCATGAGGATATCTGCGGGCATGAATTTTTCTGAGCCCTACTGTATCCAGCAGCTGTTCAATTCTCTTCTCAGCAGCTTCACCTTCAGCAATTTCATGAAACTTCAGGATCTCTGACAGCATACCGCCAACAGTAATTCTTGGGTTTAATGAAGAATAGGGATCCTGAAAAATTATCTGCATTTTTTTTCTGTACAGCTTCAGTTCCTGGGAAGTAATATTAGTTATGTCCTTGCCATCAAATATTATCTCACCTGCAGTAGGTTCAATAAGCCGAAGAATGGTTCTCCCAACAGTTGTTTTACCGCAGCCTGATTCTCCAACAAGTCCAAGAGTTTCGCCTTTCTTTATGGTAAAAGACACATCATCAACAGCTTTAACATTTCCGATTGTCTTTGAGAAAACACCTTTTTTAATGGGAAAATATTTTTTAAGACTTTTTATCTCAATAAGATTTTCTGACATAATGTTTTTACTATTTTTAATATAAATTTAATCGATAAATATAATTCATTGTAATTGCAAAAACAATCAATATGAGATTCTACATTCACTATCCGGTTTTATCCGGAATAATGATTTCATTTAAATATATTTTTTTCAGACAGGTAATTATGAGTATTGCATTATTAAATTTCACAGAATATATTTCAGCATAAATTTTAATATTAAAATAAAAATTGATATGAATTCAATAATCTTACATAGGAAAAAATTTACTGTCTGCTTTATAATGTTAATGTTTACAGGATCTACATTTTTATTTGCCCAGTCTTCACAGACTCCTCAGCATCATAATTTTAACGTTACAGAGCTCGGCAATAATTTTCCATTCAATCAGCCAAGTGGAAAAAGGATACAGGTGCTTTACCGTCCGGGTGAATTTTCCCGGCCTACTCCTTCACCCAGCGGAGATATTGTCAGTGTTTCGTTTAAATTAATAGTTCCTTTAGGACCTTATACATATTCAGACTTCACTATTCGATTAGGGCAAACTGACATTACTGATTTTACCTCCGGAATTTGGTATAGTGGTCAGATGGATACAGTTTTTTACAGACCCTCAATTACCTTATCGTCAAATTCATTATGGATGACATTTAACCTGGACAGGACTTTCAATTATGATTCATCAAGAAGTCTTGTAATGGATATTCAGCATTGCGGAGCTCCAGGTGCAAGCGGATTCAGTTCTTCTGTGACAAATACTTTCGGTGTCAGAAGGAATACATCTTCTGCAGGAACAATGTGTCCATTTGTATTTGGCGAGAGTACCGGTATAGTCCATTTGTTTGGAATTACTCTCGGACCCGCTACCAGCATATTAAATAGTACCAGTGAAATACCGGATTCTTACAGTCTGTCTCAGAATTTTCCGAATCCTTTTAATCCAGTCACAACCATAAATTATTCAATACCCGTTTCAGGTTTAGTAAATCTTAAAGTATTTAATATTTTGGGAAAGAAAGTTTCATCTCTGGTAAATGACTTCAAACAGCCGGGGAATTATTCTGTTGATTTCGACGCTTCAGATCTGACATCCGGAATTTATTTTTACAAAATATCAGCAGGAGATTTTTCGGAAATAAAGAAAATGACTTTGATAAAGTAATCCGCAGTTAATTTATATCTCAGTACAATTTTTTCAATTTTACAATATGTTCTAAGACAAATTATGGATAATTATTTTTTATATAAGAAGATAGAATATTATTGACTATAGTTTTTTTATATACCTATGTGTCTAAGAGTCTATGTGGTTTTTAAAAAAAAGAACTGAAACTG
>JAFDZR010000030.1 GCA_018266875.1 Bacteroidota bacterium
ACTAAGACACTAAAACACTAACACACTAAGACACAAAGACACTAAGACACTAAGACACTAAAACACTAAGACACTAAGACACTAAGATGTAACTCTAAGACTTAAAGAAAAATCAAAATATCCCCATATTTGGAAGAGAGTGTCTCAAAACTAAATAAATTTTAACACGATACACCAGGGCACAAAGATTAATAATTTTTAACTTTTTTCCTTTGTGTCTTTGTGTCTCTGTGGTTGGAATGAATGCTTCGCACACTTTGCTCACAAAGACCCGCAACTGCGAAAATCATCTGAAGGTATTATATTATAGATTAATAGAATCAGAATAAATATTTTAATCCACAATAATAATATGTTTCAAAATCACATTACAACTTCTGACGGCAAATTCCTTGACGGAGAGAATGAATTCCGTTTTATCGGCTGCAATATGTATGAACTTGCAAACGTCGATCCATCGATTGCAGAGAAAATGCTTTTGTCAGCGAAAGATCAGGGCTTTGATGTGATCAGGTTCTGGACTTTTGATGGAATAAAAATTAATAATCTAAAGTCTGTTTTTGATACTGCAGCCAAATTAAATCTTCGTTTGATCCCTGTTTTGGCTGATAACTGGGGATATCTTCAGACTGATGTCATAAATGATGAATGGTATCTGAATGGATATAAAAAAAATTATATTAAGCATACACTTGATATAACTGCTGAATTCTCTGATAGAAAAGAGATCCTTTTATGGGAACTTATCAATGAACCTGCTTCTGATGATTTTGATTGTGTTTACAATTTTGCAAAAGATGTAATAAACCATATCAGGAAAAATAATTCCAGTCATCTTTTGTCTGTTGGAACGATCGGAGGTATTGGAGATAAATTCGGGAATGAGTTTTCAAGACTTAATTCTTCTTACTTTAAAAAATTATATTCCCTCCCCGGACTTGATGCTGTTTCAATACATGATTACAGCTTCAACTCCACTATTGCAGAGAGACTCGACATTCATCAGAGGTTTAAAGGGAAAAATACAAGCTCTGTGATCATGAAAAATCTGGATAAGATAATAAATTTCTTTCCGGAGATGATAGACAGGTTTACACTGAAAAATTATCAGGATGTATATGATATTCCTTTGACTATAAGAAGTTTGTGGCAAAGATATATTTCAAAGAATATTCAGACAGCAAAAGCTCTTAAGAAACCTGTCTACATTGGTGAGATCGGCTTTAAGAAAAGAATGGGGGTTTTAAGAAATACCGTAATAGAAAAAGAATTTAACAAATATCTTGATTCTGAAGTAAGCGGGATACTGCTCTGGTCTTTCGAATCCGAAAGCATGTCAAAAGACGGGCATGGGTATGGGTTTGATGAGAGCGATGGAATTAAGGAGGTTATAGAAAGAATAAAAATTAAACACAGGCTTTAATCTGCAATTACACTTTCATAGAATAATTAACACATGCCTTCACGAATTCCCTGAACAGCGGATGCGGATTTACGATCCTTGATTTCAGTTCCGGATGGAACTGACTCGCAATAAAGAACGGATGTTTAGTCTGAGGCAGTTCGATAATTTCCACCAAAGTACTGTCAGGAGATAATCCTGAAAGCTTCATTCCGTTTTCCGTTAAAATTTTTCTGTAATTATTATTGACTTCGTAACGGTGCCTGTGTCTTTCGCTGATCGATTCCTTTTTATAACATTTGTAAGCCAAAGAATTTTTTTCCAGTACGCACGGGTAAGATCCGAGACGCATAGACCCGCCCATTACTTTAATTGACTTTTGATATTCCATAATATCTATTACACTGTCTTTCGTCTTTTTAAATTCAGAGGAATCAGCAGATTTCAAACCGCAGACATTTCTTGCGAATTCGATCACAGCACACTGCAGACCGAGACAGATGCCAAGAAATGGGATCTTCTTTTCTCTGACATATTTTATAGCTCTGATCTTTCCTTCCACTCCCCTTCCGCCAAAACCCGGACATACAAGCAGTCCGCTGATGTTTCCAAGTATTTTTGAAACACCTGCCTTGTTCTTTTCAAGCTCTTCGGAATCTATCCATTTGAGATTTACTTTGACCTCATTGTATGCTCCGGCGTGTACAAATGATTCCATTATGCTCTTGTAAGCATCAGGAATAATATTATACTTACCGCATATTGCGATAGTGATTTCCGCCTTCGGATTCAATATTTTATTTACAACTCTGATGTAATTTTTCAGGTCAGGCTTTGATGATCTGAGATTCAGCTTCCTGAGTACTACTTCGTCAAATTTTTCTTTTCTCAAATTCAGCGGGACTTCGTAAATGGACTTTGCATCAAGCGCCTGGAGTACGGATCCGGGTTCGATATTACAAAACAGACCGATCTTTTCCCGGAGTTCTTTACTTAAGCTCATTTCACTCCTGCAAAGTAAAATATCCGGCTGAATCCCGATCTCAAGGAGCGTCTTTACGGAATGCTGTGTTGGTTTTGTTTTTAATTCTCCTGCAGACTTTATGTATGGAACAAGCGTCAGATGAATACTCAGCGAATTCTCTTTCCCCACATCAAACATTATCTGTCTCATTGCCTCAAGAAAAGGCAGCGACTCAATATCACCAACAGTACCGCCGATCTCTGAAATTATTACATCGTATTTTCCTGAACTTTCCAGAGACCTGATGCGTCTTTTGATCTCATCAGTAATGTGCGGGATTACCTGAACCGTAGCGCCGAGATAATCTCCTCTTCTTTCTTTTGTAATGACTTCATTATATATCTGCCCGGTAGTCATGTTATTCGCCCTTGACATATTTTCATCAAGGAATCTTTCATAATGTCCGAGATCAAGATCCGTTTCAGCTCCGTCCTCGGTTACAAACACTTCACCGTGCTGTGTTGGTGACATTGTTCCCGGATCCACGTTAATATAAGGATCCAGCTTTTGAATACTTACTCTCAGCCCTCTTGATTTCAGCAGCAATCCAAGAGACGCAGCTGCAATTCCTTTTCCCAGAGAAGAAACAACTCCGCCGGTTAAAAAAACATATTTTGTCTGATGCAAATCTTTATTTATTAATGATTGATAAAATTTTCATTTCCTGATTGAATCGTATTCAGTTTTTGAAATTACGAAAAGCCGGGCTTTGTGAACAATTCCGTTTTTCGTTAATGGTCCTGACTCTCTCAGGAATCTGAATCCGCATTTTAAAATTATTCTCTCTGAAGCTGCGTTACCTTCAAACACCTCCGCATAAATCTCATTTATTTCAGGATTTGCAAAACCGATCCCAAGCATTCTGTTCAGCACTTCAGTCCCGTAACCCTTATTCCAGTGCTCTTCAGCAATGTAGTATCCGACTTCTGTTTTCCCGTCCTTTGCTTTCTTCAGTCCGGTTCCTCCGATCATCCTTCCTTCCTTTTCTACAGCAAAATGTACACTTATCCCGTTTTCATTGATCTGACTGCATTTATCCAGAAAATAATCGGCATCCTTTTCAGTATACGGAAAAGGCGGTGACAGCAGCCACTTGGCAACATTCTCATTGTTGAGTATCATGACAATGTCTGCCCTGTGCTTTGCTGAATATTTTACAAGTTCAACCAATTCTGTATAAAGATCATTAAAGATTTCTTAAAATTCTTTTCAGGTCATCAGGCGTATCCACTGACACTGAGTCTTTCCCTGTAATCACAATTCTGATTTTTTCTCCGTTCTCAATGATTCTGAGCTGCTCAAGTTTTTCTGATTCTTCAAGCTGACTTTTCTTCATGTTTACAAATTCCGACAGAAACTTTTTTCTGTAAACATACAATCCAATGTGTTTGTAAAATCTGATTTTACTCTTTACATCAGCTTTTTTATCCGCAATATCAGCATTATAAGGAAGAATTCCTCTCGAAAAATATACGGTATTCATTTTCCTGTCAAATATAACTTTGACAATGCCCGGATCTCTTACTTCTGAGAGATCCCTGATCCTTACCGCGAGCGTGGATACATTTAGTTTTTTATCTTTAAGCAAAGGTTCAATTGCCATGTCAATATTATCCGGCTCTATGAAAGGTTCATCTCCCTGTATGTTTACAACAATTCCGCATTTAATATTTTTAACCGCTTCATGTATCCTGTCTGTGCCGGACCTGTGTTTTGGGGAGGTCATGACAGCTTCCCCGCCGAATGAATTTACACATTCAAATATCCTTTTATCATCTGTTGCTACAATTACACTGCTGATAAGTTTACTTTTCTGAGCCTGCTCATAAACCCTCTGTATCATTGACTTTCCGGAGATAGTAATCAGCGGCTTTCCCGGAAATCTGGTCGAAGCGAATCTGGCAGGAATTACACCCGTGATTATCATTTATCCAGAACTTTCGGAACTTTGAAAAATTTACCTGTCCTCGAAGGCGCATTCAATAATGCTTCTTCCGTTGAAAGCCATTTTTCGGTCTTATCTTCTCTCAGGACATTTGAAGTTTCATTGATATTTTCCAGAGGTTCAACGCCGTCAAGATCAAGCTCATTGAGCTGATCAATGTATTCGAGAATCACATTGAGCTCAGACTGAAGCTTGGTGATCTCTTTTTCGCTGAATTTCAGTTTTGCAAGCCGGGATATTTTTTCAACATCTTTTACTGTTACCGCCATTATAATTTATTATTTAAATTCGTTTCTATTATTGTTCTGATCTCTTCAAGAAAGTTCTTATCTTTTTTGTAATCCACAGGAGGAGCAAATTTTACAATTACCTCTCCTGAACTTATTTTAAATTTATTTCTTGGCATGATTTTTTCGGAACCGATTATCACGGTTGGCACTATAGGCACTTTAGATTCCTCTGCAAGCACAAACATTCCTCTTTTGAATTCTCCCAGCTTTCCGTCCGCGCTTCTTGTACCTTCGGGAAAGATCACGACAGAAATTCCCTTAATGATTTTTTTTGAAGCTTCTTTAAGAGATTTCATCGCTTCCCTTACATTTTCCCTGCTGATAGGTATATAACCTCCGAGATACATTCCCCAGCCAAGAACTGGGATCTTTGTCAATGAATCTTTATAAATGAATCTGACATTATTCGGAACGGCTTTCATGAGAATCGGTATATCAAAATAACTCAGATGGTTTGAAATGAAAATATAACTTTTTTTTGAATCCAGATTCTCCTGCCCGGAAGATGTTACTTTGACACCTGCAATGAATAAAATCCCTCCGCCGAATATTTTTGACAGATAATGTGTGATCCTTCCGTTTCGGTCAACGGGAGATACAACGATAGTCAGTATTGCTATGACTATGCAGTGTACCGATATAAAAAATGCCTTGATAATTGAGATCACCGGTAAAAATAATTATAAAGTCCCTTTATTAAAAGTTAAATATGAAAAGTTAAATAATATTTTTTTTAAAAATTCGCTATCTTACTTAAAATTTTTTCAATGAAAAAGAATTTCAGAAGCGGGGAATATCTGATCAGTTCGGAAAATTCCAGACTCGATCTCAAAGTTATACAGAATTATCTCAGTAATTCCTACTGGGCGAAAAACAGACCTCTGAAAATCACAAAAAAATCCATCGCTAATTCCTTATGCTTTGGTTTGTATTATAAAAAGGAACAGGTTGGGTTTGCAAGGGTGATCACAGATAAAGCGACTTTCGCCTATCTTGCGGATGTATTCATACTCGAGCCGCACAGGGGAAAGGGATTATCGAAATGGATGATGAATGTTATACTTGAATACGGTGAATTAAAAAATCTGAGACGATGGTTTCTTGCAACGAGAGATGCACACGGACTTTATAAAAAGTTCGGATTTCATGCTCTTAGTGAACCTGAAAAAATAATGGAGATGTTCAGAAAAGACCTTTGAATGCCGGGAAGAAATATTTCTCTCTTAATTCATATTAAATTACAGAAAGACTGCGAGTTACATTTCTTTAAAGACAGGGAATAAATAATTTGTATACATGAAACAAATTAACAGATATACAGGTTATTTTAACATATGACAATTTTAAGCAGAATCATCTTTTTCACAGTAATATTTTCCATAATTTTCGGACTTCAGTTTCTGGTATATAAGACTTTCAGCAGGTATTTAAGATCCAAATTCACGGATTCACACAAACTGAAACTATTTTATCTTTATCCTTTTATACTGTTAAATCTGCCTTATCTGTATTTACTGATCAATGTTTTCACATCATCGAGAACTCCTTTCTGGTGGGTTAATTACGGATTCATTCCTTTTTACATTTTTCAGGGATCAGTTATCTTCATAGGATTATATCTTCTTATCGGAAAACTCATTAAAGCGCCTTTTACCATTCCATATTACATCTTAAACAAATTCGAATATTTCAGAACCAGATTCTCAAAAGTTTCTGAGAACAAATCCATTAAAAAGATAGATTCCTCAAGAAGAGCATTCATAAAGACTTCAGCCGCATTCGTTTCAGGTTACGCCTTTATCGGAGCTACAACGGGTGTTCTAAGTAAAAATGATTACCGCATCGAGAATGTAGATCTGAAGATCAGCGGACTTCCCGAAGAACTGAAAGGTACCACTATTTCTTTTATAAGCGACATCCATTCCGGACCTTATATGGATGAACTGCTGATGAAGGAATACTGCGGTATCATTAATGACCTGAATTCGGATCTGATAATGATAGCAGGCGATCTTACGAATTCACAGAAAGAGGAGGTATTTCCTTTTGTAAAAGCCTTTAAGGATTTAAAAGCTCCGCATGGTATATACTCTTCGCTCGGTAATCACGATTATTTTTCAGATCCTGATTTTATTGCTCATATAGTCAGTAACGAATCGCCCGTAAAAATACTGAGGAATGAATCTGAGCTGATTAAAATAAAGGGTAAAGATCTTTGTCTTTTCGGAATTGAAGACACAAGACAGAGCGGATCAGCTCCCGATAATATACTTATAAATTATCTTGATGAAACTATCAGCAGTTCGAAGAAAAAAATTTCGGAGAAAGGAATTGATTACGATAAGATTCCAAAGATAGCATTATTTCACAAGCCATATTTCTTCAACCAAATACAGGACAGAGGAATTGATCTGTATCTTAGCGGTCACACACACGGCGGTCAGGTTGTTCTGGCTGAATTCGGGAAACTGAATATTTCATTTGCCGGAGCAGTAAGTGAATTCATAAAAGGTCTGTACAAAACCCCGAATTCACAGATGTATATTTCCCGAGGAATCGGATGTGTAGCGCTTCCGCTGCGACTGAACTGTCCTCCAGAGATTACAAAAATACGTTTAATTTAAAATCTTATTACTGCTGCAGTACGCCGTTTGGTTCATACTTAACTACTTTATTAGAAACCGGTTTCTGAGCCATGAGATAATCATATATCGCTCCCAGATCCTCGTCTGAGCATGAAGCAAAAAATGTCCACGGCATTATTGAATTAAACTCTCCGTCATTTACTTTTAAATTTACAATTTCAGGCTCAAGATAACTTCTGAACTTTTTAATAAACTGCTCTTTGGTCCAGTTACCGATACCTGTTTCTTTATCCGGAGAAATATTAGCTGACCTTATAATCCCGCCTTTTAATCCCGGAAATTCAACACCTCCGGAAAATTCTTTCCCCGGTATTACATCGCCTTTTTCCGCGGGGCTGTGACAGAACTTGCATCCCACGCCATAATATTCACCTGTTGCAACGGTATTGCTTTTGTCGGGGAGCTTCCTGAAATCAGGTTTTGATGGAATAGTTCTGAAAATTAGATTCACAGGGAATTTCAGTTCATGTTCCGGTATCTTGTTTTTAACAGGAGGGAGAGTTCTGATGTAAGCTATTATTGCTTTTATATCATTCTCATCCATTTTCCCAAATAACGGGTACGGCATCATCGGACCAAGAATTTCTCCGTTTTTATCCACGCCCATTGTAATTGCCCTGAAAATTTCTCCGTCCGTCCAGTTTCCCAGACCGGTCTCTTTGTCAGAAGTAATGTTTTTTGCAATGACAGTTCCTGCTCCCTCACCGAAATCAACCCCTCCCATTCCTTCTGTTCCGGGGATCAAGGGACCTGCGAATTTATCCGCATCCCTATGTGAGTGACAGTCCATACAACTGGCAAATCCGTTTGCAAGATATCTTCCCCTTTCAATCATTTCAGGACTTGCCGTGATCTTAAGGTCAGGAGCTTCTCCGACATCAGGATATTTGATATTCAGGTATGCATAACCGGCAATTAGCAATACCACAATTAAACCCATTAATATTCCAAAAATTTTAATTAATTTTTTCATTTTGAGTTAGGGGTTAGTTAGTATAAATTCTGAATAATATTTTTTCAAAAATAATTTAAATAATATTAAATTTCCACTTTTTTAAATGAAAAAATTACTTGTTGCTTCCGGTAATGATAATAAAGTAATGGAGATCAGATCAGTCTTATCAGAAACCGGTATGGAAAAAATACTTTCTTTAAAAGACTTCGGTATTTCGCTCGAAGTTGAAGAAAATGGAATAACACTTGAAGAGAATGCAGTAATAAAAGCTAAAGCTGTTTTTAAACTGATGGGAATTCCGGTTATATCCGACGATACGGGATTGTTTGTAGATGCACTTAAAGGCGAGCCGGGCGTGTATTCGGCCAGATATGCTGGTCCGGAAGGTTCCTATCAGGACAACTGTGACCTTCTTCTTTCAAACATGAAACATGCTGATGACAAATCTCCGAATGCTTATTTCAAATGCGTCATCTGTCTTATGGAAAGCGCTGAGGATCTTAAATTGTTTGAAGGCATATGCACAGGAAGAATCTCAGAAATTCCACGGGGAAAAAACGGATTCGGATATGATCCGGTGTTTATACCTTCGGGATATGATAAAACTTTTGCTGAACTTGAATATGATGAAAAAAATAAAATTTCACACAGAGGAATCGCTCTTATGAAGTTAAAAGATTATTTAATAGATCTGAACAAAAAAGAAACTTGTACCCCGTAGAGGAGTCGAACCTCTAAATACAGATCCGTAGTCTGTTGGTTTATCCATTAGCCTAACGGGGCGTAAACAAAATTAATTTTTTCAATGTGCAATAAAAAGGAAAAACTAAAAATTCGTCCCGAGAACTCGGGATGAATTTTCTTTTGAATTATTGAGCATGTCCTAAAATGATCCGGCCTGTCCCGTAACGTCAATTTTACCTAAATGGCTTTAAGACTCAAGGTGTGAGAAAGTTATTCCAATTCCGGATATTTTTATTTAATTTAAAATAAAAAACCATATGGAACCCACAAACTTAAAGATACTTTCACTAGAGAATGCAACTCATGATGTAAGGCGGATCAGACTGGTCAAGCCGGAAGGACTTAACTTCATTCCCGGGCAGGCTGCCGATATTTCCATAAACAAAGAAGGATGGAGGGACGAAGTAAGACCATTCACATTTACCTGCATTCCCGAGGATGACTTCCTTGAATTTACAATAAAAACCTATCCTTCCCACAATGGTGTGACGAATGAGCTGCTTTTTCTGAAGCCAGGAGATGAACTCATCATAAGAGGAGTCTTCGGAGCAATTCATTATGAAGGCGAAGGCGTATTTGTCGCAGGCGGCGCAGGAGTTACTCCTTTCATTTCGATACTAAGGGAACTCCGCAGAAAAAATCAGACGGGAAATAATATGCTGATCTTTGCAAACAAAACCGCAGGTGATATTATCAATAAAGATGAATTTGCTGAAATGCTCGGAAAGAATTTTGTAAATATTCTCTCTGATGAAGATGTCAAAGAATACCGTCACGGGTATATAAGTGAAGATTTCCTGAAAAATACTGTGCCTGATCTCAACAGATATTTTTATATCTGCGGACCGCCGCCCATGATGGATGCTGTGGAAAAGCAGCTTGCGGATCTGAAGGTAGATGAGAAAAAGATCGTCAAAGAGGAGTTCTGATTCCCGCCTTATTTTTTGCCACTAAATGCTAATATTATTTTAAATGAGTAAATTATTCAGACTTATTATTAACAGACTGCCGTGCAAACCTAAGAAATAAAATGTCATTCAAATTAAATTTATCTTTGAATTAATCCGGGATTTTAATGAAAATAATCACCTATAATCTTAAAGTAAAGAAAACTGCCAGATTCTGTGTCAGACCTGCGTCTACAGCTAAGGCTGATACTGTATGGCTGCTTATTCACGGTTATGCTCAGCTTGCTGAAGATTTCTTATCCGAATTTGATTTTATAAAGAATGATGGTCATATGCTGGCAGCGCCGGAAGGTTTGTCAAGATTCTATTTCAGGAATAAGATAGGCGCGTCGTGGATGACAAAGGAAGACAGGGAAAATGAGATAAAAGATTACACGGAATATCTGGATTCGCTTATGATCAAAATAAATGAAGAATACGATCTGAGCGGCGCAGTATTTAATCTGCTTGGATTTTCACAGGGCGTGCATACAGCCGTAAGGTATTTCATTCGGGGCAGACAGCACTTTAAAAATTTAATTCTATGTTCCTCGGATTTTCCCGCAGATGCCGATTTCGGGATTTTAAGGCAAAGACTGAATGATTCTGAGATGTATTTTATTCACGGCACTTCTGATTCAGCCGTATCAAACGATACATTTGATTCAAGTCTGAGTCTCCTTAAAAATAACGGGATCAGTTTTCATGACATCGCCTTTGAAGGAGATCATGTTCTTAACAAAAAAGTGCTGTCAGATCTTTTCTGCAAATAAAAAAGTATCCGTAAAAATATTACGGATACTTATATATTGAAAATCTTTAATAATTTTACTGACCGAGGTAAGCCTTAAGAGCTTTGCTTCTTGACGCCTGTCTTAATCTTCTGATAGCTTTTTCCTTGATCTGCCTTACTCTTTCCCTGGTAAGTTTGTATTTGTCGCCTATCTCTTCAAGTGTCAGCGGATTCTCTTTCTCAAGACCGTAATACAGCTTTACCACTTCTTTTTCTCTCTGGGATAAAGTATCAAGAGCTCTGTCTATTTCAATTCTAAGTGAATCTTTTAATAATGTCATATCAGGCATTTTTTCCTGCTTGTCCGGCATTATATCAATGAGTTTGGTATCTTCACCGTGAATGCTCGGAGCATCCATGGAAACATGACCGCCTGAGTTCTTAAGTGTCTCCTGAACCTCATAGACGCTCATGTCGAGCTTTTCAGCGATCTCAAGGACATTCGGTACTCTTTCATTCCTCTGTTCAAGCTCGCTTATTGTCTTGGCAATTTTGCTTTTCTGCTGTACGATATTAAGAGGTAATCTTACAACTCTTGACTGTTCGGCAAGAGCCTGAAGGATTGACTGTCTGATCCACCATACTGCATATGATATGAATTTAAATCCTCTGGTTTCATCAAATTTTTTCGCAGCTTTTATGAGACCTAAATTACCTTCGTTGATAAGATCATTCAGGGACAGACCCTGATTCTGATACTGCTTGGCAACACTGACCACAAATCTCAGATTTGCCTTTACCAGCAGGTCCAGTGCCTTTTTATCGTTCTTTTTGATTCTCTTAGCGCAGTCAATTTCCTGTTCAACTGAAAGCGGAGTAGTCTTGCTGATCTCCTTCAAATAAATGTCGGTAGACTGATTTTCTCTGCTTGTATACTGTTTGCCTAATTTCATAAATTATTAATTTAATTTAATATTTTATCGGGTGAATTATTTTTTACTATTTTATCTTTGTCTATAAGTTTGATCTTCATGATTTCCGCCGCTTTCTCATACTTTTCGTTATTCAACGACAGCAAAGGCAGCCTTGTCTCAATGCACATTGCCATGATAAGCGCGTCCCTGTAATTATTGTCAAGATTTTTTTTTTAATCAATCTAAGAATTTCTCCTATTTTCAATGAATATCTGAACGGAATACCGAGTATATTAACACCTTCGAAAGAATTTTTTGCTTTAGTCAGTTTTGATCTGTCTGAATACAATGAGAATATTTCTGAAGCGTTTACAACTGAAGTATAACATACAAAAAGATCTTTGCATCTTGAGAACAGGTTATTGAGAGTTTTTGTTCCATTCTGTAATTCATCTTCAAATACATCCGTATCAATAAAAATTTCATATTTACTTTTCATTTTGAACTGTTTTTAAGGATCCTTAAAGATTTTAATACAGAAACTAAAAGCTCAATAATTCAATTATCGAGCTTTGACATACTTTTAAATTTTTTTAACCGTTTTCCGGATCAGATCACTAAGGGATTTACGCCGCATCATTACCGGAAAACTGCCTGAGATAAATCAGGGAATTACACAGCTTTACTCGACATTTCCGAGAAAATCAATCTTGTCTTCCTTATGCAGTGTGACAATAGCTTTTTTTCTGTCGGCCCTGTATCCTTCGAATCTTCCCTTCTTGGTCATCTGTGACTTCTTTTTTCCTTTGGAAATAAGAGTATTTACTTCTTTGACTCTGACATTGAATTTATCCTCAACGGCTTTAGCAATTTCCAGTTTGTTGCATTTTATACCGACTTCGAATGCATACTGATTCAGGGTTTCCTGAACTGTTGTATTCTTTTCGGTGATCAATGGTTTTATTAATACTATTTTCATAATCTGTTAATTTGGCAGAGTATTTTAATTTAATAAACTCTTACAAAGAGCATCCACTGCTGACTTCTGCATGAGTATCAGTTTATTGTTAAGCAGATCATAAGTTGAAGCTTTATCCGAGATCATTACATTCAGTTTCGGAAGATTTCTGCCTGATTTATATAAGTTCTCATTATTACCGGCTGTGAGAAGAAGAGTTTTCTTTTCATCGATCTTCAGTGATTTGAGAATATTAAGTATATCCTTTGTCTTTGGAGCGTCGAACTGAAAATCCTGAATTATCATTATTTCATTCTCTTTCGCCTTAATACTCAAAGCGCTTCTTCTTGCAAGTCTTGCTGCTTTCTTGGGAAGTTTAAGCTTGTAAGTATGGGGTCTCGGACCGAAGATCGTGCCACCGCCTACCATTAACGGAGATCTGCTGGTTCCCTGTCTGGCTCTGCCGGTTCCTTTCTGACGGAACGGTTTTTTACCGCCGCCTCTTACTTCACTTCTTTCCTTGGTTTTGTGAGTACCCTGTCTCTGATTGGAAAGGTATCTTCTTACAGCCTGATAGATCAGATGCTGATTAGGTTCGATTTCAAATATCTCGCCGGGCAGATCTACAGATTCACCTGATTCGGTTCCGTCGATTTTAAATACTTTAAATTCCATTATTAGTTTTTATAGATTTCAACCAGTCCGGTTTTCGCGCCCGGTACGGCTCCTTTTATCAAAATTAAATTTGAATCACTGAAAACTTTCATTACCTTTAAATTTCTTACTGTGATCCTGTCATTTCCCATCCTGCCGGCCATTCTCTGACCTTTAAAGACTCTGGAAGGATAGGAACTTCCTCCGATCGATCCGGGAGCTCTTTCTCTGTCGCTCTGTCCGTGCGTTCTGACACCTCCGGCAAAACCGTGTCTTTTTACGACACCCTGAAATCCTTTACCTTTGGAAATTCCGGATACTTTTACATTATCGCCTTCCTTGAAAATGTCAACTTTGATAACATCACCTTCCTTAACGCCTTCTGAAGGGTATTCTCTTATCTCTCTGACATATCTCTGAACGGGAATATTGAGTTTCTTAAATTTCCCGATCATGGGTTTTGTCGAATTTTTTTCTTTCTTATCGACAAATCCTATCTGAATGGCACTGTATCCGTCTTTGTCATTATTTTTAATCTGTGTAACAAAACAGGGACCTGCTTCAATTACAGTGCACGGCACCATATTTCCGTTACTTTCGAAGATAGTAGTCATACCGATCTTCTTCCCTAGTAAACCGATCATATATATTTTTTCTTAAAAATTAAGTTTTGATTTCAATATCGACTCCACCCGGAGGATCAAGCTTTGTCAGCGCTTCAAGGGTTTTATTAGACGAATTCAAAACGTCTATCAAACGCTTGTGAGACCTTGTTTCAAACTGCTCTCTGGATTTTTTATCTACGTGAGGCGACCGTAAAACCGTATAAACATTTTTCCTTGTGGGAAGCGGAATTGGTCCGCTTACGATTGCGCCTGTGGACTTAATAGTCTTTATGATTCTTTCGGTCCATTTATCAAGTAAATTGTGATCGTAAGATTTTAACTTGATTCTGAAATTTTGTGAAGCCAATTTTTTTTATATTTAATTATTATTCAACAATCTTGGTAACAACGCCTGCTCCGACGGTTCTTCCGCCTTCTCTGATAGCGAATTTCAATCCCTCTTCCATAGCTATAGGCGAAATAAGTTCAACAATGATCTTGTCAACATTATCGCCGGGCATTATCATCTGAATATTTTCAGGAAGATGAACAACACCTGTTACGTCCGTTGTTCTGAAATAGAACTGCGGTCTATAGTTAGTGCTGAACGGTGTATGTCTTCCGCCCTCTTCTTTTGACAGAACGTAAACCTGAGCTTCGAATTTTTTATGCGGGGTAATGGATCCTGATTTTGCAAGCACCATTCCTCTTTCTATTTCATTTTTATCAACGCCTCTGAGGAGCAATCCGCAGTTATATCCTGCTACTGCCTCATCGAGTTCTTTATTGAACATTTCAGCGCCGGTTACAGTTGTTTTCTTCTTTGCGCCAAGTCCGATAAGTTCAACTTCCTCGCCGACTTTAACTCTTCCTCTTTCAATTCTTCCTGTTGCAACTGTACCTCTTCCTGTAATTGAGAATACGTCCTCAACCGGCATAAGGAATGTTTTGTCAACATCTCTCTGCGGCTCGGGAATATAAGAATCACATGCATCCATAAGATCATATATAGGCTTAAGTCTGGGATCTTCAGCTGTAGCTGCCGGATCTATTCCTGCTTCCATTGCTTTCAGAGCGCTTCCTCTGATGATCGGAATTTCATCACCGGGGTAGTCATATCCGTTCAGGATATCTCTTAATTCTGATTCAACAACTTCAAGCAGAAGATCTGCATCTTCAGGTGTTTTTTCCTGCGCCCTGATTATATCTTCCTTGTTAAGGAATACAACAATTGCCGGAACACCTACCTGTCTTGCAAGCAGAATGTGTTCTTTTGTCTGTGGCATAGCGCCGTCAGTTGCGGCAACAACAAGTATAGCACCGTCCATCTGAGCTGCACCTGTGATCATATTCTTAATATAATCTGCGTGCCCCGGACAGTCTACGTGAGCGTAGTGTCTTTTTTCGGTCTGATATTCAACGTGAGCTGTAGCAATCGTGATTCCTCTTGCTTTCTCCTCAGGAGCTTTGTCAATTGAGTCGAATGCTCTTACCTGAGCCTGACCTTTTTTTCCCAAAGCCATTGTTATTGCTGCTGTCAGGGTAGTTTTACCGTGATCAACGTGTCCAATAGTTCCGATATTAACGTGCGGTTTATCGGCAGTATATTTTTCTTTTGCCATTTGTATTTCTCCTTAAGAGTTTATTTATTTAATTTATTTATTCTTTTTAAAAGTATGTAACGTTAAAACAATTTACACAAAAAATTCCGGAGTACGAAATTTATTTGTTTAAAATCGTGGGTCAGGGAGGAATTGAACCTCCCACCTCGTGCTTATAAGGCACGCGCTCTAACCATCTGAGCTACTGACCCTGGATGGAAACTCTTTCCTATCAAATAAAGAATCTTTATGATAAGAACGAATTTTATAGAACGACTTAAAGTGTCTGATATACGAGTTATATTCCGGCAATGCCGGAACTGACCCTGAAGTTTATTTTAAAGAACAGTTATTATTCTGTTATAAAACCTTTATGAAACTTTCTCTTTTCCTTTTACTTTCTCGATGATCTGTTCTGAAACACTCTTCGGCGCTTCGTCATAATGAGAAAACTGCATTGTGTAAATTGCCCTTCCCTGCGTCATTGATCTCATTGTTGTTGCGTATCCGAACATTTCCGATAACGGTACCATCGACTTGATCACCTGAGCATCGCTTCTCTGTGACATGCCTTCGATCCGACCTCTTCTTGAGCTCAGATCTCCCATAATGTCACCCATATATTCCTCCGGTGTTACGACTTCAACTTCCATAATAGGCTCGAGTATTACAGGATTGGCTTTCTTTGCGCCTTCCTTGAATGCCATCGAACCGGCAATTTTAAATGCCATTTCAGATGAGTCGACATCATGATATGATCCGTCATATAATTTTACCTTGATGTCTTCAACAGGATAACCTGCAAGAACACCATTTTTCATTGCTTCTTCTATTCCTTCTGCAACAGGATTGATATATTCCTTGGGAATGGATCCGCCTACAATCGCATTTTCAAAAATGAATCCTTTTCCTTTTTCATTCGGCTCTATCTCAATCCATACGTGACCAAACTGTCCTCTTCCGCCTGATTGTCTTACGAACTTTCCTTCCTGATTTACTTTCTTTCTGATAGTCTCTTTATATGCTACCTGAGGATTTCCGACATTTGCGTCAACCTTGAATTCTCTCTTTAATCTGTCAACGATAATATCAAGATGAAGCTCACCCATTCCGGCAATCAATGTCTGACCGGTTTCCTCGTCAGTCTTGACCCTGAATGTAGGATCCTCGTCCGAAAGTTTTGCAAGGGATTCTCCAAGCTTATCCTGATCAGCTTTGGTTTTCGGCTCAATTGCGATCTGGATAACCGGCTCGGGAAATGTAATTTTCTCAAGAACTATCGGATCAGATTCGTCGCAGAGTGTATCGCCTGTTCTGGTGAATTTAAGTCCTACCGCAGCTGCAATATCCCCGCAGTAAACTTCCTTTATGTCTTCCCTGCTGTTTGCGTGCATCTGCAGCAGTCTGCTGAATCTTTCTTTTTTTCCTGCAATGGAATTATATACATAACTTCCTGCAATTGCCTTACCTGCATATACTCTGAAGAATGTAAGCTTACCAACGAAAGGATCTGTCATTATCTTGAATGCAAGAGCGGTGAATTTCTCATCATCCCTTACTTCTCTTGTAACATGATCATCAGTATGATAATGATGCCCTTCCACATCTCCAACATCCAGCGGAGAAGGAAGCAGATCAACTACTCTGTCAAGCAGATTCTGAACACCTTTGTTTTTAAATGATGATCCGCAGAGTACCGGGATTATTTTTACTTCAATAGTGGCTTTTCTTAATACTGAAATTATTTCCGCTTCACTGATCTCTTTTCCTTCAAGAAATTTCTCAAGCAGTGAATCGTCAACATCAGCAACCGCTTCAAGCAGTTTCTGTCTGTATTCCTTTGCCTGTTCTTTTAACGAATCGGGAATTTCAACTTCTTCAAATGTTGCTCCGAGCGTCTCATCATTATACAATCTTGCTTTCATGGTAATAAGATCAATAATTCCGTTGAAAATATCACCCTGACCGATCGGAAGCTGAATAGGAACTGCATTTGCTTTCAGTCTGTCTTTCATCATGTCAACAGCATGGAAGAAATCCGCTCCGACTCTGTCCATTTTATTTACGAAAGCCATTCTCGGAACTTTGTATTTGTCCGCCTGTCTCCAAACTGTTTCAGACTGGGGCTCTACTCCGCCCACTGAACAGAACAATGCAACCGCACCGTCAAGAACCCTGAGGGATCTTTCAACTTCAGCAGTAAAATCCACGTGTCCGGGAGTATCTATGATATTTATTCTGTGATCTTTCCATGAACAGGTTGTTGCTGCGGATGTAATAGTAATACCTCTTTCCTTTTCCTGCTCCATCCAGTCCATTGTAGCTGCGCCTTCATGTACCTCACCTATTCTGTGCAGTCTGCCTGTATAATAAAGTATGCGTTCTGTTGTAGTGGTTTTTCCGGCATCAATATGTGCCATGATACCTATATTTCTCGTTTTTTCTAATGAAACCTGTCTTGGCATATTATTTTATATCTAGTATTTCTTGTTTTTAATAAAAAATTTGTAAAATTACCATTTAAAATGAGCAAAAGCCTTGTTGGCTTCGGCCATTTTGTGTACGTCTTCTTTTTTCTTTACAGCATTGCCTTCGCCTACAGCCGCAGCCATCAGTTCATTTGCGAGCTTCAGTGACATTGATTTTTCATTTCTTGATTCAGTGTAACTTAAAAGCCATTTTATCGCAAGAGCAATTCTTCTGTCCGGTCTTACCTCGGTTGGAACCTGATAATTCGCGCCACCGACTCTTCTTGATCTTACTTCAATCGCCGGCTGAACGTTGTTAATGGCTTTCCTGAAGACTTCAAGAGGTTCGTCCTTTGTCTTCTCGGCGATGATATCAAGTGCCGTGTACATTATTTTCTGGGCTACCTGCTTCTTACCGTCTTCCATTATACAATTAATGAACCTTCCTATAAGAATGTCATTATATCTTGTATCCGGTCTTCTGATTCTTTTTTCTGCTCTTTTTCTTCTCATTAAAAATGAAATAAATATTTATATTCTGTAAAAAATTTTTTAAGCTGCTGCAGTTTTGACTTTCTTTGCTCCGTATTTTGATCTTGCCTTTTTACGGTTAGCTACGCCCGCTGTGTCCAATGCTCCTCTGATAATATGATATCTCACTCCGGGAAGGTCTTTTACTCTTCCGCCTCTTATGAGTACGATCGAGTGCTCCTGAAGATTGTGTCCCTCACCCGGAATATATGCTGTAACTTCTATTCCGTTTGTTAATCTGACTCTTGCAACTTTTCTCAGTGCAGAGTTTGGTTTCTTCGGCGTTGAAGTATAAACTCTCGTGCATACACCCCTCTTCTGCGGACATGAGTCCATAGCGGGAGCTTTGCTCTTGGAGATTATCTTCTTACGGCCTTTTCGTATTAACTGATTTATTGTTGGCAATGTATTTATTACTTATTTTGGAAACATACAAAATACAGATTTTATAGGTTTTAGTCAATTGATTAAACAGTGCTGCTGAGAACTTTTTTCTTTGATAATATTATGCCTGATATCTCCGGCAAATATCAACGGTAAAAAAAGATTCCGCAGAAAATTATACAGGAATGATTATTCTCTGAGAAAAGATCCGTCAGTAATTCAGTCCGAATCTTATATATGCAAAGCTGTAGTCATTTTTGATTCCGCTGCTGAGGTTTTTGTCTGTATTGTATGTGTAATTAAGATCAAAAACATAATTCCTCACCGGCTCATATGTAATGTTAAAAACTATATTATTTGTATTCACCCTTATACCGTCCAGGAAATATGCCTCATCCGAATCCGTTCCGACTCTGAATGCCTGATAAACATCTCCTCCTACATTTCTTATCAAATTTCCTGCGGCGTCTGTAATGTTCAAACCCTTTCTGATTTTCTGATACTCAAGTCTGAGCTTTATTCTTTCATTCAGATTATAGGTGATCTTGGTAAATATCTGATCAGCATTAGGACCGATCGGATGACCTATATTCGCTCCGAATGCTGTATATGTATTTTTAAAATCAAAGTGAGAATAGACATAAGGTCTTATCTTCGTGTATTCAAATATCAGCGCAAGATTTTTTATTCCTGCCGGCTCATACCAGAAAAATCCCAGCTGATATGCAGTCTTGTTTGTTGCTTTGTTAAGATCGGAAAGATTGGAAAGTATATTCTCATCCAGAAAGAATGTTCCCTGCAGCTCAAAGTCCTTCAGAAAATGAGTCTGAATATCAGTGAAGATAGTTCCGTTATCCCTGTCCTGAAGAGACATTTCCACGAATTTATAAAAGATGAACGGGTTCAGATAACCGAGTTCTATTCCTCTTGACGAAATTACTGTTTCGCCGATCCCAACATCAAACAGATCATCGAATGAAAGTTTTAATCTGTTTGCAGTAAAATATTTTGTATATCTCTCTTCCCTTCTTGGAGAATATTCTCCGACCGTAGAAGCGAAAATCGAGGAGTAATTTATTATGCCGTAATTGAAATTGAATTTCAGGAAGTCCATGTCAGGCGCGTTCCCTGAAAGCGCTAGTCTGCTGCTGTATGCCACACCGTATTTCAGCTTTTCCCTACCGATCTGCGCGGATATATTCATACCTTCAGAAGGACTTAAGGCATATTTCAGATATCCCTCGGAAAAATCATAATTCACAACATTCTCAATATTCTCCTGATACTTGAATGTGGATTTTATCGGCGGAAATGTTTTCTCTATAAGCACAGAATCTCCTGAGGCAGCACCTTTGATAACGGCAAAATTATATCCTAGATGATCAAACAGCGAACCCCTTATCCTGAATCCCCCGTCAATGATCTTTGCATTCGATCTGCTGTCAGGATTTATTCCGTTTGAATAATAAATATGTCCCACTCCGTCTATAAATATATTATTGTTGTTTTTCTCATAAGCAAATAGATATTTCTGCTTATCGGAAAAGAAATCCCTGAATCCGTTCGAGACATTCATGTTGCTTTTTATAAGTGACATAGTTGTCTTTTTGGAAATGTAATCAGGATTGAACTCAACAAGAAATCTGTTCAGAAGTTTTTTTTCAACAGCGCTCAGCTCATTATTCTTAAGACTGATCTCATTCAGATAATCGCTTACCTGATAACGCGAAAGATTGGGATCATCATCATTGAAGCTGTTTATAATTCTTTTGACTCTCATTTCCTTCAGATAATCATAAACCGGATTGGTTAAAGGTACATTCTCGATCTGCGTGTAGGCATAATCAGCTGAAAACAAACAAATAAAAGTAAGAGAAAAAAATACAAGGAAAATTGAAGAATGTTTCATTAAGTTTATAGGTTTTTTCAATATAACAATTAGTAAACTGATAATTAATTTAAAAAACCTGACAGGTTTATCCTGAAATTGTATATACCAAAATACATATCATTATATCAATCCGGCGAACTCTCGCGAAGGGTTGAGCTTCTGACCTCGCTTCTCGCTGACTGCAGAATTTGCCCGAAGGACTGTTCAGTAAACCGTCTGGAAAACAGGATCGCCGCATGCTACTCGGGATATCTGCCTGTGGTCTCTTCTTACTGCGTTCACCACGGCGAAGAACCTATACTCGCAGGCGCTTCGGAATCAGGAAATGATAACGGAGTGGGAAATATTTTTTTCGGCAACTGTAATCTCAGATGCGTTTACTGTCAGAATTATGAGATCTCCCAGAATCATAAAATTGAAATCAGGAATGAAGTATCAATTGAAAGACTTGCCGGGATGATGACCGAACTTCAAAGCAGAAAAGTAAATGCAATCGGTTTTGTTTCTCCTACTCACTTTGTCCCGCAGATTGTTTCAGCTCTTGAAATTGCAGTTAAGAACGGACTGAGAATTCCGCTTGTTTACAATACAAATTCTTATGATTCCGTTGAAGTGCTGAAGCTCCTCGATGGAATTATTGATATCTATCTCCCGGATCTGAAATACTCCGATGAAGAATACGGATACAGATATTCTAAAATAAAAAATTATGTTCATCATTCAAGACTGGCACTTAAAGAAATGTACAGACAGACCGGCAGCGGTCTTGTTACAGAGAACGGACTTCTCAGAAGAGGACTGATAATCAGACACCTCATACTTCCGAATGATTTAGCGGGAAGTGCAGATACTTTGAAATTTATATCAGAGCTTGACAGCAGAATCTGCCTGTCAGTCATGTCCCAGTATTATCCGGTTCACAAAGCCCTGACAACAGATCTGTTGTCAAGAAACATAAGGGAAAGGGAATATGAAAAAGTAATTGAACTGCTCGGTAAGTATGGTCTTGTAAACGGTTTTCTTCAGGAGTTTGAATCCGAATCATATTACAGACCGGACTTTAAGGACAGAGCAGAACCATTCAGAAGATGAATATTCAGAAAATGAAAATGCAAAAGTTGTTAATGAAATTTTACACCGCCGTTGGTAAGTTCGACAATTCTTGATTTAATTTTTTCCGCTTCGGAAATTTTTATTTCAAGATTCAGTACACAGGTTTCAGCGGATTCGTTTTTTATCAGATCAATTTTTTCCGATTCAATCAGATTCATGACTGCATTTATAAATCCATAATCAAATTCTATTTTCACTTTCTCCATGATGAATTTTCTGACCGCTTCGGCATTCTTCAGACATTCCTCGCCTGCGGAGAAAAATGCCCTTCTTAATCCGCCTACCCCGAGTTTTGTTCCGCCGAAATATCTGGCCGTTATGAGTATGAGATTTGTGAGTCCGTACTTGTCAATTACTTCCAGCAGTGGTTTCCCGCCGCTTCCGGAAGGTTCGCCGTCATCGGAATATCTGAAATTGTTTTCATCGGTCCCGGTCCTGTATGCAAACGGGAAATGAGATGCGTCATAGTATTTTTTCCTGAAAGCATCAGCAGTCTCCGATATTTCTTTAGTGTCATTTATATTTAAAACCGGAAATGCCGATGCAATGAATTTTGATCTGTTTACTTTAATTTCTGCAGTGCACTCTGAAGTTATTGTCAGAAAAGAATCTTTCAAATTTTTATTTAAAATAATTTCCGGGAATATATTTTTTCTTCAATAATTTTTTCAGATTATCTGCCAGCCTTCCTCGCCGATGAGAGGCACGAATTTAAAATTCTCAAACTCCTTTGCTTTATAAACAGCCTCGTTTTTTTCCTCATTCATGGATTTTTTGATAAGCATGAGTTTCTGAACTGTTTCATCCCCGACAGGAATTACCATCCTTCCGCCTGTCTTCAGCTGCGTCAATAAATGTCTCGGCAGACGCGGGCTTCCGGCGGTCACAATTATTTTATCGAATGGCGAATTCTCCTCCCAGCCCATTGTGCCGTCATCATTCTTCAGCCGCACACTGTATCCGGATTGTCTTAATTTTTCAAGCGATGAAAGATAGAGATCCTTTATCCTTTCCACTGAATAAACCTCGGCTCCCATTTGCGCCAGAACTGCAGACTGATATCCGGATCCGGTTCCGATCTCAAGCACCTTATCGCCGGGTTTTACTTCGAGAAGTTCTGTCATGAAAGCGACTGTATACGGCTGTGATATTGTCTGATTTGAATTTAAGGGAAGTGCAATGTTATCATAAGAATATTTTCTGAATTCTTCCTTTACAAAATTTTCTCTTTTGACTTTTGAGATCGCATCAAGCACATTGATGTCTTTTATGCCGAGCTTCCGGAGATTCTCCGTAAGTTCCTTTCTGTGTAATGTAAAAAGATCCAAAATTATTTTTTAACTTTTCTTTTCTTCGGACTCTTCTATCTCTTTCTCACCTTCTTCAAAAATATCCTTTACTTTTTCCGCTACGGATTCCTTTCCCATAGCTTTGTTAAGTCTGAGTTTTAGTTTTTCCTTGTCATCGTAATACTCCAGCTTGCTGTCTTCAGCTACTGAAATGACTCTTCTCTCTTCCGAGACAATAATTGCAACTGCATCCGAGACTTCCGTAATGCCGAGTCCCGCTCTGTGTCTTGTCCCCAGACTTTTATTTCTTATTCTTTCATGCTCAGATAAAGGCAGCAGACATCGCGCAGCTTCTATCTTTCCGTTTTTCAGGATAACCGCTCCGTCATGAAGCGGGGATTTAGGAGTGAATATTGATACCAGCAGTTCCTTGTTAATTTTCGCCTGAACGGATTCGCCTGTCTCCATCACGCTCTTCAGTCCGGAGCTTCTTTCAATTACGATAAGCGCTCCCCATCCTCTCTGCTTAAGTTCAAAGCATGAATCGGCGATTTCATCCGCATTCTCATCAACATTTACTTTAGTGAATATCCTTGCAACTTTTGTCTTCCCGATCAGCTGCAGCAGTCTTCTAATCTCCGGCTGGAAAAGCACAATAAGAGCGATCACCCAGATATTCGTAATGCTGCCCAGCAGCCATCCGAGCGCCTGCATATTCAGAAGCTGCGCAATGAATGAAAATCCGAAAATCAGCACCAGAGCGATGAAGATCTGGGATGCAATTGTCCCCTTCATCACAGTATAAAGTTTATAGAACAGATAAGTGACAAGCAGTATGTCAATTATGTCTATAACCTTGACCGTAAAAAATCCTATCTTGAATAATTCCATTTACCTAATTATAAACAATAAATGATTTTGTAAAAAGGAAATACTTTTCACTGTAAATTTCCGCACCGCTGAAAAACTCCTTCAGTTCGCTTTTCTTCAGAAGTCTGATCGACTTCGCAAGCTCCTCTGCTTCTGAAATATTTTCTTTTTTTTCAAACCATCCCAGATTATGTTTCATTAACAATCCCGCTCTGCTTTTCAGCGGCAGGAACTGAAAGAAAGGAAACATGAAATGCGGTTCCACCGGGAAATAATAATTCGGCGTCTGTATGAAATAATGCCTGCCAATTCTCTGAATTTCCTCTGCCAGCTTTTTCTGTTCTTCTTTTTTCCCAAGATGCTCTATGAGACTGTTCGAATGGACAAGATCAAATTCCTTATCACCGTATGCTGAAAGATCCCTGACGTCTTTATTTATGAATTCTATGTTGCTGTATTTTTCCACGTCCTGAAATTCAGTATTAACAAGCAGTATCCGCAGGTCATCCAAATTCACAAGGTTGAGATTTTTCCAGAAATAACCGCTGCCTCCGAGATCAAGAATTCTTACCGGTCTTTCAAATTTACTTATGAATTCAAGGAATATTTCTTTCCTTTTATTCCTGAGCCTGTAGGATATTGAGTTTATATTATTCTGATCCGCATTCTTTAAAAAATATTCTCTGAAAATTCCGGACATTAAAATCCCATTCTTAGATTTGCGGAATAATAAAAATCCGAGCTGCTGATGTTATCAGTGATGTTCTTTATAACCCTGTTCTCTAATTTTCCTTCAATTATGAACTGCTTCACCGGCTCCCAGAAAACAGATGCGTTAAAAATACTTCGGTTAATCCGGATCCCGTCAAGAAATCCGTTTGTCCGCAGATAAGCATCACCAAGTCCGAAATTGATATCGCCTCCGAAATTGGCTTTAAGATTTCCGGCGCTGTCTAATATTATTCCTTCTCCCGATCTCTGAAATCTGTATTTTAAATTTATCCCGATCCTGTTTGTGAATCTGTAATTTACGCTGACTGCGATCTCATCAGAATTAGGAGGGAGAGAATGACCGAGCGGAACACCCTTGTTTGTATATGTACTTTTGTTTGACCTGTGAGAATAGACAAACGGATCAAGGTGAGTAAACTCAACAATAAGGTCTGCATTATATTCCGAAGCCCAGAAAGCTCCGAACTGCCATCCGAATTTATTTTCATTCAGCGAATCCTTTTTCCCGAGTGTTCCGAAAGTAAGATCATCAATCAGCAGCGATGACTGGAATGAAAAATTCCTGAACGGCTGAAGCTCGATCTCAATGCCAAGCAGAGTATTATTTTTTGCAGTCTGATCATTTCCGGAACCAAGGTCTGCGGAAGTCAGAAAACTGACCGGATTGAGATAAGTGAAACTGAACGGCTGCTGGCTGATGATAACCGATTCCCATAAGTCAAGTCTGAATGCATCCGAAAAATTTATGTTCAGCGAATGTGTTGCAATGTTCTTTGATGATAATGGCTTTCCTGTCATAACGGGATATACTTCCGCCGAATCCCCCTGTATGCTTCCGTAAGCAAATGAGTAACTTACCGCTTTGTAATTAAGATCTATTTTCCCGAAATCAAACGGATATGAATTTTCCGATAAAAATAATTTGTCAATATAACCTGTTCCGTTTGTGAACTTAGTTCTCCCGAACATCAGTGAAAGCCAGCTGCTCTCAGTCTGATATCTCAGATATCCTTCAAACGAATTGAAATTATTTCCGTCCTTAGAGAAGTTATAATTTCCCTTCAGCGAATTATCAGTGCCGGAAGCAAAATCAATATCCTTTCTGTCTCCGGAAATTACCGCGCCTCTTTTCAGATTCAATAAATATCCGACAGAGTTATAAAGTGTTCCCCTGAGATCAATTCCAAACCCGCCGAGCAGTATTGAATTTTTCCCGAGAGAATCGCCGTCCGAGCCACGCTGTGAAAACGAAGCATCAAATCCTGAAAAAAATGTTGTCCCCGAATCCGCATAATACCAGAGATATTTTTCTTTTACGTTGTTAAAAATATTTTCAAAACCGTTTTTTCCGAAAAGCCTGTTCTGCCTTTTCAGCGTTCCGTAAATATAATATTCGAATTCCGTTTCAAAGTCATTCAGCATATCCCTGTCTGTGGAATTTAATTTACTTTTATTTTCTATGACTTTTTTCAGATATGAAGCTACAGCGCTTCCTGAAAGCGGAACTGCGGATGAATTATATCCGTCAATGAAATTCATAACCTCCATCCGTTTAAGGAAATCATATACGGGATTTGAAACCTCAACCAGTTCAGCCTGCGGAAAAGCCGCGCTTCCTGTGAGAGTTAAAATAAAAATGAATAGAAATTTTTTCAATGATCAGATTATTGTTTAAATTAATTAATTTAAATCAGTATTTAAATATAGAACATGCAATCGGCGGACGCTGCATATGCTTTCTTCCGGGCATTTAAATGAAAAAAAGTAACTCAATATCTTTATTTAATATCAGCGCTCAAATGAGTATATTTACTGCATTATTAATATCACATGAGCGATTCAAACAATTCCGCTGGTCAGATCTTTGACAGATCACACGAATACAGGACAAAGCTTTCGCAGTTCGAAGGTCCTCTCGATATTCTTCTGCATTTTGTGAGAGTAGATGATCTTGATATTTATAACATTCCGATTTCAAATATCACCAGGGACTTTCTTGATTACATTAATTTCATGCAGGATCTTGATATCGAACTTGCCGGAGAATTTCTTGTGATGGCGTCTGAACTAATGAAGATCAAGGCGCGGATGATGATTCCGCAAATAGATGAAGAAGGCAATGTGATCGAAGAGGATCCGAGACTCACTCTGGTAAGGAAACTTCTGGAATACAAGAGGTTCAAGGATGTATCTGAAATGATGTCTGAACTTGAAGACGACCAGAAGAAAAAAAGCTTCAGAAAGAATTTTGATAATGACTGCAGGGAATATGAAAGTAATACAGAGATAGATCACAGTCTGAAAAATGTTACCATATTCAATCTTATCAAGGCGTATAAAAGAGTGGTCAGCAGCATCAGAAAGGAATTCGTTCACCCGATAGAACTTCTGGACATCACACCTGAAAATCAAAAGGAATTTATCATGAACGAGATTGATACAAAAGGAGAAATATTATTTGACGATCTCATTAAAGCTTCTGATGTTAAGCTTCAGATAATATGTTTATTCCTTGCAATACTTCAGCTTGCTCTGGACGGTGTCCTTGTGATAAGAATAATTGACAACGACATGTCAAGATTTACATTAAGCAAAAGAATTTACACAGAGAATGCCTGATGGTCAGCAGCGAGATAAAAAATATCGTTGAAGCTCTGATCTTTGCATCCGAAGATGAGATCACAGCAAGACAGATAAAGGAGATTGCTGACAGCAGCGGGATGAGGATCTCAGTTAACGATATTGAATCCTCCATATCTGCGCTCAATGAAGATTACAGGATCTCCAACAAATCATTTGAGATTGTTAAGATCGCAGGCGGTTATTCATTTTCAACAAAAAAAGAATACGGAAGATTTGTCGGAAAACTTTTTGAAGAAAAACAGAAAAAGAAACTTTCACAGTCAGCTCTCGAAACGCTTTCTATAATCGCTTACAAACAGCCGATCACAAGGAATGAGATCGAGTTTATCAGAGGCGTGAATGTGGATTACATTGTTAATTCGCTTCTTGAAAGAGATCTGGTAAAGATTCACGGAAGGGCTGATACTCCGGGAAGACCTATTCTTTACGCCACAACAAATACTTTTCTTAAAGTTCTCGGACTATACTCCATTGATGATCTCCCGAAATTAAAGGAAATAAACGAGATCCTGAAAGATCAGGAAATCGAAGGCATTACCGAAGCTGATATTGAATTATTCAATTCTGTAAATATTCAGGAAGCCGCTGACACTAAGGATACCGGACAGCTTGAACTCATTACCAGTAATGACAGTAAAAGTGAACCCAACGTGGAAATCAAGGTAACTGTTGATAAGAGTCTGAAAAATGATGATGAAGAAAATGAAGATGATGATTTAGAATATGATGATGATGTAGTAGAAGATGATGATGTAGTGGAAGATGATGATGTAGTAGAAGATGATGATGTAGAAGAAGACGAAGATTTAGAAGAAGACGAAGATTTAGAAGAAGACGAAGATTTAGAAGAAGACGAAGATTTAGAAGAAGACGAAGATATAGAAGAAAACGAAGATTTAGAAGAAGACGAAGATTTAGAAGAAGATGAAGTTGATGATGAAGATGAAAGCCGGGATCAAACGGCTGAAGGAAAGTCTGTTCCGGATTCATCAGCTGAAAATTCCGGGGAATTAAAAGAAAATGATAACGACGACTTTCTGACAAAAGAAGGCGAAGAGGATTCAATGTAAAATGATAAAATGATAAATAAGAAAAAGCAAACCGGGAAAAAATATTCAGTTAAAAAAAGCCGTCCGGGTAAGAAAGAAAACAGATACAATAAGGAATACGCTGCGGAAAAAGGTTTTAAGGAAATCAGAGATCTTCCGGATAGCAGGGATATTAAAAGCAAAAAGAAATCTGAAGATAAAAAAGACGGCAAAGTAAAAAGGAAATATCCTGTTATAGAAAAACACAGGGACAGAAAAGATTATTCAGGAAGCGGCAGACGCAAAGCATCTAAGGACGTTAAAAAGAAAAAACCGTTTCCAAAAACAACTTCCGTAACATCAGATGCAGCAGGAGTTTCATCCGGCAATGCCGGATCAGCATATACGGAAAATAAAGGTCTCGTAAGACTGAATAAATTCATAGCTGCAAACGGAATTTCATCCAGAAGGAAAGTTGATGAAATGATTCTTGAGGAAAGAGTCACCGTAAACGGCAACACAGTCAATGAACTCGGATTCAGGATCGATCCCGGATTTGACAAAGTGAGAGTTGACGGCGAACTTGTCAGGACAGATACAAAAAAAGTTTATATAATCCTGAACAAGCCAAAAGGCATTATCACATCGGTAAAGGATGAAAAGAAAAGAACAACTGTTATTGATCTTATAAAGCTAAATCAGAAGATCTTTCCTGTCGGACGGCTTGATTACAACACATCCGGCCTGCTCCTTCTTACCAATGACGGCGGGTTTGCGAATTATCTTATGAGTCCTAAGAACAAAGTTCATAAGACTTATTATGTACAGCTTTCAAAACCCCTTGAGGAAAAGCACAGGGTAAAATTAAGCGAAGGAATTAAGCTTGACGGAATCCTGACTGCTCCCGCAAAGATAAAATATCTGAAGAACAATGATTATCAGCGGCTGTTTATTTCAATATATGAGGGAAAGAACAGACAGATACATAATATGTTCGAGCACTTCGGATATTTTGTGAGAGAACTGATGAGAGTTGAATACGGCGGATTGAAACTGGAAGGTCTGAAGGAGGGAAGCTGGAGATTTCTGAATGCCGTTGAGGTCTCAAAGCTGAAACCGGAATAAAATAAATTTTTTGAAATAATTTTTAATTTAAAAAACTGAAAGGGAATATTTGTCAGAGCAGAACGAGTTAATAAAAAGAAGACTGGAAGAACTTGAGAAAATAAGAGAACTCGGAATCAATCCTTATCCTCACAGATTTGATATAACTTCGGATTCAGCCGGCCTGATAAAAAATTTCAAGGATGCGGAAACCGATGAAGAAAAGGAAGCCCGCAAGAGCGAACTTCATTCTGTTGCCGGCAGGATAATGGCTGTCCGCAAAATGGGTAAGGCAACATTCTGTCATATCAAAGACGAAACCGGAAAGATCCAGATTTATATCAAGAAAGATGAGATCGGAGATACTGCATATGATGTATTCAGACTGCTTGATATCGGGGACATTATCGGTGTTAAAGGTTATCTGTTCCGCACCAAGACAGGTGAGATATCTCTTCACGCAGTCTCATATGAACTGCTTACAAAGTCCATTCATCCGCTTCCGGTAGTAAAAGAAGAAGTGACTGAATCAGGTGAAAAGATAATCCATGATGCATTCGCTGATGTCGAGCTGAGATACAGGCAGAGATATATTGATCTCATTGTAAATGAAAATGTAAAAGAGACTTTTGTAAAAAGAACAAAGATCATTCAGTCGATAAAACGGACTCTGGAGAAACATGATTTTTTTGAAGTTGAAACTCCAACTTTGCAGTCGCTTTACGGAGGTGCAAACGCTCAGCCGTTTGTGACTCATCATAATTCACTGGACATTGATCTTTATCTTAGAATATCCAACGAACTGTTTCTGAAACGGCTTATCGTCGGCGGATTCAACAGAGTATATGAGTTTGTAAGGGATTTCAGGAACGAGGGAATTGACAGAACTCACAATCCCGAATTCACACAGGTCGAATGGTATCAGGCATACGGCGATTATTCCGATTCTATGAATATGTTTGAGGAAGTAGTGGAACAGGCGTGCATTGATGCCAACGGATCTACTAAAGCTGTATACGGGGATACGGAACTTGATTTCAAACGTCCGTGGAAAAGACTGAAGATGACAGATGCTGTATTTGAAAAGACCGGACTGAAAGTAAATGAAATGAAAAAACAGGAGATCATTGATTACATGAAGGACAACGGAATTGAATTTGATCCGAAGATATCTCACAGCAAAGGACTGCTGATTGCAAATCTTTTTGAAGAGACATGCGAGGAAGATCTGATACAGCCGGTTTTCATTCATGATTTTCCAATTGATACCACTCCGCTGTGCAAGCCGCTGAGGGAATATTCCATGAAGCAGCTTGAGGAAATGAGCAAAGATCCTGAACAGGTCATTTATGTTGAGAGATTTGAACCTTATATATACAAATGGGAAATGGGTAATTCATATACGGAGCTCAACGATCCGATACTGCAGAGAAAACTTCTCGAGGAGCAGGTGGAAAGAGGACGAGCCGGCGAAAAGGAAACTCATCCGCTGGATGAGGATTTTTTAAAAGCAATTGAAGTCGGAATGCCTCCCGCCACAGGCGTTGGTCTGGGCGTGGACAGACTGGTTATGCTGCTGACAAATTCTCAGTCGATAAGGGACGTAATATTTTTCCCGCTTATGAGACCATTATAAATTTTTTGCAGATGAAAAGTTACAGTTTTAATTTATCGGTTATATATTTTTTATTATTCGCGTTTTTTTTCGTTTTAAGATCCGATTCATTCTCCCAGAATAGCAGGGATCAGAAAAACTCCGGCGAATCAATCCTGGTAACTGACAGCAGAGGAAACATACTCAGCGGTGACAAGACGGACTGGAATTATTCCGATAAGAATTATAATGAATTAACGGGAAATGAGGATTTATTCAAAGCCCCTCATACAAAGAAGGATGTTGCTGTTCCTGAAGGACAGCAATTGACTTATGAGATAATTGGGGATAAGTTATTGCTGAAATGGTCTTCTGCAAAAGGTATCAGCTTCAAAGGATTTGCCGTTGAAAAAGCGGAAGTAATTTCAGGCAAGGAAAATTTAAACTGGACTGAGATCGGATACATTAAGGGAAGCAAAAATACCAACAGGATCAACAGATACAGCTACATTGACAAAAAAATGAAGAAAGGAAAATATCATTACCGTCTGAAGACGGAATCAACCGACGGCAGTTCCGGGTATTTGAATTTAAACGGAGAAGTAAACTGGATGGATTATCCTTCTACATTTCAGTTTTATCCTGTGTATCCTAATCCGGTAAACGATTCTTTTTATGTCAGATTTTTTGTGCCTGTAAAAGACGAAGTCAGTTTATTTTTTCTTAAGGGAAATGATACTTTATATTTAATTAATAATGAATCTCAGACTCAGGGATTTTATATTTTGAGACTGAGTAAAAGTAATTTTGGATTCAGCAATGAAGTAATAAGGTTATACATGGTAATAAAGAGTTTCAGAAAGAAAGAATATTACGGGGACATAAAATTCAACTGATCATTGAAATATTTTTTTAATATGATCAGTCTTCAGACAAATCATTTTAAAAATTAAAACTACATAATTAAAGAAATGAAATATTATAACAGCGTACTTGAACTTATCGGCAACACGCCTCTTGTAAAGCTGAATAAAATTACAAAGGGATTGAAACCAATGGTACTTGCAAAAATGGAGTCCTACAATCCGGGAGGCAGCGTAAAGGACCGGATAGCTCTTAACATGATTGAGGCAGCGGAGCGCGAAGGTAAAATAAAACCCGGAGATACCATCATTGAAGCAACAAGCGGAAATACAGGGATCGGGCTTGCGCTTGTAGCCGCTCTTAAAGGTTATAAATCCATATTCGTGATGACTGAAAAAGCATCCAGGGAAAAGAACAATTACCTTAAAGCGCTTGGAGCTGAAGTCGTGATACAGCCCATGACAGCAAAAAGCGGCGATCCTGATCACTATGTAACTGTAGCGGAAAGACTTGCTAAAGAAATACCGAATTCTTATTTCCTTTATCAGTATGTGAATCCTGCAAATCCCGAAGCACATTACAAAACCACCGGTCCGGAGATCTGGAATGACACGGACGGAAAAGTCACGCATTTTATTGCAGGCGTGGGAACAGGTGGGACTATCTCCGGAACCAGCAAATATCTGAAGGAAAAGAATCCTGCAATCAGAGTAATCGGAGCAGATCCATACGGTTCAATTTTTAAAGTTGTAAAAGAAACGGGAAACACTCCCGAACCTATTCCCTATCTCATTGAGGGAATCGGTCAGGATGTAATGGTCGAGAATGTTCAGCTTCCTTTGATAGACGAGATCATGAATGTCAACGACCTTGATTCAGTTGAAATGTGCAAGAGACTTTCCAAGGAAGAAGGAATTTTCTGCGGAGGTTCAACCGGTACAATCGCTTTTGCTGCAATCGAACTTGCAAAGAAGCTTGACGAGAATGCTGTGATCGTTTTTATAGTCTGCGACACAGGCGAAAGATATCTTTCCAAATATCATTCGGACGACTGGCTCAGGGAAAAACGGCTTATGAATTCGGATTACATTACCACCGGTCAGGTGTTTATGACAAAGAAGACCGCAGGCGTTCCTGGACTTATATCCGCAAAAAGCTCTGATAAATTATTTGAAGCTCTTGAGATCATGGATAAGTACAACCTTTCCACTCTTCCTGTAATTGACGGATCGGAATGCGTGGGTTCCATCGTTGAGGAAACTATGATTGAAAAAATAATCAAAGACAGGAACATTGCTGGAAAGAATGTAAAAGATGTCATGGACAAAAAACTGCCGATCGTGGATTTCAACAGTGAATTTCCGAAGACGCTTGAGATGCTTCAGAAAGACAGCACTCTGCTGGTTTCGCAGCACGGACAGATAAAGGGAATACTTACAAGATATGATGTTCTGGATTTTGTGTGAAAAAAGAGATATACTATTTTAAATAAATTACAGCAGATGTTAACTTAAGTTACCGTCTGCAACTAAACTAAAATACGAATATGAAATTTGCAACCAAGCAGATACACGCCGGTCAGCATCCGGAAGAAACGACGGGAGCTGTCATAACTCCCATATTTCAGACTTCAACTTACTCAAACGATAAGCTCGGAGAGTCAAAGGGTTTTGATTACGGAAGAACAATAAATCCCACCAGATCAGCTCTCGAAGCCAATCTCGCTTCACTCGAAAACGGCAAATACGGATTCTGCTTTTCATCGGGAATGGCGGCCGTTCAGACAGTTATTAATCTTTTCAAACCCGGTGATCACGTGATCTGTACGAATAATGTTTACGGAGGTACGTACCGTCTATATGAACAGGTGATGAAAAATTACGGACTGGAATTCTCTTATGTCGACACTTCAGACAATGACGAATTGAAAAATTCAATAAAGCCGAATACGAAATTTATTTATGTGGAAACTCCCACTAATCCGATGCTCAACATTACCGATCTTAAAAACCTCGGGAAACTCGGTAAAGAAAAAAACATTATTACATGCGTGGACAATACTTTTATGAGTCCTTATTTTCAGAATCCGCTGGACTTTGGAATTGATATAGTACTTCACAGCACAACAAAATATATTAACGGTCACAGTGACGTGATCGGAGGATGCCTTGTCACATCCGATGACAGGATTGCGGAGAAGTTAAAATTTCTTCAGAACTCAGTCGGCTCTGTCCCCTCTCCTTTTGACTGCTGGCTCGTACTGCGCTCAACCAAAACTCTCGCGCAGAGAATGAGAGCTCATAATGAAAATGCAGTAAACATCTGCAAAGTCCTTTCATCCGATAAGAAAATTGTAAAGCTTTATTATCCCGGACTTGAGTCCCATCCGCAGCATGAACTTGCAAAATCACAGATGTCAGGATCGGGCGGAATTATTTCCCTGGATGTCGGATCTTATGACAAAGCGGTATCCTTCTGCAATTCCCTTAAGATCTTCCAGATCGCCGAATCTCTCGGAGGTGTTGAATCGCTTGTTTGTCATCCTGTTTCAATGACTCACGGAAGCGTGCCGAAAGAACTCAGGGAGAAATTCGGACTTACTGACGGACTTGTAAGATTGTCAGTCGGAATTGAGGATAATGATGACCTGATTGCCGATATAGAAAATGCACTGAAGAGTCTCTGATCTTTGCAAAGAGTAATTATAATATTGACTCTGCTCTGTATATTTAATTCGGAAAGTTTTTCACAATTCTCTAATTACAGAACAAAGACTTCCGGAAGAGACACTTCAAAATACAGCGAGAGGAATATTGATGTCAGGATCTTCAGGACTTTCAACAATATTAACAGCAGATTCGTCAATTCACTGATCAGCATTTCAAATGAATCAATTATTCCGGTCTCTGTAGCCGCTCCTGTAGGGCTTTACACTGTTGCGCGGATCAACGGAAATTACTATGATGAAAGTTCTGCAGTTCTTCTTGCACTGTCTGAATTCACAAGCCTTTCCGTCACGCAGATCTTAAAATCAACTGTTAAAAGAGACAGACCTTTCAGAAAGCTGAATAATGTTTACTTATCGGATACCTCATCCGTAGCCGGGACTTATTCATTCCCTTCCGGTCACTCTTCTGAATCATTCAGCATTGCAACACTTCTGACATTAAGATATCCTGACAAGCCGGGTTTGATAATAGGACTTTACTCTTACGCTGCAGTGGTTTCTCTCGGCAGGATCTACTGGGGAGTTCATTATCCGTCTGATGTGCTTACGGGAATGCTGATAGGCGCGGGAAGCGCGGCTCTGATTTATTCACTTAGAAAACCGATTATAAAAGCGAAGAATGATCTTTTCAATCAGAATGAAAGGACGGATTCTTACGATCCGGGAATTGCTCCCGCAGCTATGCTTGTATCTTTAGCCGCAGCTGATTTCATAAATCATTTTCTTAAAAATTCAGGGAGTACACTGCTTAAAAATTCTGCAGTAAGTCTGGATCTGAACAGCAGTATCAGCAGAATAAATTATTCGGTAGGCTTCTGATAATCAGTAATTTAACTGAACAGTATAATTTTTTTAACTACTGTTTGCATTTCGTAATCTCAAATATCAAACCCCTCTTTTATTTCCCCAGGCAAGTATGTGAAGTCTGTCGGTATAATTGAAATTCCCTTCTTTGCATGCTTCAATTGTCTCCGCCCTTTTCTTTTTCAGATCATCTGCAGTAATGCCTTCGGGCATGAGATAGATGTCACTGTCCTGAAAGCCGGTTTCAGACTGGAGTTCCCTGATTTCAGCAATGTCATCCGGACCTGTATAAACAAATTTCCACTGCACATCGAGAAGGAAATTTTCTTTTAAAGAATTGAATGTTTTAAGTGTTTCCGAATTGATTCTGTTTTTTGAATGCATTTTTTCAAATTCAGTTCCGTACGGAACCGAACTTCTG
The DNA here is from genome assembly GCA_018266875.1 of Bacteroidota bacterium. Taxonomy (GTDB): domain Bacteria; phylum Bacteroidota; class Ignavibacteria; order Tepidaquicellales; family Tepidaquicellaceae; genus UBA2330. Next base: position 35,882 of record JAFDZR010000030.1, read on the forward strand.
AGTTTCGGACTTATACTGATCAGGTCAGCATATTTTACAAATTCTCCTGTAAAAGTTCCGTTGGTTTCTATCGTAATAAAAACATTTTCGTTGAGCTCTTTTAATTTTCTGCAGAGCTTTGTCAGCTCTTCCGGATACATTGCAGGTTCCCCGCCCGTGATCACGACATCATTGCATCTGATGTTCATGTATTCTTCCGCAATCCGGTCAGTGCTCATTTCACCGATATTTCTTTTATCATCAGGTTCCCAGCTTGTGTATGGCGTATCACAGAGATTTCCTCCCGTGAAGCTGCATCTGAGATTGCAGTGATTGGTCCTGATGAAAAAAGACGGACGTCCCGCTCTTTTTCCCTCGCCCTGCACCGAATAAAACAGTTCTGAAATTTTCATAAAAGAAAAGCGGCATATCTACGCCGCTTTAGTATTAGATCAATGTTTTTATTTTTTCGAGTTTAAAGGTCCGGCAAGTCCTGAATAGGAGCTTAGATCTGCATCAATTGAACCTATTACTACTTTTGTCTTAACCTTAACCGGCATTTTCCTGTCATCATCCGTCAGCCAGACAAGTATAGAGCCTTCGCTTTTGAATAATCCGCCTTCTTCCACCAATGGCTCAAGCTTCACGCATCTGAATTCTCCTGCGGGGACTTCAATAGTTTCCTTTCCGTAATATTTCACTTTCAGGGGATATGTTTTATCTTTATAAAAATTCTGCAGAAGAGTAATATCACCTTCCTTCATTTTGCTGAAATCCAGAGTCCTGAAATAATAAAAAGCGCTCATGGCATCCTGTGTGTATTGGGGAATATCATACTCGCCTTCAAACTTCTTCGGCTCGTTTTCACCGGTATAGGTTTTCGCTTTTAAATTTTCCTGATCGAATATCGCTTCGAAATCCCTCTGATAATTTCCTTCTTTGATATGCTGTTCAAATCTCCATGGGAACAGCGCTTCCTTGTCCACATAAGTCCTGTAAAAATCCCTGACTTTGTAAACCCAGTCAAAGCTGCCGGAGGAATTCACTGTGAATCTGATGTCATAACATTTCCTTCCGTTAATTGTCTGCAGTACCGGATCTATTTCCATAACAGCTGTTCCGGCATTCACAAAACCGTAATTGATTTCAAATGTCAGCTTCTCGCCTGTGGTGAAGGCATTCTGAGTGATCTTCCTGAATTCACTGTTCTGCGCGTTGATAGCTACGGAACAGGTTAAAAGAAAAATAATAAAGATTGATTTTAAGATATTCATTGTTTCAGTTTTGATTTATGTTATTTAAGATAATCTCTTTAACTGTATTGTTTGGAATATGTTCAGTAAAATTCTGATTTTAATTCAATAATTTTTTTACAGCGCTTAATATTTCATCAGTACGGATCTCCTTCATATCATCGCTGTCCTCACCGGGTGACAAAATTATCTTATTTCCGCCCGTCGGTCCCCATCTTCCGGCATCCATTGGTTTTTTATTCGGATAAAATCCTATTAATTTTTTATTTAAAGCTCCTGCAATGTGAATCGGTCCTGTAGAGTTTGAAATAAAAAGACTGCTTTGATCAATTAATATCATAAGTTCACCGAGATTCAACATTCCGCAAAGATTAATTATGTTAAAATTTTCCTGACCTGCAGTAATTCCATTAATAAGTTCAGATTCACCGGTGATCCCTGTCAAGACGATCTTATATTCGGTAAACTCACTTCCGAGTTCCCTGACCAAAGCTTTGAATTGTTCAGGAGAAAGATCTTTTGCCGATGATCCGCTGCCCGGATGCACGACAATATATTTATCATCTGGATTAAGACCTGTTTCCTTGAGCCGTAAATTCAGAGATCTTCTATTATCTTCACTGATATTAAAATGAATATCATCAGAATTACAATCTTCATTAAAAAAATTTCTTATCAGGTTTAGATTCAGTTCGGATTCGTGCTTATCAGAATTCCTTCTGTGTTCATATACTTTACAGTTATACAGAAAAGAGAACCACCTGTATGCGCTGCCGATACGGTATTTTACTCCCGCTGTGTAAAAATCCAGCGCCTGACTGAATTCGGGTTTTACATTAACGGCAATGTCTATTTTCTTTTCCTTTAAAATTTTTTTAAGCGGAACATGATATTCAGGATCATCTGAATAGATAATTCCGTCAGCGCCTTTATAATTTTCAAGCAGATCCTTAAGATAAAATTTCACAAGTAAATAAATTTCCGCATCAGGGAAGATTTTCCGCATGCAGGAAACCAGCGGCAGAGTGAGAATGACATCTCCGAGTCTGTCTGTCCTGGTAATAAGTATGTTCCTGACACTTTTTTTATCTATCAAAATTGTATCCGGTAATTACTGACTGAGATAACCGTCACTCATAATAATAGTTGAGATCCTTTCCGCGTCCTTAAGCTTCGGCATTACGCTTTCAAAATATTTAAGAATAAACTGAAGCCTGTCGTCTTCATTGCTTATTTCGAGAAGATTCTGTCTTTCATGCAGATTCAGTCCGCATTTTTCTGCCATTAGAAATGATACCGAATACTTGCCGCTTGTCCATTTTTCATCATCAGGATTTATCTGTTTGATACTCCCCTTATATACTATTGCTATTATTTCGTTATACAGACTTACGGCTTCTTCAAATATTCCCGGTACTGTGATGAAATTGGAATTCTCCGTGAATTTAACTGTCCCCGTAAAATATCCGTCTGAGGACATTTCATAATTCATTATTTCATATCTTTCTATTCCTCTGGTTACAATATCAATCTCGCCGTTTTCACTTCTTCCTTTTACTTCATCTACAACCGAAGTGCAGCCGGTCAGATAAATTTTTTCATCTGCAAAAAGATTTATTCCGAAACTCCTGTTCCGTGATATGCATTCATTGATCAGTATCTTGTACCTTTCCTCGAAAATATGAAGCGGAATTTTTGAATCAGGAAACATAACTGTATTCAGAGGAAAAAGCGGCAGTTCATCTATGGTTTTCATATTACAATAATAACAAAAAAAAACTTCCGAATGAATTACATTCACCCGGAAGTTTATAAAAAATTTCCTAAACTATTTATATGTGATTACAAGTGAGGTTATATTCTTGTCTTTGTCATATCCGAGCATCAGACCTGCTATTTTATCGCCTTTGCTCCAGTTAATGAGTCCTCCTTTGTCGCTTACAAGAGATTCGCCTTCTTCTGAGAGATTATACCCGTTCTTTTTCATTTCATCCTTATAGAAATTTACGATGTCCGTAACTTTATCGTTTGATTCAAATGTGACGACTGTCCCTTCTGAAGAAGTAAGTGATCCAAGGACCTTGGAATTTTTCGGCTGGGGAATGTCACCCGGAAAATTCGAAGGCAGTCCGGGTTTCATCCCGAGTTCGTTATCAGTTTTTGTCTGATTTTCATTTCCTGCTTCTTCTTTTTTAACTTCATTTCCGGCAGAGTTTTCAGTACTGCCAGTCTCTGTTTTTCCGGTTTCATTTTCTTTCTTTGCGGTATCATTCTGATTATTACCGCAGCCGGTAATAATTAAAGATGATACAATAAAAACAATTAATAATATTTTTTTCATGTAATTAGTTTGTTAATAAATAATTTTAATTGTAACATCTGATTGCTTCAAAGGTACCGGCAATCCAGCTTTTTTTATCGTCCTTGAAACACATTGCAATTTTTCCTTTTACTGTTTTCTCATCTTTTGAAGTAATCAGCAGCACACAGTTCCATCCCGGCGCCTGCTTTGATTCTGACTTCAGAGAGTCAGAAATTTTATATGATGCGATAAACCCGTCAAGGTTTTGATCAAAATTTGCTTTCATTACCTCGCCGGTATCGATTACTCCGGCTTTTTTCATTAGATTGAAAGCATTGTCATTCTCAATATAACCGCAGTTGTTCTTTGGCTTCAGACTGCTGAAATTAATAACATTGTCACCGCTGCCTCTCCATTCCTCAAAATTTATATATGAAAAATCAATTTCTCTGCCGTTAAGGAATCCTTTGATAGGTGTATCAGGAATATCCGAATCTTTGAGTTCGGATTTCCAGATAAATGTTTTGTTGTTTACTTCTTTGTTTTCAGTTTCCTTTTTACTGCAGGAAAGAAAAAATAAACTGAGAAGTAATATTATCAGATATATGCTTTTCAAATAAATTTTAATTAATGCTCAGAAATTTTAAAGGGCATTATATTAATGCCCTTAAAAATAATTAATTATAAGTTATTTTACCGCATACTTTTTATACCTGTCATTTATTCTTGCCCAGTTCAGATTTTTCAGGAAATTGTCAATATAAACAGCTCTTCCCGGTCCGTCTTTATGATAATAGGCGTGTTCGAATACATCACAGCTGATAATAGGAATACCGCCCCAGATTGCTCCGTAATGATGTTCGTCCACCAGTACGTCAAGCAGTCTCTGACTGTAAAGCTGGTCATAGGTAAGGACAGCCCAGCCGGAGAGCTTGGCAGAAACGGCAGTTGCCTTGAAATCGGTTTTCCAGTTGTCAACTGAGCCGAATTCTTTTTCGATTGCTGCTGCCACTTCCGGTCCCTTTGACACATCTCCGTCACCTCCGAGCACTTCCCAGTAAACGTCATGAAGCAGAGCGCCTGCATGGTTCCATGTAAATCTTCTTTTTAATTCACCAACATTGCTGTAATTTCCGTTTGCTTTAGATCTGTCGGCAGTCTCGAGCTCTTTTTCTATGTTGTTCATAAAGGTAACATATCCTTTATGGTGAGTGTTGTAATGCCAGTCAGTTGTCTGTGCATCAATTACTTCCTTTAAAAGTTCTTTTGCTTCTTCGTCTGTGTAAGGTCTTTTGTTGAATTTCCATTCGTAAGCCATTTTACTTTTTACTCCTTTTTGGTTTTTAGTTAAAAAATGTTTTTCAATTTCAGAGAGACCGGTTTTTTTATCAATTGCCAGAAGCCCCGCTCCCGCTATGCTTCCTGTTATAAACTTCCTTCTGTTCATCGGTACTGATTAAAGTTAATACAATTCCCGGATTTTAACCGGACTAAACATGGATCTCATTTATCTTATCAGATAAATCTTAAGATCGTCTCATACGGACTTCCGTGTGTTAAAAAGTTTTATACTCCGAAAGAACTTCCGCATCCGCAGGTCTTGACGGCATTTGGATTGTTGAATACAAAACCTCTTCCTGTCAGTCCGTCTGTGAAGTCAATCTCAGTTCCGGAGAGGAAAAGTCCGCTTTTCATGTCTACAAAGATCCTGACTCCGTCCTTTTCTATTACTGTGTCGCCTGTTCTTTCTTCCGGATCGAATCCGAGAGAATAAGTAAGTCCGGAACATCCGCCTCCTTTTACCCCGATCCTTAATCCGTAATTTTCAGGTACTTTATTTTCAGCCATGATTTTTTTTACTTCTTTGATGGCTTTGTCAGTTATATTCACATCTTCACTGACACCGGGTATGAATTCTTTTGTTTCTGCCATGATGTTTTTATTTTTTGGTATTTTTAATTTGTAAAAAAACTATTTTGTTATCCGGAACTCCGGAGCTTCCTCTCTCAATTTCAGGATGCTGCCGGTGAGTTTATCTGTCAGAAAATCAATTTCCTCTTCTGAGGTGAATCTTCCGAAACTTATCCTTATGGAATTTCTTGCCAGACTGTCTTCCCTTCCAATAGCGCTTAGCACATGCGAAGGAGCCATCGAAGCTGAAGTGCAGGCGCTGCCTGTGGATAATGCAATGTCCTTCAGATCCCCGAGCAGGCTTTCTAAATTTATATTGCCAATGCTGATGTTGATATTGTTTGTAAGCCGCTGAGTCCTGTGACCGTTTAAATGCACATCATCCATTTTCAAAAGGCGATCAATAATCTTATCCCTGTATGCAATATGTTTTTTCATTTCCGTATCCATAATGTTCATGCTGATCTCACACGCTTTACCCATTCCAACAATGCCCGGGACATTCAGCGTTCCGCCTCTCAATCCCTTTTCCTGGCTTCCGCCGTGCATCTGTTTTGTAAACGAAACGCGCGGATCCTTACTCCTTACATATAAAGCTCCTATGCCTTTCGGACCGTAAAATTTATGCGCTGAAATACTCATCAGATCAATGTTCATTTTATTAACATCCACGGGAATTTTACCAACTGCCTGCGTAGCGTCAGTGTGGAACAAGACTTTTTTCTCTTTGCATATTCTTCCGATTTCCTCAACCGGCTGAATTGTTCCGATCTCGTTGTTTGCAGCCATAATGCTCACCAGAATAGTCCTGTCATTAATGGAATTCCTTAACTCTTCAGTATCAATAAGACCGCTGCCGTCCACTTCAAGATAAGTAACTTCAAATCCTCTGGACTCAAGATACTCGCATGTTTCAAGGATCGCTTTATGTTCGGAGGTGCAGGTTATAATATGATTCCCTGCTCCCTGATAGTGCTCTGCTACTCCTTTAAGAGATACATTATTTGCTTCAGTAGAGCCGCCGGTAAAAATAATTTCCCTTGGAACAGCATTTATGAGATCTGCAACTCTCTTTCTTGCCAGCGAAACTCCTTCTTCCGCTGTCCATCCGTATTTATGATTCGCGCTGGATGCATTTCCGAAATTTTCACAAAAGTATGGCAGCATTTCTTTAAGTACTTCCGGATCTACGGGAGTTGTTGCGTTGTAATCCATGTAAACAGGAAATTTCATAGGCAGTTTGTTTTAATCCTCAGACAAAATCCGATATGGTTTTATTTTTAAAAAGTTCTTCAATCTCTTTCTGAAGCTTTGCAACAGGTGATTTTATTGTACAGGAATCCTCAAGACAGCAGTCTTTATCTTTATTCTCCGCCTGGCAGTCAGTGATTGCGATATCCCCGTCCAGCAGATTCATAATGCTGAAAAGATAAATCTCATTTGTTTTTTTGTTCAGCGAATATCCGCCGTTGGTTCCCTGATTGGAGATCAGAATGTTTTCATTTTTTAACTTCTGGAGTATCTTTGACAAAAGATCATATGGAATTTTTTTCGAATCGGAAATTTCCCTTGCAGTGACAAGTTTGTTATCTGACTCTGAGATATACTTCAGAGCCATTAAGGCATATTCTACTTTTTTGGATATTCTGATCATGAATCTAATTTGGACTAATATAGTCCTATTTAAAAATAAAAAAAAGGGTAAAGTAAGTTGATTTTATCACAGATTACCAGTGCTGTCCAAAACATTT
>JAFDZR010000031.1 GCA_018266875.1 Bacteroidota bacterium
CACACTTTTATGAACGCTTACATTATCAGCCCGTTTCCTGAAAATTAAAACATCAGACATTTTAGCCCTCTTTTTATAAAAACATCTTCTTGATTGTTTCATCATTCGAGGTATTTTCCCGTCCGGAATCCGATCCGGCTTATATTCAATTTTATTTTTATAATTTTATCTTAGTTAAAGAATAGTTGCTTTTTTAAATTCAGCACTGAACCGCAGAAGGTTCAATTGATTTAAAGTTTGTAAGTCATTAAATTGATTTTTACAGTCAGGCATGATTTGGTTCCTTATATATTGTATTAAATTTAAATAATTAATATTGAACTGGTTTACAAAAAACTGGGCAGCAGTCGGACTCTTTACAGGAATTCTGATTGTGATAATTTTAATTCTCAGTTCAGATTATCTCAGTTATAATGAAGTATTGCTTCGTCTGCAGGTTTCTTTTCTGATGTTCCATCAGTTTGAGGAATACATACTTCCAGGCGGTTTCAAAAAGTTTTTCAATGAAGAGCTTTTTCCCAAACGGAAAAATTTCGGATTTAATTTGAGTGATCCGGGAATTCTGATAATAAATGTAATATTCGGATGGACAGTTTATGTGTTTGCGGCGTATTCGGAAAATATATTTCCATGGTTTGCCGCTGGTATTATAGTTCTTACTGTTATAAACGGACTCCTTCATACTGCAGCGGCTTTGATAAAGAAGAAATACAATCCTGGTCTGATAACAGGACTGTTCTTATTTATTCCTATTGGTACAGATTATTTCTTAAGCAATGCAGATGATATGAGCACCGGATTTATATTTAAAGCAGCTCTGACAGCTCTTGCAGGTTGTATAATTATACCTGTAACAATTTTAATGACAGGAAAAAGGGAGAATGAAATAGATAAAAAGGAGAATAAAACCGAAATGTAAATATTCGCGGAGAAGGAGGGATTCGAACCCTCGGTAGAGTTTCCCCTACAACAGTTTTCGAGACTGCCGCATTCAACCGCTCTGCCACCTCTCCTGCAAACTTCAATTCACCGGAATCCGGTAAGAGTATCAGGAAATTTTAAATTATCTGTGTTGATAAACTGAATTCTGCAGAGAGTGCGGGATTCGAACCCGCGAAGACCTTACGACCTTACACACTTTCCAGGCGTGCTCCTTCAACCACTCGGACAACTCTCTGTGTTTTATAAGTGCAAATATAAACCTTTGAAATCTCAAATTCTTTGTAAAAATAATTATCTTTCCAAATTATTTTTTCCCTCCGAAAATTCCTGTGCCTATTAATTATTTTCAGCATTTTATCCTGTGATTTTAGACTGACCTGATCATAATAAAAACACGCAAAAAACCTCTTTATGCGGTAAAATCTTATTCCTGATGAAATTATTACCGGTGATTTTCAGGATATAAATTCTTTTGAAAGCAGGTTTGTCACAATTATGTTTGTTCAGTTTATTAATTTAATAATTTATCATGAAAACAATTTTAATTTTAATTTCACTTCAAATCGCGATTCTTTCTTTTGCTCAGGAATCAAAGATAAAGGAGGATCTTTATTTCTATTCTGAACCTAAACCTGAATACGGACAGAACTGTATTCCGGAAATCAAATTTGATCCTGCAATTCATCAGAATATTACAGGACCTTACAATATGCAGACTGTATCCTTCGGCTGGCCTTTAAAGGCAGCTCTCGATCAGGGTCTGATAATAGTAAATTATGTTGATGATCTTGCAGGATCGGGCATAAAGGATTATGATAACGGTAACTGGTCTTATGAAGGACATAATGGAACCGATATTTGTCTGCATGATTTTCGAAACATGGACAGGTTTTATGCAGTGGAAGCAGCTGAGTCAGGAACTGTAGTTCAGACTGTGATGAATAATTTTGACAGAGTGACTGAATGGGGAACAGGGGATATTGCTAATTTCATTCTTATAAAACATGACGACGGAAGCTATGCCTATTATTATCACCTTATGAAAAAGTCTGTAACAGTCAAGCTTGGTGAATATGTTCAGAAGGGAAAAATAATCGGTTATGTCGGTAGTTCCGGTTATTCTACTGATGCGCATCTTCATTTCGAACCCGGATTCTTTGTGAATGGCGTCTGGTACAAAAGAGATCCGTGGCAGGGAACATATAATCATCAGGCTTCTCTCTGGGAAAATCAGGAGGCTTACGCAGGAGACATAGAATTTACTCTGCATGATATGGGTGTTTTTACAGCGGGGAATGTCGGCGGGAATATTGATCATATTACTTCAGAGCAGCTTAAGGAAAGGATCATTCAGCCTGTAACTGTGAGCGGATATGAAAGCAGACTGGGATTCTGGATGCAGTATCAGGGAATTAACACAGGCAAACAGGTCAGATATGAATTGAGAAATTCAAACGGAGGACTGATATCCAGCGCATATTTTAACCTCAGCAATCAGTATCAATACAGCAGGTCGATCTGGACTCCTGATTTTAATCCGGGAGTTGGAGTAACAGGAGACTGGTATGTAAGAGTATTGTATGATAACGTTGAAAAAGGAAGATGTTTTTTTAATGTACAGCTTCTTACAAGCAACAGACCGAGAATGTATCCCGTCGCTGCGAAATGTTTCAGAAGATCGCTTTTTGTTCAGAGAGACACTCTGCGGGTTAGACCTGTAAGGTCAGGCATGCAGTATCAGCTCGTCAATGCGCCTCCGAATGTAACTCTGTCCAATGATTCAATCTTATCAATAGGTGCTTTTGATCAGCCGTTCAGAGTTTACGATTTCAAGGTAATTGCAAGTATCGGAGGCAGCGCAAGTTTGCGTGATACTATGCTTTATAAATTAATTGATACAACTAAGAACAATTCTTCGGGAAACGGAATAGTATCGCTTGAATTAAAATCCTTTATCGAAGGCAGATATAACGGAACGAGTATGGTTGAAGATACGATTGATGTGCTGCTGAGAGCAAATCTTTCCCCTTACCTTCTGGTTGATTATGCCAAGGTCCTGACACTTTCCAACGGAACATGCATTGCTAATTTCCCGAATGCTTCCAGCGGAGTTTATTTTCATTTACTAATAAGACACAGAAATTCAATAGAGACTTGGGCAAAGACAGTTCAGCAGTTTCCGTACGGATTCCCTCTTAGCTATGATTTTACGGATGCAAGGACTAAAGCATTCGGCGATAATCAAAAGTACAAGGGAGGTGAATATTGTATTTACTCCGGTGACATTAATCAGGACGGCGCAGTGGACGTGACTGATGTAAGTCTTGTTGATAATGATCTTTCGTTTTTTGCAAGCGGATATGTAGTTACGGATCTCGACGGAGATAATTTTGTAGATACTTCGGATCTGGCGATTGCGGAAAATAATGCTTTTAATTATGTAGTAAAGATCAGACCGTGATAATAAATCTGTTTGTTTTTGAAAGTTAAATTTTCATAAGAATTAGTTAAATATATAATTTTTATCAATGCTCCCTGATTTTAATCCGGCAACAGAAAAAGATCAGGGAGATTGTTTTAAAAAAGTTACTTTTTCAGGTCTTAAGATTTAAAATTTTTTGTCTTAAGCAAATGATTTATTTCAAAGGATTTTTCCTGAAAAACTTCAAAAACATGCTGTTTTATTATTTTCCGTAGCGAATCAATGAAAACGGCAAATGATTTTTTGTGAAAAATTTCTTTTGAAAGCGGATTTCAGAGAGCTAAGTTTGTGAAGTTTATTAATTAAATAATTTATCATGAAAACAATTTTAATTTTAATTCTTTTACAGACTACTCTGATTGCCTCAGCACAGGTGCAGAAAATTGGAGAGGAAATGTATTTTTATTCAGATAAAACTTCTGAAAGATCCGGCAACTGCGGAGTCGATATAAAATTCGATCCGGCAATTCACGAAAATTTTAACGGACCTTATGATGCATCTTCGGTTTCATTTATATGGCCGTTTGATGTTGCGCTGGATACGGGAATTATTCTCGTAAATTATGTGGATAATCTTTCCGGAGCCGGAATAAAAGATTACAATGACGATGACTGGGCTTACAACGGACATAACGGAACTGATCTTGCCCTTCACGATTTCAGGAATATGGACAGATTTTATCTGGTGAAAGCGGCTGCTTCCGGAACTGTCGTTCAGACTGTTATGAATAATTATGACAGAAACACAACTTTGGACGGTGCACCCGCAAACATAGTTTTAATACGGCATGATGACGGAACTTATGCATACTATTACCACCTGATGAAAAATTCCGTAACCGTAAAATTAGGTGAATATGTAACTCAGGGAAAAACCATCGGCTATGTAGGAAGCTCCGGCAACTCTACAGATGCACATCTGCATTTTGAGCCGGGATATTTTACGAACGGAACCTGGCACAAAAGAGATCCCTGGACAGGAGTTTATAATCAGCTTCCTTCCTTATGGCAAAATCAACTTCCCTATGTCGGATTCAGAGATTTTATACTGCATGATATGGGTGTTTATACTTCAGGACTTGTAGGAGGTAATTTTGCAAATACAGGTGATTATTTAAAAGAAAGAATTTTAACTCCAAATACAGTAAGCGGATATGAAAGCAAGATAGGTTTCTGGATGCAGTTTCAGGGTAATTATTCAGGAAAATATTTTAAGATTGAACTGAGAAAACCTAACGGTGTTTTGTTTACTGATGTGACTTCATATGTGTCTTCTCAGGCGCAAAACGGATTTACATGGTGGTATCCTGACTTTAATCCCGGAGTAAGTGAAACAGGAAACTGGTATTTCAGAGTATTGTTTGACAATGTGGAAAAGGCAAGATATTTTTTCAATGTTCAGCTTCTTACAAGTAACCGCCCGAGAATGTACCCGGCTGCTGGTAAATGTTTCAGAAGAAGCCTGTTTCTTCAGCGCGATACTCTGCGTGTCCGTCCCGTCAGAGCAAATATGCAGTATGATCTTCTGAACGCTCCGCCTAATGTCTCAATTACACAGGATTCTATTATAAATATAGGAACCCTTGATCAGATTTTCAGAGTAAGAGAGTTTAAAGTTATTGCCAGTATAGGCGGCAGTTCAACTCTTCGGGATACGATGATCTATAAATTAATTGACACTACAAAAAATAATCCTTCGGGTAACGGGATTGTATCGCTTGAACTAAAATCATTTTTTGAAGGGAGATATAACGGCTCGAATCAGGTACAGGATACAGCAACGGTAATTCTTAGAGCTCCACTTTCTCCATATAATATTGTTGACTCTGCAAGAGTGCTGGTTTTATCAAATGGTTCAACAATAGCGAATTTTTTTAATGCCTCGAGCGGAATTTATTATTACATTATTGTAAAACACAGAAATTCCATTGAGACATGGGCAAAGACTGTTCAGCAGTTTCCATACGGATTCCCACTTAGCTATGATTTTACGGATGCAAGGACTAAAGCATTCGGCGATAATCAAAAGTTCAAGGGAGGTGAATATTGTTTTTACTCCGGTGACATTAATCAGGACGGCGCAGTTGACGTGACTGATGTAAGTCTTGTTGATAATGATCTTTCGTTTTTTTCAAGCGGATATGTAGTTACGGATCTCGACGGAGATAATTTTGTTGACGCAGCCGATATTGCAATTGCCGACAATAATTCTTTTAACTTTGTAGTAAAAGTAAGACCCTAATAATTCCGGAAAATATCATGAAGTCCTTTGAAGATTGTTTCATGATAAACAGCTGACTTATGAAAATATTTCAGCGGACAGAGCAGGATGAATTTTATTCTGCTCTGTCTTTATTTTATTTTCCAAGCAGATATTTTTTAACGAACATCACTGTAACATACCTCTGAAAATCCGCATTACTCTTTTTTGCAAAGCCGTGTCCTTCGTCTTTTGCTTCGAGATACCAAACGATTCCGTTGAGTGATTTGATTGTATTCATCATCTGTTCGGCTTCTGTACGCGGCACTCTCGGGTCATTGCCACCCTGAACTATTAAAATTGGTTTGGTAATTTTCTCTGCATTATTCAGAGGTGATATCTTTTCAAGAAATTCATACATTTCCGGATCACGCTCATCACCGTACTCTACTCTTCTTAGATCCCTTCTGTAGCTTTCAGTGTTTTTCAGGAATGTATTGAAATTTGAAATACCGACAACATCTACAGCACACCGTATCCTGTCAGCATAATCTACTGACACAGCCAGCGACATGTAACCGCCGTAGCTTCCGCCGATCACCATTACTCTATCAGGATCGAGCAGCGGTTCGGTTTCGATCCGGTCTAACAATGCGCCGATATCCTTTACTGAATTTTTTCTGTCAAATCCGTTATCGAGTTTGAGAAATGTTTTCCCGAATCCGGATGATCCGCGGACATTCGGTAAAATTATTGCAATGCCCAGTTCATTCAGATAATAATTATAAGAGCCGAGATAACCCGGTCTGGACTGACTCGCCGGACCTCCGTGAATGTCAATCATAACAGGACACTTTCCGGTAAATTTCGGATGCGGTTTGTAATAAAACCCGCTGATTTCAAGTCCGTCAAAACTTTTCCATTTAATGAGTTCGGGAATACTCAGTTCTTCCGGTACGATCCCGCCCATGTCGCTTTCCGTCCATCTTGTGAGAACATCCGAGTTCAGATTATATACATAAATATCCCGTGATGATCTTGCCGAACTTATTGTCATTGCAAGATCCACTGAATTATTATTAAACGATAAGCTGCCGTAAACTCCGACCGGAATATTGTTTATAAGTTTAGAAATTCCCGAGTCCGTATTGTAAATGTAAAGTTTGGATTCACCGTATTCGTTGACAATGTAAGCAAGTGATTTACCGTCTTTCGAATAATCAAAATCCTCAACATCTCCTGTCTGATTATTGGAAATGAATTTTGCTGACTTGTCATTTAGATCCATGTACGCCAGCGTTCTGAATTCATGATCTTTGTCGGTAATAAAATAAAGACCGTTTCCGTCTTTACTGAAAACTGCCTGTGAGTAGTAAATGTCTTCATCGCTTTTTTCAGTAAGTTCGGTCAGTGCGCCGGTGGCTAGATCAGCCAGCCAGTAATATGAAATTGAATTTGAAATATACTCCATCAGCAAAAGAGACTTACCGTCTTCAGAGCAGTCGAGTATTCCCCAGCCGCCGCCTTTGAGTTCAAGGAAAAGTGAATCTGAATCGGGATTCATAGGATCCATAATGTATATGTCACGGTCAGCGCCGTTCCTGCGTGTCGATGTATAAGCGATATGATTTCCGCTGCCGAGCCACTCGATACCGCCGTTCTGCTCACGACCTCCTTTTGTAAGCATTGTCACGATGCCGTCTTTCAGATCATATCTGTAGATCTGTCTGAATTCATCACCATCAGTGTCTTTATAAAACAAAAAGAAATCTCCGTTCACAGGATCAAATGTCGCAGAGCGGACGGGTTCATCAAAAAAAGTTAACTGCATACCTGTATCAAGAGGGGAAGTAATATATTTAAGCTGATAAGTATTTCCGACACGTGTAGAGATGATCATTTCTTTAATGACCGGATGCCAGTCTGACAGGATTGCACTTTTTGATTCGGTATATTTTTCGAGTTCATCTGCGAGTGTAGCCGGAATGTCCGGAACTCCTTCAACAATTAAATTATCACCGGGAATGATAAAGTCACTGTTCTGAGCTTTCAATGAATTTAAGGAAAGAAACAGAATTAAAAAGATAAGATATTTTCTGATCATAACTTGTTTTTAAAATTATTCAATTATCTTTTACGATTAAATATTTCTTTTTATAATAATAGGCCTGATATTTATTGTGTTTTGCCCCGGGGTCAGGACCTATGTCGTGGTAAAACATCAGTCCCGGAACAGGCGCGGATAAAGGCATTACAATACATGTATCCGATTTATCATTTCTGATAAAGTCATATCTATCCTGAAGTTCGGAGTTGAAATTCTTCAGGCTGCCGTTGAACAATTCCTTGTATGCGAGAAATATATTGTTATTCTTTCTGTATGAATAAGCTATCAGCAGACTGATGATAAGGACTGCAACTGCCGGTATTCTGAATGTTCTGATATAACCTTTATTGTATAAATAACTGCATACTACAAGTATATTGTAAAACCATCCGAGCAGAAAGAAAAAATAAAATACATTAAG
This sequence comes from Bacteroidota bacterium, assembly GCA_018266875.1. Lineage (GTDB taxonomy): Bacteria > Bacteroidota > Ignavibacteria > Tepidaquicellales > Tepidaquicellaceae > UBA2330. Next base: position 8,153 of record JAFDZR010000031.1, read on the forward strand.
TGTTCTGTCAAGCTGACCCATGTTTAAAGTCCAGTAGGTGATAAAATTTACTGAATAAATAATAACAATAAAAGCCGGTATTGTGAAAAGAGGGTTGCATTCAAAATATTTTCTGTTTGCGGTCTTCTTTCCGAGCAGACCGAAACAAGCCGGAATGAAAAGGATAGTGAAAAGCAGAAGCGGTGTAGTGAACAACAGATGAATAATAATCCTAACGGTATCGGAGAGAGAAATATAAAGTGAATTTATAAGCATATGGCTGACCGGATTTTTACTTTCCCTTACTGCATTACCCGGAGCTGAATATACCATATACGCTCCTATCATTGATACAATTAAAAAAAACAGAAGTGTTCTGTTTATTTTTTTATTGGCGGCAAAATAATAAATGAAGGTGAAGAAAAGAAATTCTACTGCAATCAGCATTGAGATCTCATTTGATCCCTGAACGGCAAGAATTACGGAAGATATGAGTACAATAAATAAAGTTTTATTCCCTTTGAAAACCGGAGAATAATTACGCATCAGAAGAATCAGAAGGAATAAAAAAAGTATATCAGCGAGCTGGTATATCACAGCGGAGGAAAGCCAGTAAAAACCCAGAGCAACATTCGCCATTTTATACAAATAGAGAGAGCAGAACGCAAGAGCTGTTATGAATACTGCCGCGGTCTTAACAGATCTTCCTGTAAAAGTTCTTATAATAAGATACACGGATACAAAAAATAATATCAGCATCAAAAAAGACGCGACCTTATATCCGAGGACAGAATGCAGAAGCAGGGGATTGAGACTGCTCATAACCGCAGTAGAAAAGAACCTTCCAGACCAACCTATATACCAGGCATATTGTGACCGGAAAAATCCAAGCTGCATAGAATTTACAGTAAAATCAAAATCATCCCATGTAGGATTAGTATAAAAGGACACAATCAAAAATGGGATTATTGTAAGCAGTAAAAAAATTACAGATGCTGCTTTGAATATCCTGTGATTAATAATGTAAGCTGACAGTTCTTTAACTGATCTCAAGTACTGCTGATTTATTTTTTCAGATCATTCAAATTAAAAAAATCAAATTCTTTAATAAAGGTCAAGAAAGTTAATCGGTTTAATTCATTACTTGACAAAATAAATATAAACTGTTAATTTGCATAAGCACTTATATAATTATAAACATAACAACATTTATTTAATTTCAAACCCTCATGAACACTATTAAGCAGTTGGGATATATAGCGATCGGTACAAGACTCAGGATGCTCACGGATAAATTCGTTTCAGATGCAGACAGGATTTACAAATCTATAGGAGTGGATTTTGAGCCGAGATGGTTTACGGTGTTTTATCTGATAAATCTAAAAAAATCTATAACAGTAACTGAACTTGCGGATCAGCTTGGCTATACTCAGCCGGCAGTTACTCAGATCGCAAATTCACTTGTAAAGAAAAAACTCATCAGCGCTGTTAAGGAAAAAAGGGACAGCAGAAAAAAAATTCTCACGATTACAGCTAAAGGTGAAGAGCTGCTGCTCGAGCTGATTCCAATATGGCAGGATATTGAAAATTCTGTTAAGGAATTATTTAATGATACCGGAAATGATGTTCTGTTTGTGATCAGTAAACTGGAATCTGAACTCGAGAAGAATGACATTTTTTCGAGAGTAATGGAGAAGACTAAAAACAGACAGCTTGATGAAATTAAAATTCTTGAATTTGATAACTCGAAAAAGGATGTTCATAAAAAACTTTTCAAAGAGCTGAATTATGAATGGCTGAATAAATTTTTTAAAGTAGAGAAGGAAGATGCCAAACAGCTCGATAATCCTGAGAGGGAAATTATTAAAAAAGGCGGATTCATTTTCTTTGCTGAATATAATAATGAAATAGCCGGTACGGCAGCGCTTCTGAAAAGAGAAGATAATAATTTCGAGCTTGCCAAGATGGCTGTTAAAGAAGAATTTCAGGGAAGACAGATCGGGAAGAAACTTGGTATGGCTGTAGTTGAAAAAGCCAAACAGCTTGATTGTGAAAATTTATTTCTGGAAACAAGTTCACTGCTTACTCCGGCAATAAATCTTTACAAGAGTCTCGGTTTTGAAGAAGTGGAAATTAAGGAACCATCAAAATATGAGAGAGCAACTTTCAGAATGAAATACAATTTTAAAAATTATAATTAACAATATTATGGACATAGCAGCCGATAAAAAATATAAACTTATCATGTTTTTTCTCAAAGCGGCATTCATCGCTGCCATGGTCTATTCCTTCAGCAGAAACAGTGTCTTTAATTAATTCATAAAACTTATATGATTAAAATATTAATTTATCTTATGGCGTTATCAGTATTTTGTACAGATATAATCGAGGGTCAGACATCACAAAGCAGTGATATTGTTCTCACTGATGACATGAGAATCAGCGTTATTAATAAAGCATCTGAACTTTTGAGTGATAAATATGTATTCCCTGAAACTGCATCGGAAATGGGAAAATATATTAAAGATCAGTTCAAAAAAGGAATATATTCAGACTTAAATGATCCCGTGAAGTTTTCCATGAAACTTACGGAAGATCTGCAGTCTGTAAGCAGGGACAGGCACGTCAGAGTGAACTTCAGTCCCGAAATGATTAAAAGAAAAAAAGCGTCAGGTAACCAGAATGATGATGAGATCTCTCCTGAATTCTTAGAAGAGCTGAAAAAGGAAAACTACGGTTTCAGACAAGTAGAAAGGCTAAGCGGAAACATAGGTTATATCGATTTCAGGGAATTCGGACCGGGTGAAATTATTAAAGATAAAGTTGCTGCAGCAATGTCCTTTGTTGAAAACTGTGACGCATTGATATTTGACATGAGATATAACGGAGGCGGTGATCCGACCGGTATACAGGTAATTACAAGTTACCTATTTGGAGAAGAGCCGGTTCATTTGAATGATATGTATTTCAGATCGAAAGATACACTTGATCAATTCTGGACGCTGAAGGATATTAAAGGAAAAAGAATGCCTGATGTTCCGGTGTTTGTTCTGACAAGCAGCTATACTTTTTCAGGCGCGGAAGAATTTTCATATAATTTAAAGAATCTGAAAAGAGCTGTGATAGTGGGGGAGACAACCGGCGGAGGAGCGAATCCCGGCGGAATGGAAATAATAGATGATAATTTCACAGTATTCATCCCGACAGGAAGAGCGATCAATCCGATCACAAAAACCAACTGGGAAGGCACTGGTGTAAAACCCGATGTGGAGATCAACAGCCTGAAAGCGCTGACAAAAGCTCACATACTTGCACTGGAAATATTATCTCAGAATCTGTCTGATGAAAGAGAGAAAAATACTTATAAATGGATGATAGAATCCCTGTCTGCTACATTGAACGACATTGAAATTGATACTGATCTTTTGAAAAAATACGAAGGCAGGTACGGCGACAGGGCAGTTTATCTTGAAAACGGAAAACTTTATTATCAAAGAGCCGGCAGACAGAAATTCGAATTAACACCTATGTCTGAGAATACTTTCATGCTTAAGGAGATAGATTTTTTCAGACTGAGATTTGAAAGTGATGCAAACGGAAATATTACTTCAGTAACGGGGTTGTATGATAACGGAAATACGGATTCTTCTCCTAGAAGCAACTGATCATTTTAAATATAATCTTAGCGAGTCCTTTAAACTGCCGGGAATGAATTCGTTTTCGAGAATGAGCTTCAACTTATTCTGATCTTCGCCTTTTGATTTTTTACAATGCACTATATCAGAAATTGATAAATTAACATCAGACTTATGAGTAAGAATAATTTCATCTCCGGAGTTGAGATAACCTTCTTCTTCGACTCGGAAATATGTTCCGAAAAGTCCAAGGTCATAAAATCTGTTAAGAATGTCATCCTCTCCGAATCTTATATTCAGTTTAAAACAGGGAAATCTTGGCTGAACAGCCCGGAGCTTTACAGAACCAATCTGATAAACATTTCCAATAAGGACTGAGTCATCTGTGAGACCGCTCGTAGTAAGGTTTTCACCAAAGAGGCCAAACTCCCATGAGTCTCTTTTTATTTCTTTTTTCCATGCTTCATAATAAGAATGGTCATAAGAATAAACTGCTTTGTCAACTCCGCCATGAACTCTCAGGTCGGATTGTTCATCACCTTCAACATTTAAGAAACTTACCTTTGAAATACTTTTAACCGGGGATTTGAAAATACTTGTGTATATTTCTTTACCTTCCCATGTGAATTTCTGCGGACTGCCGGTGTTTACTGATAATACTTTCAAGATATATTGTTTATGTGTCTTCGGTTTTGCCTCAAAGATTCTAAGGCTCAAAGGGTTAATAATCAGTGAAACAAATTTAGTAAAATGGAAAATTAATAAACAGATAATTTTATCTTTTTTAAAAAATAAATGAACTATTGATGATAAAAATTTTTATCATCCTGAGCGAAACGAAGGATCCATCTAAATAAGTACTGCACTAACCTACATGGATTCTTCACTGCACTCGCTTTGCTCGTTTGATCAGAATGTCAAAAGATTTTTGTTTTTGATATTTTCTTTGAGCCTTCGAGTCTTTGAGCATAGCTTTTGAATTAGTTTAATCTTTGTGTCTTGGTATCTTTGTGGTAAAGTTTTTAAACTAGTTTTTCTTCGAGCCTTCGAGTCATCGAGGTAAAGCTAAAATAAAAGTTTTTCTTCGAGCCTTTGAGCCTTTGAGGCAAAGCTTTTTTAAAACATGCATTTGAAATTCATTCTTGAATTTACCGTTCATTAATTTTAATTTGTCAAAACGAAGTATTATGAACCAATCAGATCTTTTAAATTCCTCCAAAGCTCCCGAGCCGGTCGGACTTTATCCTCACGCCAGAAAGTTCGGCGATCTGCTTTTTCTCTCCGGAGTCGGTCCGAGGGAAAGAGGCAGTAAAAAAATTCCGGGAGTCGAACTCGATAATGACGGCAACATTATTTCCTATGATATCGAAACACAGTGTCACTCTGTATTCAAAAATGTAAAACATATACTAGAAGATGCCGGCTCTGACTGGAGTAAGCTCATTGATGTGACTGTTTTTCTTACCAATATGAAAAAAGATTTTGCAGTTTACAACAGGATCTATGCTGAATATTTCATGGATAATCAGCCTTGCAGAACTACAGTGGAAATTAATTCACTTCCAACGCCAATAGCGATTGAACTAAAGTGCATTGCTTACGTCTAATTCCTGGATCCGCTGAAAATAATATTTTTTATTTTCTAAATAATCTTAAATAGTTTATTATGGGGGTAATTGTCATAACCTGTTTCAAACCTAAGGAAGGAATGGAAAACGAACTTCTTGAAGTTATTAAAGATCACATTCCTGTACTCAGAAAGGAAGGTCTTGTAACAGACAGGATTTGTCATGTAATGAGATCTTCAAATGGTTCTATACTTGAGGTCTTTGAATGGAAATCACAGGAAGCCATAGAAAATGCCCACAAAAACGAAAGAGTTCTCGAACTCTGGAAGAGATTTGAAAAAGCATGCACCTATGAAAAGCTTTCATCGCTTGAAGAATCCAATATGATGTTCCCTGGTTTTGAACCGGTTGAATTTTAAAGAAAACAATAAAAAATGAAAACATTGATTAAATTATTTGCATCAGCTTCGGTAATATTTACAATGATTTTACTGAACAATTATTCTGCGGATGCATGTACGACTTTTTGTCTTCATACGGACAAGGATCTTATATTCGGCAGAAATTACGACTGGATGATAGACTACGGGATTGTTTTTGTGAATAAAAGGAATGTAGCGAAAACTGCATTTACGGATTCTGAAAGTCCGGCAAAATGGATATCTGAATTTGGCAGCATGACATTTAATCAGTTCGGAAGGGAATTTCCTACAGGAGGAATGAATGAGAAGGGACTGGTTGTGGAACTGATGTGGCTGGAAGGTTCGGAATTCCCGGACAAGGATCAAAGACCCGCATCCGGCGGCATACTTCAGTGGATACAATATCAGCTTGACATATGCGAAACGGTAAACGAAGTAATAGAAACTGATAAGGTCATCAGAATCCCAAAGAATGCAGTCCCAGTTCATTTTCTGGTGAGTGACAGAAACGGAAATTCGGCAACGGTAGAATTTCTCAATGGAAAGATGGTCGTACATTCAGGAGAAGACCTCCGCTATACAGTTCTTACAAATGATACATATGATAATTCTTTATCTTATTTAAATCAGCTGAAGGAATTCGGCGGTAACGGCGAGTTGAGGAATGACAACAATTCGCTTTACAGATTTGCAAAAGCCTGTATGATGCTGAGGTCATTTGAGCGGTCAGAGGAAATGCCGGCGGTTGATTACGGATTTAAAATTCTCAGTTCAGTAAGTCAGGGCGAATACACAAAATGGAGTATCGTTTATGACATTAAGAATCTGAAAATCTATTACAGAACATTTGAGAACAGAAACATCAGGAACGTTGATTTCTCCGGACTCGATTTCAACTGTGATACACCCGTGAAAATGATCGGAGTAAATGCAGGCTCGGAGGGGAATGTCAATGGCGAATTGAAAGATTACAGTTATGAATCCAACAGGCAGCTGATTGAGGATTCTTACGGATCGGTTGATTTTTTAAAAGATACTCCTGACAATGTCAAAGAACTAACGGCTAAATATCCGGAGAGGGTTTACTGTATCAGTAAATCTGAAAATAAAAACTTCAATTCGATGAACACATCAAATAAATTTTCGGGATTGGTCTTATTAATTATTGTTCCTGTTGTGTTTCTGTTCTTTTTTCTGTTCAGAAAAAAATTACTAAATTAATTTACATTCTATTCATTAATTAAAAAAAACAAAATGGAGACCATACAAAAGAAATGGTGGGTATTGCTCTTAAGAGGAATACTCATGCTGATATTCGGGGTCATCGCTCTTGTAACTCCCGGGCTGGTTCTGGTTACATTGCTTTTCTATTTCGGATTCCTGGCGGTATTCAGCGGAATATTCGTGATCATTGAAGGAATAATGTCCGACTCTGAAAAAGGAACGAAGATCCTGGAAGGATTTTTTTATATTATAATAGGTCTGTTGTTTTTGATAAAACCGGGATTTGTTTTAAGTTTTACACTTTACTTCATTGCTTTCTGGGCAGTAATTGCCGGAATATTCATGATCTATTCCGCAATAAAACTGAGAAAGGTAATTCAAAACGAATGGTTTACAATCATTAACGGATTAATAACTTTGATTTTCGGGTTGCTTATTTTTTCAAATGTAATTGCAGCTTCGGAATCGATTGTAATCGTGTTTGGTTTTTATGCGATAATTTCCGGAATCATTATGATGATATTATCATTCAAAGTAAAAAGCTTAAAGTAAAATTCATTTATATTTTTTTTTTAAAACCCCGTATTGTCATGCGGGGTTTTTTTATTAATGTGAAAAACAACTATGATATTCACAGCTACAGAGCCCGTCCGGATAATTTTTCATCCGAAGAATTAGACATTAAAAAAATATTTGCAAAAATTTTTTAACAGGGCATTTCTCAACCTTATTGACAATAACAACAATAATGTTATATTTGCAAAAATTATTTTTAATCAAATTGAAGATTTTTGAGATTAGCATTAGCTCATAACATAAAAAAAGATACCGGCAGCATACATACACAGTCAGAAGAATCGCTGAGCAGTTCTTCTCCCAAAGCTGACTTCAGAAAATATCTCAGTGAAAATCTTATCAATAATTATCCCGAAAGACTTGACGATACTTACGCTGAATGGGATTCGGAAGAAACCATAACAGCCGTTAAAAATGCTCTGGAAGAAGGCGGACATGAAGTAACGCTTATCGAAGGAGATGTTGATGCATTTGAAAAATTCAAAGTCATAAATCCGGATTTTGTATTTAATGTAGCAGAAGGTCTTAACGGTTCATCAAGAGAATCACAGATCCCTTCAATGCTTGAAATGCTTGGCATTCCCTTTACGGGAAGCGATTCGATCACGAACGGAATCTGCCACGACAAATCCAGATGCAAAGAAATATTATCTTACTATAAGATTCCCAATCCTGAATTCTTTATTACCGATGCAATACATAAAACGGAAAATAAATTAACATATCCGAAATTTGTAAAGCCGCTACATGAAGGTTCTTCTAAGGGAATTTTTAATTCATCAGTTGTAAACAACTGTGCAGAACTGAGAAATGAAATTATAAGAATAAAAGAATGTTATAATCAGCCGTCGCTTGTGGAAGACTTTCTGACGGGAAAAGAATTTACCGTTGCCATGCTCGGTAACGGTGATGACGTAAAAGTACTTCCGATAGTTGAGATCAATCTTGAATCGGTCCCGGAAGGTTTCAACAAAATATATTCCTATGAAGTGAAATGGTTCTTTGACACAAGAGAGAGCATGCTGGACATATTCAAATGCCCCGCTCAGATCGATGAGAAATTGTACAGCGGCATTGAGTCACTATGCAAAGCCGCTTTTAAAGCCCTGAGGCTGAGAGACTGGGCAAGAATAGATGTAAGACTTGACAATAACGGCGTTCCAAATATAGTGGAAGTAAATCCCTTACCCGGAATTCTTCCAGACCCTGCGGACAATTCCTGTTATCCGAAAGCCGCCAGGGAGATTGGTCTGGATTATAATGCAATGATCAATGAAGTTCTGCAGACCGCCGTAAAGAGAGTAAAAAGCAGTATTAACGAATTAAGTTTTTAATGAAAATCAATATAATATATAACGATCCCACACAATATTCCACCGGACGCATCTATGATGACGGCGAAACGGATATTGACAAAATAGAAGAGCCGGTCGACATGAGCGAATACGGAGTTCTTGATGAGCTGAAATCCGTTCAGAGAGCACTGATACCTACCGGGCATGAAACAAAGATCACTGCAGTTGCGCTTGATGTTTACAAACTCATAGATGAACTTAGAACTGACAGACCTGACATGATATTCAATCTCTGCGAATCGCTTGACGGAGATCCGACACAGGAAATGAATATTGCAGCGCTTTTTGAGATATTAAAAATTCCTTATACCGGTTCGAGAGCTCTGACTCTCGGACTTGCACTGAACAAATGGAGAGTAAAGGAGATACTGAATTATTACGGTATTCCGACAGCTCCTCATTACATGTGCTCAAATTCTTTTGAATACAGAAACAACGGATATTCAAAACTCAGGGATAAATTCCCTTTAATAGTAAAGCCTTCCAGGGAAGATGCCAGCATAGGAATTGAGAATAAATCTGTGGTATATAATGATACGGAGTTAAAAGAAAGAATAGAATTCATACTTGATGAATTCAGACAGCCGGCTTTGATTGAACAGTTCATAGACGGAAGAGAAATAAATGTCAGCGTTGTAGGCAATGTGAAAAAAGATGAAAGCGATCTGATCGTATTTCCTATATCTGAAATTGATTTCAGCGAAATGCCTGATGATTACCAGAAGATCGTCAGTTATAACAGCAAATGGATGTATAAGACAGTTGAGTTTGCCGGAACGAAAGCGGTATGCCCTGCGAAAAATATTTCACCGGAACTTGAACAGTTAATTCAGAACACTGCAAGGAAAGTATACAGAATAATAGGAGCATCAGATTATGCAAGAGTTGATTTCAGGGTAAAGGATAATATTCCTTATGTGCTTGAGATGAATCCAAATCCCGATATTGCTTCTGATGTGGATGAGGATACCGGATTTACGAGAAGCGGTAAGGCATACGGATGGAGCTATGAAGAGCTTATACAGAAAATCATTGGATTTGCATGTGAAAGATGGGGAGTGAATCAGAAATGAACCTGCAAATGTTAGAGTTCATCTGAATCAAAATTAAAACAGTATGATCAGGGATCTGAAAACGGAAGACAGGGAAACAATTATTAATATACTCAGGGAAACGGATAATTTTACCGAGGAAGAAATAAAGACAGCAGCGGAACTGATAGATGTGTATCTTGATATACCGGAACAGAAGGATTATGAAATTTTTGTTGATGATGAAAACGGAATACGAGGATATGTCTGTATTGGACCGAGGCCATTAACCGAAGGAACATACGATCTTTACTGGATCGCCGTAAATCCGGCAATACAGTCAAGGGGAGTCGGGAGCGGTCTTGTAAAATACATTGAAGACCATTTAAGAAAAAAAAACGGAAGATTAGTTCTTATAGAGACCAGCGGTAAGGAATCTTATGATAAAGAAAGAAAATTTTATGAGAAAAATAATTATCATAAGCTGGTAAATATAAAGGATTTTTATAAACCCGGTGATCCGCTTGTAATATACGGAAAATATTTACAGTAAATTTTTACAGTAAATTAAAGTCCGGATCAACTAACGGAAAGGTAATTTAAAGGAGTTTTAAAAATATGCTTGGGAAATTTTAAGAAGCATATAATTCTAAATAACTAAAAAGGAGAAATAATGGAACTCTGGCAGGAAATGATCAGAAACAGCGTTAGTTCTGTAGATCATCTTGTTGAGAAATTCAGTATAGAAAGAGAAACAGCAGAGAAGCTTGACGAATTTTTTCAGGCGAGGATAAACCCGTATTATCTTTCATTGATAAGATATCCGGGCGATCCTATCTGGCTTCAGTGTGTGCCGGATATTGCCGAGCTTGAAGATATTGATTCGGAAGAAGATCCTCTTCACGAGGATGATATGAGTCCGGTACCGAATATTACACACAGGTATCCTGACAGAGCATTATTCCTTGTGACTTCCCAGTGCGGCTTATACTGCCGTTTCTGCACGAGAAAACGGAAAGTCGGTGATCAGAGCAAGATATCCATGAGAACTCTTGAATCTGCTTTCCGATATCTTGAAGAGCATACAGAGATCAGCGATGTGATTCTGTCCGGCGGAGATCCTTTAATGCTGACGGACAATATGCTTGAAAAGATACTGATAAGATTAAGACAGATCAGTCATATTCAGGTGATCCGGCTTGGAACAAAAATGCCGTGCGTATTGCCTCACAGGATTACGCCTGAGCTTTGCAATATGCTTAAGAAATATCATCCGATATATGTCAATACTCATTTTAATCATCCATGGGAACTGACAGTAGAGAGCAAGCTTGCCTGCGCAATGCTCGCCGACTCGGGAATCCCTGTTGGAAATCAGTGTGTTCTCATGAAAGGCGTAAATGATAATGCTGAAACTATGAAGGAACTTATGAAGGGACTTCTTGCCATGAGAGTAAGACCTTATTATATTTACCAGGCTGACCTGACAAAGGGAGCAAATCATTTCAGGACACCTTTAAAAGTAGGTCTTGATATAATGGACAAGCTGCGCGGACACATTTCCGGTCTTGCCGTTCCGCATTTTGTGGTTGATGCGCCCGGAGGCGGAGGAAAGATCCCGCTTCTTCCGAATTATGTTATTTCACAGGACGATGAGAAGATCGTGCTCAGGAATTTCAAATATAATATATATGAGTATCCGGATGTTCAGGATGAAAATATGACTTCCAAAGCCGATCTCTTTATGCGAAGAAAGAAGAGCAGAAGAAGAACACTTACAAAAAAAGACAAGATAAAGAAGATCAGCATTCCTGTTCTGAATAATTCTTAGTTTTGATAAAATATAAATGCTTTAATGCCCGGTTTTAAAAAGCCGGGCATTTTTTTTTATATTTAGTGAAACCTTTGTCATGATGTGAAGTCATAACCAATAGAAAATAAAAAACAAGAAATGAACGAAGTCATTATAATATCCGTAACTTTCGTAATACTGTTTGCAATGGCTTTATTCAAATCAAAGTATTCAAATTAATTAAACATCCGCTGCAAAAGCGGAAAGGAGATAAAAAATTATGAACAATGTAATTGAGGGATTCATACCTATCGTAGCAATAATATTCACATTCGGAATTCCGGGAATAATTGTTTTCTGGTGGCTTTATACAAAGCACAGGGAAAAAATGAGACTGATTGAAAAAGGTCTGACGCCTGAAGAAGTAAAGGCGTATTTCGCAGAAAATATCAAACCAAGGAATCCATACTCGTCTTTGAAATTCGGCCTTATTTTACTGTTTCTAGGATTCGGAATATTCATTGCAAACGTTGCTGAAAGCATTTATGATGTAGAAGAAGGAGTAATGATGGGAATTGTTGTAACATTCATTGGTCTCGGATTCCTTGTATATTATATGGTGGTAAGCATGAAGTCCGGGAAAGATACGCAAATTAATCAATGAAAAATTTAACTGAAAAAAAATCATGAAATCATATTTTATTTTAATTACCGTAATGCTGACATTCCTGTTCGGAAGCTGCGGACTTCTGTCAAAGAAGTATACGAAAACAGGAAAGGAAATTCATACTATAACCGCAGCAGGCAAGAAAAAAATAAGAATAGAAAATGTCAGCGGCAATATAAATTTCGTCAGATCATCCGATTCATCCCTGATAACAGTGAAAGCGGTGAAGGAAGTGCAGGTAAAGAAAAAATATCTTGATACGCCGTTTGATGAACTTTCACTTGATATTGATACAGCCGGAAATGAAATTGTTATTAAATCTGATTTCGGGGATAAAAACCGCAACAGCGGATTTCAGTTCGGTTTTAAGATTAAGACAAGGATAGATTATGATATTTATGTGCCCGAAGGAATTGATATCTCAGCGGAAAATGTAAACGGAAATATAACGGCAGGGAATTTATCCAACAGTATCTCCGCAGAAGTGGTAAACGGAGATGTGGATCTGAAGAATTATTCCGGGATTGTCCAGTGTGAAATTACGAACGGTTCTTTTTCAGGACAGATAGATTCCACAAACGGAATTACGGTAAATATTATTAACGGGAGAATAACACTGCATCTGAATAACTTCATGAACGCCCGTGTAAATGCACAAACAGTGAACGGCAAAATCAATACGGAGGATTTGAATTTTACTTCAGTCACAAAGGAAAAGAAACTGCTTACAGGAATACTCGGACAGGGTGAACCTAAATTTGACATCAGGCTCGAGACTGTGAACGGAAAGATCAGTCTGCTTGGTAAACTGGAAATCTGAACCCCGATTGATTTTTAAAACTGAATTTTGCAATTTAATGATATTAACCGTAATTTAAAAAATGAAACTGACTGATTCTGAAATCATAGGCAACATCAAAAAAGGAGACAACGAATCTTTCAGGATTATTGCAGAAGAATTCAAGGACAAAGCGTTTTCACTGATCCTGAGGATTCTTAAAAATAAGGAAGAAGCCGAAGACTGTCTGCAGGAATCATTTCTGAAGCTTTACAGATCGATAACCGGCGGGAAGTTTGAGGAAAGGTCAAAACTTTCAACATATTTTTATACCATTGTTTACAACACTGCAGTGGACAGTTACAAGAGGTTAAAGTCCAGGAGGTTCAGCATTGTATCAATTGATGTGGACGGTTCAAATTTTGAGGATGGGGATGATCTGCTGAAGAAGTATTATGAATCAAACATTGAAAAAAGAGAATTTGATGATAAATATGATTTTTCAACTGAAAGCAGAATATCAGAATCAGAAATAAAAAAGATCATAAGTGATTACATTAACTCGATCCCGGAACAGTATTCCGTAATACTTAATCTGTTCTACATCAACGATCTTTCACACGAAGAAATAGCGGAGATCCTTAAGCTTCCTCTGGGAACTATCAAGAACAGGATCTTCCGCGCTAAAAGCAAATTAAAAGAAATAATTTTAAAAAAATTTTCAGAAGAAGAGATTCTTCAATATGTATGAAAAAATTTAGTTTTAATATAAACAATTTTTACAGTATCTTTAGCAGAATGCCGGAAGGTAATAATAAAAATATCGACTCTTATCTTGACGACAAAATAAGTCAGACTCTCAAATCAAATACATCGGAAGACTTCATGTATGAGATGATGAAGAGGGTTGCCATCGAAGATGAGTTTGCCAAAGAAGACAGGAAAACTGACAAAATGGCGAAGTTCATAATCGGAGGTCTGTTGGTTATCATGGCTGTACTTTCACTGAGTCTGCCTCTGATCTTCGGTTCGGCTGACAAAGATAACAGTCCCGGTTTTATTTCGGTAGCGGTTGAAAAAATTACCGGAGCAATTGAATATTTCAGTATTCTGGCTGCAGAAAATCTGGGAATTGCTTTCAACATGAAAACATTTCTGGTAATTTTGATCTCGGCGGTCTGTATATTCATCTTTTCAAAAGCTGATAAAATGGTTTTAAAAAAAAGTTATAAGTAAGAATAAACAACAGACCTGAAAGATCACGGTTCATTTAATATTCAATGAATCCTTTGTTAATGCTGTTGATTTTTCTTCCTGTCCTTCTGAATACTCCTATGCCTTCCCTGCTTCCTCCGTCATTTGTATTGCCTTCGATAGTGGTGAGATAACCACCGTTGACTGATTCAACAATTCCGGTATGTCCGAGTCCTCCTCCGTATGACATGATAAAAACCTGACCAGGCTTTATAAGGGACGGATTTGCAAATGCAGCGGATGCAGCGATCTTTTTTCCCTTTGTATTATTCCAGTGGCTGAGAACACCTGCTGTCTTATAAACGGGATTTTTCTTTCCGGAATTCTTATACGCCTGATCATAACACCAGTAAACAAACGCAGCGCACCATGAATATCCTGGTCCGAGACCGACGCTTCTGAGGTAATCATCAACTTCCGGACCGCTGTTACTGCCTTTTGGTTTTTCCATTACCCCAATCTGACTTTTGGCTTTATTAAGAACTTTCTTTGTAAAATCAGAAAGCGGACCGGGATCAGGTCCGATGATTTTCAGATTGAACAGAGCCGCCCATGACAAAGGTCCGACTTTTCCGTCTATTATCAGTGGTCTACCCTGCTGATCTGTGAATCTGCTTTGAAAAAGTTTAACGGCATTGAAGGTTTTCGGTCCGAAATCCCCGTCCACATCAATCGGACCGCAGCCGATTTCATTGAGTTTTTCCTGAACAGCTTTTACGATCTTTTTGTCTTTTTCTCCTTTTACTACTACTCTTTTTGGATATTCCATTTTATTTGTTTTAGTTTTAAAAATTATCTAAGTGAAAATATGCAATCGGTTTCTAAATTTCAATAAGTACTCTTACCTAATCCTATTAATATTATTGCCGGAATTGATGCCGTAAGTAAATCAGTTTAGAATTTTAATTCTATTTAAATTTCAAATCATTTAACTTAATATTGAAAAACCCCTCAAAAAAGAAATAGTTTGAACAGAAGATCCGTATTATTCATTAAAAATATGGTAAGTCTCAGCTGCATCAGGGAAGTGAAAGAAATTCTAGAAAAATCTGATACAGTAAGCGTAATGAATATTGCTCTTGGAAGAGCAGAGATAGTATTTGATGACGGGGAAATTACGATCAGTGAAATATCGGGTGATCTTGAGAAAAACAATTATCCGCTCATAGAAGACAAGAATTCACAGATCGTCGAACAGATAAAGAACGCATGCATTGAACTTATCTACTTCGGAAACAATACGAATTCTCTTATAAGAAATTCGGACTATCTCAGTGAAAAACTTAACATGCATTACTCTCAGATCAGCAAGATATTTTCCGAAAACACAGATACTACTCTTGAAAAATTTCTTATTAAGGTAAAAATAGAAAAAGTAAAGGAGCTGTTAAGCTATAACGAACTGACGCTGAGTGAGATCGCATACATGATGGGATACAGCAGCGTTCAGTATCTTAGTAACCAGTTCAGACAGGTTACGGGAATTTCCGTGACCGAATATAAGAACACAGATAAAAAGGAAAGAATACCGCTCGAACTTCTTCTGAAATAATTCCCCGGAGAATCTCTCATAATTTTATAACAATTTTAAATTAAACTGTAACATTAATTATCTCTGCAATAATTAATTTTGTATAACAATTAAAATTATGAAGATAAAACAAAACATAGCAATCAGCGATTCAGGATTTATATTTAACCCAACCACCGGGGATTCCTTTTCCACCAATCCTATAGGACAGGAAATTATAAAACTTCTACACAATTCAAAGACAGAAGATGAGATCAGGAGTTTCATACTTGAAACTTATCAGATCAGCAGGGATCATTTTGAAAAGGATTATTATGATTTTATTAATGTACTGAAAAAGTATAAGCTTCTGGAGGAAAATGAAAAAGACTGACATTACAATTGCGGTAACAGGTCTTAATGCGATTGACAGTCCCGGTCCCGGAATCTCTGTAATCAGAGCCCTTAGGGAAAGCAGTTACTATAATCCGAGGATCATCGGATTGTCTTATGACACAATGGAGCCCGGAATTTACATGCACGATCTTGTAGATAAAACATATCAGATCCCGTTTCCCTCCGCCGGAGTTGATAATCTGCTGCACAGGATCAGGGAGATAAACAAAAAAGAAAAGCTTGACGTGATAATTCCGAATTTTGACGCTGAACTTTTTAATTTTATCAAGCTTGAGCAAAGACTGTCGGAAGATTTGAATATAAAGATGTTCCTTCCTTCCCTGAATCAATTTGAGGAAAGGCAGAAATCAAATCTTTTTGCATTCGGAAAAAAATACAAAGTAAAAGTCCCCAAAAATAAGACTCTTTTTTCTCTGTCTGAGATCCCGTTAATAGAAAATGATTTTACATTTCCGCTGGTTGTAAAAGGGAAATATTATGATGCAAAGATCGCATACAGCAGGGAACAGATAGCGCAGCATTTTGAAAAGATCAGCGTCAGATGGGGTCTGCCTATTATCATTCAGGAATATATCTTCGGATCCGAAGTAAATGTTACAGCAATCGGCGACGGAACAGGCAGGACAGTCGGAGCAGTGCCAATGAGAAAACAATATATAACTGACAAAGGAAAAGCGTGGTCAGGAATATCACTTGATGATGACAAGCTTCTGAAAATAACTCATGATATAATCAAGGCTACCAAATGGAAAGGATCTCTCGAGCTTGAGTTCATAAAAACATCTAACGAAGAATATTATCTGCTGGAAATAAATCCGAGATTCCCTGCATGGATTTATCTTGCGGTCGGATGCGGTCAGAACCATCCGGATGCATTGCTTAAAATGGCGCTCGGCAGGAAAGTAAAGTCCTTTTCAAAACATGAAACAGGAAAAATGTTCATAAGATATTCTTATGACATGATAGTAAATTTAAAAGAATTCGAAAAAATATCAACCTTAGGAGAATTATAAAATGACAAAACTTCAATATGAAAGACCTGTGCTTCAGCTTCTGAATTCAGGAGCAATGAATAAATACGGAACCAGAACCGAATATACTCCTTATTCCCATATCGAAGGAGTAAGCGTGCATGGACTAACTGAAAAATACGGGTCGCCATTATTTGTGATTTCGGAAAGACAGATAAGACAGAACTTCAAGGATGCAAACAGATCCTTTAAGACCAGATATCCGAAAGTGCAGTTCGCTTGGTCTTACAAAACCAATTATCTAAATGCTGTTTGCAATGTATTCCATCAGGAAGGTTCATGGGCTGAAGTAGTATCGGGATTTGAATACGATAAAGCCCTGAATAACGGCGTTCCCGGAAGCAAGATAATATTCAACGGTCCTGATAAAACCGAAGAGGAACTCCGCACAGCGGTTCTTAACAATTCCCCGATACATATTGATCATCTTGATGAATTATATTCGCTTCAGGAAATCGCCGAGGAGCTTAATTTAAGACCGAAAGTTGCAATAAGGGTGAATATGGATACAGGTATCTATCCGATGTGGGACAGATTCGGGTTTAATTATGAAAACGGTCAGGCATGGGATGCGATAAACAAGATAATGCTTAATGACAAGCTTGACCTTATCGGTCTGCACTGTCACATCGGCACTTACATGCTGGCTCCCAATGCATATTCTATAGCGGCTGCAAAACTGTCAGACCTGGCAATCAACATAAAATACAAATACAAAAAGAATATTCAGTACATTGACATGGGAGGCGGATTTGCTTCCAAGAATACACTGAAGGGATCATATCTTCTGGGAGTAGATACAGTGCCGACAATTGATCAGTTTGCTGAAGCAATCTGCACATCAATTCTCAATGCGGGATTTCTCGAAGAGGAACTTCCGCTGCTTATCCTGGAGACAGGAAGAGCCCTGATTGACGATGCCGGATTTTTACTCGGGAGCGTCATATCAAATAAAAGATTATCCGACGGAAGAAGAGCAGTGATAATGGATTTCGGAGTTAATATTATGTTCACGTCTTTCTGGTATGACCATAAGATCACGCCTGCTCAGGAATTCAGTGAATTCACCGAAGATATGGTGCTTTACGGACCGCTGTGTATGAACATTGACGTAATCAGGGAACACGTAACCCTGCCTCTTCTGAAAAAAGGCGACCAAGTAGTTGTGCATACGGTTGGAGCTTACAATATGACACAGTGGATGCAGTTCATAGCCTTAAGACCTGCAGTAGTGATGATCGATTTAAAAGGCGTTGCACATGTGATCAGAAAAAGAGAAACAATTAAATCGATTGAGAACGAGGAAATTCTTCCTGATTATTTAAAGTCATTCAGCCTGAACGGTGTTGAAAAAAGAACAGCTTAAAGAGAACATATCATTTTATTTTGAAGGCGCAGTAAACAGCTATTCACAGGTATTTTTTTCAAAGAATAAGATATTTGCTTTCATAATTATAGCAGCGACTTTCCTGAATCCCGTTTCAGGTGTAAGCGGGCTGATAAGTCTGTTCTCCGCTCTGCTGTTTGCTGACAGGTTCGGTTACAGCAGGGTTTTTATCCGTGACGGGACATACGGATTCAATTGTTTACTCACAGGGCTTGCACTCGGGGTTTATTACGAATTCTCCGTCGCTTTTTTTTTCGTACTGATCTTTGCTTCAGTAATGACTCTGCTCATGACTGTCTGGCTCGGAGTTTTTCTCAGTAATTACAATATCCCTTTTCTTACCCTTCCTTTCCTGTTCAGTACCTGGATAGCCGTACTGAGCATCCGGACCTTTAAGGCAATTGAATTAAGTGAAAGGGGAATTTATGTATTCAATGATGTGCAGAATCTCGGAGGCGTATACTTACTGAAATTTTATGACCAGATATTAAATCTGAATATTCCTTTTATTCTGGAAGTCTATCTGAAATCTCTCGGCGCAGTATTCTTTCAGTACAATATATTCGCAGGGTTTATCTTAATGATCGGTCTGCTTATTTATTCGAGAATTGCGTTTACACTTTCTCTCCTCGGATTTTTTTCAGGTTACTTTTTTTATTTTTTCCAGCGGGCAGAATTTTCGGATGTGTATTACAGCTATATAGGATTCAATTTCATACTTACAGCAATTGCTCTTGGAGGTTTTTTTTACATTCCATCCAGGAGAACTTACTTTCTTGTGCTTATCACAAGTCCGCTTGTTGCTGTTATACTAAGCGCATTCAGTTACGTTTTCAATATTATTCAGCTGCCGATTTATTCTCTTCCTTTTTCGCTGACAGTCATGCTCGTAATATTTGCTATGAATAACAGAGTCATGCCCACAGGAATCAGCCTGGTCTTGAACCAGCAATATTCTCCCGAGAATAATTTATACAAATTTGCTAACAGAGCTGAAAGATTTAAAAAAGACACTTACTATCATTTCCATCTGCCTTTCTTCGGGAAATGGAATATCTCACAGGGTATAGACGGAAAGATTACGCATAAAGAAGACTGGAAATATGCATGGGACTTTGTGGTAAAAGACGAATACAACAAAACATATAAATATCCCGGCACTGCGCCTGAGGATTTCTACTGCTTCAATCTTCCTGTAATATCTCCTGCAGCCGGATATGTCGATGAAGTTGTAAATGATGTGGATGACAATAAGATCGGGGAAGTAAACATCAACGAGAACTGGGGGAATACAATCATTATCAAACATGATAATTTTTTGTACAGCAAGATCTCACATCTGAAAAAAAACAGCATTAGACTTAGAAAAGGAGACTATGTCAAGAGGGGAGATATTATAGGACTGTGCGGTAATTCCGGCAGATCGCCTGAGCCCCATCTGCATTTCCAGATCCAGTCTAATAATCTTATAGACGGAAAAACTGTGAAATATCCTTTTTCATATTACCTTCTGCATAAAAACGGAGAAAATATTTTCCGGTCATTTGATTATCCTGAAGAGAATGAAACTGTTCAGAAAATTACAAATACAAGTCTGATCAAAGAGTCCTTTAAATTTTCACCTGGCAGGATAATGAATTTCAGGATCACGGATGAAAAAGGACATACGGAAAATATTAAACTGGAAGTATTTGTGGATGCATATAACTATCCCTATATTTACTGCGAGAAAACAAAATCTTTCGCATACTTCATAAATAACGAAACACTGCATTACTTTACGGATTTTACAGGTGACAGAAATTCGTTTTTGTATTATTTTTATATTGCCGCAAACAAGATCCTGCTGGGATATTACGAAAACATTATTATTAATGACAAGCTGCCGGTAGGCGGGATATTTTCAGGACCTGTGAGGATACTGCAGGATTTTATCGCTCCGTTTAGAATATTCCTGAACGCCGATTATTCGTTTTCATTCAGGGAAATTGACAACGACATCAACCCTTCGGAAATAATTATTTCCACAAAAGCGGTTACGGGTTACGGAAAAAAAATTAAGAGAAAATTAGACTTTGAATTAGTATTAAATAATAACAAATTAAATAAAATTCTAATATCAGACGGAAAAAAACAAATATCAGCGCAAAGTATTTCCTGATTATACTTTTTGTAATTCTATCCTCTGCAGGTTTAAAAGCCCAGAGCGACTCCGCTTTGAGATATGCAGATAAAAAATCTTATGAGCTTTATAATCAGGGCAAATGGAATGAGCTCATTGCATATTCCGAAAATGCCATTTCGAAAAAGATCGACTTTATTTTCCTGAGAGTCAGACTGGGCGTTGCATACTATGAAACAGGGAAATATTTTGACGCGATAATAAATCTCAAAAGAGCCTTTGATCAGGGTTACGAAAATCCTTTTGTGATCGAAAACCTTTATTATTCTTATTTGCAGGCGGGAAGACCAAATGACGCCGAATTTTATTTCTATAAACTCCCAAATGAAATCAGAGAAAAGATCAGACCGCTTGATAATTCATTCATGACAGAACTCAATGCTGACGCAGGTACAGGTATCAGCAATGACAAAAGCTCCAACAGCGGCGTTGATCTTGACGGAGCGGATAATGTCTACGGTGAACAGATTTTGTATGACAATTATTTTTTTCTGAATGCCGGTTTTAAACAGAAACCCCTTAGATGGCTGAGTATATCTTACAGTTATAATTATCTCAGTCTAAAGAAAACGAAAGAGATAATGTATAATGATTCAAGAATCTCTGATGATTATACTCAGCAGCAGCAGCAGTTTTATAATGAATATGAAATAAGGGCAGGCGACGGGTTTGTTATCAGTCCGTCCGGTCACTATATTTTTACAAAAGACAATACCGTGTACGCTAATTATGACAGTCTCTCTGTCCGTCAGACCAAGGGAAATGATTCTGTCCTGTATTACTACACAGTTACAAAAAGAGAATCCATTCAGGATAATTTTGTGCTTTCGCTTAATCTGTCTAAGCAGTTTTATAATTACAAAGCGGCAGTTCACGGAAGCTTCTCATATCTGAACGGAGCTCATCAGACCCAGTTCGGAGCTTCGTTAACCGCTTATCCTTTAAAGAAAAATACTTTTTATACATTTTCAGATCTGCTGGTACACACACAGAACTCTGACCATCAGGTCATTTTTTTTCAGTCGGCAGGAGGAAAATTGTATAAGGAACTATGGGGAGAGGTATTTGCAACATTCGGCAGGATTAATAATTACAATGAACAGAACGGAGCTCTGGTTTTCAATAATCCGGATGTGATCAAATTTAAGCTCGGAGCGGAATTCAATTATTATTTCAATAAAAATCTCTCCGCCTCACTTGTTTATGTATATCAGAAGAGAGAAAAGAATTATTTAATATATAAAGTATATGCTTTTAACAATCTAATCCCATTGTCACGGCCGGAGTTTGTGAAACTTGATTATTCGGTAAACACAATACTCGCCGGTTTAAAATTATATTTCTAAAATTTAAAAAATTATGAAGCACTTAAAATTAAATCCAGTATTATTATTATTATTGACGTTTATCTTTTCTTCCTATGCATCCGCTCAGGATGAAAAGGTTATTGAAGCATTTTCAAAAAGTTATGACAGTGAGACCAATCTGGATTACAATCAGGCGATAAAGGATCTCACTGCCGTTTACTCCGCTGATTCATATGAGATAAATCTGAGACTCGGCTGGCTGAATTACAAAGCCGGCAACTACGACGAGGCAATGAACAAATATCAGAAGGCGATGGATCTGATGCCGTATTCCATAGAAGCAAAACTTGGATATAACCTTCCGGCTTCCGCGGCGAATCTCTGGGATAAAGTAGTTGAGAATTATGACAAGATTCTTCTTATGGATCCGCAGAATACATTTGTGAATTATCAGCTGGGTTACATTTATTATTCAAGACAGGATTATTTCAAGGCGAATTCCCTTTTTGAAAAAGTGGTAAACCTGTATCCTTTCGGATACGAAGCTCTGCTTATGTTCGCATGGTCAAATTATCAGCTTGGAAATTACAGGGAAGCCAAGGTGCTGTTCAATAAAGTTCTTATGCTGAGTCCTAAAGATGCTTCCGCTCTTGAAGGACTGGGTTTGATAAAATGATCAAACTCCGTAAATTAATTTACAGGAAAATTTCCTGTCTATTTGAGCAGGATAAATTTACCGGTTTTAACAAGAACACCTGTTTCAAGTCTGTAAAAATAAACTCCGCTCGGAAATCCTGAGCCGTCGAATATGACTTTGTATCTTCCGGGCATCTGTTTGTTTTGTACCAATACTTTTACCTCATTTCCAAGATTATCATATACTTTTAGACTAACACTTCCCGGTTCATGTAACTGATATCTGATTACTGCAGAGACGTTGAATGGATTCGGATAACCTGAGATCTCATTTTCATCCGTGTTTCTTTCATAGCCCGTGCCTGATAAATTTTTTCCCGGGATTATTTCAGATGAGATAACAGCTCCGTTATCTCCGAATGCATAAATATGCTTACCGTCTGAGTTAACGGAATTCAGATTATTATCTGTAATGCTGTTCAGTTTATTCCACACATTTCCTCCGTCAGTAGAAATAATCAGAGTCCCGTTTTTCCCTGCGGCAATTATTTCAGTTCCGCTGATAAATTCCGCTGAATAAAGATCATTGTACTGAACCGGAGTAATATAATTCCAGTTATCTCCTCCGTCATTTGAAATA
Source organism: Bacteroidota bacterium (assembly GCA_018266875.1). Lineage (GTDB taxonomy): Bacteria > Bacteroidota > Ignavibacteria > Tepidaquicellales > Tepidaquicellaceae > UBA2330. The sequence goes on from JAFDZR010000031.1 coordinate 31,544, forward strand.
AAAACCGTTCCGTTACTGCCGGCTATGATCCCCTTATTGCTGCTGTCAAATTTAACGGAGTTAAGATCATATGGGATCAGTGATTTGAAGATCCAGCTGTTCCCGCCGTCTGCAGTAACCGATAAATTTCCTGCAGCTCCGACAGCAAATCCTTTCCCGTCACTGTTAAAAAAAATATCTCTGAAAACTCCGTTCCCATTATTATTGAAAACGATTTTCCAGTTGTCTCCGCTGTCAGTTGTTTTTAAAATAAGTCCTGTTGAATTTCTTTCAAATCCTCCTGCAATGTAACCTGTGTATTTATCAGTAAATATTATCCTGTTCATCAGGATGTTTTTCAGGTTAATATTAATTTCATTCCATGTATTACCTTCGTCAGTTGTCCTGAAAACTTTTCCGTCATCAGAGCATAAAAACCCTGAGAATTCATTAATAAAAAACACTGATCTGAAATTAGTTTTATCACAAATATTTATCATTTCCCACTCCGGATTATCCGGTTTCTTTCTCAATAATGAACCGTTTTCACCAGCGCTGAATATTGTACCGTTTTTACATACAAAGCTTCCGCAGATATCGTTATTGTTTCCCGTAAGAATATTCCAGCTTTCACTGTCAGGGGATTTAGTTATAATTCTTCCGCCGCTTCCGCAAAGAAAAATATTCCCGCTGTCATTATAAAACACTTCTTTAAGAATTTCTGATTTTAAATAATTATGTCTCTGCGATGTATCTCTCTGCCAGCTATTGCCTCCGTCTGATGTAATCAGAACTGTACCAGGGTCTGTGACAATAATTCCTCTGCTGCTGTCAATGAAATCCATTGATTTGACCAGATCAACCGTTCCGCCGAACAGAAACGGAAGACCGAGAGAATTGATTTCCCAGTTATTTCCTCCGTCAGTTGAAATATAAAAGTCTCCCTGCGGGGAATTTCCTGCGGCGTAGATCTTGTCTGAACTGATATACTGAATGTTATTTACCTGAGTCGAAGGTAAAACATCAGCGTTAAGAATTTCCCAGTTCTTCCCTGCGTCTTTTGTACCGATTATTTTACCGTATCCTCCGCAAACTCCTGTATCTTCATCAATAAAACTAATGCAGAACAGGGGAATATTTATTTGTGAATTCATACACATCCATGATTCGCCCGAATCACTGCTCACACCTAAATAGCCGTTCAGTCCGCAGCAGAATAATTTCCCGCCTGAAAGACAAATGTCATAAATGTCAAAGACAGTATTGCTTTCAACTGCTGTCCAGGATTTACCGGCATCTGATGTTTTCAGCAGCAGACCGTCTTTTCCCGCACAGATTCCCGTAAGCCCGTCAATAAATAAAATTTTGAAAATGCTTTTTGAAACGCCGGCATGGATCAGTTCCCAGCTCATACCGCCGTCAGTGGTTTTCAAAATATTTCCTTTACTTCCCGCTGCAATTCCAGCAGGGCTGTTAAAGAAATAAAGTGAGTTCATTGTATTTCCGGTTGGCAGCGGATGCTCCCATTGCCAGACTGACTGTGAATACATTTCGTTCGGTTGTAAATTTATCAGGACCAGACACAAGCTAAGAACTCTTTTCATAAATTCAAATACATTTAACATAATGATCATCTCCTTTAATTTAAATCAGATCAAAATATGAATGTGAACGGATTATATCAATCTGTAATATTTGCGGATTGTGAAAATCGGCAGATGGAAAGAAATGATCTGATACGGTAAAAAATATCAGCAGCATACTGTATTTTTATTTATAAATTTTAAGTATGATTGCTTAATTTATCAAATGCAGAAAAGGATATTAATCGTTCGTACCGACCGTGTGGGAGATGTGGTTATGATCACTCCTGTTATAAGGGAGTTAAGGAATAAATTTCCTGATTCATTTATCGGAGCTTTAACAAATGTAAATTCCTCTGATATTTTAACCGGCAATCCGTATCTGGACGTCTGCATTACGGATGATCTGAAAAAAGAATCATTCGGAAAAGTAGTTAAGGTGATACGGGAATTGAACTTCACTGACGGATTGCTGATGATGCCGACAGAAAGAGCTGCTTATCAGATGTTCCTCGGCGGAATTAAAAACCGCATCGGTGTGGGAAGTAAACTATATGAAGTTATAACTTTCATGAAAAGTGTTTCGAGGAACAGGTACATTCCTCTGCGTCATGAAGCTGATTACTGCATGGACCTTGCGCGGAGGCTTGGAGTTGAAACAGGTGATCTTAATCCAGAGATATTTCTCAGCGCAGAAGAGATCTCAGAAGGCGGGGAAATGCTGTTGAGATGCGGGATGAAATCTGACAGGGAAAAAATTACAGTTCATACAGGCTCGGGAAATTCATCCCGAAACTGGAGCGAAGGCAAATATCTAGATCTCATAAAAAAGATCACTGAAATGAAACCGGATTCTGTAATAATCCTGACAGCAAGGGAAATGTCAAATTGGTTCCGCGGAGAGATCCTGAAACTGAATCCGGAAAATATTATTTCGGCGGACAGGGAAATAAACAGACTGCGGGATCTGATAAAGATCATTGCTAATACAGATTTGCTAATAGCTTCATCAACAGGTCCTCTGCATCTTGCGTCAGCGTTGAAAATAAAAACGATCGGACTTTTCTGTCACAGACCTATGAACTGCGCAAGGCACTGGGGTGCGCTCGGAGATAAAGCAGTGAATCTGGAAGTGAGTAAAGAAAAATGCGATCTGAACTGCAGCAGTGATAAGGAGATCTGTGAATTTGAAAACGGAATTGAAATTGAAGATGTTTTAATGGAAATTTAACCTATATTTGTGTTCAGATCAATACTCGGAAACAATTCTTTCCCAAACGATTTTTAGAAATTACTCATGAATTATTTAAAATAATTTTCCAAAAGCCGGTATTTTTTTGAATGGTAAATAATTTTTAAAAACAGATTCAATTCTACAGTTCTTGGGTGAAATAAAAATTATTTTAGGATGTTTGGATGCGGATAATAATTTATTGTTAGAATAGAATTTCATGACAGGTTTTTTTCCTTTAAATTAGATTTTTAAATTAAACACATGAATATGAATATCAAAACACTTTCCAAATTTCTGATTGTCGTAATATTTGCGGCGGCGGCGGTAAACTATTACGGATGCAATGAAGAAAACATTATCAATCCCGTCTCATCATACGGATACATTAGCGTTTATCACACGTTAGCAGGCGGACCGAATGTTGACATATTGATTAACGGGTCTGTTGTCGCTTCTGATGTTGCCTATCTCGAGAGGATAAATTATCAGCAGCTCACTTCCGGAAACAACAGTCTTCAGATAGTTGCTGGCGGTACTACTGTTATAGATACAACAATATTTCTGGCAGAGAATAATTATTATTCTGTTTTTGTATATAACAATAACGGTATTAAACCGCTTATAGTAAAAGATGATCTTACTTCACCGGGTAATGTGAATGCTTCTGTGAGATTCATACATCTTGCACCTGTGACACCGGCAGTGGACATCGGCGCGGACAGCAAACCCAGTCCGTGGTTTCCTTTTTACAGCTATGGTCAGGTTTCAAATTTCAGACCTGTTACGGGAGGAACATACACGTTGTATATGAACCTTGCCGGAACATCTACAAACATTGCCGGACTTGCCAATCAGAATTTAACAGCAAACGGGATCTATACGATCATTGCAAAAGGAGTTACAGGCGGAACGGGATCGCAGGCGCTGGGACTTTTGGTTTATCAGAATCAGTAATCCATAGAATTTTAAACTGCTGCAATATCTGATGTTGATCTGCAGATTATTAAAACAAAAACCCTGTCCGGAATATCCGGACAGGGTTTTGTTTATTTAAGAGATTATATCTACAGTGAGCAGACGGTCAGCAGCATAAGATATAAATACTGAAGCAGTCCGCTGTATAAAAACCGAAACTGAAGCAACCGTTATTGACGATTCCAGTTAAAATATCAGTGAAGTCTCTGATGATACACTGAAAGTACTTCTGAGCTAAGTATGCTGATTTTAATGACTGATGCTGTCCAGGCATTTTTCTGAATGGAATCCGGTAAAATAATATCTTCTTCTAAATTGATTTAAACTTCATATTTATTTAATTTGCCATACCTACATTCACTTCAAAAAAATACAATGTCAGATCTGAAAATTTTTGCCGGAAGATTCTCAATAAAACTCGGCAAAAAAATTGCTGAAAAAATGAAAGTGCCGCTTGGCAAGTGTTCAATAAAGACATTTGCTGACGGTGAGATCTGGGTCAAGTACAATGAGAACATCAGAGGTTCAGATGTTTTTATCGTTCAGTCTACAATGCCGCCGGCTGATAACCTTATGGAACTTCTTATCATGATCGACGCCGCTAAAAGAGCTTCAGCCAGACGGGTCAATGCTGTGATCCCTTATTTCGGATATGCGAGACAGGACAGGAAAGATCAGCCACGGGTTTCCATTACCGCTAAGCTTGTAGCTAACCTGATCACCGAAGCCGGAGCTGACAGAGTAATTACAATGGATCTTCACGCTTCACAGCTTCAGGGATTTTTTGACATTCCCGTGGACCATCTTTACGGGTCTGCTGTGTTCATGAAAAAATTCAGAAAACTGAAAATACCTAATCTCGCTGTTGTTTCCCCTGATGTCGGCGGAATTAAAATGGCCAGAGCTTATGCCAAAAGACTTCATGCCGATCTGATAGTTATTGATAAAAGAAGACCGAAACCAAATGTCGCCGAAGTGATGGATATCATCGGTGAAGCTGAAGGCAAAAATATTCTTATCATTGATGATCTTATTGATACAGGAGGAACTTTTGTAAATGCAGTCAATGCATTGAAAAATGAAGGAGCGAATAATATATACGGAGCCTGCACACATGCGGTATTTTCAGGAGAATCCCTTGAAAGAATAAATAAATGCGCGTTGAAGAAACTGTATGTGGCTGATACTCTTCCTCTCAATCATTTTTCCAAAAAGATAGAGGTGGTCTCGGTTGCCGAACTTTTCGGTAAATCTATTTTCAGAACAAACAGAAATCAGTCTATCAGTTCACTCTTCGATGTTGATAAAGCCCTGTAAATTGAATTGAAAGCATCATTTCATATACCTATTTTCATAAAATAAATTTAAAGAAAAATTCAAAATGAGTGTTGACATAGTAATGCCGAAAATGGGCGAATCAATTATGGAAGGAACTATTTTAAAATGGCATAAAAAACCCGGTGATAAAGTGGAAGTGGACGAAACCATTCTTGAAATCTCCACTGATAAAGTTGATACTGAAGTTCCTTCACCCGAAGCAGGAGTAATATCTGAAATTTTATTCAAAGAAGGCGATGTGGTGGAGGTGGGAAAAGTTATAGCTCGTCTTGGCGCAAACGGCGCTGATGTAAAAACCGAACCAAAGAAGGAAGAAAAATCAGCTGAAGTACCGGCCGCCGAACCCGTTAAGGAAAAAGCTCCTGAAGTAAACCATGAAGATCCCGCTCCGGCTCCCGCTGCAGTCAGCAGAGAAGACTTCAGTTCCGGCAGCAGATTTTATTCTCCGCTTGTATTGAACATTGCGCAGAAGGAAGGTATCAGCGTATCAGAATTAGAAAGTCTGCATGGTACAGGCGTTGGAGGAAGGGTTTCCAAAAAGGATATACTTGCTTATCTGAAAGACAGGACATCAGCTCCTGTGCAGACTCCGAAGAAATCAGTTGAAATCAAACTTGATGCTAAGGAATTAAAACCGCAAACCGGAAGTCCGGCTCCCGAAAAAAAGATTGAAATTCATCAGCCGAAAATAGATTATAATGAAGAAGGATTGTCTGTAATGGAATTTGACAATATAAGACAGAAAATGGCTGAACATATGATAACATCCGTTAAGATATCTCCTCATGTTCAGGCGGTAGCCGAATGCGACCTTACAAATGTAGACAAAGTAAGAGCATCAATGAAAGAGGAGTTTATTAATAAGGAAGGATTCAATCTGACTTATATGCCTTTCATATGTGAAGCGGTCATTAAAGCTCTTAAAGATTTTCCACTTATAAATTCGATCATAGACGATTCATCGGTTCCGTATAAAGCAATTACAAGAAATTCCATAAATCTGGGAATAGCAGTGGCGATGGATAACGGCGGACTGATCGTTCCTGTAATACATAATTCTGACGGAATGAATCTGATAGGAATTGCAAGAAGTCTTAACGATCTTGCAAAAAGAGCAAGGATCAAAAAACTTACTTTGAATGAAATTCAGGGCGGGACTTTTTCCATAACGAATTTTGGCGTGTTTGGAAATGACGTAGGTATTCCGATCATCAATCAGCCGCAGGTGGCAATTCTCGGTCTCGGTTCAATTAAGAAAAGACCTGTTGTGGTTGAGACTGAAGAAGGGGATTTTATAGTGCCGAGGAAAACAATGTATATAACTTTATCTTTTGATCACAGACTTATAGACGGAGCGCTCGGAGGAATGTTCGTTATGAGAATAGTTCATTATCTGAACAGTTATAAACTTTAATTAAAACACTTGAGTTCATTAAAAGGGAATAGAGAAACTTATTCCCTTTTTTTATATATCTGAAAAATTCACATGAAAAGAATATTTTTTATTTTTGTTTTTGTTTTTTCGGCTTACACTGTTTACTCACAGGAAGCCGGCATCATAAAGTACTGGATAAATTTTAAGGATAAGGGAGAATATACTCCTGATGCTCTCATCACTCCCGGCAGCAGAGCATATGAAACCGGAAAAGAGCTGCTTACCGAGCGGGCTGTTAAAAGAAGATTGAAAGTTCTTTCTGAAGAAAATCTGATCGACTACGCTGATCTGCCTTTATCGCAGAATTATATTGACGGAATAAGAAAAAACGGAATTGAAATTATAGCCAGATCAAGATGGCTGAACGGAGTAAGCGCTTATATGAATGATGAACAGGCGGCAAAGATCCTTAAACTTGATTTTGTGGATCACCTGAGTTACGTTAAAACCCTTGTAAAACAGGAATTCGGAACAGACCCTAATGAATCCGAAATTTATTCTTCCGATACAGCTGCTGACAAATATAAACTGAATTACGGAAAGTCTTTAAAGCAGATGGAAGCTGTTAATGTTCCGAAAGTACATAATTTGAACATAAACGGAAAAGGAGTTTTGATCGCGAGTTTCGATGACGGTTTTGACTGGAGAAACCATGAAAGTCTTCAGAACCTTGATATAATTGATGAATATGATTTTATAAACGGGGATGCGAATACATTTCCCGAGAAGAATCAGAAATATGAGGATTCAAGAAAACAGGGCGCGCACGGAACATCCACCCTTTCTTCGATGAGCGGTTTTAAGGAAGGAAAACTTATAGGTCCAGCTTACGGTTCGGAATTAATTCTGGCAAAAACAGAATATGTTGAATCAGAAACACCGATGGAAGAGGATTTCTGGCTTGAAGCAACCGAATGGGCTGAGGCAAAAGGAGCTGATATTATAACAAGTTCGCTAATCTACAAAATGTATGACGCGCCGTATCAGAAAAATTCCTACAGCTATACTGATTATGACGGCAGGACTGCCATCAGCACAATTGCCGCCGGAAGAGCCGCTTATCTGGGAATTGTAGTCTGTCAGTCAATGGGAAATTATTATCAGACCGCAGAACCATCACTTGGCTCGGCAGCTGATGCTGATTCCATTATTTCTGTCGGTGCGGTTACATTCTCCGGGGAAATTGCGAGTTTCAGTTCAAACGGTCCCACAAAGGACGGAAGAACAAAACCGGATGTGGTTGCGCCCGGAGTAAGTATTTATGTTGCCACAATAAAAGAAATATCCGGAAATGATTTTACTTATGAAAACTCCAGCGGCACTTCATTTTCAACTCCGATTACCGCAGGTGTATGCGCTCTTATACTTTCGGCTCATCCTGAACTCACGCCTATGCAGGTCAGGGAAGCTCTAAGGAATACGGCATCGCGTTCCGGAAGTCCGGATAACATTTATGGATGGGGGATGATCAATGCCTATGACGCAGTACTTTACAACGGAATGGCATGGAGCAATGATTTTCAGGTCGAGAAGACAGGCAGTGATGAAATAAAAATTTCAGTATATGTTGCATCCGGAGTGCCTATTGATGAAGGTTCGGTTAAGATGAATTACAGTTTTGATAACGGAAATACTTATAATGAAATTCTGATGAAAAAATCGGAAGTTACAGATGATAAAACAAATTCGGGTAAATATTCCGCTGTTCTCAGGCTGAGTCAAAATATGGATGATTTCAAAGTCTACTTCAGCGCTGAAGATGATTCAGGTAAAAGCTCGGTTTTCCCGAAAGAATCCTACAGGAATTAATTTCCGGAAAAGACCAGACATTCAACTGAGGAAATTTCAGCCGTATAATTCTCTTTCAGTTATCTCACAGAGAATATGACCAACTGTTATATGTCCTTCCTGTATCCTCTGAGTATTTTCAGAAGGAATAATAATTGAAACATCGCATACTTCTTTGAGCTTGCCTCCGTTATTCTTTCCGAGAAAACCTATAACAGTCATTTTTTTATCTTTTGCTTTTGAAACTGCCTTTAAAATATTGGGGGAATTTCCGCTTGTTGAAATACAAATAAGAATGTCTCCTTTATTTCCTAGTCCTTCGATGTTCCTTGAAAATACATTCTCGAATCCAATGTCATTTCCTCCTGCTGTAAGATTTGAAGTGTCGGTAGTAAGAGCGATTGCAGCTATAGCAGGTCTGTCAATGTCATGTGAAAGTCTGATCATGAACTCTGTTGCAAGATGCTGACAGTCCGCGGCGCTACCTCCGTTCCCGCAGAGTAAAATCTTATTGCCGTCTTTTACGGCATTTGTCAGAGTATCGGCGGCGGCGCAAATGCTGTCATAACATTTTTCCAGTATAAGGTTTTTGACCTCCGAACTTTCTTTCAGCGATTCGGATATGAATTTTTTTCTTTCAAACATATATATTATGTAAGTTTATTTACGATTTTCTCTGCAATGCCTATTGAATTCTCAAAGACAAGTCTGCATTTCTCGCCTGTTTCGTCCCTAAGCTTTTTATCAGAAAGCAGGTTTCTAATTATCCTGTAAAACTGTTTCGAATCAGTAATTACAATACCGCATCCTTTTTCTATAAGGATCTCGTCCTCATCGGAGTTCTTTACTTTATTTGAAAACAAGATCGGCATGTTAAATATAGCAGGTTCGAGAATATTATGAAGTCCTGTTTTAAATCCGCCTCCGACATAGCTCAGATATGCAGTGCTGTATAGTTTCGAAAGAATCCCGATCCTGTCCACAATTATAAGATTCTCTCCATTGTATCGGGATATTCCGCTGAAGCGTATCGGTCTTATGTTTTCATATTCGGAATGAATGTTCTTTTCGATTGCAGCTATTTTTGTTTCTTTGGGCTCATGTGGAACGAGCATTGTCAGAAGATCTTTTTCATATTTAAGGATTTTATTCACTGCGGGAAGTATCACATCCTCATCGTCTTTCCATGAGCTTCCCATTACAAAAATCTTCTTATCCTTTATGACTGATGCCGAAATAATTTCTTCACCTTTGTCTTTTCGCGCTGACTGAACCACTCTTTCAAATTTCGAATCGCCGAATTTAATTATTTCCACATTTTCATTTTTAAGGATTTCCCTGTAATTCTTTTCATCGGTATCATCTATTACAAAAGCTGTATCCATCATTCCGTAAAGACTCTTTTTAAAAGATCTGATCACGGGGATCCTCCAGGTGGAATCATTTTCATCAAATCTCGCATTGGCAAGAACGTTTTTTATTTTCCTTTTTCCAGATTCATAAAGCAGGTTGTACCAGAGATCATATCTCATGAATATAAGTATCTCAGGATTCGTCATGTCGAGGAATCTTTTCTGCCCGGAGACAGAGTCAAATGGAATATAAGTCTTGATTACATTTTCATAACTGATCTTTGAATTATTGAAACCGGAAGGTGAAAAGAAAGATAGCACAACATTGTAACTCTTTTTAATGAACTCGTCAACCAGCGGAAGCGCCTGCTGATATTCTCCCAGCGACGAGGAGTGTATTACTACGGTTCTTTTGTGACTTAAACGTGAAAGAGATTTATTCAGGTCACTGAATAAATCTCTTCTGTTTTTTAAACCTTCTTTAACTTTGGAATTGAAGATCGAATATGTCCTGAAGAACGTCCACAACAACGGAATGCCTATTATATTATAAACAACAAACCAGAATTTTTTCATGGTCTGCTTATTTATACTTCCATGATCTCTTTCTCTTTCTGAGACAGAAGATTATCAATATCCTTTATGTACTTGTCAGTGAGTTTCTGCACTTCACTCTCCCCGTGTTTTCTCTCATCTTCCGATAAATGCTCGTCTTTTTCGGCTTTCTTCAAATGCTCAATCGCATCTCTTCTGAGATTTCTGACCGCTATTTTTCCGTCTTCACCGAATTTTTTAACAAGCTTCACGATCTCTTTTCTTCTTTCTTCATTGAGTGCGGGGATCGGAATTCGTATAACATTGCCGTCATTCGCTGGGTTAAGTCCGAGGTTCGCAGCCTGTATTGCTTTTTCTATAAGAGGAATTGCTGTCTTGTCCCACGCCTGAACAGTGATAGTGTGATAATCAGGAGTGCTGACATTTCCAAGCTGATTCAGAGCAGTTGGAGTGCCGTAATAATCAACTTTAACTCCGTCCAGAAGATTGGTTGTGGCTTTTCCTGTTCTGATCTTTATTAATTCCTGATGGACATGATCCACGGCTTTTTCCATTTTATCGGAAGCGCCTTTTATAATATCCTTTATCATATAGGTAAATTTTTTTTTGAAAAAGTATCAGCAAACAAGCGTGCCGATGTTTTCTCCCATTACAAGTTTTTTCAGATTACCGCGAACGTTCATATTAAAAACCTTTATAGGCAGATGATTTTCCTGACAAAGTGTAATGGCTGTAAGGTCCATTACCCTGAGATCTTTTTCCAGAACATCAATATAGGAAAGTTTTTTATACATTTTCGCTTTCTTATTCTTTTCGGGATCTGAATCATAAACGCCGTTTACTCTGGTTCCTTTAATTATTATATCAGCTCTGATCTCTATGGCTCTCAGAGCGGCTGCAGTGTCAGTGGTGAAATAAGGGCTTCCGGTTCCGGATGAAAAAATAACAACCCTCTTTTTTTCTATATGCCTCACGGCTCTTCTTAGTATGAATGGTTCGGCAATCTCATCCATTTTGATTGCAGACTGGACTCTTGTAAAAATTCCTTTCTTTTCAAGAGCGTTCTGGATAGCAAGAGCATTAATGACTGTTGCAAGCATTCCCATCTGATCACCTGTTACCCTGTCTATTCCTGACTCGTGCGCAGAAAGTCCTCTGTAAATATTTCCTCCTCCTATTACAATTCCAATTTCGATTCCCAGTTCTACAATTGTCAGGACTTCGTTTGAGATCGTTTCAAGCACTTTCGAATCTATGCCATAAGACTGGCTTCCCATAAGGGATTCACCGCTCAGTTTCAGCAGGATTCTTTTGAACTTAGGAGTCATTATGAGATTTCTTAATGAAAATTATTTATTCTCTTCGCCAAGCTGGAATCTGACCATGCTTACGATTTCAACGCTGTTACCGTTTGCTTTATTGAAATCAGCTATAAGGTCTTTTATGGATTTTCCTGATTCATTAATATATTCCTGATCGAGTAGACAATTATCCTGATAATATCTTTCAATCTTATTCTTTACAATTGTCTGCGCAATGTTATCAGGCTTGTTTTCATTTTTTGCCTGAGACATGTATATTTCTTTTTCCTTTTCAATAAGAGCGCTGTCAATATTCTCACGGTCAATGGCAAGCGGATTCATTGCAACCACCTGCATTGCAATATTCTTTCCGAGAGCATCAGCTTTTTCGTCATACTTGCCTTTGAATCCGACGAGTGAGCCGAGTTTGCTTCCGAAATGAATGTAACCTGAAACAAATCCGTCAGGCACACTGACTATCTTCGCTCTTTTAAGTTCGGTCCTTTCGCCGACCTTACCCATTATCTCATCTATCTTATCTTTAATGGTAAGTCCGCCGTCAGATACGGCAGATAATATTTTTTCCGTATCATCAGTATTTGCATCCAAAGCCGCCTGAGCAATGCTCTCGGCAAAATTCTGAAATTCTTCGCCTTTGGAAACAAAGTCCGTTTCACAGTTCACTTCTATTATGGCTGCTGTTTTAAAATCATCTGAAAATTTAGATTTAACAGCTCCTTCGTTTGTAATTTTATCGGCTCTTTTGACAGCCATTGCGGCTCCTTTTTTCCTGAGTACCTCAACCGCTTTTTCAATATCTCCTTCTGTTTCCTGAAGAGCTTTTTTGCAATCGCTTATCCCTGCGCCTGTTTTATTCCTTAATTCTTTTATCAGATCTAATGTTATTTCCATTGTAGTAATAGTAAAATGATTTATTAAATATTAATTCTGTTCAAGTTTTTCCTTCATCTCTTCCGACTCGTCCTCAGCCTTTATTTTTGCAACCTGATTGCCAACTATGGCTGCATCGGCTATTGCCTTGGTTATTATTTCTATGGATTTAACCGCATCATCATTTGCGGGGATCGGGTAATCCACAAGATCAGGATCACAGTTTGTATCCACAATAGCGTACACAGGAATGTTCAGTTTTCTTGCTTCGCTGATCGCAATATGTTCCTTTTTGATATCAACGACAAAGATTGCTCCCGGCAGTTTAGTCATATTGACAATACCGTTTAAAACTTTTTCAAGTTTTTCCTTGTCCCTTGAAAGAATCAGTCTTTCCTTTTTTACGAACTGTTCGATGGATCCGTCTGTCTCCATCTTCTGAATGTTTGTAAGCTTCTTGATGCTTTTTCTTACAGTGTTGAAATTTGTAAGCATACCTCCGAGCCATCTTTCGCATACATAAAAGGAACCGCTTCTTTCGGCCTGATCCTTGATTATCTGCTTAGCCTGTTTTTTTGTTCCGATGAAAAGAACTTTCTTTCCGTCGGTCGAGATCTTTGAGATCGAGTTACATGCTTCTTCAAGAAGTTCGAGCGTCTTCTTCAGATCAATTATATGGATGCCGTTTCTCTCCATAAAAATGTATTTCCTCATTTTCGGGTCCCATCTTCTTGTAAGATGACCGAAATGCGAACCTGCTAGTAACAGATCTTCGATTTGTACTTTTGTCAAGATTAATCCTCCTGGGTTATAAAAGTCGAGTCAGAATTGTAGAACTCAATAAACTGTTTTTATTGTCTCCGAGACGGAGATTCCGATAATGAAATTATCTTCAATAAAGAATTGACTTTTGTTTTTTCTTCTACTCCCGTCACTTCCGGCTTCACATCCGCATTATGCGGACACAGGTGAAGCTGAATCGGGGAATATGAGTTTTTTAAATAATGTTAATAAAAATCTTTTGAGGCAAAAAATCTGTCTCCTGAAATAAATAAATATTATCTCTTTGAGAACTGGAATTTCTTTCTTGCTTTCGGCTGACCGCATTTCTTTCTTTCTACGGCTCTTGGATCCCTTGTCATGAGTCCTGCTTTTCTGAGAGGACTTTTCAGTTCACCGTTTGTTTCAACCAGAGCTCTGGCAATTCCGAGTTTAATAGCGCCTGCCTGACCTGTGAAACCGCCTCCGCTGACGTTTACCTGAGCGTCGAATGTTCCTGAGGTGTTTGTAACCTGAAACGGCTGAATTATCTCAGTATAGAGGTTCTCAGTTTTAAAATAATCTTTGGCTTCCTGATTGTTTATTTTAATACTGCCGTTCCCGGGTTTTAAAATCACGCGGGCAGTTGCTGTTTTTCTTCTGCCTATCTTTAATGTTGAGTTTGAACTCATTTGTATAGTTTAAATATAAATAATTTTTAAATCCGGTTAAGCTTTAATCTCAAGAACAGCTGGATTCTGAGCGCCGTGAGGGTGTTCTGTTCCAGTATAAACCTTGAGCTTGTTTATCAGTTTGTTTCCGAGTTTTGTTTTTGGAAGCATTCTTTTTACTGCAAGTCTTATGATCCTGTCCGGATGTTTTTCCATCATTTCAGAGTAAGTTCTCTTTTTCTGACCGCCCGGATAAAGGGAGTGAGTAAGGTATACTTTCTGCTCGGCTCTTTTAACTGCTATTTTCACTTTGTCAGCGTTGAGAACCACTACCCAGTCACCAATATCTGCATTCGGTGTGTACTGAGGATTATATTTCCCTCTTATCCTTTTTGCAACTTCGCTTGCAAGCCTTCCGAGGACTTTGCCTTCTGCATCCACCACATACCACTTATTACCGTTTTCGGAACGCGTGGCGAATTTGGTGATCCTGTTGGTTTTTCTTATTCCTGATTTCATATTGATTTTTAATAAGCATTGAAATTACCATTATTACATTAAATAATCAATGATATCATTTGTCTTATTGGGAGAAAATTCCAGTGCTGTCCAAAACATTTTCAAATAAATAAAAAAACTTTAATAATGAACTCTAATTTATGTTTTAATTTACACAATTTTTTTAACCCACCTGTGATAAATTGCCGAAAAGAAATTCAGAGTATTGGGGAACAGCAAAAATTTCCTGTTTGAGCCAACCGTCATTGCTTTTCTGACGGTTGGTGAGTTGAAATTTTTGCCGCCAATATGAATGAATTTCCGGCAATTTATCACCAGTGGGCGATTTTTC
>JAFDZR010000032.1:0-23770 GCA_018266875.1 Bacteroidota bacterium
AAAATTTGCTGCGCAAATTTCTCGGACAGGGAAATTTTATTGACGCAATTTATCACGAATTCTGAACGGCAATAATTCACAGGCGGATAGTTTGACAAAATATATCGAAAAGTTTAAAAGATTTTAAATATTAAAGCATTTCTTATGATTAAAAATTAATTTGGACAGTATTGGAATGAAGTATGCTGTAATGATAAAATAACATTGAATGTAAAAACAGGAAAAATTAATTTCCAAAAACGTTTATACGGAAAAGTTGAATATGACAGAAATCCGGTATAAGATCTCCTGAAAATTTTAATAATTACATTTCACTAAACATAAACGAACACATTTTTTATTTTTAAATAGGAATGAAATGTGAGTCAGATGACGGAGTTGTGAGCGGTGGTATAAAAAAATATTATTCATTAAAAAAAATGATCCTGTAAAAAGGAGTATGAACTCAAAAGACAAATCAAGGATTTTTTAGAATCTGAAATTTGAAACCAGGACAGAACTGTAACTATTTTTGAAAACAGAGTCGAATAAGAATTCTGGATTGTTAATCGAAACAATCTTCAAAATTTGTTGGTTTTGTTCAGAACGCGGGTTCTGACTCAAAGCAGCTACTTGATTTGGCAATGCAATGGCTTCTCGATAAAAAATCAATAAATGCACATTAAAATAAAAACTTTGACAAAAGACTTGCAGGACGATTATTTGTATCTCTTTGATAATATGGTACACAAAGAAAACCCTGACTGGTCAAAATGTTATTGTAACGATTATCATTTCCTTGGAGATGTGGAAACATGTACCCGTGAAGCCAGCCGTGATATGATTATTAATCGTATCAATGAGAATGAACTTAGAGGTTATCTGGTCTTTGAAAATGATAAACCTATCGGATGGTGTAATGCAAATAACAGATCGAATTATCAAAGGTTATTAAGGGACTATGATTTGATTGATAATCCTGATGATAAGGTTTGTTCAATCGTTTGTTTTTTAATACATCCCGATTACAGAAGGCAGGGGATTGCTCAAAAGATTCTTGAACAAATCATTGAGGATTACTCGAATACAGACTACGATTATCTCGAAGCATATCCGAGAAAAGGAGAATCGAGCGAGAGTAATTTCAAAGGACCTATAGGATTATATGAAAGATTCGATTTCCGGATACATAAAGAGTATGATGAATATTATGTAATGAGAAAAAAACTAAAATAAATATTGCGCATTGCAAAACCTGCAGGAAGCGGCACCCAGCAGGGCATAACTCTCTCAGTAAAAACGTTACCGGTAAGTGCTTCAATAGACCGTATGAATATAAATTTGAAATGAAAAAAGCCAGATCAGCGAACAAGAGACCGTTATGCGAAAGTCAGATCATCTTAGTCAGGATAACATCAAAGAATTTAACGATATTTCACTCGGGCGTTCGATACTGAATAAGTTTTTACAATAATTTTTCAACTTTAAAGAAAGAAAACCAAAATGACTATTACAGACATAGCAAAGCAATATCTGGATGCATGGAATGCCCGCGACGCTGATGCGATCATAAAGACTTTCACTTCCGGCGGCACTTATAATGATCCTTCAACAGGCGAAATTAAAGGCGATGAAATCGGTGAAAATGCGAAACGATTGTGGATCGCATTTCCGGATCTCGTATTTGAGATCGTGAGTCTTTCAGAGGCCGGACCCGGCAGGGTTGTTGCAGAGTGGATCATGAAAGGCACCAACACTGGATCATTTCAAGGATTGCCGGCAACCGGACGCGCCATTTCGCTTGCCGGAGTGGATGTGATGGATATTACAAATGATGGTATAAAAGCAGTGAAAGGTTTTTTTGATACAAAGACTATGGCGGAGCAGTTAGGATTGCAGGTATTGGTTCAGCCGTATAATCTCGGACCATTTTCATTTGGCTTTTCGGTTGCAGTTCAATCGGGCAGAAAGACTAAGCCCGGAGCATTCGGGATCACAACAATTTGGAACGCCGACGCACAGACAGAAGAGATCCGAACTTTTACCAGGGAAATTGCAAAAGAGATGCTGGATATGGAGGGCTTCATCGGATTGACTACCATGAGGATTGGCGGACGAGGAATAACGATCTCAGCGTGGGAAAAGCCGGAGCATATCATGCAGTTAAAAAAAGGCGGTACACATTCGGAAGCGATGAAAAAATTCTGGTCCGAACTGAGCGATTCTGCTTTTACGAGCGTATGGATCCCGCATCACATCAATCCTATGTGGGTGAGGTGCGTCTCATGCGGGAAAATGAATTCATATGATAAGAATTCAGGCGTGTGTATCTGCGGCAGTCCATTACCTGAAGCTCCCCCTTACTACTGAAGAAACTCCTAAAAAATCCCGAAAGTAAAAAACCGCATAGATCTTTAACATTCAGCATTTGAGTATTCTGATCAATCTTGCGCCTGCGTTTTACACACCACATTTTCTTTTATTCATTTTATATTCAGCAACTGAGAAAATTAACAAATGACAAGATCCAGCAGATATATGCAGCTAATATGTGGGGGAAATTCTGCGGTAAATATAATGGATATACTTAAAAATCAGGATCGAATTGTTTATATTTAACTTTTGGCGGTAAATAGATATAAAATAATTATACTTTTCGTAAATTTTCCGAAGATCTGAATAATCGTAATAATGCATAATTTCAATAACATATAGATAAATGAATAAAGGTAGAATGGAAGCATTCAGTGATGGTGTATTGGCAATAATCATCACTATTATGGTATTAGAAATTAAAGTTCCACATGGTCAGGACTTTGAGGATCTGATCCCTCTGATCCCTGTATTTCTAAGTTATGTACTGAGCTTTCTTTACTTAGGTATATACTGGAATAATCATCATCACATGATGCAGACTGTAAAAAAAGTTACTGGAAATATTCTCTGGGCAAATTTGCACCTTCTGTTTTGGCTTTCACTGGTACCATTTGTAACAGGCTGGATCGGTGAAAATAGTTTTGCGCATAAGCCAATGGCATTATATGGATTTGTTCTATTGATGGCGGCGATAGCATATTATATTTTACAATTACAAATAATTAGATCACATGGTAATGATTCAGTTTTGGCAAAGGCAATTGGTAAAGATGTAAAGGGAAAAATATCACAAGTATTATATATTGCAGGAATCGCTTTTTCTTGGATAAATAATTGGATTTCCGGTGCTATTTTCATTTTTGTTGCTTTGATGTGGTTAATTCCAGATAACAGAATTGAAAAAATTGTTAAAGAGAACTAACGCCGGCAACGGGAATATTTCGGAACGGCTGCAGTTCGGTATTAAGCGTATCGTCTCTCCTCTTTCTTTCTTATAGCGGGATATTGACGCGTCTCCGAAGTCCGCTCATGAATATACCTGCATACTTTGTGAGTCAGTTAAATTCAAATTGAAGTAAAAATAAAATATTATTCGGAATGTTAATTACATTCTTTTTAAACATATAAACATATAAACATATGAATACATAAGTACAGTTGAACGCAAAGAACTCTGATCCTAAAAAGTTAGGATGGATGCAAGGATTCCCGCCATCCAATGACAAGATAATTTCTGCCGTTGATGGCAGCTTTTTTAAATTTCCCGCTTTGAGATATAGCGTTTGTCATATGCGACAGTTTATGCCAACCACAGTCGTTCAGGCAAGTACTAATGATCGTTTTAATTTTGATGTCAATTTGGATAATCAAATTGACAATTTAACTTTCATCCCATTAAACGACTCAAAAAAAATGACCTGGCAGGAATCTCTCGACAAAAACTATACCGATGGTATCCTTATTCTTCATAAAGGTAAAATAGTATATGAAAATTATTATGGGGAGTTAGAAACGGACGGATGCATGCTGCTATGTCTGTAAGCAAAACATTTACAGGCACTTTAGGTGGCTTATTGATCGAGGAAGGATTGCTGAATGAAAATAAAACCGGGGCAGATTACATCCAAGAATTGAAAGGTTCTGCTTTTGGAGATGCCACCATAAGACAGATTTTAGACATGACCACTGGTTTAAAATACAGCGAAGATTACTCCGACCCAAAGGCAGAAATTTGGGAATTTTCAGCAGCAGGGAATCCTTTCCCTAAACCCAATTCTTATAATGGTCCAAATAACTATTACGACTACTTAAAAACCGTCCAAAAAGAAGGAAATCATGGGGAGGTTTTTGGTTATAAAACAGTGAATACTGATGTTATGGGTTGGATCATATCAAGTGCAACAGGTAAAAGCATTCCGGCATTATTATCCGAAAGAATTTGGAAACCACTTGGAACACACCTTGATGGATATTATCAAATTGATGGAGCAGGAATTGCCTTTGCCGGAGGCGGATTTAGTGCCAATATGAGAGATATGGCAATGTTTGGAGAAATGATCAGAAATTACGGAAAATTCAATAACAAACATATATTGCCGAAGGCATTGATAGAGGATATTATGAACGGCGGTGACAAAAAAGCCTTTAAAAAATCGGTTTATAAATCTTTGAAGGGTTGGAGTTACCGAAATATGTGGTGGCGTACCCAAAATGAGCATGGTACTTTTGCCGCCAGAGGCGTTCACGGACAAACTATTTACATCGACCCCAAAGCCGAAATGGTAATCGTACGTTTTGGATCACATCCTGAAGCAAAAAATTCTAAAATTGACCCTACGAGTTTACCGGCATTTCATGCTGTTGCAGAATATTTATTGAATAAATGAAGCCGAACTCATAACATCACTTTTAAGCAGGCGGGGTTTGAAGCTTCTTAGGAAAGGAAAGTGGTAAATTCATAGTTCAATTCTTCATTGGAATTCCGGTGAAAAACCCACTGCCTGAGCATAGCAGAGAATTGCTTGCAGTAAGCTTGTCAAAAATAAATTTATATGATAATAGGAATAGCAGGACCATATTCGGCAGACACTGCTGAACAAAGAAAAATTAACCTGGACAACATGAATAAAGCTGCGGCAAGACTTCTTGAGCTTGGACATATTCCGGTAATTGGAATGAACGCAGCATTACCGGTTCTTGAATACGCAAACGTTCCGGACAAATATAAATGTATAATGGATATTTCACTTGCCGTTATAAATTCATGTGACGCATTGTTACTCTTAGCAGAAAGTCCGGGTGCTAATAAAGAAAGGGATTTAATTTTAGCAAAAGGCCGACCTGTGTTTAGATCAATTGACGAAATAGTTGCTACAAATAAAAAGTAAATTGACAAGGACAAAAAGCAGCAGCTTACTTGGTTTTGCATTAGTGTGCGGACAGTTCGAATAGAAACAATTGAGTTTTTAATAAACACAGGTGCTGCAAGACAGTCTTGTGATCCGAATCACTTCCAAACGCAAAGCCTGAAAACGTTAGCGGCAAGTTTAGAGAGCACCCATCAGTAACAATTTGATATTAAATCCTTATATGAATAATACGAACAACTATAACCAATGACATTAAAAATAAATAATCTTTCAAAAACTTATCCCAATGGTGTAAAAGCTTTGGACAATCTTAATTTAGAAATAAAGCCAGGTATGTTTGGTTTGCTGGGACCCAACGGAGCAGGTAAGTCTACATTAATGCGTACACTTGCAACCATACAAAATCCTGACGAAGGTAATATTATTTTTGAAGACACAGATATTTTAAAAAATCCAATGGAGTTACGAAAAATTTTAGGGTATTTGCCACAAGAGTTTGGTGTATATCCTAAAATGTCGGCAGTGGATTTGTTGGATTATTTAGCAACGCTTAAAGGCATTGCTTCGAAACAAGAACGAAATGAATTGATTAAACAAGTGTTGGAAATTACAAATTTGTATGAAGTTCGAAGAAAATATGTTGATGGATATTCTGGTGGAATGAAACAGCGATTTGGCATTGCTCAACTGTTGCTCAATAATCCTAAACTAATAATTGTAGATGAACCTACGGCTGGTTTAGACCCTGCTGAAAGAAACCGTTTTCTGAATGTTTTGCGAGAAATTGCCAGTTCAAACATTATCATTTTTTCAACACACATTGTAGATGACATCAAAGATTTGTGCAATGATATGGCAATAATGAACGGGGGTAAAATATTAAAGAAAATCAAACCATCAGAAGCAACAAAAGAAATAGAAAATAAAATATGGACAAGCAATATAGGCAGAGAAAAGCTTGATGAAATGGAGCAATGGTTTTTAGTTGTTTCCTCCAAATACAACCAGGATAATTCAATAAATATTCGGGTTTATGCTGATGATCAACCCTCTTCAAATTTTGCATTAGCAAAGCCTAATTTAGAGGATGTTTATTTTATTACCTTGAAAACAAATCTTGAAAACTAAAAATAATGTTTTTTACAATTTTCAAATTTGAGATTAAGTATTGGCTAAGAAATTGGTCGTTCTATACTTATTTATCCGTTTTCTTTTTAATGGCATTGCTGAGTATGGCAGGTGCTTCAGGTGCATTTGGAGAAGGAAGTGCAGATGCCGACAATACAGCTAATTCGCCAATGGGAATTTACGGCTTTACCAACTTCTTTAATAAATTTCTTTTATTTCTAATACCGGCAATTGTTGGAAATACTATTTATAAAGACTACAAAAGCAACTTTAACGGCATATTGCACACCTATCCATTTTCTAAAACCGATTATTTATTTGCTAAGTTTACAAGTGCTTTTTTGATAGTTTGTCTGATTGCCTTTTCAGTAGAGCTTGGTTTAATATTTGGCACAAAACTGCCAACCGTTAATCCAATGCAATTACTCCCTTTTGATGCGATACCATATCTGCAAACCTTTTTTATTTTTTTGATTCCTAATCTATTGCTGTTTAGCATAGTCGTTTTTTCAATCGTTTTATTAAGTAGGAATATTTACACAGGTTTTATTCCCATTGTTTTGTTTTGGCTTCTTATAGAAACAGCCATTCGATTGGTGGGTGCTGAAGGCGTGACAAGTTCGTTGATAGACCCTTTTGGAGAAAGTTCAGTTCAATATTATACTCGATATTGGAACCTATCTGAACAAAACATTCTCGCCTTACCCTTTCCGCCAATTATTTTTATTAATAGGCTTGTATGGTTACTTATTGGAGTAACTATTTTTACAGCAACCTTTCGCTGGTTTTCTTTTAACCAAAATCCGTTTTCAATAGGTTTAAAAACTAAAAAAAGTGAAAGCTTAACAAAAGACAATTTTGGAAGCATCATCAAAATGGATCTTATCAAACTGAAATTTGATTATTCTTTTTTTCAGCAAATCAAAACCTCATGGAAGTTATCACAAACTGATTTTATTTTTATTGCAAGAAATGGAGCTTTTATAAGTATTGTTATAGCGGGTATGTTATTAATTACAGCAATTTTACTGCAAATGAACCCCCAAACAGATACTAAAACACTGCCGGTTACTTGGGTGATTTTAGGCTTCCCTGTCTTCTTTTTATCTTTTCTTATTCAGGTACTGACATTTCTTTACGCAGGCATTCTAGTTCATCGAGCAAAAAATTCACGGATATCAGATCTAATTTCTGCTGCTGCTGTTCCAAATTGGGTATTGCTATTTTCAAAGTTTTTAGCGTTAGTTAAGATGCAAATATTATTGCTTTCGTTGATAATGGTGGTTGGTATTATCATTCAAATAAACAGCAATTATTACAATTTTGAAATCGGGCATTATTTATTTGATTTATTTGCAATTCATTTAATTGGTTTTATTATTTGGGCTTTTATTTCTTTATTGATCCAATCAATATTCAGCAATATATACATGAGCTTATTCCTTCTAATTTTGTGCACATTAGGAATTTCACAACTTCCATCTTTGGGAATAGAAAATTTTGTGTTCAGGTTTAATGAAAGTCCCAACGCTGATTTTTATCTCAAATATTCAGATATGAGTGGCTACGGACATTCGCTAATTCCTTACTTCGTATATAAATCGTATTGGCTGGTTTTCGGATTGTTTTTATTTTTCATTACATTATTGGTATGGCAAAGAGAACTCACATATTCCGTCTTTGAAAGGTTAGACATTGTTAAAAAACGGTTTAGAGGCAAGTTGGCATTTATATCAATTGTGCTAATAACAAGTTTTCTATGCTTTGGTTTTTATCTTTTTGATAAAGAAAACAACCCTGAAAATAAAATTCTATCTGTAAAAAACGAGGCTAATTTATTGAATCAGTTCCAAAACAAATACGAGAAATACGAACTTACCAAACAGCCAAGGATTACATCTGTCTTTGTCAAATTAGATATTTTCCCCGAAACTAATTCTTTCAGCGCAAAAGGAAAATACACATTAATAAATAAAACTACTCAAACCATTGACACACTTTTAATTAAAATGGGGTTTGATGAGAAAACCACACTTTTGTTTGATACAAATGCTACGTTAATTGAAGAAGATACTGCTTTTAAGTTTTGTATTTATAAACTCGATAAAGGCATTGCTCCCAATGACAGCATCAACCTAAACTTTACAATTCAAAATCAAAACAATACTTTATTAATTCAAAATTCTAACATCTTAAAAAATGGAACTTACCTTAAAAGTGATATATTTCCCCGTTTAGGATATTTTGCAAGCACAGAAAAAAAGATGCCCGGTGACAGCATCTATCTTGCTAATCATTATCAGAGTAGAGATGCTGATTTAATAAATTATGAAGCAATTGTTAGTACAACCTCAAAACAAATTGCCGTTACATCGGGTAACTTGATTCAGGAATGGTCAGAAGACGGCAGAAGATACTTTCATTACAAAATGGACAAACCCATCAAATTTGTTTTCGGCTTTAACTCGGGTGAATTTGCGGTATTGAAAGAGAACTATAAGGGAGTTGATTTGCGGGTATATTATCACCCAAAACACATTTATAACATTCAGCAAATGATGGATGGATTAAAAGCTTCATTAGATTATAATACATTTTATTTTGGGGCTTACCAGCATAAGCAAATTTATATTATTGAATTTTCGAGGTCGGAAGGTTCGTATGCTACTACAGCAGGTAACTGCATTCAAATTTCCGAAATGCGTTTTATCAATGATACACGTAATATAAAAGAAGGTGGTATTGACCTTTCATTTTATGTAGCAGCACATGAGCTTTCACATCAATGGTGGGGCAATCAAGTCATTCCTGCTGATGTCTTAGGAGCTACAATGATAACGGAGAGTGTAGCGGAATATATTACGGCAAAGATTTATGAAAGAAAATATGGCAAACAAAGTGCCTTAAAGTTTTTAAGCATACAGCGTAATCGTTATTTATCAGGCAGGTCAAATGAAACTGAACAAGAAGCTCCTTTATACCTGGTAAATCCTGAGCAGACCTATATCTCTTACGGAAAAGGGGCAATTGCACTCTTCACATTAAGCGAATTTATTGGTGATGAAAAACTTAATAATGCATTGAGGGAATATTTGAATAAAGTTAAATTCCAAACACCACCCTACACAACATCTTTAGAAATGCTTGACTATATTAAAAAGGCAACGCCGGACAGTTTGCAATATTTAATTGAAGATATGTTTGAAAAAAACAACAAGGAAAAGACACTGTTGCACTTTGACAAAATAATTGACCGAAATAATGCCAGCCGCTAACACAGGTTTTGCAAAAGCGGCGGTTCTATGCTCTGAAGACAAATTTGTGGTTAATCAAACGTTAGTTCTCCGCATTAATATTTGTCGTGTAAATCGCCAATTTCGCCAAGCCCGAAACCGTTATACGGCATTTTAAAAGACTAAACCAAGACAGCAATGACAAGCAGCAAACTTGACATTAAACTCAGACCAACAGAAATTTCTGACCTGGACTTTTTGTTTCAATTTCAATTAGACAAAGAAGGTGCATACTTAGCTGCATTTATGCCAAAAGACCCGACTGACAAAGAAGCTTATATCAGTAAGCACTCAAAACTTATAGATGATCCAACTGTAAATAACCAAACAATAATTCTTGGCGATATTATTGTGGGAAGTATTGCAAAGTTTGTAATGGAAGGCGATGCAGAAATTACTTACTGGATCGACAGAAAATATTGGGGACTGGGTATAGCGACGGAAGCACTGAAAGAGTTTTTATCCATTGAAACTGTCAGACCGATTTACGGGCGAGTTGCTTTTGACAATTTCGGTTCGCAAAGAGTTTTGGAAAAAGGCGGTTTTTTAAAAATCGGCTCTGATAAAGGCTTTGCAAATGCAAGACAAACTGAAACAGAAGAATTTATATATAAACTGACTTGACAGCCGGCCACCGGAGAAAAACGCCTCATAGCATTGGGTTTTATTCAGAAAGAGCAGGGCGCAGTAACATCAAACATCAGTAAAGCAGTTCTAACTAAATTTCGGATAGCTGACGACTTATTTCTTAATTTCATCTTTATATTTTAAACGGAGCAGGTGAGGATAATGAAATGAGAAACAGTTAAAAGGTTTTAGAACTCTTTTTCCAAATCGGGCAGATGGTCCGAAAACATTTCCTCTTATCGCCTCAAAGACTCGAAGGCTCAAAGCGGATTAATATTATTTAAAAACATCTCTCACAGAAAAGACCTCAGACTTATAAAAACAAAAACATTTGATTGCGGCGAAGTAATCCTTTATTATGAGCCGGTAAAAAAAGAGTGAACATTTAACAGAGCAGAAAATTGGAATTTGAAAAATTAAACTGAGTCATCATGTAATCAAACCGGAGATTGGAATCGAGTGATTGTGTCCGTATTCTTACTTTTTTGAAAAAGGAAATTAATGCTTTAAATCTTTTTAAAAATTATGCAACTTTGGAAAATTATTTTAAAACTTAGAGCAAAATTATAATTTATCAATAACAAAAATTTAATTACTATGCGGAAATTAATAATGTGGAACATCATTACACTTGATGGTTATTTTGAAGGTGACAATAACTGGGACCTGGATTTTCTTCAGATGGTTTGGGGACCAGAACTCGAGAAAATCAGTATTGATCAATTGAAGTCGGCGGACTTTCTTGTATTCGGGCGTGTAACCTATGAAGGAATGGCAGCCCACTGGAAAACAGCTGAAGGAGAAATAGCAGAACTAATGAATAATATTCCCAAACTGATTTTTTCCAGGACTCTGAATTCCGTTGACTGGAACAATGCATCCTTAATTAAAGAAAATCCATCTTCGGTTATTTCCGGTTTAAAAGCTGAAGAAGGAGAAGGGGATATGTATGTTTTCGGAAGCGCTGATCTTTCAGCGACTTTAATAAAAGATGATCTCTTTGACGAATACAGAATAGGAATAGCTCCTGTTCTCTTAGGCGGAGGAAGACGATTGTTCAACGGGGGTATAAGTCCGAGACCATTGGCGCTTGTTAAATCAAAGCAACTTTCAAACGGCGGTCTTATATTGATTTATAATGGAAAATGAATATTTTAAAGTTTATAAAAATAAAAACCAACTCCATGTCAAGCCTGTCACTAAATGATGACATTGCCTCTAAGGCTCAAAGAAGAAACATTTAAACTAACTACTTTGAGCCTTACAGTCTTAGAGACAGGTTTAAATGTTAGTCTCAGACATACCCGGCAAGGGGAGAGTCGATAGAGGTTTTTTTTACTTTAAATAAATAGATGAAAACAACAGACACATACAACGAAAGAATTGCAAAAATGACCTTTGCTTCGGTCTATCCTCATTATGTAACAAAAGTGGAAAAGAAAGGCAGAACAAAAGAAGAACTGGATCAGGTCATCGAGTGGCTGACTG
Organism: Bacteroidota bacterium; assembly: GCA_018266875.1. Taxonomy (GTDB): domain Bacteria; phylum Bacteroidota; class Ignavibacteria; order Tepidaquicellales; family Tepidaquicellaceae; genus UBA2330. Next base: position 11,762 of record JAFDZR010000032.1, read on the forward strand.
GATTTAATAAAAAGAAGCTTCAAAATAAGATCGACAAAAAAGTAACTTTTGAGACATTCTTTCAGAAAGCAAAATTAAATCCAAATGCACATCTCATTACAGGAGTAATTTGCGGTTACCGTGTAGAGGAGATCGAAAATCCTCTTACACAAAAAACCAGGTATTTAGACAAGCTTGTGGATGAGCTTGCGAAGGGCAGAAAGATGGAGAAGATCCTGAGGAGTCCGGATTGAGTTCAGACTGATCGGTTTTCCTCTTTCTGAAAAGAACAATTGCGCAAACTGAACTTCTGTTCAGTTTTCTTTTCCAAACATTTTCCTGAATAACTCTTCCGAAAGTTTTGCGCCTACTTCACTAAATACGACTGATTTAGCTTTACTCTTTGGATTGCTGATCAAGCCCTTTTCATGAAGTCTGTCTAGCGAATCCCAGTTATGACCTTTCCAGGCATGCAACCCGGGTCCATCTTCAAAAGTTGTGAGATGAAGCAGAGCAAGTACAGCTTCATCAATTTTGTCTTTGTCTATTTCCATTTTTGAGTTTTATTTTTAAGTAAGATAATAATATAAATAAAATTTTAAAATTTATTAATAAATTGTTTTCTTACTGTATTTGAGAAAGGTGATAATGTAAAAATTTTTCTGTCGGGTAAGAATAATTTAGAAGTATTGAATTTATTGTTCATTAAAATTAATATCACGAATTGTTGTTCAAAATGAAAAACTCTGAAATAAACAGATTAATCGACCAGATAGTAGGGATGCACAATAATAAAAACTGGGCGGGGTTTGATCTTTACGGGATCTTAAAAAGTATTACTGTCGAAACTGCTAATATGAAACTGCCGGAATTCAATCACACCATTCATCAGATTGCGCAGCATCTGGTTACTGATCTTGTAGTAATTAAAAGACTTCAGGGAATTGACCATAAAATTCCGATCGAAGAAAACTGGATACCTGCAGATGAGATAAATTTCAAATGGACGGATACTGTAAATTCAATTAAAGAAAATAAGAATGAATTAATACGTGAACTACAGAAACTGTCCGACGAAGACCTTGACAAACCCATTTTAAAAGACTTTTCCAGTATTTATGAAAATCTGCACGGATACATACAGCATTCCTGTTATCACTTCGGTCAGATCGCTTTAATGAAAAAGTTTATTGACAATCTTCGGAAATAGTTTCCGAACCCGCTTTACCAATCTCTTTCTCAATCTGAAAACGAAAGATTTATCTCCGTGTCTCCAAGACTTCTGTATTCTGATCAGTTTACGGTAATTCTGTTATGATTGAAATCTGGGGAAATAAAAATTTACTCTTAAATTATATTTTATTGTTTATCCGAGCCAGTCGAATAACCGCCGGCATTGGTATTGTCAATACAGGATAACGATCTGTTCAGACATTTAAATACATCACCTGACTTTAGCATGCATCTCAGCAGAAACCCTTATAATACTCTCACATAGCGGAACCCCAATTCTTAAACACTAAGCATAACATATAACAATGACAAACAAACTATCATTTTTCAATAAAAAAATTTAAATTTACAAAAAATGAAAAAAGCGACTTTAGCAATCCTGTTAACTGCAGCGTCATTCTGCTTTGGCTTTGCATTCAATTCAATTATTACATCTCAGAAAACAAATAATTTAAAAATGAAAAAAGTAACTGGCATCGGAGGCATTTTCTTCAAAAGCAAGGACCCGAAAAAATTGACTGAATGGTATCAGAAACATCTTGGCCTGGAAACAAATCCGTACGGGGCAACCTTTGAGTGGTTTGAAAGCGCAGACAGTACAAAGAAGGCGCAGACTCAATGGAGTCCTTTTCCCGAAAAGACAAATTACTTTGATCCTTCCTCAAAGGAGTTTATGATAAATTACAGAGTCGAAAACCTGGAATCGCTCGTTGAGGAATTAAAAAAAGACGGTGTAACAATTGTTGATAAAATTGAATCATACGACTATGGTAAATTTGTACACATACTAGATGAAGAAGGAAACAAAATAGAATTGTGGGAGCCTGTTGACTGATAAGGACAAAGCATTCTATGAACAGGAACTGAGAAAATAAACATGTGAAGTACGGAGTATTATTTTTGGTTTTTAAAAACACTTAACCGGAATGAATATCAAACTGAAAAGATTTTTAGACGCACAGAAAGAAGATTACCAAACTGCTCTAAATGAAATAAAATCGGGTAAAAAAAGAAGTCACTGGATGTGGTATATTTTTCCTCAGGTAGCAGGATTGGGTTTTAGTGAAACTTCAAAATATTATGCTATTAATGATATTGAAGAAGCAAAAGAATATCTGAATCATGAAATTCTCGGCAGCAGATTGAAGCAAATTTCTAATGAGTTATTAAAACTAAAGGAAAATAATGCAAAAGAAATTTTCGGCAGTCCCGATCATTTTAAATTAAAATCATCAATGACTCTTTTTGTCTGCGCTGACAGAGAAACAAAAATATTCCAAAAAGTACTGGATAAATATTTTCAGGGAAGTCTTGATAACAGGACAATTGAAATTCTTGAAGGATCATAATTCAGTGCAGTCCTTATAAACAGGGGAAGCTGTAAAAGCCATACAGTTCCGAGCTTTGTCAACAGAAATTTTTCATTGACAAATTGTTTAAACATATTTTAATAAATTAAGTATTTAAAAAAGTAAATAAATTGTATTGTTAATCAACAGCGCAAAAATTTGAAGTATCGGATCCTTTCAGAAATAATTAAAAGGATTCTGCGCAGATGAATTCCGTCAGTACTGCGCTGACATTTTTGTTTTTAGGAGGCAAAATGAAAACAGACAGATCAAAATACAGGATCAGAGAACTGCTGTCGTATGCCGACATAAGCATAGACGGTAACAATCCCTGGGACATCAGGGTAAACGATGATAGATTTTATGCAAGGGCGCTGGCAGACGGAGCATTAGGCGCGGGAGAATCTTACATGGAAAAATGGTGGGACTGTGAAGAGCTTGATGAGTTCATCACAAGAATACTGAATGCCAATCTTCAGGAAAAAATAAGAACAAATCTGAAACTCATTTCTACAGTACTATTTGTCAGGATATTCAACAAACAGTCCAGAACAGCTTCATTCATCAACGGTCAGAAGCATTACGATCTTGGGAATGATCTCTTTACTCAAATGCTCGACAAAAGATTGGTTTACAGCTGCGGTTACTGGAAAAATGCCGCCTCGCTGGATGAAGCGCAGGAAAACAAGCTTGATCTCACCTGCAGAAAACTGTCCCTGAAACCGGGCATGAGAGTCCTCGATATAGGCTGCGGCTGGGGAAGTTTTGCAAAGTATGCGGCGGAGAATTATTCTGTAAATGTAACGGGAATTACGGTTTCTAAAGAGCAGGCTGAATACGGAAGAAAGATCTGCTCAGGTCTGCCGGTTGATATAAGGCTAATGGATTACCGCGATCTCAATGAGAAGTTCGACTGCATTGTTTCAATCGGGATGTTTGAACACGTCGGCTACAAGAATTACAGGACCTATATGGAAGTGGCAGACAATTGTCTGAAAGACAACGGAATGTTTCTGCTGCATACGATCGGCAGTAATGACTCGGGCAAATTCAATGACCCATGGTTTACAAAATATATTTTCCCGGGATCGATGCTTCCTTCAATTGCGCAGATAGGAAGAGCGGTCGAAGGTCTTTTTGTGATGGAAGACCTGCACAATTTCGGCACGGATTATGACAGGACTCTGATGGCTTGGCATAAGAATTTCATAAATAACTGGGATGTAATTAAAGACCGGTATGACGAAACATTTTTCCGTATGTGGAAATATTACCTGCTGTCATGCGCCGGCTCATTCCGTGCGCGGAAGAATCAGCTGTGGCAGATCGTTCTTTCAAAAAAGGGCATCCCGGGAGGTTATACTTCAATAAGATGATCCGGGTGAATCGTTATTAGATCAGACTTGAGAGCGGAAATGAATGTCTGTATCAGTTATTTCTGCTGAGCCGATCAGCGCTTTCAAAACCAGAATAAATCAATATGAAAAAAAATATTTGTAAACTAATCAATAAATAAAAATGATCACAATTATTTTTCTTTGGTCTGTAGTACTTCTCTACAGTTTCCATTTTGCCGGACATCTGCATAATATCGTATCAAATGTTCCCAACTGGTCATCCGGAAAAGCGGAGGACATGACACGTTATAGTAATTTCTATCACAAGGGGAATAACGCTCATTTTTTTGCTCCGGTAATTTTCGCTTCAATCATAGCAAGTCTTGTCACGCTAATACTGGTCTGGAACACGGGCGGTGTTACACGAAGCCTTGCAGCTGCTGACCTGCTGATAGCAGTAGCGGTATTAATTTCAGTTTTCACGATCTTCCGGTCAATCAACGATTACTTTGCTTCAGGACAATACGAGGAAAACAAATTAAAACAGCTGGTAAGAAAATGGCTTCTGTTCAACAACATCCGTTTTGTAGTAATTCTTGCTGGACTTGTAATTTCTATATGGGCGTTAAATTCCTACAAAGTCTGATGGCGGATATTTCTAATTATGATCACAGGAAAGGCATAGTTTAAATTTTTTACATTTTATTTAACGCACAGCAGAAATAATTCTCATTCGATACAAAGATGAATAAAACAGATATTCACAGTCAGTAAAATTTGTAAAGACCCGGAAATTCAGCCGGACAAAGCCCTGATGACAGCAAAATTAAACTGTGCCATTTTTATCATTAAAAGAAAAGCAAGATCAACGTATTATAAAAATAAAATCACACTAAAATGATTTCCAAAAGTCAAAAGGAAAAAGCCGAACTTTTTTTGAAATATCATCATGATAAAGAACTTCTGGTTCTGTTGAATTCATGGGACGCAGGCAGCTCCAGATTAATAGAAGCAAGCGGATTTAAAGCCATTGCTACGACCAGTATGGGAGTATCCGCAGCACTGGGATACCCAGACTGCCAGGCGATAACACTTGATGAAATGACAGGTGTAGTGGAAAAAATTGTAAACACTGTGCAGATTCCGGTCACTGTGGATTTTGAAGCCGGATACGGAAATAATCTGGATGAAATTCTGAATTCTGTAAAAAAAATAATTTCAACGGGAATTGTCGGTATTAATATTGAAGACAGCATTGACTTGAAACCTGAATTAACGGACACAGAGGAATTTTGCGAGAGAATATCCGCCATTCGGGAGTTGTCCGATTCTTTAGGCTTTCATCTGGTAATAAATGCAAGAACGGATTCATTTTATACTTCCTTAGGTTCTCAACAAGAAAAATTATCTGAATCAATTAAGCGGGGCAATAAATACCGGGAAGCCGGTGCCGACTGTATATTTGTTCAGCCGGTATGGGAAAAAGAAACGATCTCAACGCTTGTAAATGAAATAAATGCGCCGATAAATATATTGGCAAATCCAAAAGCGGGAGTCGGTCTGCCGCCGTCAGTAAAGGAACTGCAGGATATCGGAGTTGCCCGGTTAAGCATCGGCTCAGGTCTTATGAAAGCTACTCTCGCTTTAATCAAAAAAGTGGCTGACGAATTATCGGAAAAAGGATCATACAATATACTGATGGATTCCTTAACGCCTCTTTCTGATACACTGACTGCATATAATATGGCAACCGGATTATATAAAAAATAAAAGTATCAATTCCGGCATATTTGGTGATTCTGCTTTCAGATCTGCAGAAAATTTTTAAAGATACTTTTCATACTTTTTCTCCTGAAAGCTGAAAAGTGTATGGATTTACCGCCTTTAATGGCTTTTCCCGCCAGTATGCCCTTACTAAAATGTAAAAGAATCCCGCATAAAAAATTGAAACTTTAAAAAACTCAATTTGAATTTTTATGAGAGTTTTATTTATTTTAAAATAAAAATTTAATCAGAAATTCTGTTTCAAAAACATTATATCAGCTCTTTTTAATTTATTATTGCAAACTTCAGTAAATTCATATGAATTATTTGATCTCTCGGGTAATAATCGGTTTTATTTGAAAATAATTTTATGAAATCATTTTTAAATAATAACAATTAAAAAAGGAAAATCAAAATGAACTCCTAATAAAAGAAATTCATGACAATTTCTCTGCTAATAACTTTGAGCGTTGTATGGATCTGGCTGATGAAAATGTACAGATAATTGTTCATGCTTTTGGAATGACATTCAACGGGCGAAGCGAATTCGGAAACTTCATGCAGGTTTTCAAGCAGGCATTTCCGGATCTTGAACTGCAGCACAAAAATATTTTTGGAAACGGCAATAAAGTTGCTGTTGAATTTACTGCGCATGGCACACATTCCGGTCCGTTGCAGACTCCCGGTGGTGTTATCCCTCCTTCAGGCAAAAAAGTTGAAATAAATGTTGCGGAGTTTTATGAATGGGAAAACGGTAAAATTAAGAGAATGTCAAATTATCAGGATGCAGGATCTCTGAAAAACAAATTGGTGCTGTGTAATTCAATCTCCAAAAAATGATTTGCAAATTACATCTCTCATAATCAGAGCATATCAGACTCAGTTCAGGGATTATGTCATTAAGGAATATAATAGATGAAAAGGAATAGATTGACTGGTTCATCGGATTGATGAACTAGCAAAGCAGAAATTGAATTAACATCATTTGGTTTTACTGTGAATCAATGGTATGTGTAATCAGCAGGGAATTATTTCTTCGGATAAATAAACAGATTTTGCAATAATTTAGAATTGAAATTACTCTTTACTGTTGATATTTTTAATAAAGTTGGAATAGATTATATAATAACAATTTCTGATTTCTTTAAGAAGTTAAAGTACATGCGCAAGTCTGCGGTGAATGCAGATCCGGAAACACTGCTCTGAAAAATTATACATTATACTCAGTTAAAATTTACCGCAATTATTTTGAAGCATTCCTTAATAATCATTGTAATTCAGACTTTCCGGAGAATATATTGATACACATAAAATTAGTACTGTTTGTTATCCTTTCGGAAAACTAACCGCTTCTGAAATGAATCAGATTTTAAATCCGGTTAATTTCTTTTTTGTAAAGTTGCCGAACCGCACAGGGAGGATATTTAACATTACTGAAAACCGGGAATGAAATTAATGCTGATATTCATACGGCCTTGATTATAAGGCAATCAATTTTTGCAGAAATTTCACCAACAAAAAAATTAATTAAACCTTTAATAAATAAAATGAACAATTCAAAAAATGGAAAATGCCCTGTAATGCATGGGGCTAACACAGAGATAAACGAATCTGTAATGAACTGGTGGCCGAAGTCTCTCAAACTTGATATACTGAATCAGCACGATACAAAAACCAATCCGATGGGTAAGGAATTCAGCTATAGGGAAGAATTTAAAAAACTTGATCTTGAAGCTCTGAAAAAAGACTTGAAAGCTTTCATGACCGACAGTCAGGAATGGTGGCCGGCAGACTGGGGGCATTACGGTGGTCTGATGATCAGAATGGCATGGCATTCAGCCGGAACATACAGAATTGCAGACGGACGCGGCGGAAGCAACACAGGAGATCAGCGATTCGCTCCGCTGAACAGCTGGCCGGACAATGCCAATCTGGACAAAGCCCGCAGATTGTTATGGCCTGTCAAGAAAAAATACGGAAACAAAATTTCATGGGCTGATCTTTTTATATTAGCCGGAAATATGGCTTATGAATCAATGGGATTCAAAACTTTCGGATTCGCCGGAGGACGGGAAGATATATGGCATCCTGAAACTGATATCAACTGGGGAACTGAGAAGGAATGGCTTGCAGCAACAAAGAACCGTTATAAAAACGATACTGACCGCGAGTCTCTTGAAAATCCCCTGGCAGCTGTACAAATGGGACTTATCTATGTAAATCCTGAAGGAGTGGACGGAAACCCGGATCCTTTAAAAACAGCTCAGGATGTGAGGACAACATTCAAGCGTATGGCTATGAATGATGAGGAAACAGTAGCCTTGACAGCCGGCGGACATACGGTCGGCAAGACTCATGGAAACGGAGATCCGAATCTTTTAGGTCAAAGTCCTGAAGGCGCTGAAATCTATGATCAGGGTTTCGGATGGATAAATCCAAAGGGAAAAGGAAATGCGGATGATACAGTTACAAGCGGACTGGAAGGAGCATGGACTGCCAATCCAACTAAATGGGATAACGGATATTTCGATATGCTGTTAAATCATGAATGGGAAATAAGCAAAAGTCCCGCAGGAGCATGGCAGTGGAAACCCGTTAATATCAAAGAAGAAGACATGCCTCTTGATGCGCATGATCCCGGAAAACGCCAACATCCGATAATGACAGATGCTGACATGGCAATGAAAATGGATCCTGAATACAGAAAAATTTCAGAACGGTTTTATAAAGATCCGGAATACTTTGAGAAAGTTTTTGCAAGAGCCTGGTTTAAATTAACGCACCGTGATCTGGGTCCGAGGAGCCGTTATCTCGGAGCAGATGCGCCTCAGGAAGATCTGATCTGGCAGGATCCTGTACCGGCTGTTGACTACACATTGTCCGATGCAGAAATTGAAGAGATAAAAGGCAGACTATTAAACAGCGGATTGACACGAACAGAACTTATCAATACTGCCTGGGACAGCGCCAGAACTTACAGAGGATCAGATTACAGGGGCGGAGCTAATGGAGCGCGGATCCGACTGGCACCTCAGAAAGACTGGGCTGGCAACGAGCCTGAGCGTCTGAAGAAAGTTCTGAATACTCTGACGGAAATTCAGTCAGGTTTAAAGAAAAAAGTAAGCATAGCTGATTTGATAGTTCTTGGCGGCAGCGCTGCAGTAGAGAAAGCCGCACAGGAAGCCGGAGTAAATATCAAAGTTCCTTTCAGTCCGGGAAGAGGCGATGCAACAGATGAAATGACTGATGCTGAATCTTTTGAATGGCTGGAACCCGTACATGACGGTTACAGAAACTGGTTAAAGGAAGATTATTCCGTAAAACCGGAGGAGTTACTTCTTGACAGAACGCAGTTGATGGGACTTACAGCTCCGGAGATGACTGTTTTGATTGGCGGGATGCGAGTTCTTGGAACCAATCACGGCGGAACGAAACACGGTGTGTTTACCGACAGAGAAGGCGCACTCAGCAATGATTTCTTTGTAAACCTTACGGACATGAATTATTCATGGAAGCCTGCCGGAAATGATTTATTTAATATCGTTGACAGGAAAACAGGAAAAACCAAATGGACAGCGACAAGAGTTGACCTGGTATTTGGATTCAATTCTATCCTGAGAGCTTATGCTGAAGTTTATGCGCAGGATGACAACGTGGAAAAATTTGTAAAGGATTTTGTGAACGCCTGGGTGAAAGTGATGAATGCTGACCGTTATGATTTGAAATAATGTATTGATTAAAAATTTTAAAACTTTTAAAACTTCTGTAAAACCAAATGATGAGGTATAAAATCAATTGGGCTGAAATGTGTTCCCTCAAAATATTTTTTTAAATATTTTTAAAAAATAATTATAAAATCTGATGATGAGGTGCGGTGATAAATTCCCGCACTGAACATCAGGGAGTATCTGAAAATTCTAAAGAGTAGGAAAAATAAAAAATTAAAAAAATGATAACAGTAATTATGCAGCACGAAGTGAAAGACTTCGCAAAGTGGAAAGAAATATATGATGCAGATGAACCCAATCGCGCTGAAGCAGGCGTTAAACAACTGGGGCTTTATACATCGGTAAAAAACCCTAATGATGTAACAATGATCTTTGAAGCTCCGGGAATTGACGTTTTAGAGTCTTACACAAGTAACCCTCGTGTACAGGAAGAAATGAAAAATGCAGGAGTCATAAGCGTTCCGGTAATCAGCGTGCTTAATAAGGTATAGCATATTAAACCTTTGTTTAATTTAATTTATTCCGTTAATGAATATAAAATCCCGAACCAATGATTATTGAGTTCGGGATAAGTATTTTTAAACAGGTAAAATAAATTATACCGTAAACAGAGTCTGCCGGCAATATTGTGTAAAGTTAATATCAGTTGAGATTTTAAATTCATGGAATTGAATTTAAACAATTCAGAATCCGGCTCAGAGGGAAAAAATAAAATTCCTGCAGTTTGAGAAATGCCAAACTGTAAAAAGTCCTGTTCATATGTCATTGAAGATCTAAACTGACTGCAGGTAAAAAAATACAGCAAGCACGGCAAAATTATAAATCACAAAATCAAAAAATAATAAATTCAGATGGCTGAAAAAAAATCAAAACTCGCTGAATTAAAAACAAAGCAAACCTCTGCCAGTGTTGAGGACTTTATTAATTCTGTAAAGGATGAGCAAAAGCGGAAAGACAGTTTTGCGATTCTTGAATTGATGAAAAAGGCATCCGGGGAGGAACCGAAAATGTGGGGAAGCTCGATCATAGGCTTCGGTAAAAAAAGATACAAAAGTCCGACCTCAGGCAGGGAAGTTGACTGGATGCTGATCGGATTCTCTCCCCGAAAAGCAAATTTAACTCTTTATTTTGTGATGGACATAAAGAAACATTCAGATACACTTAAAAAGCTGGGCAAACACAAGACAGGCGGCGGGTGTCTCTACATTAACAAACTCGAAGATATTGATGTGAAGGTTTTGAAGGAATTGATCAATACTTCATTAAAACAAAAGTAGTCTGCATTTAATGCAAATAATTATCAGACAAGCAGGGACCGGGGATGCGGATCAGATCAGATTTCTTTTCCGCGACACAGTCGCTTATATAAACTCCGCGGACTATAATCAGGATGAGATAAATGTCTGGTCGGAAGGTTATAAAAATACAGAAGGCTGGAAAAGAAAAATTAAAGAGCAATACTTCATAGTTGCCGAATCAAAGGATATGATAGTCGGCTTTAGTTCTATTGCAGGTGACGGATATCTTGACTTTATGTATGTTCATAAAGATTTTCAGAGAAACGGAATTGCAAAATGTCTGTTGGCTGAAATTGAAAGTCATGCGAAGAGTTCAGGAATGAAACTCATATTCAGCAATGTGAGCAGGACAGCGGAGAAATTCTTCGGGAAAAACGGATTTGTAAAGACAGGTGAAAATATAAACGTTGTGAAAGGAATTAAATTCGTAAATTCAGTTATGTCAAAAATAATCTGAAGCAAGCTTCCGGAAAGAAATTTATTCAGCTTTGGGAAACAGAATAATTTAAAATGACAAAGATAAATAAAAGAGAGTTGTCTCCGGGTCAGTCGGATGATCTTTACAAAACATTAAAAAACCGGTTTGAAAAAAACATGAACCGTCACAAAGACATTGAATGGAAGAATATTCAGACAAAACTCGAAAAGAATTCTGCAAAATTATGGTCACTCAATGAAATGGAGAGGACCGGCGGTGAACCGGATGTAACTGGATATAATAAAAAGACAGGAGAGTATTTGTTCTGTGATTGTTCCGCTGAAAGTCCTGCCGGACGAAGAAGTCTATGTTACGACCGCAAAGCTCTCGAGTCAAGAAAAGAACACAAACCGAAAAGCAGCGCTGCAGAAATGGCATCAGAAATGGGTATAGAATTATTAACGGAGGAAGAATACAGGGAGCTTCAGAAAGTTGGAAACTTCGATACTAAAACATCCAGCTGGCTGAAAACACCTGCTGAGATCAGAGATCTCGGCGGCGCCATATTCGGTGATTACAGGTTCGGAAGAGTTTTTGTCTATCATAACGGCGCTGAATCCTATTATGGCGGCAGAGGATTTCGCGGATCTCTTAAGGTTTAAGTAATTAATAAGTCAGGATAAGTCTGTTCTCCGAAGATCAAAATTCCAAAGGTGAATTGTAAAAGCGGGATCAATAAATGCTGAGTTACTGCAAATTATTTGATCAACATTAAAATGATCTACAAAGGTATTCCAGAACTATGACCTTATCAGAATAATTCATACGTGTCCAAAACGTTTAGTTTAAGAAATCAAAATGTACTGGAGTAAACGTACTTTCTTTTGTACGACCAAAAGAAAG
>JAFDZR010000032.1:23881-28356 GCA_018266875.1 Bacteroidota bacterium
ACGAATTCTTAACGGCAATAATTCACGGGCGGATAGTTTGACAAAATATTTTAAAAAGTTTAAAAGATTTTAAATATTAAAGTATTTCTTATGATTAAAATTTAATTTGGACAGTATTGAGAATAATTCGTAAGTAATTTTACTTTTGTCGTATTTTTCGGAATTCAAAAACAGTAAATTCAAAAAAATATAATAAATTTATTTTGGACAAAAAGATCAGGTTTAAGAAGTTCATTCTGCCGGGATTTATTGTTGTACTGCTGATAGTCAATTACAGCCGACTGACGGGAACCGAGAATATCCGTCCGATACATATCGTATCGCTCATCGCTCTTGGAATGGGAATAGGTATATTGCTGAAAAATATAGTTTCTTACTTTCAGGAAAAGTCCTAGAGAATTATAAACAATAATCTGAAATTTATTTTTTCATATTCAAAACTAAACAGAATTCTCGGAAATAAAACATTGAGAAAAGCATTCAGCTCTGTTAAATAAATAAAAATTAATTATGAACGATTCAAAATTCAACATCGCTGTTTTGATTGACGGTGACAATGCGCAGGCAAAACTGATCAAGGAACTTCTCGAGGAAGTCTCCAAATACGGAAAGGCGACGATCAGAAGGATATACGGAGACTGGACTACTACTCATATGAAAGGATGGAAGGAAGTTATAAATCAGTATTCAATTAATCCGATTCAGAAATTTTCTTATACAATAGGTAAAAACTCAACAGACAGTTCGCTGATCATCGATGCAATGGACATACTTCACGGTAAAAGTGTTGACGGTTTCTGCATTGTCTCGAGTGACAGTGATTATACAGGACTTGCAAAAAGGATCAGGGAGGAAGGACTTTTTGTAATGGGAATAGGAAGAAAAATTACGCCTGTGGCTTTTGTAAATTCATGTGATATTTTTACATTCAGTGAAAATCTTATCACTGAAACCGAGATAAGCGAAGTAAAAGCAGAAGAAAAAACCGAAATAAAAAAAGAATCACAGTATAAAAGAAGAAACAAAAAAGAGATTGAAAAGATAAAAGGCAGAAGCGAAATTCCGGTGCGTGATCTGAGTATAATTGATAAAGCATTTGAGATCTCGATCAATGAAGAAGAGGAAGCATTTATTTCTAAAATCGGTTCATCACTAAGGAAAATCGATCCGAGCTTCGATCCGAGAACTTACGGATTTAAAACTCTGACCAGACTTTTTGAAAGTCTGAAAAAATATACAGTAGTTAAAAATGAAGTAAACGGATTGAATCATCCTCTTGTGAGATTGAAATAAAATAAATGCTTTGAATATAAACAGAGAACAGAAACAGGCAACAGAAACAGAGTTAAATGTTCAACAGCATTCCCAAACCGGCAGACCGGTATTTTGGGAATGAGAGCGCTTTTTACATTCTTTGAAAAAATATAATTTGAAATACTATGTGCAGATGGTTAGCTTATTCCGGCGGTCCTGTACTGATCAGTGAACTGCTGATCAAACCAAAGGATAATCTCATTCACCAGAGTCTTCATGCAAGATCGCTGAGAGTCCCTACAAACGGAGACGGAAACGGACTTGGTTGGTATGATGATCAGCCATATCCGGGTCTTTACCGAAGTCTGTTTCCCGCATGGAATGATCTGAATCTTCATGACCTGGCATCGCATATCGAATCACACCTGTTCCTGTCGCATGTCCGCGCATCTTCCCTCGCACCGATACAGGAAACCAATTGTCATCCATTCAGATATAAGCAATGGCTTTTTATGCATAACGGAGAGATCATTCAGTTTGAATTTTTAAGACAGGCACTTCTTGCAAAGATCTCCCCGGAATACTTCAATGATGTAATTGGTTCTACTGATTCGGAAGTGATGTTTTATCTAGCTCTTACACTCGGGCTTGAGAAAAACGTGATCACTTCTGTTGCTGAAATGGTAAATCTTATAAAAACGGAAGGCGCAAAAGCGGGAGTTTCCGGGAATCTGAATATGACCCTCGCAATTTCCGACGGAAAAAGTCTGTGGGGATTCAAATACGGATCTGACGGTAAAAGTCCTACGCTGTATCTTAGTCCCGGTATAGATGAATTAAGACTCCTGAATCCCGGCATACTCGGCTTGTTCGGTGACTTTGCAGCATGTCTTGTATCTGAACCGATAGGGAATTACCAGGAAATATGGAAGGCTATTCCCGAAAATTCTGTAATTGAAATCAGCAATAAAAAAATAATTGTGAATACTTTTTTATAAAGAGTTTAATAAATTTTAATGCAGGGAAAGCTTCATCATGTAGAACTATATGTATCGGATCTCAACAGATCAGTCCTTTTCTGGGAATGGCTGTTAACTGAAAAATTTAATTACAGGATATTTCAGAAGTGGGACTCGGGAATTAGTTTTATACTTGAGGATACATATATTGTATTGGTCCAGACTGAGGAAAAATATCTTGGCAATTCATTTAACAGAAAAAATACGGGACTCAATCACCTTGCATTTCATTGCAGTTCGGATGAATTTGTTGACACGCTTACAGCGGAGTTAAAGTAAAAGAATATAAGAATTCTTTATGAAGACAGACATCCGTATGCAGGCGGAAAAAATTATTACGCGGTATTTTTTGAAGATCCGGACAGAATAAAAGTTGAAGTAGTTTCCCGCGAAAAGTGAATCATAAATTGTAAAGTTTCACACTGTATTTAAGTATATTGCAGAGAAGATGCATTATGGTTTATTCAGGCACGAACCGTTTTTCTGTATTCCGACAGATTGATAATGAATTAAACCCGCTGAAGAATAGAATTCAGGAACACTAATTAAATATTTTTTATTATGTATGATCTTCCTTATCACAAGGAAAAAAACGAACAGAAAATAAGGGATTTTATCAGCAGATATCCGTTTGCATTCCTTTCAGGATGCGATGCAGAAAATAAACCCGTAGTTACTCAGCTTCCCGTATTTATTGAAGAAAAGAGAGGAAAGAAAATACTGCGTGGTCATATCATGAAAAATACGGATCACCACAGGGCATTTTTAAAAAATCAAAATGTTCTTGCGGTTTTTACCGGTCATCACACATACGTAAGCGGAACCTGGTACAGTAATCCGCATACTCCTTCGACCTGGAATTACATGAGCGTTCATGCTGAAGGTGTGATCAGATTTCTGGATGACAACGCATTAAAGGATGTACTCCGGATGACAACTATTCATTTTGAGGATAATAATCAGAATTCGGAAACAGTCTTTGATAATCTTCCTTCAGAATATACTGAAAGATTGATGAAAGCAATTGTTGCATTTGAAATTGAAATATTAAAACTTGATACTGTATTTAAATTAAGCCAGGACAGGGATGAAGAAAGTTATAAGAATATTATAAAAAAGCTGAGAGAGAAAGATGAGAGCGGAAAAGTCATTGCGGATGAAATGGAAAAAAGAACTGCCGAAGTATTTCCCCGTGAAAAAAATCCGGAATAGTTATTCCTTTTAACTCAGAATTTACTTTAGTTATTACTAGAAGAAAACCCTTTGACTTAACATTTTACATAAAGTCTTGCTTAAAAATAATTCGGATTAACTGCTTTCATTTTTTAAAACAGAACAAAAATAATTTACACTTTAAATGACTTTTTGCGAAAAAGAAATTATCAGGATCAGGGAGATCCGTTTCTCAAATCAAAGACAGATAAATATTGTAAAGGAAACCAGGGAAATCATTGATGAAAATATTGACGGGGATCTGAATTTAGATTTCTTATCAGACGAGAAGCGGATATCAAAGTATCATCTGCCAAGATTGTTCAAAAGATATTACGGGCTTTCACAATAACATAAAGAGAAAAACGGAAGACAGAATATTGTCATGAAAAATAAATAAATCCCCATAAACAACATTTCTTAACAATTTAAATTTTTTGTAAAATGAGTTTTTATGAATTAGAATTCAGGTTATCACAAGGAAAGATATTTAAAACGGATGAATTAAAAGGTAAAACTGTATTGATAGTAAACACTGCTACGGGATGCGGTCTGGCTCCGCAGTTTGAAGAACTTGAAAAATTATATCAAAAATATAAGGACAGGGATCTGAGGATAATTGGATTTCCATCAAACCAGTTTAACAACCAGGAACCGGAATCAAACAGCAACATGGAGGAGTTCTGCAGAATCAATCACGGAGTTACATTTCAGCTAACCGAAAAAACTGATGTCAACGGAAAAAATGCTCATCCGGTATTTAAGTTCCTTAAAAAAGCGCTGCCCGGAACTTTGGGTGAAAGTATTAAATGGAATTTCACAAAATTTTTAATAACCCCTGACGGAAGACCTTTCAAAAGATATGCCCCCACAACCTCGCCGGCTGAAATAGAAGAGGATGTTCTCGGTTTAACAGAAAATTTAATTGTTTAAGACATTATTCAATATTGAATTATCTGTTCTACACCAATAGTGTCCAAAACGTTGTAT